>JBPCKT010000135.1:0-73274 GCA_051004015.1 Pirellulaceae bacterium | reverse complement strand
GATGTCTCGGGGTTTGGCCTCCCGGGTGCCGCTGTTGCCTTTTCGCTTTTCGCTCCGCAAAACCACGCCATTTTCGCGGAGCGAAAGGCGACAATTTGCCGCTCCGCGGCTGGTTTCCTCTCTTAGCCCGGAACGGGCGCGCTAATGATGAGGTGCTGTCCAACCGACCTAGCGCGCCCTTTCAGGGCTTCGGGCGCTCGCTTCTTCCGTACCCAGGGCTGCGCCCTGGGCTACCTTAGCGCCGCCCGTTCCGGGCTCAAGGCAAAGTGGACGTAAACCCACGCAGCGCCGTCCCCGCGTGCCATGCAGCCGCGCAGCGGCGACACCTGGACGGCTCCAGGCGTTTAGCCACGAGCGCCGCCGCTGCGCGGCTGAGAATGGTGAATTGCCGTCGCACCGTTGGGTTATGCCACCAATAGTAGCCGCGGTAGCGGCGGCAGATTTCAGCCCACGGCGCAAGCCGTGGGTACGAGGGCAGAGTGCGTTCAAAGCCCCGGCAGGGGCGAAAGAAATCGCGGCGGGGCGGATCGACAATGTCGGCGGGCCGTTGCGGAATTGTCCCAAATCGACGCGGCGTCCCATCGCCGTTCTTCCATCGCCCCTGCCGGGGCTCCCGTCCCACTATCGCGTCTTTCCCACGGCTTGCGCCGTGGGCTTGGTTCTAACGCCGCTGCCGCGGCTGAGGAAAAAAATCTTGGCGGCGACTCTTGACAGGACTAGAACAGTTGTATACAATACGGGAACAGGCGGCAGAGCCGCGCGCGAAGGCCAGGGAGGGTGTGTTCTTTGGCAATTTGGTCGTAAGGGAAGAGAATGTGCCGCTAAGAGGCTGGGCTATTGTGTAGCTGTGTTTGAAAAACAGCTTATATTTTCGCGGATACATCCCCCGGAATAGCGAGGATTTGCGTGAATCAAAAAACTGGTTGATTCAGGGCGGGACCGGAGGCATGAATCAGCGGAAGTGGCTGCGGGATAAGGAGTTGCGAGCCGGTGTGAATCGCTGATTCACGCAAAATGGAGCGTGTGAATTCATGAATAATCACCCCTGATAAGTCGCTTATAGGGCGAGGGACGGTGTGGACGGGGGTCGGGGCGGTTAAGGGCGTAGTTGGCACCGGTTCACGCCCACGCAAAGCCGTGGGCGTGCCACCCAAGTAATCGCTACCGCAGCATGTACTGCCGGCAGACTTCGACGACCGCCTGTTCGTCCTTGAGGTGGCGGGTGGGGATGCCGTAGGCGAGGAGGGGGCCGGAAACGTGGGCGAAGTCGTCCTCTTCAAAGGCGTTGATGACGGCGGTGATGGCGTAGCCCTGGCGGCGGAGCTCGCCCAGGGCAATGGCCGTTTCCATCGTCACTTTCGGCAGGATGACGATCACGGAGGCGTCCCGCGGCATGCGGCTGGTGCTTTCCACGATGAGCTGCGGGAGGGTGAGGCCGTCGGTGAGCTCGACGCGGGCCAGGGTTTCGAGAATCTGCATCAGTTGCTCGGCACCGCGGCGGGTTTGGACGATGAGCGGCTCCAGGCGGTCGCTCTTGTCCTTCATGCCGGCGGAGGCTTTTGCGGCGGCGCGGGTCCGGACGTCGCCGGTCCAGCCTTCGGTGCGGATGCGGTCAGCCGCATCTCGCCCGTTGGTGACCAGGCCAATCTGCTGCCCCATCAAGTAGACGGCGTTGGCGATGGAAGCAGCCGCGGTGATGGCCAGCTCGCTGCGGTGCGGCTCCCCCTTTTTGGAGTGCGACGATTTGTGGAAGTCGAGCAGGATGGTGGCCCCGACGACGGTGGACGGTTCGTAGACCTTGCTGTGAAGCTGGCCGGTGCGGGCGGTCGCTTTCCAACTGACGCGGTTGAGCGGGTCCCCCCGCTCATAGGCCCGGACGCCAGCAATGCGGGTGGGGTCCTCGAAGAGGCGGTAGGTCATCCGAACTTCGCCGATGGGCCGCTTGGAGACGACTTCGTATCCGGCCAGCGGCATCACCTTGGGAAGGACCATCAGGAACTGCGGCTCGGTGGCGACGCGGTAGCGGCGATGGAGACCGAACAGGTCGCCGGTCTCCAGCACCAGCGGACCAAGCTGGTAATAGCCGCGGCGGTTGCAGGTGAGCTGGTAGAGCATGGTCTTGATGCCGCGGGGCTTGATCATGGTCAGCTCGATGCGGCGGCCGGTGACAGCGAGCCGCGGCGGGTCATACATCAGGGCCTCCCGCGGCAGCAGGTCCTCGAGCAGGACCCAGGCGATGGGGAGCTTGCCCTGGTTCTCAATCGTCAGCTCGACCGAGACGGTGTCTCCCACCTCTGCTTCGAGCCGATCCACCTGCCGCTTGGCCGAGAGGCTGTTGGCCCAGGAGCGAGTGAGCCAGCGGCTGACGAGCAGCACGGCGAGCAGCGCATACATGGCGTACGCCAGCAGGCTCAACTTGAAAATGAGCGCGAAGAGGAGAATCAGAATCGCGCCGGCGTACCAGATCATTTATCGAAGAAGAAATGGAACACGGAAAACAGGGAAGACACGGCGGGGATTGGCCGCAAAAAGGCACGAAGAGGCACAAAAAGGGAGATGCTCTTGCGAATCTTTTTTGTGCCTTTTTGCGCCCTCTTGTGGCCATCCCTCTTTTGTTTCTTATTGCTGAGCAGCTGCCGTTCCCGTTTCGCTGATGGCGGGGACGGCTATGTCGGCGACGATTTCATCGACCACGGAGCCGGGGGTGATTTTGCGGAGGCGGCTTTCGGGCCTGAGGATCATGCGGTGGGTGAGGACGGGGCCGGCGACCCGCTTCACGTCGTCGGGGAGGACGAAGTTGCGGCCGCGGAGCGAGGCCATGGCTTGCGAGGTGCGGAACATGGCGATGGAGGCCCGCGGGCTGCCGCCGAGACTGACGTCCTCGTGGCTGCGGGTGTCGTGAACGATTTGCATGAGGTAGCGGCGGACCTTGTCATCGACATAGACCTCGCGGCAGGCCCGCTGGCAGGCGACGAGCTCCTCCGCGGTGACGACCGGCTCCAGCGAATCGATGGGATGGGAGTGCTGCAGCATCTCCAGCATCTTCAGCTCGTCCTCCATCGTGGGATAGCCGAGGCTGAACTTCATGAGGAAGCGGTCGAGCTGAGCTTCGGGGAGCGGAAAGGTCCCTTCGTGGTCCACCGGGTTCTGCGTGGCGATGACCAGGAATGGCGGACCGAGTTGGTGCGTGGTGCCGTCCACCGTGACGCGGCTTTCGCCCATGGCTTCGAGGAGAGCGGCCTGGGTGCGCGGCGTGGTGCGGTTGATTTCGTCCGCCAGCAGGACATGGGCGAAGACGGGGCCGGGGCGGAACTCGAACTCGGTGGTTTTCTGGTTGAAGACGGAAGTGCCGGTGACATCCGTCGGCAGCAGGTCGGGGGTACACTGGATCCGTTTGAAGGTGCAACCCAGGCTGCGGGCGAGAGCACGAGCAAGCATCGTTTTGGCGACGCCCGGCACGTCCTCCAGCAGGATGTGCCCTTCGCAGAGCCAGGCGACCAGCGACAGGATCAATTGCGACCGCTTGCCGACGATCGCCTTCTCGACGTTGGCGATGATCTTCTTCGCCGTCTGGTTGATGTCCGCCACGGAGGCCTCAAGGTGTTCATCTGGTTTCAGCAGACACTAGCCCGACGCGCCAGCGAGGGAATTGCGTTTTGCACCGGCGCAACGTCCAACTCCCTCGCTGGCGCGTCGGGCTAGTGAACGAGCTTACTCCGGAATCTCGTACGTGAGCTTCACCGGCTCGCCGCTGCCGTCGTCGGCGATAGCGATGGGCACGGTGAAGATGACAGAGCCGGTCTTGCAGACGCCGTCATCCCCCTTCTCGCAGTAATAGTAGTTGAGGGAGACGGCGATTTCATCTTCGCCCTGCCCCTTCACCGGCACGCTCACGTCGAACTCCGCCGCCGGCTTGTCGAGCTTCTTTCTGCCGAAGGCCGTGCGGTCGGCTGGGCCGGCTTCCTTGGTCGAATCGAGCCAGTAGGACATCGGGGCCTCGGCATTGATCTTCCAGCCTTCGGGAACCTTCAGCGAGACATGCAGCTTGACGGCGTTCTTCTCCGGCTTGAGCTTCGCCTGCTCCAACTTGACCGGAGTCGCGCCGCGAAAGCTCGGCTTCTTCTCCACCTTCGGAGCGGAGGGAGCTTTCAGGCCCGCGATGGCGAGCGTGCCGACCTTGCCGCCGGCCAGGTCGATGGTGCGGATGGAGTGGTTGTTGGTGTCGGCGATGTAGAGCTTCCCCTTGGCGTGGCTGATCCCGGCGGGTTCGCTGAAGGTGCCGTCCTTGTCGCTGCTTCCCTTTTCCTTGCGGCCCTTGCCGGCCAGCGTCTTGACCGTGCCGCTTTTGGCGTCCACTTCGCGGATCTTGTTGTTATAGGTGTCGGCGACGTAGATCTTGCCCTTGACGAATGTGAGCCCGATGCAATGTTGCAACTTGGCCTTGGCCTTCACGCCATCCACGTCCCCGAACTCAAACAGCCGGCCGTAGGGGAGTTCCGCGGTGCCCACGACGGTCGTCACTTCCTGGGTCGAATCGAACGGCACCGCTCGGACAGAGCTCCCTTCGCTGTCGGCCACATAGAGCCACTCGCCATCCGACGACAGGCCGCTGGGCTGGGCAAAGGAGGCGAAGCCTTTCGCATAGGGGCGCGTCGGCAGCAGGGGGCCATCCACGACGTCCTCGCGTCCGTTGCCGGAGTAGGGGCCGATTTCCGATTCGTCGAGGGGCATTTTCCAGATTTGATGCGCGCCGGCCATGGCGATGTACAGGTCCTTATCGTGGATCCACAGGTCCCAAGGGCTGTTGAGAGCCGTCTGCAGCGGCTTGCCGACGAACCGCTCGGGCAGATCGCCGCCGGCTTCCGCTTCGTCGAGCCCTGGCCAGGGATGCTTGGCCTGCTGGCCGACGCCAGCGATGGTAGTGACCGTTTTGGCCTTCAGGTCCACCTTGCGGAGCAAATGGTTCTCCGTGTCGGCGACGTACAGCGTATTCTTGTCGACGACGCAGCCCTGCGGATGGTCGAATGTCGCCGTGGCGAAGCTCCCGTCATCGCGGCCGATGGTGCCCGAACCGATGACGTCGATCAGCTTGCCATCGAGGCCGGCAATCACGATCCGGTTGTGGTTGCTGTCGCTGATGAACAGCCGGCTGCCGGCTTCATCGGCCAGGATTTTGCCGGGATAGAGCAATGGCGAGGTGGAGTTGTAGACGTTGTCCACCGGGAACGGTTTCTCATCAAGCAGCCCTTCGCCCCGGTAGTATTCGATCGCCTTGTCAAGCACCGGCACCAGGTCGCCGGCTTTGAATTCGCCGCTGTGCCCGCCCAGCACCTTTCCCTCGGGGTCAATCAGCATCAGCGTGGGCCAACTGCTGACCCCCAGGTTGTCCCAAATCTTGTGATCGGCGTCGTTGACGACCAGGTGCTCGATCTCGTGCCGGCGCATCGCATTGCGGATGTTTTCGGTGTCCTTTTCGGTGTCGAACTTGGCGGAGTGGACGCCGATGACCACCAGCTCGTTGGGATACTGCTTCTCCAGGATTTTGAGCTCCGGCAGGATGTGCATGCAGTTGATGCAGCAGTACGTCCAGAAGTCGAGGATGACGATCTTCCCCTTGAGGTCCTTTTTGGTCAGCGGCTTTTTGGAATTCAGCCAGTCCAGACCCTTGGGAAAGTCCGGGAAGTCGGTCCGGTTGCGGAAGGGATTGGCCTTGCGGAGGGGCTTCTTTTCGTCCCCTTCGTTCTTCTTATCCTCTTTGCCAGCTGCCTTTTCCGTCTCATCCTCTTTAGTGGCCGGTTTATCCGCCTTGGGCTCTTGCTTCGACTCTTCGGCCTCCTTTTCCTCAGCCTTGGGCTCTTCCGCTGCGGGCTTTTTCGCCGGTTCCTTGCTCTTCTCATCTTCCCCAACGGCGGTCAGTTGCACGGGCACCACCGGTTTCGCTGTCACGTCGGACGGCCCAGAACAGCCGGCAAAGAGACACGAGCCGGCGGCTCCAGCCAGGAGAAAAAGTAGCGGCAAAGGGCGAGCAAACTTCATGTTGCTGACTCCCAAGGGGTCAGGATGGGGGGAAGCGACGGTCGCCTGTCATCGTACCTTACGGCAGCGCCGAAGTGAACCATGATTGACACCGCCCGCGAATCGAGATTCCGTTTCACCCCCGCATTTCCCCTCGGCTATAATGCTGCCATGTCCCCGGCTCCCCATAACTTGGCGTCATCACGGCGGCGGTTCCTCGCCCAAGCCGGCGGCGGGATGGGAGCGCTCGCACTAGCCTCTCTTCTCTCAGATTCTGCCCATTCTTCCCCAGCCCCTAGCCCCCAGTCCCCCGCCCCCCGCGTCAAGCGAGTCATCTGGCTCTTCATGCACGGCGGGCCGAGCCACGTCGATCTGCTCGACCCGAAGCCGGAGTTAATCAAGCTCGCCGGCAAGCCATTGCCGGAAAGTTTTGGCCCGGTGATGACGCGGCGGAAGGTGGCGCAGAACCCGCTGCTCGGCCCCATCAAGCCATTTCAGAAGCGAGGGAATAGCGGCCTGGAAATCAGCGACTTCCTGCCGCACCTGGCGGAGTGTGCCGACGACCTGTGCGTGATTCGCAGCCTGAATGGGGACAGCGTGAATCATCCGCAGTCCGTCTATCAGATGAACACCGGCAGCATCCTGATGGGGCGGCCGAGCGTCGGGAGCTGGGTGGCGTATGGCCTCTCCAGCGAGAACCGCGATCTGCCGACCTTCGTCGTCCTCCCCGATCCGGGCGGCAGCGTGAAGGGTGGTCCGCCCGCCTGGGGAAGCGGTTATCTGCCCGCGACGTTCCAAGGGGTCACCATGCGGTCGGGCGATTCGCCGATTCTCCATCTCAAGCCGCAGCCGGGGATTTCGAAAGCCCAGCAGCGGCACACGTTGGACTTGGTGCAGGAATTGAATCGCCAGCACCTGGCTTCGCACGACGATGACGAGGGCGAACTGGCCGCCCGGATTGCCGCCTATGAACTGGCCTTCCGCATGCAAGCCGCCGCCCCGGAATTGGTGGACCTGCGCGACGAATCCGCCGAGACGGAAAAGCTGTATGGAATGGACGACAAGGAAACCCGTGAGTTCGGCCAGCGGTGCCTGCTGGCCAGGCGGATGGTCGAGCGGGGCGTCCGTTTCGTGCAGGTCTACTCCGGCGATTTCAACGGCTGGGATGCCCACAACGACGTCCTCGCCAACCACACCCAGCTCTGCCGCCGGACCGACCTCCCCGCCGCCGGGCTGCTCCGGGACCTGAAGCGCCGCGGCCTATGGGACGACACGCTCGTCATCTGGGGGGGCGAATTCGGCCGCATGCCGATGAGCGAGCAGGGGAAAGGCCGCGACCACAACCCTTGGGGCTACAGCGTGTTCCTCGCCGGCGGCGCGGTCCGCGGCGGCTTCGCCTACGGCGCAACCGACTCCGTCGGCCTCCGCGCCGCCGAAAACAAAGTCCACATCCGCGACTTCCACGCCACGCTGCTGGAACTCCTGGGACTCGACCATGCGTCGCTCTCATTCTTCCACAACGGGTTGGAGGAGAGGCTGACGGGGCCGGGAGACGAGGCGAGAGTAGTGAGGGAGGTGATGGCGTGAACAACCCGCTCATTTCACATCGTCACTCGCTCGTGAGAAAGCTCCTCACGTTTTGCCTGATTACATTCACGTTGCTATTCACTCATGCACCGGTATTGGCCGATGAATCTGCGAAGTCTGAAAGGGAGATTACCACGCAGCTCAATACGTACCTCAAGGAGCGGCGCTGCGAAGAAGCACTGGCTTACGTTCATCAGCGTGAGCGAAGTAAGGAATTCCCAGAACGGATTCCTGTGTGGCTGTGTTCGGTCGCTCACACGGCCTATTATTCGGACGCACCGGAGACCGCCAAGAAGGTACTTTTGGAAGTTGTTTCCAACTATCCCAACGCTCCTTATATTCGGGTCGCCTGGTGTCAGCTTGGCAATGTTTATCACAGGCTGGGCGACGAGAAAGAGATGCTCACTGCCTTTGAAAAAGGAATGGACGGGTTCCGCCCGGAGGCAGACAAATCCATTGCGCAAGCCCTTGCCAACGAGGACTTCGCTCATGAGTTCCTCGGGAGTCGGTATATGGCGGCAAGGGATTGGGACAAAGCTCTGGCCTGCTGGGAGCATTGGATGCCGACCAGTTTTTGCGGCACTTGTTTCGATGAAATGGATGGAGCCCGCAAGAACAGCATCTGGCTTTGCAAACTCCAGAAGGGAAATCACACTGATTGCGCCCGGGAAGTGATGCAACGGCTTCGCAAGAATGCGGTGTCGCCGACCAGCGGCGGATCATTTCAGGCCTTCATGGCCTATCGAATGTATTCCCAAGCAGGACAAAAAGATGACTTATTGGCGGTCGCTCGCCGAGCGAAGGAAAAGGAAGTTGCTTTAATCGCCAAGCAACGACGGGATCCCCTTTCTGAACGGGATACAGCAGCCAGTTATGCTGGGCACGCCGTACTCTACTGTAACAAACTAGAACGACTTTCGTTGGATCACCGCTATCAAGACCTGATCGACATCTTAAGTACAGTGGAACAAACAAACGACCTTACGGAAGCACGGCGCGGCGATTGGCCGCTCCGCGCTGTGGCCCAAATCCTGGCCAGACGGGGTGCCGAAGTCGTTCCGCTTATCGAGCGAGCGATCAAAGAACGGGATGATCCAAGCGGCGATGCGGTGAATTGGATGTATTATTCGCTTGCCCGGAATTCTTCTCCTGAGGCGAGGGATGCTCTCAGCCGAGTAGAACTTGGACCGTATGCTTGGAACACCAAAGTCAAATCGCTCTTCTTCGCCCACGCGCTCAACAAAGATGCAGATGCAGACAGCCTCATGCGATTTGAAGGCAGCGTCCGCAACGTGAGATTGCGGTATGGAAAGGCAATTGACCACGGTATCGCCTGGATGAATGTTGAGAACGGCTGGCCGGCACCCAAGAATGGATCACTGCGGGGAGAATTCGATTTGGGAATTGAGCCGCTGGAGGAGTTGCTCAAGAAATGACAATTCAAAGTTCCGACCCAAGCATTGCTACGCTAATTGTTTCTCCCTTCGCGCGCATTGCTTGGACGGGCGGAGCCGTCGCGGTGCTGCTGCTGGCGTTCCTGGCCAGCGGCGCGCCGCCAATAGCGATAGTGCTCCTCGGTTATCTTGGCCCACTGGCGGTGGCGCTCTGGATTGTGGAAGACGCACTCCAAGAGCGGCGGACGCCGTGTTTTGACTTTGGCTATTTCGTGTTTGTCACCTATCCATTCTCGCTCGTTTGGTACTGTGTTTCGACGCGGGGCTGGCGGGGTTGGCTGCTGGTCCTGGCTGTTTTGGGGCTTGTGTATGCGCCGTATGTGGTGGCAACTGTGGCCTGGACGTTTTTGTCGGTCGTTTTGCGATAGTGTTTTCAGTGGCCAGTAGTAGAGAGGATGACTTGAAATGATGGCGCTAAATCAGCAGGAACAACGGTTAGTCGATCTATTTCGTAAGCTTCCCGCCGACGCAGCCCGCGAGGTCGAGGACTTCACCGCCTTTGTCGCCGCTCGTCGGTTGCCGTGGTCGTATAAGGACCCTGCATCGGTTGAGCGGTCGCTTGATCTCATGCTTGGCGATGCAGTGGCAATGGGAGAATTCAAGGCTATCAGCCAGGAATTTGAAGCAGCCGAAGGGGACGGCTTGGAGACATATTAATGGCTGCTTCGATTGTTGACATGTCCAGATTCGAGGGCCGTTTACGGTCCTTTGCTTCGTCAGGCCCAGCATTTAGTCCGGGCACACGCGGCAAAATCCCTCCCTTTCCGTCCGCCGCCGCTCCGCGGCGGCGGACGGAAAGAGAAGATGTTTTTGGCAGGCTTGCCCGTGCTAAAGCACGGGCCTAACAGGGCAAAGCCCGATGAATCGGGCTGCGTAAATCGTGGTAACAACGGCATCCAAATTCGCTCGATTGGCATTAGTTGTGGCGGGCGCAGCAGTGCATGTACCCATCCTTGGAATTGCCGCGGATACCGACTACCAAGAGCCGCCAATTGCGGAAACCGACCGCCAACACTGGAGTTTCCAGCCCATCGTGCGGCCAAAGTTGCCCGAGGTGGCGGGAGCGAAGGGGTGGTGCCGGGGTGGCATTGATCGGTTCATTCTGGCGAAACTCGAAGCGAAGAAAATGACGCCAGGGAATGAAGCCGGTCGCGAGACACTGCTGCGAAGACTGACGTTCGACCTGACCGGACTGCCGCCGACGCTAGAGGAGATTGAAGCGTTCACGAATGACCAGCACCCCGATGCCTACGAGCGGCTGGTGGACCGGTTGCTGGCGTCGCCGAGTTACGGTGAGCGGTGGGGGCAACACTGGCTGGATCTGGCCCGGTTTGCGGAGACGGATGGGTATGAGCATGACTTGGTGCGGAAAGAGGCGTGGCGGTATCGCGACTGGGTCGTCGGGGCGCTGAACGCGGACATGCCGTACGACGAGTTCGTGCGGCAGCAGGTGGCGGGGGACGAGCAGGGGTCAGGAGTCAGGGGTCAGGAGTCAGAGGATATTGGCTCTCAACTCGAAGAATTCAAATCGGAAATTTCCGACGGCAATAAACCGAAGCAGATTCCGCTCACGCGGAATTCCATCCCCACGATGTTCTGCCTCTCCGGGCCGGACATGCCGGACATCAACTCGCAGGAGCAGCGGAAGCACGAGCTGCTCAATGAAGTGGCGGGGACCATCGGCTCGGTTTTCATGGGGCTGCAACTCGGCTGTGCCCAGTGTCACGACCACAAGTACGACCCGCTCAGCCAGGCGGACTTCTACCGGCTACGGGCGTTCTTTGAGCCAGCGGTGAGCTTGCAGAAGGATGTCTCCGTCATTGCTCTGCACAACGACGCTAAATTCAAAGGCCCCGCTCGGCTCTGGATACGAGGCGATTGGCAACGGCCGGGGATGGAATTGCAGCCGGCGTTTGTGCGGGTTCTGCTACCGGCGAAGAATCAGGGGGCTGACGCCCGCGATTCTGAAACTCCCCGCTCGCCAAGAACCGGCCTCGCTCGCTGGCTCACCAGCCCGGACCATCCGCTCACCAGCCGCGTGATGGTCAACCGGCTGTGGCAGCATCATTTCGGCAAAAGGATCGTGGAGACGCCGAGCGACTTTGGGGTGATGGGGACGGCGCCGAGTCATCCCGAACTGCTCGACTGGCTGGCCAGCGAACTGATGACAAACGGCTGGGGACTCAAGAAGCTGCATCGGCAAATGGTCTGCTCGGCGGCCTATCGTCAGGCATCCCGCAAACCGTGGCGGCTGGAAGGGGAAGCGATACGCGATGCGATGCTCGCCGCCAGCGGTCAGCTTGATTTCCGCCGCGGCGGGCCGGGCGTGATGCCGCCGCTGCCGGAGGAACTGACCAAGACGCTGCTTCCCAGTCAGTGGAAAGCCAGCGAAAACCCAGCCGCTGCCGCCCGCCGCAGCATTTACATCTTCGCCCGGCGAAACCTCCGCTATCCGCTGTTCGAAGCCTTCGACCGCCCCGACCCCAACGCCAGTTGCCCGTCTCGCAGCCGCAGCACCACCGCCCCGCAGTCGCTGCTGCTGTTCAATTCGGAGTTCTCGCTAAGCTGTGCGCGGCACCTCGCAGCCGAAGTGCTGCGAGATTCTCCCACCGATTCATCCGCTCGCATCATTGCCGCCTGCCGCCGTACCTGGGGTCGATCACCAAGCCAGGTCGAGCTCAAGACGCTGACGGACTTCCTCAGCCGGCAAGAGGAGCTGCTCCACCGCGAGGGAAGTGCGCCCGATGCCGCTCTCGTTCAACTTTGCCTGGCGCTCTTCAATACGAACGAGTTTCTCTACCTCGATTAGCCTCCTTGTGCCGACCTATCCCACCCGCTCGTCGCCCCCTTGGCACTTCCGCCTGGCCAAGTGGCTCATCCGCAACCGGCTCCGCGGCGGTTATCGGCTGATCGAGCTGGCCGAGAGGCGCGGGTGGCTGAACTGCGTCGTCGAATACGAGTTGTCAGACGAAGTAAAGCTCGCAGTCCCGCTCTGGCGGCGGGAAAACCAATGGGCGCTGCCGGATTTGCTGGCGTATGAGAATGAGCTGGTTGCGAGTCTCGACGAGCCGGCGCACGACCTTCTGCCGCCCCTACGCTGGATCGATGTCGGAGCCGACATTGGGGCGCTCACCGCGCTCGTTGCCGCGCAGTCGCCCCAGTTCGTGGAGGCCGTCCTCCTGGAACCGAGCCCAGTCGCTTTTGAATTTCTCGCGCGGAATGCCGCCCAGCTCCCCTTCCCGGCCCGTGCGCTCCAGGCTGCCGCTGCGGACTTTACCGGCAAAGGAAAACTCGCCCAATCGCCGACGGATCCTTCGGAACACGCCCGCTTTCTCACCCCAGCCGAGGACGGCGATCTGGAGGTTATTTGCATTGACGACCTCGGTTTGCCTCCCGGCGGAAGCATCGTGATGAAAGTCGACGTGGAGGGAGGAGAACTTGCCGTTCTCAAGGGTGCCGAAAAAACGCTGCGAGCCGCTGACTGCTGGTGCGTGGCCTTCGAAGCTCACCGCGACGTAGTGAGCCGGACTGGCATCGACCCTTGCGAGTGCATCCGGTTTCTCGCGAGCATCGGCAGCGTGGATGCCAGAGTGGCGGAACGCGAGAAGCTGCTGACCCTCGATTCTGGAAAGCTCTATTTCGACCAGGTGAGCGACAAAATCACCAATGTCGTCTGCCTGCATTTTCCTGATTAACGCCAAGCCGCGAAGCCGCTAAGGCGCTAAGGGGGAAGGAACTTGGGACACGGAAAACACCGAGGACACGGCCAGGCAAATCTCGACCCCAAATCCGTGTCCTCCGTGTTTTCCGTGTCCCCTCAATTCTTCCTTTTCTTCTCGGCGTCTCCGCACCTTGGCTCCTTTGCGTTAAGAATTGGCATTTTCATTCTTGGCCGATGCTGACCGGCTGCTCGTGCGGGCAAGCTGGAAACCTGCCTCACCTTACTTCTTCATCAATTCCAGCGTAGCGGAGATCATGCTATGGGCGGCCGTGACGATTGTCGGTTCGGCGTCGGGATAAAAGAGGGGCGAATGGAGCGAAGGGACGGCTTCGAGCTTCTTGAGCCGCTCGAGGCGGGCGGGTTCGACGGTGCCGACGCGGAACATGAGGATGGGAACGCCGGCCCGGCCGTACTGGCTGAAGTCCTCGCCCCCCATGGAGGGCTCGCCGGGAATGACCTTCTCCTTGCCGAACTCCCGCTTGAAGACTTCGGCCATCCGGAGGGCCAACTTTTCGTCGTTGAACATCGCGGGCGTTCCCTCCGAGATGGCGATGAGCGGCTTCTGCGCTCCGGCCGCGGCGGAAATGGCGTCGGCTTTGGTTTGGATGGATTTGAGCAGGTGCGCACGGACGCTATCGGAGTAGCTTCGCACCGTGATTTGCAGGGTGCAGGTGTCGCCGATGATGTTGTGCTTGGTGCCCCCGTGGATGGAGCCGACGGTGACGACCGCCGGGTCGGTCGGCTTCATCTCGCGGCTGACGATGGTTTGCAGCGACAGGATAAGTTGGGCGGCGGTGACGATGGGGTCCACGGTGGTGTGCGGCATGGCCCCGTGCCCGCCGCGGCCCCGGATGGTGATGTCCACGCTGTCCACATTGGCCAGCATGAAGCCTCCACGGCAGCCGACCTGGTCGCTGGCGAGCGTCGAGTCACAGTGCAGGGCCAGGGCAAAATCAGGTTTGCCGAACCGCTCGAAGAGCTTGTCGTCGAGCATCTTCTTGGCCCCGCTCCCCCGCTCTTCCGCGGGCTGGCCAAGGAACATGAGCGTGCCGGACCACTGGTCCTTGTGGGTGGAAAAGTAGCGGGCCATCGCCACCAGGTTGGTGATGTGGATGTCGTGCCCGCAGGCGTGCATCACGCCAACTTCGACGCCGCTGGGGTCTTTCACTTTCACTTTCGATGCATAAGCCAGGCCGGTCAGCTCGGTGACGGGGAGTGCATCCAGGTCCGTACGCAGCATCACCAGCGGCCCCTTGCCGTTCTTTAGCACCCCCACCACTCCGGTGCCGCCGACACCTTCCGTCACTTCCACACCAGCTGCCTTCAGTTCCTTCGCCAAGCGAGCCGCCGTTTCCTTCTCCTGAAAGGAGAGCTCGGGATGGGTGTGGAAGTACTGGTAGAGTTGGAACAGCTCATCAACATTCGCGGCTGCCCACTCGCGGGGAGTTTCGCCCCGCACAGGGATGGGGGATGCCGAAATGGCCGCAAAAAACGCGAAAAATGCGGCAGCTACGGATAGGCGAACGCGAAGGCATAAACGAGCCATCATATGTTTCTCCGAATTCGGTCAAAAGGCTTGCCAAAAAAATGGCGGCAGGAATATATTGAGAGAAGGTTTCATCCTTCGGTTTCTTCATTCGCAGGTTCTTGCTATTTCATTCGCGGGAACCTGCATGTTCTAAATCGCCTCCCGCTCGCCTAGAGCAGCGACAGCGGATTCACGCGCGTCTTCAGCGGCCAACTGACCGGCCCGCCGGTGCGCTGCGATTCGAAGACGGCACAGATCATTTCGATGGTCGTCTTCCCCTCCTCCAAGCTGCATTCCGGGTCGCGATCCTTTTCAATCGCGGCCATCAGGTCCAGCACCGCCAGGTGGTTGCCGGCATCGGGACTGCTGTCCTTGAGCGGTTCCGGCTTGCCGACGCCGGCGCTAGAAATTGGGATCCAGGCCTTGCCACTGCGGCCGGCGGACCAGGCGGGATCGGGGAGGAACTGTACGCTGGGGAGAGTTCCGGTGAGGATTTCCACGACTCCCTTGCTGCCGTAGATGGTCAGGCCGAAGCGCCCGCCGGTGGCATTCCGCTTGGAGCCAAAGTAGGCCGTCGCTCCGCCGTCCATGCCGTATACCGCGTTGACGGTGTCGCCCGCGAGCGGGCCCAGCCCTTCGGGGCCATCCTTCACGTGCGATTTGGCGATCGGCTGGCCGTCCTGCTTCACCTGGGCGAAGCACCATTGGGGATCTCCGCCGAAGAAGTTGATGAGGTTCATGACGTGGCTGCCGAGCACCCATAGGTCCTCGGAGCCGCCACGGGCGTCCTCCTTGCCGCGACCGCGTAGCTCCAGAAGTTCTCCCAAGTTGCCCGCCTCGATGAACTCCTTCAGCACCTGCAGTTTGGGGCTATAGCGGGTTTGATGGGCGAGGGCCAGCTTCACGTCGTGCTTCTGGCACGCGGCGACCATTTCATCCGCCTCGGCCGGGCTGCGGCAGAGAGGCTTTTCCATATACATGTGCGCCCCACGCTCGGCGCAGGCCAACACCATGTCCCGATGCTGGTCCACCCACCGGGGCCCGATGCCCACAATCGTCGGCTTCATTTCGTCGAGCATCTGCCGGTAATCGGCGAAGGTTTTGGAAACTCCCAACCGCTTGGCAGCTTCCGCCCGTCCCGATTCGTCGGGGTCAGAAACCGCCAGAACTTCGCAGGTATCCTTGAGGCGGCTCCAGACGGTATCAATCCCGTGACCATAATTCCCGCGGCCCGTATGGCCGATGACGACGACCCGATGTTTCGCTGGCATAGCATGCCTCCTGGGAGAGAGTGAGATGGCCCATTGTAGCCCAGGGGAACAGCCGATTGCCACCAGCTAGCGGTCAGGTCCAGGGAGGCGACTGCGGAATCGCCCTTGCTGAAAATCTCTGCGCTCGGTATTACCGTTCGCGCTACTCCGCCACTACGTTTAGCGCTGCTGATTCCAGCAGCTCCGCCCATGCCGCTTTGGCGATTTGCCCTGCTGATTTTGATGGCGACGGTTGCCGCTGCTGGCGGCTGCGCGTCAGTTCCCCAGCAAGCATCCAAACAACCTGCGGTCCCGCCACCGTCCCTGACCTCGCTCTTCCAGCCGCTGACCGGCCGTAAGCCGAGTAACGAGGGGGACTGGATTCCGGAACTCAAGGTCCTGGCTCAGGCGAGTTTCGAGCAGGACAAGGTGACGATTCAGAACGTGCGGAATTGTGAGTTCCTGACCTATCGTGACTGCCTTGTCGATTATTACGACAAGACCTACGACCTCGCGCAAATCCAGTCGGTGGACTTTATCGTGGTCCCCTTCAGCGACAACAAGGCAATCGCACACACGATGCTCAGCTTTGGCTTCGCCAATGGGGACCATGTCGGCATCAGCGTGGAAGTGCGGCTGGAGAATGGAGAAAAGTACGATGCCGCTCGCGGGCTGCTCGGTGAGTATGAGTTGGTGTACGTCATCGCGGACGAACGGGAATTGATCCTGGCCCGGACGGAACACCGCAATTGTGACGTTTATCTCTATCGCACCACGGCGACGCCCGAAATGGCTCGCAAACTTTTCACGGATATGCTCAAGCGGGCCAACCAGCTCCGCGAGCATCCTGAGTTCTACGACACCCTCAGCAACAACTGCACAACCAACATCGTCGAGCACATCAATAAGATCGCCCCCGGCCGCGTCCCCTACGATTACCGCGTCCTCCTGCCCGGCTATGCGGATGAGCTGGGCTATGAGCTCGGCCTGCTCGACAACAGCGTCCCTTTTGCCGAGCTCAAGAAACGCTCGCGGATCAACGAAATCGCCCACGCCTTCAAGGACGAGAAGGGGGCGGAGTTCTCGGCTAAAATCCGCGGGGAGAAGAAGCAGAGGGATTAACTACAGAGACACAGAGGCACAGAGCAGCAGCAGAGGATTTTTTAAAGCTTCTCGCGCTCTTGAGCATTTCGCCTCTCACTTCTCTTCCTTATGCTCTGTGCCTCTGTGTCTCTGTGGTTCTTCCCTCTTCTTCGCACAAGCTAGGCGAACCCGCAAACTCGTCATAGCGCCGCAAGCTCTTCTTAAACTTCGCACTCTTCGTGCTCAAACAACTTGACGGTGCTAGCCGATAGTACTCTTGCTGACACTCACCCCAGACTGCCCATTCTTCCCGCCCCGCAGTCTCTGTCATCCCCGATACCTCTTCTACGGAGCTTGCTAGGAAATGTCGGCTGATTCCCTGCAAATTCAAAACTTGAATGATCTTCGAAATTACGTCCATTACACCCTGTGCGAACAAAATGAGCTGGAACGCGGCGCCTTCGACATCACCGAGCGGATTCTGGTCCGCGGCAAGAAGGCGTGCGGCATCTATTTCTGCCTGTATGGCCCCCGCAGCGTCAAGCTGACGGCCATCTGGGAGACCGAGCGGAACACCATCCTGTTTTATGGCTCTTCCGGCGAGCGGACGGCCAAAACGCAACTCGAAGCGGCTCCTCGGCTGGAACATGCAAGCCTGGCCGCCGCTCACTAAGCAAAAATCTTGCCCAGCCGGCAAAACCGGCATTGACAATTCGACCATTTCTGTACAAAACACCATTCATAGACAGAACATCATAATTTTCTCGGAGAAATCGCCATGCTCGTCCTATCCCGCAAAGAATCCGAAAGAATCCGCCTCGGCAATAACATCATTGTAACCGTCGTCCGCGTCTCCGGCGACCGCGTCCGCATTGGCATCGAAGCTCCCCCCGACGTCATCGTTTTGCGTGACGAGCTCCAGCCGCGGGAGAAAGTGGCCGGCGGCGCGGCGAAGTCGCTCAAAGAAGCGGGCTAGTTTGTAGTAACCCGCTTCAGCGGGTTAGCGGACAATCGGGCGGCACGCCCACGGCTTTGCGTGGGCGTGAACCGGGCGTCTAGGCTATCCAGTCCACTACCGACCGTGCAGTAACTGAACTTCAACCATGTCGTACATCTCTTTTCCCAGCAGCAGAATAAACGGACTGGCGAAGAACAGCAACATCGCCAGAGAAACCAGTTTCTGCCTCTTCACCCCGATGAATAAGGTCAGCATGCAAAACAGGAATCCGCCCAGCATCGCAATGTTGATGGGCCACAGGGCTTCGTTGTAGAAATACTCACCGCGTGCCTTAGCCGGCAGCGATACAACCCACTCGACAAACGGCGGCGGCCCGTAGAACAGCCAGGCAGCCGACAGCAGGAAAGTAATCGCGCAGACGCCTTGGAGGATGTTCCCTATCTGTCCCAAGCGGACCCGGAGCGCCAGGTTCGGCCCAATTGGCTTTCCTCGTGGAGCGGAAATGATCTCCACTTGCGGTGGAGCGTAGGGATTGACTGCCATCTCCCTTTTATCGCTGTCGACTGTTTTTAGCACAAGCCATTTGCGACACCATCGTTAACCGGCTAAAGCCGGTTACTACGAACCGGCGAGCTAGAAATTCGGGGTCGGCGGCCGATAGTGGGCCAGGTTGATCGAGCGGAACCAGGCGATGGTCTTGGCCAGACCTTCCAGGAGCGGCACTTGCGGTTCCCAGTCGAGCCTGGTTTTGGCGAGGGTGATGTCGGGCCGCCGGCGCGTGGGATCGTCCGGCGGCAGGGGCTCGTGGATGATTTTGGATTTCGAGCCCGTGGCCTGAATGACCTGCTCGGCGAGCTGGCGGACAGTGAATTCGCCGGGGTTGCCGAGGTTGCACGGCCCGATGAATTCATCCGGCCCGTTCATCATCCGGATGATGCCTTCAATCAGGTCATCGCGGTAGCAGAACGAGCGGGTCTGCTGGCCGTCGCCAAAGAGCGTGATGTCTGCTCCTTGCAGGGCCTGGCGGATGAAGTTGGAAACGACGCGGCCGTCATAGGGGTGCATCCGCGGTCCGTAGGTGTTGAAAATGCGGACAATCCGGATGTTGACCCGGTTGGAGCGGTGGTAATCCATGAACAGCGTCTCCGCCGCCCGCTTTCCTTCGTCGTAGCAGGCCCGCGGCCCCAGCGGGTTCACGCTGCCTCGATAGCTCTCCGGCTGGGGGTGAACTTCGGGGTCGCCATAGACTTCGCTGGTGCTGGCCTGCAGCACTTTGGCCTTGCAGCGCTTGGCCATCCCCAGCACGTTGATCGCCCCCAGCACCGACGTCTTCATCGTTTTGATGGGGTTGTACTGGTAATGGCCGGGGGCCGCCGGGCAGGCCAGGTTGTAAATCTCGTCCACCTCCAGCCAAATGGGAGTGGTGATGTCGTGCCGCACCAGCTCAAAGTTGGGCTTCCCCAGCAAATGGGCGACGTTCGTCTTCTGGCTGGTAAAGAAATTGTCGAGGCAGATGACGTCGTGCCCCTGCTCCACCAGGCGCTCGCAAAGATGCGAGCCCAGAAACCCTGCGCCGCCGGTGACGAGAATACGTTTGAGCATGTTGGAATGGTGTAAGCCGGACTCCCCAGGCAGCCGGAGGCCAACGGCCTCCGGGTCTTCTGCGATAATATACCTTAAAGTCCCGCACGTCAGACCGGTCTATGCTCACCGCCTCAACCGCTACCTTCCGCGCCCGCTGGGTCTTCCCCATCGAATCTCCGCCAATCCAGGATGGCGTCGTCCAGGTGGCAAGGGGTCGTATCGTCTCCATCGAAAAGTACCAGAATGGCCAAGCCGTCACCGACCTGGGTGATGTCGCCTTGCTGCCGGGTTTGGTCAACGCCCACACGCACCTGGAATTCAGCACGCTGGAAACTCCGCTGGGCCGGCCCGGAATGCCCTTTGCCGACTGGATTGGGGAAGTCGTGGCGGCGAGGCGCTGGCTCACGGAAAACGGAGTGGATCTGGCGGCTTATACGGACCTTGCTTTCGGGCTGGGCCTGGAGGAATCGATCGAAGTGGGAGTGGCAGCCCTGGGCGAGATTGCCTCGCCGGATTGTCCGCCGGCCAGCTATGGCACGGTGACTGGAATTCGCGGTACGGTCTTTCTGGAGCTGCTAGGCCTCGCTCCCGAGCGGACCGAGTCCTTGCTGGCCGCCGCGCGGGAGCATGTGAACAGGTCCTCCCCCAATTTCCGCCAGGGCCTCTCGCCCCATGCTCCTTACACCGTCTCGCCCGAGCTGCTCCGCAAGGTCTGTGCGCTGTCGGCGGAAGCACGCGTGCCTCTGGCTATGCACCTGGCCGAATCGATGGAAGAGCTGGAATTGCTCCGTTGTCATAGCGGGCCGCTCGTGGAGCGGCTGGAGGATCTCGGCGCGTGGCATCCGGGGCAAATCCCGCGCGGCATCCGGCCAGCGGATTACTTAGAGATGCTGGCCGCGGCACATCAGGCCCTCATCATTCATGGCAGTTTTCTGGGGACGGAGGATATGGACTTCCTGGCCGCCCGGCGGGACCGGATGACCGTCGTCTATTGCCCACGCACGCACGCCTATTTTCGGCACGGCGAATATCCGCTGGCGGAAATGGTCGCCCGCGGCGTGCGAGTGGCAGTCGGAACCGATTCACGGGCCAGCAACCCGGACCTGTCCGTCCTATCCGAGCTGCGGCACATTGCCCGGCATCATCCGAGCGTTCATCCCGAGGAAGTCTTGAAAATGGGCGCCGTGTACGGAGCCGAAGCGCTCGGCATTGCGGATGAACTGGGAGGTTTAGCCCCCGGCAAGCAGGCGGCTTTCGCTGTTGTTCCGCTGGCAAATGCTGGCGACGACCCATACGAGCTTCTGTTCACGAAGGAGACTATCGATGCATTACCTCTACTGCCTCAAGCCCGGCAGAGCCAAAAAGCTCGCGGCGACCTTTGATTCCGAGCAGCAGATGCTCTCCTACGTCCGCTGGGCCACGCTCCAGAAAAACAACGACGGCACCTACAAGTTCGAGCAAGGGAGCCCCCTCGTCGGCTGCACGGGCTACGAGCAAAGCCGCACGCCCCTGACCGCAGACGACGCCGAAGCGGTGCCGCACAATCCGACGCCGAGCATGCTTTGACCTACTTCGGCCCCGCTCCCTGCACGTTTCTCTTCTCTACACCGCGCGACCAAAAAGCTGCGAAGAGGTTAGGCACTCTCCGGTCGGAATAATCTCACTCCGTTGTGCAGACCAATACTTTTAGGGCATATAATTTAGCCTTTTAGGTTGTGCCGCTATGCCTACATGGGCATTAAACCTCGAAAGATTTTCCCAGATTGCGTTGACAGTTGGGGGCGCGCGCGCGGTAACTTGTCTTGGAGTTGGGCTCTGCACTTCTCGGTAGGGCAAGAAAATGAAGACTCGCGCGTTCACTCTGCTTGAGCTCTGCGTTGTCATCGCTATTGTCGGCGTCGTTATCGCGCTCCTGCTGCCGGCGATTCAATACTCCCGCGAAGCTGCCCGGCGAATGCAGTGCAGCAACAACCTCCGTCAAATCGGAGTTAGCATCGCAAGTTTTCAAGCGGCGCATGCTTCGGCCTTTCCAGACGGGATGGGCGGAAACTACAGTTATCTCGCAAGGCTCCTCCCCTTTCTCGAACGCGACGATATTGCCCGTCACGTTGACTTGAGTGTCAACCCAGTGATGAATGATGTCCCCAGCCGATATTTTGCCGTGGCTATTTTCCGCTGCCCGGATGATCCGTCAAATCCCGCGAGTATTGACCCGCAACCGACGTCTGGCGGCGGCGATTCCGCGAAATTCGCGGGGACGAATTACGCTGGCAACTTCGGACAGGGATTTCAAAAATATGGCTTCGATGGGATTTTTCAGATGCCATCGGGAACGTTTCTGAATGGCATTGGTGGGATCGTCTCCACGGCGGATGTTAGCGATGGAACTTCCAATACCGTCGCGGTCAGCGAGATCCTCGTGGGCGATGGTTCCAAGGCGCTCCGGCGGAGCATTTGGGCTACACGAGAACCGTTCTTGGCACCGGAAGACCTTGAGAAGTTCCGTCAAATGTGCGACGAGAACGCCTTTCAAATCATGGAAGGAACGACAACTGTGGCGGGTAAGCACTGGCGTATGGGCCGTCCGTGGGTAGAGGGTGGGTGGGGGGCCTCCCTTTACAACCACGTTCTGCAACCGAATAGAAATAGCTGTTCGAATGAAAACTATCTGCCGCAAGGCGCGTTTACCGCGGGTAGCATGCACGGCAATGGTGTCCAGTCCCTCTACGCGGATGGGCACGTTGTGTTTACGTCCGATCAAATTGCTCTTAAGGTCTGGCGCGGTCTCGGATCGCGAAACGGCGCCGAGTGACGTTTTCCTTCTCTTTTCAGAACGAGGATCCAATGTCGAAATCTTCACGATTCTTGATGGTTCTGGCTGTCCTTGTTATGCTCACATTTCCAACGATGATTGCCCATGCGGACTGGTGGATGACGGACCCCGCGGAATTTTCGCATTGGGGCGAATCGGAGATGATCTTCGCTACCGGAGGCGGCCCGGCGAGCACGGCTTATGAAGTCGGAGTCTGGTGGTGGAGAACGGAAGGCACGCCGATGTACATCGAGTATTACACGAAACAGGGAACGTCGACGGCCGAGGGGACTTGGGACAGAAGCTTGGGAATGCCCGCCGCCGGGTATCCGTTCTACGGAAAATGGGTCCAGGGCTGGAATTGGGTGCGTCTCTTGGCGACCGGGCCCGGAGGCGTTTCCAGCCACGAGATCATCGTCGATGGTCCGGCATAAAACGAGGTCGTATGACAAACGTGCTATCGAATTCGAAAACGGCTAGGTTCGTCGTACTGATCGCTCTGCTCAGCGCTCTACCTGCTTGCTCACGGGGGCCCAGTGTCAAGGCTGATCAATTTGATTTCGAGACGATCAAGAAGCGGGAGGAGGCGGAGCGGCGGGACATTCGATCCAAGGCAAAGAGGACGATTCAGTTCCACTCGTTCACCCTCGATCCCGATAAAACCATTCAGGGAACAAAACTCAATGAAGAGCTCGTTTATCACGAATGGTATATCGTGGACCTGGAGCTGGGGGTGGGGAAGCAGAAACCGCCCGAATTGCTGAGTGTCACGTTTGAAAGGCAAATGCCTAATGGGCTGCATATTGTGGGTATAGGCAACCTTCGACTTGTGAAGAAACAGCAAGGCTCATGCCGCCTCTCTGGGACCATCCGGCCTCAGGGGGTGGGAGATGCGACGATGAAAATCAAGGACTTACGGGTCCCCGGCGGACGGGTCATTTACTCTTGTCCCGTTACATTCAGTGCCGCTCCACCGGAAAAAAAGGAGGAATAAACTCGCCCAGGATTGGATCTATCCGGGCCCCGCCCCCTGCACCTTCTCCGTCGCCTGGTCGGCATAGTCCGCGAAGTTCTCGCGGAATAGTCTGGCCAGCTTCGCAGCGGTGGCGTCGTAGGCCGATTTGTCTCGCCACGAGGACTTCGGCGAGAGAATCTCACTGGGGACGCCGGGGCAAGCGGTGGGGATGGACAGGCCGAAGACCGGTTCGGCCTTCATGGAAGCTCTGGCCAGTTCGCCGCTGTGGATAGCGTCGATAATCGCCCGCGTGTGAGCCAGCTTGATCCGGCTGCCGGCGCCGTAGCTGCCGCCGGTCCAGCCGGTGTTCACCAGCCAGGCCCCGGCGGCGTGGTGCTGCATCTTGTCCGCCAGAAGCTGGGCGTATTTCATGGGATGCCAGATCAGGAACGCGGCCCCATAGCAGGCGCTGAAGGTGGCTTCGGGCTCCTTCACCCCTTGTTCTGTCCCCGCCACCTTGGCCGTGTAGCCGCTGATGAAGTGATACATGAGCTGCTCGGGGGAGAGCTTGCTGACCGGCGGCAGCACGCCGAAGGCATCGCAGGTGAGCAGGATGATGTTCTTGGGGTGCCCGCCGAGGCAGGGAATCTTGGCATTGGGGATGAATTCAATCGGGTAGCTGGCCCGCGTGTTCTCGGTCAGCTTGGCGTCCGCGAAATCGACCACCCGCGTCTCAGGGTGCAGAATTACGTTCTCCAGCACGGTTCCGTAGCGGATGGCGGCAAAGATCTCCGGCTCCTTTTCCGCCGACAGATTGATGCACTTGGCATAGCACCCCCCTTCGATATTGAAGACGCCTTTCTCCGTCCAGCAATGCTCGTCGTCGCCGATGAGCTTGCGGCGCGGGTCGGCGGAGAGCGTGGTCTTGCCCGTGCCCGATAGGCCGAAGAACAAGGTCACGTCGCCCGCCTGGCCTTCGTTGGCCGAGCAGTGCATCGACAGGACGCCGCGCTTGGGCATCAGGTAATGCATGATGGTGAAGACCCCCTTTTTCATTTCGCCGGCATACTCGGTTCCCAGGATGACGAATTCACCTGATTCGAAATTCAAGCAGACGCTGGTCTCGCTGGTGACGCCTGGCACTTCTTCATCCGCGGGGAAAGCGCCGGCGTTGAAGATGACGTAGTCCGGTTTTCCAAACGTCGCCAGCTCTTCCTCGCTGGGGCGGATCAGCATGTTCTGCATGAACAGGGCATGGTACGGGCGGGAGCAGATAACACGGACCTTGATGCGATGCTCCGGGTCCCAGCCGGCGAAGCCATCGATGACGTAGATGCGGGAACAGGTGGAGAGATAATCAACGGCCCGCCTGCGGTTCATGCGGAAGGACTGCGGCGAGAGCTTGATGTTCACCGGCCCCCACCAGATGTCCTTCGTGCTGGCGGGCTCGTCCACCAGCCGTTTGTCCTTGGGGCTGCGGCCGGTCTTGGCGTGGGAGCGGGCAACGATGGCCCCCGCCGAGGTGATGACCCCTTCGTCATGCCGCACGGCGTCTTCATAGAGCAGGGCGCGAGACGGGTTCCGCAGCACACCCCGGGCGAAGATGCCGTACTCCAGCAGGTCGATGCGGTGGGAAGGCATAGGGGAAATGAGTGGAACGGACGAAAAACCGGCAGCCGTTGCCGGGAACGTGAGCGCGGACATGTTCGCCTCCTTGCGAGAAAGACATTGCCAGCGTGAAGAATACCCGCGAGCAAGTGTTGGGCCAAGGCTGAAAATGGGCGGCAATACGTCCTCGTGACGACACTCTGCGTCGTCACGCACGTTCTTGACGCTCTGCGTCTCCGCTGGCAGGGACGCGGAGCGTCCAAGACGTGCGTTCCCACGCGGAGCGTGGGAACGAGGCGGGAATTATTTCGCCACGTCGGCTTCGAGATGATAGACGACGGAATGCAGGTCGCCGAATTCGGAGGATCGTTCCGCCAGGACGAACTTGCCCGCCAGCTTGACCGTGCGGGTGGAGTATTTCACCCGCGAGGCGTCCGGCTTGATCTTGACCTCGATCATGTCCGTCGCCTTCGGTTGACCCCCGAAGCAGCAGGTTCCCATGTCCGGCACGAGGATGAAATGGTCCACCTTTCCCATCGTGGCCACGCCGGGATGCATGTACCCCTTGATGAAGACCGGCTGGCCGTTGAGTTCGGCGGCCCGCTTGGGCAAGATCGCGTCCAAGTTGCGAATCAGCGAATTGGGATTCTTCATGTCCGGCTGCAGCTCAGAAAAGCTGACGCGGGAATAGCCCTCCGGAACTTCGGTGACGTAATCCACCGTGTGCCAGGTGGCGGCCAGCAGGAAGGCGCCGGTGGAGATGCCGATCGCGGCGAGGGCCGCCCCCGCGCCGGTGTATTCCTCCGGGTAACGGCGGATGGTCGAAAGAGCCGTCAGCCCCAGCACCAGGGCCACGACGGGCAGCACCAGCATCCAGGAGACGAAAAAGGCCAGTAGCGAGACGATGGAGAGAATGAGCGCGATGACCGCGGAGCGGCTGATGGTGCGATAATGCGCCGTTTCGCTGAACGCCGGTTGCATCTCCAGCGATGGTTTGATTTTTTCCAGCGTGCCGCTCATTCCTGATCTCCTCCGCACTATCTCTTCCGGACGCCGCCACGCAGGATGGACCACTGCACAAACAGCAGCGCCAGCCCCGCACCGACTGGTACGCCGATGAGCTGCCACAGGTTCGGGACCATCAGGGGGTTTTGCCGCAACGCCTTGGCCGGCGCCGCCCCTTTGTTAATGCTGGCCAGTCCGGCCGCGTCCAGGGCCGGCAGCGGGCGGGGCTTGGCGGAAGCGGAATCCCCCGGGCCGATTCCCGATTCTTCGTCCGGCTGCGGAATCGGGGCCTGGAAGACGACCGGCTGGGCATCGCTCGGCCCGCCCGATTTTTCATGCAACTTTTTCGGGAAATTCACCCGCGAGGCTTTGTTCGGATCAACCGGCTGGGTGGCCGGCGTGGCGGGGAAGAACGTGTTGGCCCGCTTCACCGCCTGCGGATCAATTTTCTCGCATTCCTTCAGCAGCTCCTTCGCCTTGGGCAGTGGGCAGACACGCAGGTAGTTGACCACGGGCACGCGCACCCAGCTCGTCTTCTCGTCCGCCTTCTTGTAGAGGTCGAACAGCTTGTCGATGGGGGCCCAGTCCTCGAACCGGGCCAGGTCGGGAATCACCAGGTCCGCGAGCTCCGGCCGCTCGAGCATGTAGTGGAAACCTTCCAGCAGCCGTTTCTTCTCGACGACCTTCCCTTCGCTGGCATGAAACCGCAGGGCCATGATGGCGGCATAGGTATCGGCGTAGTCGCTCTTCTTATTCTTCAGGAACAGCTCTTCAATCAGCGGCAGGCCGGCTTCCTTCTTGAGCGTTATGTAGCAGGCAATCAGCGCGTCCAGCCCCTGCTTCTCTTTCCGGTCCTCCGACTTGATAAATTTCTCCAGCATCGGCAGATCGTCCTCGCTGCCGCAGATCCCCAGCATCACGAGGTACAAACGGCGGCGGCTGGCGGGGATGTTGGAATCTTTGATCCAGCCGACGAGCTTGTCGTGATCCATGTGATCCTTGAGGGTGCGGATCGTGTCGTAGGAAGCCTTGGCGAATTCATCGTAAGCGTCGCGGGCCAACATCTCGTCCGTGTCCTCCAGGAAATTCTGGAAGAAGGTGAACCGCTCGACTCCCTCGCGGGGGAGCTTGATAATTTTGCCAAGGTACTCTTGCGCCCGATCCGACAGCGGCAGCGGCGTGGACCACATCACGTTGGGCGGGTCGATTCCCATCACCAAGAATGCCGTGCCCGGCTTGGCATCGCCGAAGTACAGGGTTTCGATGGTTTCCTTGGGCTTGGCCAGGGGATCTCCCTTGATGATTCGATCGATCTCGAACTTAGCCTTGGGGACTTCCGAGCCAAAACCGTCTTCCTTGTCCTTCTTCGGAGGGAGCGCCACCAGCCGGGCAATCACGACGACGTCCATCGTGCCGATTTCCTCGGAAAACGTCTGAGCGGATGCCGAGCAGAACGGGCAAGCGGCACCCATCGCCGCCAGCGGCCCTATGACCCCGATTGCCGCCGCCACCACGGCGCAAAAAATCAGCTTGGAGAGTGCCTGAGCCATGACTTCCGTCCTTCCAAAGAGGCTTCCTCGCGGGGGCTCCCGCACCCTTTATTGTAGGCAAAAGTGGGGCGGACTGCCACAGATGAAACAGGGAAAGGTGCTGGCAGGGAACCCTATTTGAGCTTCCACACCCCCACCTGCCCGGCAATATCCGCAGCAGCGAGGTGGGTTTCATCCGGCGAGAGGCTGATGGCGGAAATCCAGTCCTTGAACTGGCCGCCGCGCGGGGAGCCGAGGACGGCGACTTCCTTGCCGTCGGCGACCTGGATGATGCGGATGCAGGTATCCCGGCCGGCAGTGAAGAGGTGCAGGCCGTCTTTGGAGTAGGCGAGGGCGGTGACACCATACTGATGGCCGGAAACTGTTTTGCTGAGCTTGCCCGTTTCGGTTTCCAACAGATGGACCTTGCCCGTATCGGTTTCGCCTCCTTGCCCGACAGCGACCTGCTTTCCATCGGGCGAGAATCCAGCC
Source organism: Pirellulaceae bacterium (assembly GCA_051004015.1). Classification (GTDB taxonomy): domain Bacteria; phylum Planctomycetota; class Planctomycetia; order Pirellulales; family Pirellulaceae; genus SXOA01. The sequence continues at coordinate 45,693 of JBPCKT010000135.1, read as the reverse complement.
GCCACAAGGCCGACACCGACGAACTTGCTCCAAAGTTGGCCGTCGCCGTACGTGCGGCCCTGCGGATTGAGCTTGGGGAATTGCACTTTCAGCAGGTCGAGCTTTTCGGTTCCGTCCACGGTGTGCCAGAGTTTGAGAGCCGCGGCCGGGATGTCGAAGTCATCCCGCTTGTAGCGATATTCGGAGACCAGCGCCGTCTGGCCATCCGCCATGAGGTCCGCCGCCACGATCCAATTCCAGGGATAGCCCTTCCACTTCGACAACGGCTCGTTCTTATCCAAGTCCCACACGATGACTTGTGATGCCGAGTCTCCGCTGATGAGCCGATTGCCGCTGGCGGTCATGGCCAAAGCCATAATCCAATCCTGATGTGCTTCCAACGTCTTCGTCGGGACTACGGTCTGCACGGGAACGCCGGGGGCCTTCAGCAGTTCTTCCTTCTTGGTCCGTTTGAACTGCTCCTTGCGAGTATCGCCGTCAAGAATCGCCTCGGCTGTTCCGGTCGGCGCTGCTTCGATACCCCAGAGCCGAATCATGTGATCAAAGCTGCTGGAAATGAGCTGTTTGCGGGCCGCATCGTAAATCAGCCGCGAGATGGCGTTGGTATGCCCCTCCAGCCGCCGCGCTGGATTGAAGTTCGGTGCCTTCCGCTCTTTGTTCTTCTCCTTCTCCTCGGCAGGAATCTCCGGCGGCGTCTCCGGCAACTCCCAAACGTAAATCTCCCCCTTCTGATTTCCAGCCGCGACCTTGCGGGACGAATCCAGAAACGAAACGGCACTCGGCCAAAGGCCTTCGAAGGTGAGCTGATATTGGAGAGTGGGAGTGAGCATGAGAACGACTGGCTCTTGGTCTATGCATTTGACTTGGTTCGAAGCGAAGTGATGCGAGTCGCCAGATCCTGGCCCAGCGCCTTGCCTAGTTGTGCGGCGAGATCCGTACAGTACTTCCAATCCAAATTCTTGCCCTGGGCGATCATCAGCCCCTGAATATCTTGTTCGTCCTGCGGCCTTCCCGCCAGAATCTTCATGATCAACAGGTCCTCGGCCGTGGCAACTGCAATCTCGGTCCCCGCCAACGAAAGCCGCTCCGCACGGGACATGATCTGCTGTTCAAACCCAGAGAGGCCCAGTGCAAGGTCAACTTTCACGCTGGTGGTCCGGTGCCGGAGAGGCAAAATGAAGGACTTCTGAATGACTTGGGCGACGTCGTCAAAGAGCGGCTTAAAATCCGTCCCTTCCAATCCTCTCGCTAACGCCAAAGAGCGGGGCACGTCCGCGTGAATGACCAGATCGACGTCCGCCGTCATGCGGGGTTGGCCTCGCAACGAAACCGCCAGGCCTCCAATCAAGGCGTACGGCACTCGCTCGGCATCGAGAAACTTGACCGCATCAAACAGTGTTTGTTGCAGCGGCTCGTGCATGCTGGAATTCATCCAATTTCCTGTACGCGCTGGCACACCGCTGGTGGACGGAAAGCTTTTGTTGCCAACTCCACTCGTCTAGTTCATCCCAGTCTCCGGGGAGCCGATTTTGTCGCGCCTTCCAAATGACCCCGAACAGGTCCGCATACAAGGCGAAACGCTCCTCCGTTTTTAGACCCCGTATCCAGGCCGATTCTTCTGCGGCTGTTTGGACGGCAAAGGCGGTCCAATCTTGCTGGGGTGCAAATGGCATCTCTTCATTATACCACGGTCTACCCAAACAGCTCCTCCACCACCTTCGACCCAAACGGCGCCAACGGTATCGGCCGCACGCCGGCGTAGTTTTCCGTTTTGGGGTCGATGCCCAGGGCATGATAGATGGTGGCGAAAAAGTCCCCTTCGGTGACCGGGTTGTCCTTCACTTCCGCCCCGTCCTCGTCGGAGGCCCCGTAGACCGCCCCGCCTTTGATGCCGCAGCCGGCGAGGGCGGTGGTCCAGGAGCGGACGTAGTGGTCCCGCCCGGCCCGGTTGTTGATTTGCGGCGTGCGGCCGATTTCGCCGGTCCAAACGACGAGCGTGTCGTCGAGGAGCCCCCGTCGCTGCAAATCGGTCAGCAGGCCGGCCCAGGCGTGCTCCATCGGCGGAACGAGTCCTTTGTGCCAGGCGAAGTTGTCCGCGTGCGAGTCGTAGCTGCTCTGGCTCACTTCGATGAACGAGACCCCGTGCTCCACCAGCTTGCGGGCCAGCAGGCAACGGCGGCCGAATTCGCTGTCGCCGTACAGGTCGCGGTCCTGTTCCCACTCCCGGTCGATTTTGAAAACCTCGCGGGCACTCTGCAGCCGGCGGGCACTCTCATACGCTTCCCGGTGCATGCGGCTGACGTAGGCTTTGTGTTCGGCGGCGAAGCGATCTTCCAGGAACGACCGCAACTCGTGGCGGCGGGCTTCCAGCGGAGCTTCCATCCCCGAGGCGGAAAATGGCGGCAGGCTCCCTTCCGGCCCGATGTCGAACGGCTGATACTTCGGCCCCAAAAACCCGCTGCCGGCGTGGGCCTGGGTGAAGACCCGGATGAAGCTCGGCAGGTCGGCCCCTTCCTGCCCCTGGTACTTGGCGACGATGGCCCCGAACTCCGGAAAGCGGACATTCGCCGCCGGCCGATACCCCGTGTGCATCAGATAGATGCCGCCAGGATGGTCCACCTCGCTGGTCCGCATCGAGCGAATGACGGCAATCTTGTCCATCATCCGGGACATCTTGGGCATCAGCTCGCAAACCTGCGTCCCGGCCACATTCGTCGAAATCGGCCGGAACAAGCCTCCCGTCTCCCGCCCCGGCTTCATGTCAAACGTCTCAAACTGGCTCGCCCCGCCGTTCATCCACAGCAAAATGCAATGCTTCCGCTTCCTCTTCACCTCCTCCGCCAATGCCGGCAGCCCCGTCAAGCTCCCCCAATTCATCACCGCCGAGCCCCCCGCGGTCAGCAGCAGGCCCTTGAGGAGGGCGCGGCGGGAGAGGTGGGAGGTGGGGAACATGGGAGGGAATTGGAGGGACGCCTAAAGATATTCCTGCGGAGTGTAACGCATTTTAACACTTCACGGCGCGCGAAGGTGGCGAATCTACTTTTTTACTTCGCAATTGGGGCGGCTTCGCTGAAAGCGAGTGAGTCCCGACGGAGTAACAGACGTGAATGCGACATCTAGTGAAATGAGATTAGGTAATCGAGCCAGGTGATCGAGCGTGGCATCGGTGATTGTCGTATCGGACAGGTCCACTTCAACGATGCTATCCGGGAATTTCAGCCGGCGAATTCCGGCGTCGGTGATTTCAGTACTGCTCAGAGTGATGGACGTCCATCCCTCGGGAATTTGAAAGTCGGCAATGTTTTCATCTGTGATAGGGCAATTGCCGACCAATACTGCCTTGAGAGATGGAAGGCCCTTGAGGCTTGAGAGTCCCGCGCCGGAAACGTGAGTGTTGTTTAACATCAGGAGCTCAAGATTGGGAAACAGCGCCAGGTGAGGCAAAGCGCTGTCGCTGATAGGCATTGAATAAGTAATCAGAGACCGAAGCTTTGGTTTTGGTCCCAAATCGGCAAATCCGGCTCCGGTTATCTCGTTGCCGCCCATCATGATTTCGACCAGCGAATCGCAATGGCGAAGCGCCTTGAGACCTCCATCGGTAACTCGGGAGTAGCAAATGTCGAGCTGCCTGAGGTCATTCATTTCGCTTAAGTACTTGAGTCCTTCATCGCCGACGTTCGTTCCGCTGATAAGCAGCATATCCAGCTTCCGGCAATTGCGGAGATGAGCCATGCCATCGTCCCCGATTGGCTGGTAAGAAAGGCCCAACCCTTCCAAATTCCCTGCCTTTTCTAACGGGATGAGATCCTCATCCTTGAAAAGCCCTCCTCGATAGTCCCTTATTGCGGATGCGCGGCTCGATGAAATGCTGAGCACCTTGAGCGACTCGAGGCACGGAAGCGTATCGAGGTCTGCCCCTCGAATAGCATCGCCATCAATCGCCAAAGATTCGAGGTGTGGAAGCTTCCTGATTCTCTCCATCGCCGCTTGGGTCGTTGCGATTGGAATTGGTGCCGGTTTTGTGAAATTGACAATGCTAACGTCATAGATAAAATCGACCCCCAAACAGAGTCGCAAGAGCGTACATGGAAAGAACTCCTTCGATGGGTCAAAGTTGCGCTTTTCCCAAAGTGAGAAGTATCGGTACTGCACGTCCGCCCCCAGCGCCCTCAGCTCCTCCACCACCTTCCGCTGTCGCTCGGCCCGGTCGCGCCACCAGGCGAAGCTGCCGAGGAGGAGGCAGAGCAGCACCATCCAGACACCCGCGGTCCGCAGCGTGAACTGATACCAGCGGCGGCGGGGCTGGGCTGCGGGCGGCAGCGGAGTTTGCGGCGAATCCACTGCGGGGCTGACCATGGTGCGGAGTTGGTTATTACTTACGGCAGCAACTCACTCACCTTGACCGTCGCGAATGGGTTGCCCGCGATAACGACGGCGACAACGTCCGTCCGCTGAAAATCGTGCCGTATCAGGTATGTCGGCTCTCCGTCCTGGTCGACGCCGGGCTGGGTATAGACCTCCAGCACATCCGCGGAAATATTGGCGATCCAATAGACGGGGATATTCGCACGCGCATAGGAACGGAACTTGGTGTCTCGATCACGAACGAGGCTGCTGTCCGCAACTTCGGCCACCATCGCGATATCAGGCCCGTGCGGATGGCGGGTTGCATACTGCTCGTCCGGGCCGCGAACGACGGCAATGTCCGGCTCCGGCTCGCCATCGGTCAGGGTCACTGCCGACTGGACGAAACATAGCCACTCACTGGGCAGGACCTTCATGAGCATTCGCTGGAGTCTTTGAACGCACAAGTCATGCGGTGCATTGCGTGTCATCTTGGGAACCAGCCAGCCTTCGATGAGCTCATAGGGATCGTCCTGCGTCAGAATACCCGCCTGGATCATGGCGTGGTATTCGTCCACCGTGAAACGGCGCACCGCTTCCGGTGGAACTGACACGAGCTCAAGCAGGGAGGATTCCATGGTTTATCCGTGGTGAATAGGCGGACCAATCCATTCTACACTGGAAACCACATCGTGGTTCGCATGGTGGACTTCGCAGTTCTCGCATCAGCCTCAAACGGACGATTCTTTCGCATCCTCGCCCTTGGGCCTCCCCCGGCGCAACCCGACAAAGAATCTTCGACTTTTTCGCGAGCGGACGCACCCGGCGGCCTTTCCTAAGTGTACAATAGTGTATAATGCATCCGGACATACAGGATAAGGGGCACGGGGCAATGGCAGCAGTAGGGAATGACCGCCGAGAACGCAGAGGGGCGCGGAGGGGACATTGGCATGCCTCGCCGTTCCTGAGATTCTTCTCTGCGCCCCTCCGCGTATTCTGCGGTTAAATCCAGAGCCTCGACGGAAGCGAAAAAAACCTTATGGGGAATACACCGCCGCGGATGAATCAAGAACGAGGCGATGAATCAGACTTAGGACGACTTGAATCATTGAAACAATTGTATACATAACGACTTGCGACGAGACCGCTCGACGTAAGTCCGCGAAAAACGACCTTGAAAACCTGAATAAAAATAGTCCCGTCGGGGGGATCGAAGGGCTTTCAAAACCCTTATGGGCTGCGGCCTGAATGAGCCGCCCTGACCGAGTAGAATCGAACCATGCGACAGCGAATAGCCATAGCCGTGCTAGTTCTTGCAGTCCACTTCGTGATGGGTACGGCCCAGGGTGCGGACCCGGCGAAGGGCTTCTCCCCCGAGCAACTCGATTTCTTTGAACGGCAGGTTCGCCCTCTGCTGGCCGCCAATTGTCTTTCCTGCCATGGACCGCAGAAGCAAGAAGGGGGGCTCCGGCTCGATACGAGAGAGGGGGTTTTGAAAGGTGGCGATGAAGGCCCTGCCGCAGTAGCCGGCAACGTCAAAGAGAGCAGGCTGGTCCAGGCAATCCGTCGCGAAGGGGATTTGCAGATGCCGCCGAATAGCACGCTGCGGCCGGAGGTAGTAGCCGTGATCACTCGCTGGGTGGAGCTTGGTTTGCCATGGCCGGAAGGGGTGCCGGTGAAGGCGGGAGATGCTTGGAAAGTGCACTGGGCGTTTCAGCCGGTGGTGAAGCCGGCGGTTCCCGAGGTTGCCGGCGGCGAAGGGCCGCTCGATAAATTCGTCATTGCCAAACTCCAAGAATCCAAGCTTTCGCTTTCACCTCAGGCGGATAAGCGAACCCTCATTCGCCGCGCGTACTTCGATTTGCTCGGCTTTCCACCGACCTACGAAGAAGTCGCGGAGTTCGAGCAGGACCAATCCCCCGACGCCTGGCCGCGGCTCATCGATCGGCTGCTCGCGTCGCCCCGCTATGGGGAGCGGTGGGGCCGGCACTGGCTCGACGTGGCCCGATACGCGGACAACAAGGGGTACGTCTTCTTCGAGGAGAAGAATTACCCGTGGGCCTATACCTACCGCGACTACGTTATTCGTTCGCTGAACGAGGATCGCCCCTTTGACCGCTTCATCGTGGAGCAACTGGCGGCCGATCAACTGGACATGGGGGAGGACAAGCGGCCGCTGACGGCGATGGGGTTTCTCACGCTCGGCCCGCACTACATGGGGAACGTGCATGACATCCTGGACGACCGGATCGACGTCGTCACCCGCGGCCTGATGGGGCTGACCGTCACCTGCGCCCGCTGCCACGATCACAAATATGACCCCATTCCGACAGCCGACTATTACTCCCTCTACGGCATCCTCCGCAGCAGCAGTGAACCGCTGGTGTTGCCGGAGTTCACTCCGCCGCCGACGGAGGGCGAGGATTATCCCAAGTTCACCTTCGAGCTCGCCCGCCGGCAGCAGAAGCTGGATGCCTTCGTGCAGGAAAAACATGCCACCATCGTTGCCGGCGCCCGGACGCGAGGCGCTGAATACTTGCTGGCTGCCGATGCCGCGCGGAAGAAGCCGGCGGTGGAAGACTTCATGCTCCTGACCGATCCGGGAGAACTGAATCCGGCGATGATCGTGCGGTGGCAGAACTACTTGGAGAAGTCAAAATCGTCGCCGCATCCGGTGTGGCATCCGTGGCACGTGCTGGCAGAACTTCCGGTGGAACAATTCAGCGAGAAATCGCCGGGAGTAATCTCGCTGCTTGCAAAAGAGAGTACGGCGGTCAATCCACTCGTGCTCAAGGAACTGGCCGAAAAACCTCTGACCTCCTTAAACGATGTTGCTATCGTTTACGGCGAGCTTCTCAAGCGAATCGACGCCAACTGGAAGGAGCAACTCAAGCAAGCGGTGGAAAGGAAGGAGCCTCCACCAGCCCGACTGGCGGACAATGCGGAAGAGGAGCTGCGGCAGGAGATTTATGCGGACGGTGTCCCTGCCAACATCCCGCTCCTTTTTGGCTGGGGCTTTTTGACGCTGCTGCCCGATCGTGCTTCGCAGGGCGTCTATCAGGGATTGCTCAAGGACGTGGAAACCTGGCTGATGACCGCGCCGGCTGCGCCGCCGCGAGCGATGGTGCTTGTGGATGATGAGCCCTATGAGCCGCGGATTTTTCTGCGGGGGAATCCGTATCGCCCCGGCGACGCGGTTCCGCGGCAGTTCGTGGCGGTGGCCAGCAAGGACCGGAAGCCCTTCACGCAGGGGAGCGGGCGGCTGGAGATGGCCAAGGCGATTGTCGATCCCGTCAATCCCTTGACGTCGCGGGTGCTCGTAAATCGGGCCTGGCTCTGGCATTTCGGCGAAGGTCTGGTTCGCACTCCCAGTGACTTCGGCCTGCGGAGCGACCCGCCATCGCACGGCGAACTGCTCGACTACCTGGCCAGGGACATCGTCCGTAGCGGCTGGTCGCTGAAGAAAATTCATCGCCAGATTCTGCTCTCGGCAACGTGGCAACAGCAAAGTCTTGACCGGCCGGAAGGACTAGCGGCTGACCCGGAGAATCGGCTGCTCTGGAAGATGAACCGGCAGCGGCTCGATTTTGAAACGACGCGAGATTCATTGGTTGCTATCACTGGACAGTTAGATTCCCGCTTGGGCGGCAAATCGGAAGATCTGCTTGGCGCGAGCTTCATACCGCGGCGGACGATGTATTCCTTCATCGACCGGCAGGACCTTCCCGGCATCTTCAGCGTCTTCGATTTCCCCAGCCCCAACGCCAGCAGCCCCCAGCGGGACTTAACGACGGTCTCCCCCCAGGCCCTCTATCTGATGAATGGTCCGTTCCTCAAGCAAATCAGCGAGCGCGTGCTCAATCGAGGGGATATCGCGTCGGATCCCGATAACGCGCGGAGAATCAAACGGATTTACCAGGTCCTCTTGCAGAGAATGCCGGATGAGAGCGAACAGAAGCTCGGCGACGAGTTCCTCGGCCCCGCACCATCCGCCGTGGAGCTGGAAAGATTTATTCAGGCTCTGCTGATGTCCAACGAGTTTGTCTTTGTGGATTAGTTCGCTGCCGTCACAACCCAACCGCTCAAATGAGACAGCGATTGCTGCGACTTTCGAAACTCCTGCGCTGCCTGCACCACTTCCCTCGGCAGCTTTTTGGGTATCGAAACGCGCGAGGGATGGCTGAACAGCAGGCGAGCTTGCCAGTCGGCCGGGATGGCGCTGGGGGATGGGCCGGAGGAGAGCCCCAGTTGCATCGAAAGCGAAGGAGCGGCCCGCTGCTGGATTTCCTTGGCTTTGACGTGAGCGACATTGCGGAGATGGACCTCCGACTGGGAAAGTGCTTCCGCCGCGCGGCGGGCTTCGGCGTCTCCTTCCAGATAAAGGGCAATCAGGAAGTCCCGCTGGCCGCAGAGCTGACGCTGGTCCAGCGAGCTGACGAGGCCGCGAGCGATCCCCTCCGCTTCGCAGCGGACATGCAAGTAATCGCCGCGCCAGCCGCTGGGGACACGCACGATCACAGCGAAGTCCCGCTCTCCTTCCAGCAGGTTCCGCTGCGACGATTTCAGCTTGAAGTATACCCCGCGGCCGCGGAGGATGGTGCCGCTGGCCGTCACCGTCTCCAGCGGCGGCAGCATTTCAACCTTCACGCAGGTGCCGTTTTTCTGGCTGATGCCGGGAGTGATGGCCGTGCCGGTGAACGCCTGGTAATGGCCGGTGATGTTGATGCCCAGCGAGAGGGTCGTCTCGGAGTTCTTGGTCACCACCGTGTTGCCGCCGTGCAGGCTTTCGCGGGCCGACTTGGGGAGGAAGTCGATCACCTCCATCGTCCGCTGCGGAGTTTCCAGGCGGATAAAGTACTGGGCCAGGTCTTGCTCCTTCCCCGCTTGCAGCAAGGACGAGATGCCCAGCTTCACCTCAATCAGCTTGTCGCCCGGATTAGCCGCGGCGAATTCCGGCGGCGTCACATCCCGGCAGCTCACCGCGTAGGGCATGTCGAACACCACCCGCGGCAGCTCAGCGAAGGCCGGGGCCGCAAAGTTTGCCAAAACAAACAGACTTGCCAGATACACCAGGCTCAGTGCCGCTCTCCGGCGGCCGTGCAAACGGTCCATGTTGCCAGACTCCTCAGGATGATGATGCGCGTTCGCGCCGTCCCTGGCTGGCAATCACGGCTGGCCCGGGAACTGGGCCGAAATGCCGCGCTCGGTCATCGAGTCTTGGGCGAGGCAACTCCGCGAAGGGCTAGCGGCCACCGGGACCGCGCACCGCTCCGCGAGAGCTGTAAGAACATCGTAGCGCCCTCTCCTACGCGGTCAAGAAATGTCCAGTTCGCGGCACCTCGGTCATGCTTGGTACGCCCTTTGCGTATCCCTGCTTCGACGCTTTCACCACGGACCGAAGTCGAGACTACCATGCCAGCCGCCTCTGAAGAGTTGACTCCCAAGAGGGCAACCGTCCGCCCAGGAGTCAGTCCCGCGGCTGAGGAATTGGTGGAACTCGCGCCTCGTCCGCGGGCCAGCATGCCCATCGTCGTGCTCTGCGGCCTGGCGGTCATCGGGGCGATGTACTTCGCGCGGGACTTGCTGATTCCACTGGTCTTGGCGGTGTTGCTTGCACTGTTGCTGCGGCCACTGCTCCGGCGGATGGGAAAGCTGCATCTGCCGGACTTTGCGTCCGCCGCCATCCTGATTACAGGCGTTTCAGCCCTCCTCGCATTCGGGGCATACAAACTGGCCGGCCAAGCGCAGGAGTGGCTGGTGTATGCCCCGGAGACGGTGGTCCGCGTCCGGACAATGCTTCGCTCCAATTCCGGTCCTATGGGGGATTTTCAGAAGACCAAGGACGCCGTCGAGGATCTCACCAAGTCGGACGACGGTCCCAAGACCGTCCCCGTGGAAGTCTCCAATCCAGAGCTGACCATCACGGTGCTCGGCTTCAGTGGTCACGTCGTTGCGTCGTCGATCATCGTGCTGGTGGTCGCGTTCTTTCTGCTGGCCCTGTCCGACGTGCTGCTGAAGCAAGCGGTGGAATCCCGCGAGCTGTTCTATGAAAAGAAGAACATCGTGCAACTTGTGCAAAATGTCGAAGTCGGCGTCAGTCGTTACTTGCTCACGGTGACCATCATTAACATCGGCCTGGGGGTGGTCACGGCTTTGACCATGTGGGCATTGCGCCTACCCAACCCGATCCTGTGGGGTGTGATGGCAACGCTGCTCAACTACGTCCCCCATGTCGGGGCATTTGTCTGCATGATCGTGCTGTTCTTCGTCGGATCGGTGACGCACGAATCTCTGGCTTGGGGAGGCCTGGTCGCCGGCTGCTTCGCCGTGATTACGTTTATCGAGAGCTATTTCGTCACGCCCATGACGCTCAGCAAACGGCTGCAGCTTTCGCCGCTGGCCGTCATTTTGTCCGTGCTCTTCTGGGGCTGGCTGTGGGGAATCGCCGGCGGCTTGATGGCGGCGCCGCTCCTGGCCGTCGCCAAAATCATCTGTGACCAGTTTGACGTCACCAAACCGCTGGGCGTGATCTTGGGCGAAGCCGAGCCGCGAACCCATCACCCACCGGAAGCCCCGGTCGAAACTGAGCCGGCCCAGCAAGCGGCTTAACTTGCTTCCGTCGCAGTATCATCGAGCTTTCGATACGCGATGAATGGGGAGGAGATCGAACTTCCCTCGGAGAAAAAGACCCGCATGCGGTTTTCCACGCCGTCGATGGAGAGCAGCACCTCTGCCGGCCGTGGAGAGAAGGCGATAGGCTGCCGTAGCATCAATCGATCCGGTCCGATCTGCCATAATGGGTGCCGCACATCTTCGATGATGACCCAACCGTCAACATCCGTGGACAGGCTTTCCGCGGGGGCAATCATGACCTTCTCCTTGCACCAGGCTGAAAGCATCGCAGCTCAATACGCCGCAAAGCAGCAGATTCAGCTGGGGGAACGGCTGGGATTTGGAATGGATGGAGCTGTTTGGAAATCGTCTCGGAATTCGGCCATCAAAGTCATCGAGCGAAACGAAACCTATCTTCGCGAGCGAGACTGTTACCGCCGGTTGCTCGAGGATGAAGTCGCAGTGCTCGCGGGATTCGTCGTGCCGTACCTGATTGATTATGACAATATACTCCAAGTCGTCGAGATGAGTATTGTGGCTCCGCCGTGTGTCCTCGATTTCGGCAAAGCCTACCTCGACCAGCCGCCGGATTTTTCGGATGACGCCCTTGTCGATTTGTGGGCGGACCGAGAAGAGCTCTACGAACCCCACCAATGGCCGCTCGTCCGCAAAGTGCTGGCCGCACTCCGGGGGCACGGAATCCATTACTTTGATCCGCAGCCGGGGAACATCCGTTTTCCGCCGGAAAAGCAAGCTTGAGAAAGGCCATCCATCCCTATAATGGGGTGATGGCGACTGCACTCGTCGGACTCGGATCAAATCTTGGCGACAGGAACGCTGCGCTCAAAAGGGCGATCGAGCTGCTCAGCAAGGAGCCACGGATTCGTGTCGAGGCTGTCAGCAGCTTTCGCCAGAGCAAGCCGGCGGGCGGACCTGAAGGGCAGGGTGCATTCCTCAACGCCGCGGCCCGATTGGATACGTCCCTGTCGCCGGAGGAGCTGCTCGCCAAACTGCTGGCGATGGAGGACCAGATTGGCCGGGTGCGCGAGGAGCGCTGGGGGCCGCGGGTGATTGACCTGGATTTGCTGCTCTATGGCCGGGTTGAGTGCAAGACGCCCACCTTGGAGCTGCCGCATCCCCGGATGTGCTACCGGCGGTTTGTCTTGGAGCCGGCGGCGGAGATTGCGGGGGAAATGGTGTGGCCGGTGAATGGGTGGACGGTGGAAAGATTGCGACACAACCTCGATTCCACCCCAAGGTACGTTGCCTTTTCGTGCGTCAAGGAGGATTTCGAGAAGGTCGTTGACTCTCTCATTCAAATCACGACCTGCAGCGTGATTCACGGATGGTCGCACTCCGATACACTGATTGAGACATTCGGAACAAGGCAATGGATGGAAAAAGCAGTTTCCCTACAGCGTCAAAGGAACGCGGAAGCCCTCGCGTCTTCGGCGCGCCTTTCGGAGAAACCTTGGATCGTATCGGATTTCTGGGCCGATTTTGAATTTGATGAAGCCGAATGTTTGCTCCACGCGAATGAAACTTGCCGCGACAGCGAGACGCTGGGAAGGCTGAAAGAGTATCGTTCGTTGGTTCAACAGCCGCGGCTAGTGGTCGTTCTTGACAACCGTGATCCGACACTGGAGATAGTACGCAAACGTCTTGACGTCCTTCGCCGACAGCCAGATTCTCCACCAAGTTTGCAGCTCTGCATGGATGATCCTCGCATTGCCCGACGCGAGGTCCTAGCCGCCATGCAGGCAATGGAGTAGAAGAAAGTTGTGGCCTCTCCTCGCCTGATTTCGACGATTCCGGAAATGCGGGCCGCTGTGCGCGAGTTGCAGCGCGCGGGTAAGTCGGTGGGCCTGGTGCCCACGATGGGGGCGCTGCATGAGGGGCATTTGAGCCTGGTGCGGCGGGCCAAGAGCGAGTGCGAAGCGGCGGTGACGACGATTTTTGTGAATCCCACGCAGTTTGCCCCGCACGAAGACTTTTCGAAGTATCCGCGGACACTGGAAGCTGACGTACAATCCCTCGCGAGCGCGAATTGCGACCTGGTATTCGTCCCTAGCCGCGAGGACATGTATCCGCCCGACGCATCCACCCTCATTGAGCCACCGCAGGTGGCGCAGCCGCTGGAAGGTGTCTGCCGGCCCGGGCATTTCCGGGGCGTGGCCACGGTGGTGCTCAAGCTGTTCAATATCATTCCCGCGGACCGAGCCTATTTTGGCCAGAAGGACTTTCAACAATTCCTGGTGATCCAGCGAATGGTGGCGGACCTGAACGTACCAGTCCAAGTCGTCGTGTGCCCCATCGTCCGCGAGCCGGATGGTCTCGCGATGAGCAGCCGCAACCGGTATCTCTCGCCGGGTGAGCGGCAACAGGCGTTGGCGCTGTCGCGGGCGCTGACAAACGTCCAAGAAGCTGTAAGTCGCGGCGAGCGGGACGCGGCAACCCTTGCAGACGATATGCAGCGGACTCTGGAAGGCGCCGGCATCGAGCGGATCGATTATGCCACGCTGGTCGATCCAAATACGCTGGTGGAATTGACGCAGCTTGAGGGACCGGCGGTCGCCCTGATTGCTGCTCTTGTCGGCAAGACGCGGCTGATTGATAATTGCCTGCTGAATGCTCCAGGTGGGTCATTGCCAAGTGGCCAGGCTCAAGGATGAACCGTGCGATCGACCCTGTTCTATATCCCGTATGAGTGGAATGGCTTGCCCGTGGTGGGCCTGGGCTGGCTGCTCATCGCCTGGCTGATTGTGAGCGCCGGCATCATCGGGTGGTTGATTCGCAAGCAGGGGTGGAACCTCGAGACGGCCAGCTATCTGCCTTTTCTGGGGATCGTCGCCCTGGTCATCATGTTCTTCCTCCCGAACATGATGGAGCGGGCGCCGGTGCCCGGTCAGCCGGGCATACCCATCGGCATCCCCATCCGCGGCTTTGGCGTGATGATGATGGTGGCGATGGTGGCCGGCGTGGGGCTGGGGATGTACCGGGCGTGGCAAATGGGAATTGACCCCGAGGTCATGACTTCGCTGGCGATGTGGATGATCTTCCCCGGCATTATTGGTGCCCGTGTGTTCTTCATCGCCCAGTACCATGAGGAATTCTTTCGGCCTAACGCTAGTTGGCGGGACATTCTCATGTCACTCGTCGATGTGACTAAAGGTGGCCTTGTCGTTTACGGCTCGGTGCTGGCCGGAGTCCCCTTTGGCATTTACTATCTCATCCGCCGCGGCCTGCCGGTGCTGGCCCTGCTGGACATCATCGCCCCCAGCATGGTTGTGGGAGCTGCGCTGGGACGCATCGGCTGCTTTCTCAACGGCTGCTGTTATGGCGGAGAATGCGACTGGCCCGTGGCGATGACCTTTCCGCCGCGAGCCGCCTGGTATTTGAAGGATAGCCCACCGTACCAGCGGCAACATGAGTTGGGGCTGCTCTATGGAATGAAGCTGAAATCGACGCAGGAAAAATGGCTTCCTCCTGCCGTCGTCGTCCAACAGGTTCTTCCAGGAGGTGCCGCGGAGAAGGCCGGCGTTCAAGAGGGGGAAGAAATTGAGTACGTCAATGGAAAGAAGATCGCATCGCTTCAAGACGCCCAGATCGGACTCGGCCTTTCGAACGGCTCGGTTGAATTGACGACGACGGAAGGCAAATTCCACCGCATCATTCGTACTGACTGGCCGGGCCGCAGCCTTCCCATCCACCCCACGCAGCTCTATGCGGCGCTCGACGCGGGGCTTTTGGCGCTGGTCCTGTGGCTTGCGTATCCATTCCGTCGGCGAGACGGAGAAATATTTGCCCTGCTCATCACCGTCCATCCGCTCTGCCGGTTCCTGCTCGAAATGATCCGCAGCGACGAGTCCGGACAGTTCGGCACGCGGCTCACGATTTCGCAGTGGATCAGTCTGGGGTTCCTCATCGCCGCCGGAGGCTTTTGGTACTACATCGAGCGGCAGCCGCGGGGAAGCTCGCTTCCGCGCTCGGACGTGGCGGAATCCTGAAGCGATTCGGGCCCCGCGGGGGCAGAAATATTTCGGTAAATCTGGCTGGCAGGCCATTGACTGTGACAACCTGTATAGTATACTATTTAACAGTATCAAGCGTTGGCGTGAGTCTCATGGTGGGTGACGAAATGGGGAAATGCAACCTAGGCCGAATTGGTGCAAACGGTTCCGGTCCCATTAACAGCTTAGGGGAGGCCGGGGGGGTGTTGCGGAAATCAGACAGTTTCGCAACAGTCGGGGGGGTATTCGGACCTGAAATTGGACCGGCGCGATTATCCGCATTGGAGCAGAACCATGAACCTCTTTGACCTGACTGGCCGCGTTGCCGTCGTCACGGGCGCTGGCGTGGGCATTGGCCGGGCGACGGCCGAATCGCTCGCCGCGGCCGGAGCCAGAGTCATCCTGCACTGCCACCGCAGCCAAGCCGAGGCGAAGGAGGCCTTGCAGGGCATCAAAGCCCGCGGCGGGACCGGCTGGGTCTTCGCCGCGGACCTCGCGGAACCGAACCAGGCGCGAAAGTTGGTGGACGACGCAGTTGCCGCTGCCGGGCGGCTTGACATTTTGGTGAACAACGCGGGTTCGGTCGTGGAGCGAGCCCGGATTGAAGACTGCTCGCTGGAAGTCTGGCAGCAGGCCCTGAGCGTGAACCTGACCTCGGCATTTGTTGTCACGCAGCGGGCAATTCCCCACCTGCGGGCCAGCGGCAACGGGGCGATTATCAACAATCTGTCGCTGTCGGTGCAAACCGGCGGGGCCAACGGAGCTGGGGCCTACGCGGCGGCGAAAGGGGGGCTGCAAGTTTTCACCCGGACGCTGGCCCGCGAACTGGCCCCGGAGATCCGCACAAACGCCATCATGCCAGGCGTCATTGAGACGCGACATCACGAGCAATTCACCA
This sequence comes from Pirellulaceae bacterium, assembly GCA_051004015.1. Lineage (GTDB taxonomy): Bacteria > Planctomycetota > Planctomycetia > Pirellulales > Pirellulaceae > SXOA01. Next base: position 29,829 of record JBPCKT010000135.1, on the reverse strand, counting down.
CGCCTGAGCGGATGGCACAGTACCGCAAGGAAACGCCCCTTGGCCGCAACGGCACTGCGGAAGAAGTCGCCGCCGCCGTGCTGTTTTTGGTGAGCGACGCGGGGAAGTTCGTGAATGGAGCGGTGATTGATGTGAATGGGGGACGATTCCTCCGATGAATCGAATGTCCAAATCCTAATGTCTAATGACCAAAGGAAGAAACTGGACCTACACTTTAGACATTAGACATTAGGATTTAGTCATTAGGATTTTCTGATGCAGCTCATCATCACTGCCGTCGGCCCTGACCATGTTCGCCTGGCGGACCCGATCATCCATTACGTGACCGGGCAGGGGGCGAATATCGCCGAAATCCAGATGTATGACCATGACGAGGAGGCCCTCTTCGCCATGCTGCTGCGAGTAAAACTGCCGGCGGAGAAGTTGGCCGAGGTGCGGGCGGCAATGGCAGAGATCGGCGGCGAGACAAACCTCTCGATTCGAGTCTGGTCACCGGAAGAGCGGGCCGAGAAGCCCCGGCTGGCAATCTGCGTGACTTATCGCCCCGAGCCCCCGCTGGCGCTGCTGCGCGCGATTCGCGACGGCCACATCAACGCGGAAGCCGCCGTCCTCATCGGCAACCGGTCCGCCTGCCGCGGGATCGCGGAGCAGTTCGGCGTTCCCTGGGAAATGGTGGGAGATGATGAGGGCCGAGCCGACGAAGAGCATTTCATCGCCACCCTCGACCGGTACGAGGTGGACTACATCGTCCTCGCCCGTTACATGCGGGTGCTTCCCGCGGCCACGTGCTGGAAGTACGCCGGCGGGCGGATCATCAACCTGCATCACGGCCTGCTGCCGAGCTTCCCCGGTCTGCGTCCGTATCACGATGCCTACGCCGGGCGGATGCTCACCTACGGAGCCACCTGCCACTTTATTGTGCCGGAGCTCGACGCCGGAAATCAGATCATCCACCAGTCCACCTTCACTGTTCCGCCGGGAATGAAGATCGACGAAATCGTCCGCATGGGCCAGGAAGACAACGAGCCTCGCTGCCTCGTCGAGGGGGTCCGCCGCGCCGTCAGCCGCGAGGTGCAGTTGCACTTTCACCGGGTGGTGGTGGGAGGCGAGATTCGGGGCTAGGGAGTTTCGAGGCTGGAGTCATCCGGGTTCAAAGCCCTGCTGCATAGAGCAAAATTCCCACCGCAACGCAGCTCGCCAGCGTCACAAGCATCTTTTGCTTGAGCGGGAAGATGAGGACCAGAGCGAATACCAGGAGAATCACGCTACCCCAACGCAACGAATGCCATTCGGGGCGAAACCATCGCAGGTGCGGCTTCCAGATGCGCTGCGTCAGTGGCGCCGCCGAGTCGATGTCCCGCGGTAATGTGCGAGCTTCACGTTCCGTCGCCTTAGCCGGTGTTAGTCCCAGCCGAACTTCCGTGATGGTTTCAAACAGCACGTGAATCCCGAACCAGATCGCCAGGTTCAACACGACACCCACAACCGCGGCAGTAATCGCGGACAATGCGGCACTCAGGTTCAAGTTGCCGCGGAGGCGTTCGATGTATGGTGCGCCGAGGAAGATCCAGAAGAAGCAGGGAACGAACGTGACCCAGACGGTGATGATCGCGCCGAGCACGCCCGCCAGCAGTGGCGGCAGGTCGCCCGGATTGCGATAAGCCCCCATGAAGCCGACGAACTGCACGACCATGATCAGCGGGCCGGGCGTGGTTTCCGCCATGCCCAATCCGTCCATCATTTCCGCCGGCTTGAGCCAGCCGAAGCGATGCACTGCTTCCTGGCCAATGTAGGCCAGAACGGAGTACGCCCCGCCAAAGGTCAGCACGGCCGCCTGGCTGAAGAAAACTCCTTCCTTCACATAGATGCTGTCGGGGCCGAGCAAGAGCGCGAGCAGTGCTAGCGGGGCGAACCACAGCGTCAGCCAGATGACGGAGACGAGCAGGCCTCGAGCCAGCGTCGGCCTGGCTTTGGCGGCAGCGGAATCGACGGCTCGGCGTTCATCGTCGGGTCCTTCCCCGTGCGGCTTGACGACTTGAAAAGTCCCCGGCCAAAGTTTTCCACCCAGGAAGCCCGTCACTCCCGCCGCCAGGATAATGGCGGGAAACGGCAATTCGAAGACGAAGATGCCAACAAAGGCCAATGCGGCGATGGCGACCATCACGCGGTTCTTGAGAACCTTCTTGCCGATCCGTATGACCGCCTCCGCCACGATAGCCGCCACCGCCGGCTTGAGGCCATAGAAGACGGCATTCACGATGTGCGATAGGGCCGCCGCTTCCTGCGACTGAGCCAGCACATACAAGATGCTCAGCACCATGATCGCCACGAAGCCCGGCAGGATGAAAAGCGTGCCGGCGACAAGTCCGCCGCGAGTGCCATGAAGCAACCAGCCAATGTAGACGGCAAGCTGCTGGGCTTCCGGTCCCGGCAGCAGCATGCAGTAGTTGAGAGCGTGCAGAAATCGGTGCTCGCTGATCCATTTCTTTTCCTCCACCAGCACCCGGTGCATCACTGCGATCTGCGCCGTCGGGCCGCCGAAGCTGAGCGCCGCGACGCGGCACCAGACCCAGAAGGCCTCGCGGAACGCGGGGTGGGGAGGGGGGTTAACCACAGAGACACAGAGGCACGGAGAGGAAGAGGGGGCAGAAGATTAGGCGTAGGATTACGAGTACGATTAGGAAATTTCCGGCGTCATTCTGCCCCTCGTTTCTCCGAGGTGCCCTTTGCTCTCCGCGGCTCATCATCGTTCCGCGCGCCGCCGGGCGAACGCAGCACGCCTTGAACGAAGTAAACCGCTGTGGCGAAGAGGACCGATGACAGTACGAGCGCAATGCTGAGGCAGATGCCGAAGTAGGTCGTGGCCAGAACGAGCGCCGGGGGCTGGTCGCTTTGGGGGACGCGGCGTTTGACGGGGCTTGAGTTGGAGAGCTCCGCCGCTCCCGCCCGCCACTCGTTCCATTGCGCCTGCGCCTCGGGGCTGCCGTAAACGGAAATCGCCCAGGAGCGGGCAAAAAAGCTCCCTCCCACGACCGCCGCCAGCAGCGACAAGTACAATACGCCATACACCGCGTAGGCGAAATAGCCGCTGCTCCGCTCTGCCGGCACGGCTATTCCTCCGTCTTTTCGAACATCATGCTGATGGACTGGTCGTGGTGAATTCGCTTGATGGCCTCGGCCAGCATGGGGGCGACGGTGCGGACCTTGATCTTGGGGAACTGCTTTTCAGGCGGCAACGGAATCGTGTCTGTGATGACAACCGCTGTGATGGGGGCTTCGCTAAGCTTCTTGACCGCGTCCCCACAGAGCACACCGTGCGTGGCGGCAACGTAAATCTCCTTGGCCCCTTCCGCATGCACCTTCATGGCCGCCCCGCAGATCGAGCCACCCGTGGAGATCATGTCGTCGAACATCAGAGCCACCTTGCCGGCGATCGGTCCGCCGATGATGTTCTCTTGGCGCGTCTCCGTAGGGCTGTCCCGCCGCTTGTCCACAATCGCCAATTGCCCGCCGAGCCGCTTGGCGTGCCAGAGGGCCCGCTTGATGCTGCCGACGTCGGGGCTGACCACGACCCGCTCGTTTTCCGCGGTGGAAAGGCTGACGACAAAGTCGTTGAGCACGGGAGCGGCGAACATATTATCCACCGGTACGTCGAAGAACCCTTGAATCTGCGGCGAATGGAGGTCCATCGTCAGCACCCGGTCCGCCCCGGCGCGGGTAATCAGATTGGCCACCAGCTTGGCGGTGATGGGGACCCGCCCTTCATCCTTGCGGTCTTGCCGGGCATAGCCGAAGTAGGGGATGACGATGGTGATCCGCTCGGCGCTGGCCCGTTTGCAGCTGTCAATCATGATCAGCAGCTCCATCAGATTATCGTTGACCGGCGGGCAGGTGGGCTGGATCAGGAAAATGTCGCGGCCGCGGATATCCTCTTCAATCTTGCAGTAGTTCTCGCCGTCCTGGAACTTGCCCAGAGTGATCTCCCCCAGCGGCAGATGCAGGTGGGCGCAAATATCCTTCGCCAGTTTGCGGTTAGCCTGGCCGGAGAAAATTTTGAGCTCACGCATGGGAGGAACCAGGAATCAGGATGGATAGTCCTCCCTGATAATGAGCGAAGGGGCCGTTGGAGGCAAGCGGCACAGGCGGATAGTCACGCTAAATCGCCCGCTCATATCCCAGTTCGGTCATTTTCCGCTCCACCGCAGCGAGTTCCTCTGGCGTGTTGATGCTCAATGCCTCGCAGGGCTGCAAGATAGGGAGGGCCTGCACCAGTTTTCCTTCCCCCCGCAAAATGCCGGGGCAATCGGTCAGGTAAAACTCCCTCTGCCGATTGTCATCCTTCAACAGGTCGAGAGCGTGCAGGAGCTCACGGCAATCGAAGATGTAGGTGCTCATGTTGACTTCGTTGATCTGCCGTTGCGGCAGCGTGGCATCCTTTTCCTCGACGATGCCTTGAAATTCGCCTCGCCCGTCCCGCACAATCCGCCCCAATCCCCCCGGGTCGTCTTTGAGCAGCGTTCCGAGAAGACACGCCGGGCGCACTCCATAGAAATGGTCGAGCAGCGATGCCACCGACTGCCGTTGCAGCATGGGTGAATCCCCGGCGACGACGATGACCGGCCCGTCGTGCTCGGCCAGATGGCCGCGAGCCATCTGCACCGCATGACCCGTCCCCAGCCGCTCGGTCTGCAGCGCGTAGGCGACATTCTTGCGATCGACGAGTGCCCCTTTCACGTCATCCGCCCGATAGCCGACGACAGCAATCACGCGCTCGACACCTGCGGCGACGAGCGCATCGAGTACGAAATCAATCATCGGCCGGCCGAGAACCGGACAAAGCACTTTCGGCAAGTCGGACTTCATCCGCGTTCCCTGGCCAGCGGCCAGCACCACGGCAACGGGCGGCTTCATGAGCGATTCCATTCGGCTCCTCATACCCTAGGGTTCGTTCGCTGGTTTTTCCGCTGGTTTTTCTGCGGGCTTTTCTTCGCCAGGCTTGTCATCGGGCTTCTTCTCCGGATCCTTCGGCAGCATCGGCACCGGCTTCATGGGAGGCGCCGGAGGGGGAGCGACGGCGAGCTCGGCAGTGATGGTTTTTTTCTCCTCGCCGCGCTGGTAAGTGACTTCCACCTTGTCGCCGGCGACATAGCGCGCAATAAGGGAGGAAAGATGCGTCACGTCCATGACTTCGGTGCCGTCAATGGCCAGCAACTTGTCATCCTTGATCAGGCCCGCTTTGGCGGCGGGCGAATCGGGAACGACGCTGACAATGGTGGCCCCGCTGGGGGGAGTTCCCGTCGGCTGGCTTTGCACGCCCAGGAAGGCGCGCTGCAAAGTCTTCCCTTCCTTCATGGCGGCGATGACTTTATCGAGGCCAGCCAGCGGAACGGCGAAACCGATGCCGGAGTCGTACCATTCACTGCCGGCGCCTTCTTGTTGACCGCCGGGAGAGAGCGGCACGCAAATGCCGATGACGCGGCCGTCCAGATCAATCAGCGGACCGCCGTAGTTGGCGGGGCTGAGGTTGGCGTCCGTCTGCACCGCCTTGGTCCCGATGCGGCTGGTGGCCGAAATGATGCCCGCAGTGAGGGCCGGCTCCGCATCGCCATAGCCGATGCCAAGTGCGACCGCCCACTGACCCACGGCGAACTCTTCGCGAGGTGCCATCTCCGGCACAGTCAGGCCGCTGACGCCGTCCACCTTGAGCAGACAGATGCGGCGGGTTTCGTCCCGGCCGAGGAGCCGGGCGATCTTGCGCTCACCGGACGGCAAGCGGACGGCAATAATTGGCGGCTTGCGGATGAAGTTAAAGGTGCTGGTGACGATGTAGCCATCCGACGAAATGATCAGGCCGGTCGTCGGCCCTTCGCCGGGGGCATGAATTCCCTTGGTCTGTCCGCTGCCGGCGGCCAGGCCGCCGAAGCCTTCGATGGTGACCAGCGACGGCTGGAGTTTCTTAGCCGCGGCCCGGAAGGCTTTGGGCGAAAATAGCGTCCCGCGCAGGAGGGTTTGCTTTTCGGCGGACACAGCGTCCGGCTTAGGATCGTCGGCAAAAGTGACCACGTCACAAAACAGCCATGCCGCGAGAGCTGCAAACCGGCCGAAGCGAGTTACAACGAATGGACTTGTCACTTGGCCTCCGCGGGCGTGAGCTTGATGGTCAGCAGGTCACTCTTCCGCTTGACCTCGATGGTGATTTCAACTCCGGCCTTCAGGTTGTCGGAGAGTCGCTTGAAATCACCAGCATCGCGGACGATTTGGCCGCCGATGGAGATGACCATGTCGTCCGTCTTCAATCCCGCCTTGGCCGCCGCGCTTCCGGGCAATACGCGGTCGATGTACGCCGGGCTTTTTCGACCTCCCAAGTTAAAGAGTCGAATGCCCAGCTCACCCTTTGCGCCAGTGGACGTGGTTGCCGCCACCATCGGCATCGGTTCTTCGCCGGACATGAACTGCTTTAGCGTGTCCGCGGGGACCGCGTAGTTGAGCCGCGTATTGGTGGACTTGGATTCAATGACACGGCCAATCATCCCGACGAGCTTCCCTTCCGTGCTGACCACGGCGCCGCCGGCCGCGCCGGGATTGCTAGTAATGGCGTCGTAGAGATAGACGTCACCTTCATAGGGAAAGTCATTGACGCCGCGGCGGGCATCGAGCTGTGTGCGGAGCGAAAGCACGCCAATGTTGACCGAGAGCGGCTCCGCGCGGTCGGCCACTTTGAAGGCGTTGCTGACCGCCAGGATCCAGTCCCCCTTGCCGGCGGCGGGCTTCTCGGGGATCTCGAAAAAGTCGGGGGTATTCGCTTCAATCTTGAGTTGAGCGATCTGCAGCGTCTGGCTGCGGCGGACGACAGTGGCGGGAAAGGTGCTGCCATCTGGCAGCGTAATTCGCAGGTTCTCAGCGCCAAGGTAGACGCCGTTGCCGGTCAGAACATCTCCCGTCGAAGAGACCAATATGCCGCTGGCGTAGGCCGGACTGCGGCCGATGCCCGCGCCGTAGATTTTCACGGTCCGCCGCTGGGCGATCTGAATCGCCTCGGCAAAAGCTCCGTCGGGAGAGACGGGCTCGTCCGCCGTCAATAACGGAGCAGTTGCAAGGCCAACAAGCGCGGCAATCGCCGCGAGGGTGTTACTTGGGCGGAACATCATTTTTGGGTGCCTGAAAAAAGGCGTCTTCAATCTCCGCGAGAGCGGAGCAGGACTGTGTATCAATCACCAACTCGGCGGCTTCGGCAAGGCCGCGGACATGCACGGCCTTCCACGGCAGGAAAAGCCCTTCGGTGTCGTCCCATTCATCGTAAATAACCGAGGCAATCGGCTCCTCATCGTCGATGCCAACCCCGGTCTTCTGCAATTGCACGCGGGGCTGGACTTCATCATTACACACGCTCAGCCAGACGAAAAACTGCTCGCTCTCTTTGTCCGTCGCACTCAGGCGGAAGCAAAGGCGTCCGCGACCTTTATCGGAACCATCGAGAGCCAGGTCGCCGAGCCCTGCGAGCGGTTGCGGGGTGAGCAGCGCGGCGAGAGCGACTGCCTGGGACAAATGCGAGTCCCGCAGGGCGCGGGATTGCGAGACTTCCTGCGACTTACCGTCCACACTCAGCCACCAGACCTTGCCGTCGGTGCCGAGCGATCGCTTCTTGCCATCCAGAATGTAATCGACACGGCAGCGGCTGCCGGAGGCGATGGTCATTTGTTGCTGGCCGACAGCCTTGCCGTCACGCAGCAGCACGCTCTCCATGCGGAAGATGATACCGCTGTCCTTGAGCTTCGCCGCGCCACACTGTTCCCGCCAACGGGCGATAATCTGCTGGGCATTCTGCTTGTTGAGGTCTTTGTCACGGATTTTGCCAGCCTCACCCAGCGGAATCTTTGGCTTGGGCGGTAACAGCCGCTCTTTGGGAAGGTCTTTCGGCAGGTCTCTGGGATTTGGAGGCGCGTTCGGGTCGGGCTTCTCTTCCTTTTTCTCGTCACCATTGCCTTCCTTCTCGGCGGGTTTCTCCGTCGGCTTCTCTTCAGCGGGCTTTGCCTCCGCAGGCTTCTTGGGAGCCGGCTCTTCCTTTTTTTCTTCCGCGGGCTTCGCTGGCTTTTCTTCCGCGGGCTTCTTCTCTTCCGGTGTGTCACCATCGGGCTTCTTCTCGCCAGGCTTTTCTTCCTTGGGCTTCTCGTCCCCAGGCTTCTCTTCCGGCGGCTGCTCGCCGTTCTGTTTGACGATAGGTTCGTACGGCAGTGCGCTCAAACGGACATGGGCGGTCATGGGCTGGCCGTCGCGCTCCCAGGTGACTTCAACGGGCCAGTTGGCGGGAAACATGCTGAGGTCGTTCGTGAACTGGTTGGCGTCCACCACCGGCCGCCCTTCAAAGCGGATCAGCTTGTCGCCAAGCTGCAGGCCGGCCTTGGCAATGGCCGAGTCAAGATTCACGGTGTGACAAATCACCTTCCCTTCGCGGGTTCCAAAGATGGCGTCGAGTGTGCCGTGCTGGGCAATTTTCGTTGCCAGGAGCTCCGGAAGGAACATACGGCACTGGTTGGCGGAGATGGCATAGCCCAGGCCGACGTTCACGCGGCCCCGCTCCTCAAAGCTGCCCCGACCATTGATGCCAATGATTTGGCCGCGAAGGCTGAACAGCGGGCCGCCGGAGTTGCCGGGGTTGATCGAGCTATCGACCTGGATGCAGTTGCCGTAAACCAGTTGGTTCAAGCCGGAGCCTTCCTGGAAGCGGTGAACGCCGCTGACGATGCCGAGCGTGACCGTGGGACGCTGGTCCTCCGCCAGGACGAACGGGTTGCCCATCGCCATCGCCCAGTCGCCGACGCGAACCGATTCGGAATCCGCCAGCGGGGCATACGGGAAGACGTCCTTGCCGGTCAGCTGGATGATCGCCACGTCGCCGCCCGGATCGGTGCCGATGAGCCTCCAGCGATAGAGCTTGCCGTCAGCGAGCCCTCCCCAGCCTTCGGTCCCCGCGCCGGCCACCACGTGGTGGTTGGTGAGCGCAAAACCGGCCGGATCATATAAAACACCCGAGCCGCCGCCGGCTCGGTCATTGCCATAAATCGCCACCACCGCGCCGTAGACCTTGGCGATGGTTTCCACCCGCTGCTTTTGAGCAGCCTTGACGGCAGCGAAATCCGCAGGGGAGAGTTCGTCGGCGTCCTGGGCGAATGCGATCAGGTTCCAGCTTGCGAGCAGCGCGGCCAGAAGCCAGACGGGACGGATGAGTGGTCGCATATCTCGGCTCCGGCTATTTGCTGCTTTTGATGAAACGAACGTCGCACCAATCGGCATGGTCCCCCAGGTCGAGCCCCGCTCCGGCTTCGACGACCAGCACGATCCTTTTGGCGCGGGGAATTTCGACCTGGATTTCCTGCGGTGGATCCGTTCCTTTGACGCGGCGGGTAAAGACCGCTTCGCCGTCGGCGAGCACAATGAAAATGCAGTCCCCTTTCCCCATCGTCTCCGCATCGATCCCAATCACCGCGGCCAGCACGTCCCACTTGCCATCGGCGGCGAAGGTCAGCCGGCACTCCGCGTGACAGCCGATCCCTTTTTCAAAGGTCCGCTGGCCCAGCGTCAAGGTGCGGCTTAGGACGCTGCGGTCTTTTTGCCAGGGAACATCCATAAAGGCCAGCGACCGCTGCTCTTCTTCCACCGGCTTCAGATCGGACAGAAAGGCCAGGCGGCTGGAACGCAGCGCGATGGAGGCGAGTGCTTGCTGGGGAATCTCGATCTTGCTGCCGCCGGGGAGGCTGGCCGCGAGCTTGCCGCCGGAAAGGGAATCGATCTCGCCGGCGAACAGCGAGCCGTCGCGGAGGGTAATCAGAGCTTTGGCCGGGTCGTCAGCCGCGGAACCCTGGGCGACGACCAAGCCGAAGAGCTTCTCGCGGGGAAGCGTTTTGCTCTCGCCGCCAAGCTCGAACTGGAACTCCTTTTCGCTCAGCGATTTGAAAATGCCGGCGGCGGAATCGACTTTGTCCTCGATCTTGATGAACAGCCGATCCTGGTCGGCGCTGGGGGCGGCGAGGGCCTTGTCAAATTCGGGGCTGAGGGCAGCGGGCTCCAGTCGGACGCCGCGAACCTGATCGAGGGGAATCGTCAGCTTGCCGGCGAGAGCGGATTCCACCTGGCACACATCGCCGGCGATGGTGATTGATCTGGCGAGGACTTTGCCGCCGCCCAGCAAATGAAGCACGACAGCGGGCTTGGCCTCTGGCACTACGGCTGCGAGGCGAATCTGCCGCAGGTCGTCGAGCGGAAGCGGCTGGGAGAGGCCGTCGCCGCTGAGCTTGCCGGCGGAGATGGCGATGGTCTTGGCCTGCCGGGTCTCGCCGCTGAGAAGCGTGAGCGCGATGCCGTCATTCTTGGGAGGCTGGGCCGCAATCGGAACAGCGACGAATATCAAGGGCGCAAAAAGAGCTGCGGCCCGGAATCGAAATGCGATGATCATGCCTCTATCATACACCAGCCGGAATTACACCGGCTGGAATTCGTCTGACGCTCAAAAGCGGTCTACCCTTCGCTCTCGTCGCTGAAGCTCTTGTAGTACTGCTCGATGAGCTGCTGGTAACGGGCGGGGTACTTTTCCTTGATGGCGTTGAAGACCGGGTCCCGCTCGCGGTCGCGAAGGTGGCTCCAAGGACTCGTCGGGCCGCCGCGGTGCAGCCGCTTGACGGTGTCGCTGTCGATCCCCTTGCTGCCGCCGCCGGAAGTCCCTTGCTGGCCCTGGCCTTCACCTTTGGCCTGGCTCTCTCCTTCGCCTCCCTTGCCTGGCTTCGAGCCGGGCTTGGGCTTGCCGCCACCCTTGCAGTTGCACTCTTTTTCTTCTGCTTCCTTAATCAGCTTGGCGAGGATGTCGATGATCTTTTTCTGTTGATCGCGCGTGGTCTCGCCCGCATCTTCCAATGAGAGCTTGCGGCGGCTGAACTCCATGCGGAACTGGACGTCGGTCAGCGTGCCGTCTTCATACAACTTGAGAGCTTCGAGCTGGCGGAACGCGCCGACGCGCATCCGTTCGGGAGCGTCGGGATATTGATCCAGGAATTTCTTCAGGCACTCCATCGCTTCCTTCCGCTGGATAAGCTGGCCATAGGCCACGCCGCGAAGGAACAGCGATTCGCCGCCGCGAGCCGTCTTGTCGGCGTTCTTGCCAGTGGCATCCTCGAGCAGGGGCAGGGCGTCTTCAAACCGCTCGTCGAGCAGGTAGGCCCGCGCCAGGAAATAGGCGGCATCAGCGGCCAGATAGGGATCCTTGGCATCTCGCAATACACCCAGCTTGGTGATCGCGTCATGAAGGTTCTCTTCGCCCAAAGTGGTGAGCGCGTCTTTGTAATCGGGGTAGAGTTCACGGAGCGCCTCGGTAATGGCAATCGGCTTGCCATCGACGTCCGCCCGCAGCGCAGTGAAAATCTCCGTGGCCTTTTGCACTTGTTCCGCTTTGAATTCCTTATTCTCCTTCACCGAGGTGAGGAAACTATCCAGCACCTTGTCCGTGGCGATGGGCTTCTCCACGGGGGCTACCGGCTTCGAGTCGGCGGCGAAGGCGGGGGGGGCAAGTGCCAGGACGAGCGCTGCGAATGAGAGTTTTCGGATCATCGCGGCCATTCCTTGATAGGTGCTACGGAAGCAGGCTGGGAGGCTGTGTTGAAGTATCCCGCGCGGAGCGGTGGAAAGCAAGTGAATATTAAGCTGGGGCAGGCTTCCCGCCCGTGGACTTATGGCGATTCGGTTCTTTCCAAAATCTTGATGGTCATTTCCTGAATTTCGGCTTGGCGTTTGGCGATGCTTTGGATTTCTCCTTTGAGCACATCGTCCAGCCCTTCTTTCGGCCGGTTAACGTCAAAGGCCTGAGTGCGGCGATTCACGCGAAGCTGGGCGGCACGCAGCAGCTTGAGCTCGGCCGAGTTGGGAAGCAGCGGCGGGTCTCCGCCTCCTCCGCCACCCCCGCCACCGCCGCCTTCCTTCTGCTTTTGTGCCTGCTGGAGGGCTTCAATCAACTCTTCCAGCGTGGCTTCGATTTCCTTCTGCATCGTGTGGGTATAGGCGTCCGTCTTTTTGCCTTCGATCAGCTTGGCGGTGGAATAGAGATCGTCGCGCAACTGCTCGATCACGTCCGGGAAAACGACGCTGGTGCCGTCGTCGAGGATGATGTCGAGGGCCTGCTGTGCAGCGTCGGCGAGGGAGCTTTCCTCCTTCACGAGTGGATTGTGCGCCAGGCGGTCAATCTTTTGATTCTCCACTTTCCGCTTCTCCAACTCGGCGGTGTCAAGAGTCGTCTTTTGCTGGCGGGTGAGCATCTCGCGGAAGCGGGCTTCGAGCCGAGCCAGCTTCTCGAGCTGCGTCTCTTCACGGAGCTGGGCCAGCCGCTCCTCGATTTCCTTGAGAGCGTCTTCGAGCTCCTTGATGGCCTTCTGCTCCTGGCGGCTGGCCCCTTCGGGATCCTGCTTTTTCAGGTCGCCACCAGCCTGTTGCATCTGCTTCTGCGCCTGCTGCACCTGCTTCTGGCCGGGCTGAGGTTTGCCTCCGCCGGGCTGCCCGCTCTTGCTGCCAGGGGGTCCACCGGAGGGGCTTCCCTTCGCGGCTTCCTTCATCTTGTCCTGAATGTCGCCCGTTTTCTGAGCGATCTCTTCCTGCTTTTTGGCCATCTTGTCAAAGGCTTCCGGCGGCAAGCTGGCGATTCGTTGCTGTTCTTTCTTGAGCTCGCCGAGCGCCCGCTTGAGGTTATCGAGCGCGGTTTGCTCGTCCTGCTGGGCGGCCTTGCCTTTTCCCTGCTGGAGATTGGCGGCGGCATTCTTTTGATTCTCGGTTGCCTGGCGGAGCGGCTTCTCACCCGGCTCCGGCGGGCGAGCCGGGCTGGGTGAGGGCTGCGAACCTTCGCTGGGCTTGCCGCCTTCCGATGGTTTGCCACCCTCACTTGGTTTGCCACCTTCGCTCGGCTTGCCACCCTCTGACGGTTTGCCGCCTTCGGACGGCTTCGATCCTTCGCTTGGCTTACCACCTTCGCTTGGCTTACCACCCTCGCTCGGCTTGCTTCCTTCTTTGGGCTTCGCGCCTTCCGCCGGCTTGCTTCCTTCGCTGGGTTTGGAACCCTCGCTCGGCTTGGAGCCTTCCGCGGGTTTGCTCCCCTCAGCCGGCTTGTCGCCTTCGCCGGGCTTGGCTTCGGCAGGGGGAACATCGCCGGCTTCCTTGGCAATCTGGTCGGCGACCTTTTTGGTTTCGGTGCGGATTTGCTCTTGCTTGGGAGCAATTTTGCCGACGGCCTGAATTCCCTCTTCGCGGGCGGCTTGGGTATCGGCAATGATCTTCTGCTGCTTCTCGATCAGTTCGTTGATGGCCTTGATTTTGGCTTCCAGGCCGGCGAGCGTCTTGTCCTTGGAGGCGAGCTTGTCGGCCTCGCGCTTCTCCCCTTTTTCCTCCTGGATGATCTTCTCGATGTTCTTTTTCCATTCTTGCAGCCGCTCGAATTCCTCGCGGTCCTTGTCCTTGTCGCTCTTCTCGTCGAGCAGCAAGGCCAGCAGCTTGCGAATGTCGGCCAGGACGTCCTTTTGCTTATCAGTGGCGGTTTCCAGGTTGGCCGTGTCCAGCGACTTGGTAATGAGCGTCATCCGGTCCTTGAGCTGCAGCTTCTTGGCCTCGTCGAGGGTCTTCTTGAGGCGCTCGGCCCGTTCGGGCTCGGTCTGCTGCAAAGCCTGGATGAGCGCGCCAAAGCGGCGTTCGAGCTGCTCGGTCATCTGCTCGACCCGCTGCTGGCGGACGCCGAGCGGCGTTTTGCCGCCGGAAGTGGGGACGGGCGTCTCCTGGGCAATGGTGGCGAGCGGCAGCAAAAGCACGGCGGCAAACGCGAAATGGCGGAGCATGAATCGCCCTCCAAGGAGCAGGCAAACGGGTGCAAGCGGTCGACAATCAGTCATTAGTACCCGCAAGGCGGGTATTAGTTCCAGATATCAATATGACGGGACAAACGGGCGGACGTAAAGACATTTATTGTAAAATGGATGTCACAAGTGGAATTCTGGCGGCCCGGGCAGGCTGGAAGCCTACCCCACGACTGGCATTTCGGCCTACGGCTTCTTCTCCTCGGGCGGCTTCTCTTCGGGCTTTTTCTCCTCCGGTGGCCGACCTTCAATGATGCCCTTGATACGGTCCTGCTTCTCTTTCACGGTCTTGTCGAATACGTCCTGCTGGGACTTCTGAATCTCATACAGCAAGTTGACCGCCTCCTGATAGCCTTCCGATTTCACCAGGTGACGCAGTACTTCCTGCATCTGGTCTACAATCTCCTGCTGGCGAGTAACGGCGGCCTGCATTGCTTCGCCGCGAGGGGCGACTTCCACGGAGAGCCGGCGGGCCTTGTCGAGTTCCGAGACGGCGCTGGGGACTCCCAGTTCGGCAATCTCCTGCATCGGGCGAATGATGTCTTCCCTCAGCCGCTTCTCGAGCTTTCCCGCGGGGTCTTCAATCCGGTTGTTGAGGACCTCAATCACGATGCCGCTCAGCCGCTCGGCAATGGCGGCGACGTTGGTGCCGATCACCTTTTGCCGCCGCTGAAACTGCATCAGCAAGTCCTTCTGCCCCTGGCTGAGGCTGGCGGCGGATGTGACGCCCGCTTGCAGGGCCTTGCAGTCGGTCAACAAATCCTCCTCGTTCTTCAGCAGCCGCTCGAACTCCTGCCGCTGCTCTTTTTCGCGGCGAAGCAGGTCGGTCCGCAGCTCTTCCTCGGTAACGACGCGGAGCAGGAAATCGGACGACTTCCCCAGATTCGGGCCGGAAACGTTATCGTTATCCAGGGCGGCAACATGAAAATTGAGCGACGTGCCGGTCGGAATCTTGAGCGGCTCCAGGTCGAGCACGTCGTCAAAGGCGAACTCGGCCTTCTTCAACTGCTCCTGGGCGGCGGGCAGCGGCAGCTTACCTTCGTTCGTCGTTTGGGCCACGTCGTCCCGCCACAAGTATTTCACTTCCACCGATGTAACGCCATAGTCGTCGCTGATGCGAGCATTGAGCGGAATCCGCGCCCGCGGCACCACCATTCCGCTCACGCCGATAAGTTTCGTCCGCACCCGCGGCTCACGGTCGGCCCGGATGCGGAGCCCGAACGCGGTCGGCCGGCGGGAGGTGAGGTTTTCCGCGTCGTGCAAATCAATCACATATTGTCCCGCGAGCAAGTCCTTCGCGGCTAACTGGCCGGAAAAATCCGTTCCCTGAGCCAACTCCAGCGGATGCTTTTTCCCTTCAATGACCAGCGACGCTTCCGAGAGCGGCTTGTTGGCCTTGCCGGAGAGCTTGAGCGAGCTTCCCTTGAGAACGAAGTAGGGGCCTTTGCCGGCGGGCAACTCCACGACCTGTTCGCCGGTGTACTTCGGGGGAGTCACCAAAAGGTGCAGCACGTCCACTGCCGGAGTCTCGACCAACTCCACTTGAATCCAAGGTGAAACCGCGTCGCCGCCGCGAGCCCGGAATTCAAACTCTTCAATGACGTTGCTGAAGACTGTTTCAAACTCTCGCGGCCGGTCCGGTGTTTTTTTCATCGACTGCACGCTCCGGCCGCGTGCCTGCCGGAAATCGATGTACACGTTCTCCGGAACAACTTCGCTGTCCGGAGTGACCTCCACAACTTGCGTCCAATCTTCGCCGCGGGGAAACTTGACCTTGCCGTCCTTGACACGCTTCACGTCCAGGTACGTTTTTTGGGGCCAAAGCTTATCGCCCAGCAAAACGTTCCGGTTGAACCAGATATTCAGATAATTGTTTTGCGCGACGCCGACGCCCGTTCCCACCACCACTACCATGGCAAGGACGAGCAGACCCACATTCACTTGAAACTGCTTGGCGTCCAGCACGCCGCCGAAGTTCACATTCCGTGCCGCCTGCGTCCCATAAAGCACCGTCTGACGGACGAGCATCGGAGACATTCCCCGCGCGGCCACGTCCGGCATGCGGGCAAATTGCAAGGCGCTAATCAGCCCTTCGGAAAGCTGCTTGTTCCCTTTTTCCACCTGCAAGCAGAGGGCATCGTCGCTGACCTGCACCGAAAGCGGGCGCACCAATCGCCGCCAGCCGAGCCAGGCAATGGCGGCCCCGATGAGGGCGAGCATGACAACCCGCTGCGGCTTGTCCATGTGGAAATACCAGTCGATGGGCAGGTCCAGCACGCACAGGCCGATGAGCAGCCACAGGACGCGGGACAGGCCGTCCACCAAAAACCAGCGGGTCATCTGCGAACGAAGTTGCGACAGCCGCGTGATGACGGGGGCGGTTTCGTTGGTCAGCGGACCGGCGGCAATATCGGACATATGAATTTCTTAGAGAAGCTTGTAGCGTTTGCGGACGAGCCATTCCACCCCGAGGATTCCGACCAGGAGGAACATCATTCCCCGCACATCCCACAACGGGTCGGGCTTCTCGCGGACTTCAATCTGCCGCGTCTTGTCCGGCACAGCCGCGGCGAGCTGGTCGAGCTGGTCGATGTCAAAATACTTGCCGCCGGACGTTTCGGCGAGCTCCTTGAGCAGTGGCTTATCAAGCCAGACCTGGTTGGTTTCCACGCTGGGGAGGACGACGTCAAACGAGGTTTCAATGGTGGACCCTTCGGCCTCGGCTGCCGCGGTACGAACGCGGAGGCTGTGGCGGCCGGTCTTTTTGGCAATGAGAGTGGCCTCAAACGTGCCCGGTTGATTGGAGACCGGCATCAGGACAACGGTTTCCGGCGACTCGGAACCGACTTGCAACGTCGCCTCTGCCTTGGGAGCGACGAGCGGGTTGTAAGCGGCATCCTGCAGGCGGGACGTCACAATAATTCGTTCGCCCACTTCATAGCGGTCGCGGTCGGCTTGCACATAACCGCGGCGGCGGCCTTCCAACGAGCGGCCTTCGACCAGGTAGCGAACGGACTGTATCCAGAACTTGTCAAAGAACTCCGCCTGCCGCCCGGCACGCCGCCAGCGCCAGGTGCCATTGAAGCCCAAGTAGAGCGTGTGCCCGCTGCCGTAGCGGCCAGCGACGAGCAGCGGCCGCGAACCTTCCACGCTGCGGAGGGTGGGGTCGCTATGCTCCAGCAATACAGTGGCCGTCGGCTTGGGTTCCTGCGAGGGGAAGCTCCAGAAAATGCCGGGGAGCGTCTCCCACCGCTGCAAGGTCTCGGCCCGATCGGGATAGAACCGCATCACGGGGTGGTCCGCATTCGCGGCCACAACCTTGAGCGGCCAGGCCCGTTGGTTGGTGGAAAGCAGTGCGGCCACTTCGAGCGCGCCGACGTCGCCAAAGCTCACGGGCATCAGCTTTTGCATCTCGCTGGTGCGGGGGCTCGTCAACATGCGGCCCGAATGCTTGGGGCCGGCCATGAACAAGAGACCGCCGGAATGTTCCCCGACAAAACTCTTGAGCAGCTCGACCCAGGGTGCATCGAACTCTTGGGGATTCGGGTCAAACAGCATCACCACGTCGTAGTAGAACAGTTCTTCCTTGGTAATGGGCAGACGTGTGATCTGCCGCGTCCCTTCCTGGGCTCGCTCCTCGTCGAGCGTCTGCAGCCAGCAGGAAACAGTGATCGTCTTGTCGCGAGCCAGCAGCTTCTGCACCAGCCGGAACTCCCAGGTCGGCGCGCCGGCGACGAGCAGCACCCGCACCCGTTCGCGGCTGAGGACCTTGGCCTCGGCCGTGGGGGTTTCGTTGTCCGCTTCGTCGAGCTCGTTCTCGACGCTCTCGACCTTGACGGTGTACTTGAACTTGCCCGATTCCTTGACGCTGTGCGAGAACTGCACCCGCAGGCGGCCACCCGCTTCGGGAATGGCGAGCTGCTGCGTAGCCACGACCGTGCCCGAGCCGGCGGTGCCGTCGGCATCGCTGATTTTCTGCTCGATGAGCTCCACCCGCACTTCCCGCGGCTCAAGTCCCTGGGCCACGACCATGGCGTCAATTTCGAAGGGCTCGTCCTGCCAGACCTGCTGGCGAACATAGAGGTCGGTCGCTTTCAGGTTCCGAGGCCGAGAAGGATCGCCGACGCCGACGATGAGCAGGGGAATTCCCCGATCCCGCGCCTCGCGCGCGGCGGTGCGGGGGTCGTCCTTGCCGGTATGCTGGCCGTCGGTGAACATCACGATGGCGGAGGGAGATTCGGTGGCCAAGGCTTCGCGAATCGCCGCCCAAATGTCCGTGCCCCGCCCATCGGCAATCAATGTGGGCAGCGGCCTTACCGCCGGTTCCGCTTTCTCGTCATCCTTGTTATTTGATTTAGCATCCTTCGCCGCCTCCGCTTTAGCGGCGCGAGCATCCACCTTGTCGACGTGGTCCGAGAAATTGAGGGCCCGCACTTTGCCGCGGGCCGAGAGTGCCGTGAGGAATTTCAAATTGTCTCGGGTGAGCGCGTCATTGATTATCTCCACCCGCGTCGGCTTCTGCTTGCGGATGTCCTCGGGGCTTTTTCCGAGCAGTTTCGCCACGCTGCCCGCGGCGCTCGCGTCCTGGTAACTGTCGCGCGTGTTCATGGATAGCGAAGCGTCGCGGGCCACAATGAGCGCGGGATGGTCCGCGCGGTAGCGGTAATAAATGAGCGCCGGGTTGAGCAGGATGAACACCAGGAGCAGCATCGCCGCGGCGCGGAGCGTGGCCAGCACCATTTTCACCCACGTCGGGCAGCCGGCCATTTCCCGCCGGTATAGTGCGTAAATCGCATACAGCAGGGCCGCGATGACGGCAATCAGGACGAACACGCCCCAACTGGTGGGCTGGTTGAGAAACTCGCGCGTGACTTTCGCTCCCGGCGGCATCTCGCGGAGGTCGTTGTAGCCCGCCAGCCAGAGCAGGTTGTCCCACAGAGTGGCGGCCAGGAGGGGTGCGGGGATTAGGTTCACGGAAGTTCGTTTCGAGGTTAGTGCATCAATAGCGGTGGGCGCGGTAGACGTTCGTCATCGGCAGGTCTTTGACAATATTCCCCTTGAGGTCGAGCTCTTTCACGCCGGTCCGGTCTACCACCATCGTGTGGCCGCTGGCCAGCCGCTGCACGGTGTAGGGATTGCTGAAGCCGGCCTTTTGAAAGACCACGGCTCCGCTCCGGTCATATTCACGGACTTCCCCTTTTTGCAGGTCGCAAATCAGCGTGGTTCCCGCCGGGGTGCGGTCCGCGCTGAAGGACATGCCTTTGATGGGCAGCTCCCAGGCAACTTTGCCCCCTTCATCAATCTCCACCACCTTTTGGTGCTGCTGCAGCGAGACGAGCGTGCGGCCGTCTTCCAGGCGGCGGGCAAAGGTGGGGCGGCCATCGATAGCCGCCTTCCAGACGATTTTCTTGTCGGGGGAGACTTCAATCACTTGCATCGCATCCGGGATGGCCAGGAGCGTGTTGCCGTTGTCCAGCCGCTGCACCCCCATCGGTCCGCCGGGGAGATCGTTCATCCGCCAGAATTCGTTGCCGGCTTCGTCATACTCCACCACGGTGCGGTCCTGGTAGCTGCCGGCGATGCGGTGCCCGTTGGGAAGGCCAAAGCAGGCCCAAGGCGCCTGGCCGACTTGCTTTTCCCAGACTTTCACGCCGGCACTATCGTACTCAATGACTTTCTGCTGACCCATGTCGCAGACGAGCAAGCGTCCCAGGTCGATGGCAACATCAGACAGCGGAAATTTGAGCTCCGCCGTCATGCCACTCTCCGCCAGCCACTTCCGCCACTGCTCCAGGCTGGCGGCCCGTTTGTCGGCCGGCTCGTAGACGGTAAAGCCGAAGTGCTGGCCGGTGAAGGCCCGCAGGATGCGAATGCTTTCGGTGCGGACGGGGGTCTCCGGGGAATCCAGCAGCTTGACCAGATGCGGCAACGAATCCCGGCGTCCCTGGTCCGCCAGGATGCGGAGCGCGGCCAATTGCACGAGTGGGTTCTCGTCCGCCAGCAAACTTGTCGCTTGCTCGGCTCCGGCCTTGGGGCTGACTTTGCCCAGGGTCGCAATAGCGGCCACCCGTTGCTGCACGTCGGCGGAGTGGAGCTGCTCGATGAGGAAAGGTGCGTCGGCTTCCTGGGAGCTTTCCGCGAGTGCCCGGCGGAGCTGAATCCGCAGATAGTCGTCCTTGCAGAGCCCAACCGCCCCGAACAGCGGGCGGCAAAGGCCAACGAGCTTTTCCTTTTGCACCGTGACGAACACCGCCTCCAGCAAGCGGCGGCTCTCGCGCTGGGTGTGCTCCAGAATTTGCTTGGACCGCCAGCGGATTTCAAAATCCTGGTTCTTGGTCGCATCCTCAAGGATGGGAATCACTCCCGTCGGCCTGCGCAGGAGCTGGCGAGTCGCGGATTCCCGCTGGGCGTAACTGTCGTTGCCAAGCTCGGAAACGAGCTGGCGCAACAGCTCTCGCTCTCCCGGCGATGGGTGGAGCGAGACGAGATAGGCGGCGACGGACTCCTTGGTCGGGGCGATTTCAAACTCTTGCAGGAGCTTGAGGTTGCCGGGAAGAGAGTCCTGAGCGCTGGCGGAAAGGGCCATCGCCAAACCCCAAGCCTGGAGCGCAAGCGAAGGACAGCGCCGCATCCTCTGCAAGACGGACGACCTTAGGTTCGCTTTATTCAGTTCCGCGCTCATCAATTCTCGTAATTCCCGCCGCTGAGGGTCAACGCGCTTTCCTTCGCTTGCGCTTCAGGCTGGTGTCGTCAATCTCCTTAAAACTGAGACACGCTCGACGAGTTGTTCTGCTTATGCTGCCAGCGGATCTCCTTGCCCGTGGGATCGACTTCATGCACGCCGTTGTTGTCCGCGATCAGGGTGTTGCCGTTGGGGAGCCGCTGGGCGTTGCAGGGGCTGACGAGTGGAATCTGCGCAGTCCAGACCGTGGTCTTTCCGGCGGCATCCACCTCCACCACCTGGCCGGTATACATCTGCACGATCAGCGTATTGCCGTTCTCCAGCCGCGTGGCGGAGCAAGGGCCGTTCATATTGCGGGCTTCCCACACGACTTTGTTCGCCTTGTCGACCTCCACCACCTTGTTGCTGGTCTGCAAAGCCACCAGCGTGTTGCCGTTTTCCAGCCGCTGGGCGCTCATCGGCCGGCCGGCGAGCGGGATGGAAGTCGAGGTGCCGTCCGGGGAAACCTCCAGGATCTGATTGCTGTCCGCGCAAGCAATCAGCGTATTGCCGTTGGCCAGCCGCTGCACGCCCCAAGGGGAGCTCGGCAGGCGGTCTTTCTTCCAGACTTCTTTCCCTTCCTCGTTGTATTCAATCACCGCCAATTGGCTGGTGACCGAAATAAGCCGGTTACCATTGGGGAGCCCCTGGCAGCCCCACGGATTGCCGTTGGCGATCTGCATCCGCCAGCGTTCCTTGTGATTGGCATCGAGCTCGATAATCAGGGAGTGGACGTGCGAAGTAATCAGCGTGCGGCCGAGCGGCACGTCGGTTTCCGAAAGCGGGAGCGTAAGCTTGGCCGTCTGGCCATCCTTTTCGATCCAGGCCTTCCAAGCGCCCACGGCTTTCACGCGCTCCTCCGGCTTGCCGTCGGACGAGAAGGTGATTTGCTGGCCCGAGAGCGACCGTAGCGACTGGTGGGCCCGTACGCGGACTCGAGGATTCTCCGATTCCAGAAGTTTCAAGAAAACCGGCAACGTGCTTCGCTCGCCGGCGTTCGTCAAAGCGCGGGCGGCGGAGAGCTTCAGCCGGTCGTCCTTCGATTCCAGAAATTTGGCGAGCGAGTCCTTCACGTCCTGGGGAGCCGCCTTGGATAGCGGACCAACCGATATGAGCTGGGCGAGCACACTGCCGCCCGCGGCCACTTTCAGTGCAGCCAGGTCTTCCTCCCCGCGATAGGTGGCGTCCAGCGTCTGGGCGGCCGCATGTTGCAGATATTCCGGCTCCAGGAGCGGAGCGATGCCCAGAACCTGAGCGGTCAGGCCTTTCAGCTTTTTCTGGCGGATGACGGAGAGCGAGCTGCTCAGCAGGTCGTTCCGCCGCGCGACAATCTCCTTACCCAGTGGCGGCAGGGAAGCAGCCGTGACGAATTCCTCGGCGAGCAGCTCCAGCACGAGCGACGGGTTATCCTGGGATAGTTTCAACTCCGCCAGGGCGGAGAAAAACTTGTCAGCGGACTGGTCGGGGGTCAGACTGGCCTTGAAGAGCTGATAAGAGCCGCGTAAATCTACCAGCATTTCCTCGAACTTCTTTTCCTTGGCGTAGAGCCGCATCCGGTTGAGCTGCGCTTCGCCGTCTCCGGCGGAAATCTTCTCCTGCAGCAGGGCCATGCGATGCTCGAGGTTGGTCATGGCATAGACCCGCCCCGCTCCGGCCACCCACAGCTTCTCGCCGTCGGAAAACAGATTGCCCACGGGGTCTTCCGTGGTGAGCTGCACGCCGACCTGGCTCAGCTCGCGCCCCTTGTTGTCCGGGTCGAGCTTGAGGACGGAGTTTTTCACCGGGATGTAAAGGGCGTCTTCGGTGAGCACGCCGCGGCCCAGCGAGTCTTCAATTTCCCTTTCCCAAATCAACTTGCTGCTGGGGATGTCGTAGCGGCGGACGATGTTGCGGCCGGCGACAAACAGGCTGGGACCCTTGGTCCCCAGGACGTAATTGGCGGCCTGGCCGAACGGGCTGATCCGCGGCGACAGTCCGTTGCCGAAAGCGCCGGTGCGGCGGTCGAGCCAGATCATCTCATTGCTATCGGAAGCCATCACCACCAGCGTTTTGCCATAGGGGATCACCACGTCGTCATCCCAGCCCTCGACGTCCATCATGGTCATGTTGTAGTTCCGCATCGTCATGTTCGGCTTCTGCTCCCGCTTGTAGCGGACGGCCCAGCGAATGGCCCCCGATACGGCATCCACGGCGAAGACCACGCCGGTGCCGCAAAGAATGTACGCATCGCGACCGTCGATGGAGATGCCGACCGGAGACCACGGATTGCAGCCGCCGGCCGGTTCGTCGCAGAGGTACGCCTTCCAGACGGTCGAACCGTCCTTGCTATCGAGGCCGTACAGCCAGATGGTGCCGCCGTCCGTGATGGGAACGAGCAGCAAGCTGCCGTAAGGGACCGGAGCCGCCAAAAAGCCGACATCCTGGGAGCCTTCTTTGTCTTCGTCACTGGCGGAACGATGCCACTTGGCCTTGCCGCTGGCCGCTTCGTAAGCCGCCAGGAAATTGCTGCGGGACCGACGGGGCTGCACGTTGTACTGGAAGCCGCGAGCGGGCTGAGCAGAGGTTGGGGCGGGTCCGGTTTCCTTGGAGACGCGTTTGCCCTCGATCGAATAGATGGTGCCGCCCGAAATTGACATCGCCTGGTGGATTTTGTCGCCAAACAACAGGACCTCGGGCAGCGTTCTGGGGCGCGAGGAGGCGGCCATCTGTTGGTTATAGACTTGGGCCATTCCTATCAGGTGGCTGCTCATGCTGTCCATCTGGTACTGGTTGAGCCAGACGCTCCGCCAGACGGGCTTGTCGCTATTGGCGCCAACGTTGTAACAAGCGATGTCTTCGTTGGTCTTGATATAGACCTTGCCGCTATCGAACAGGAGCTGCGACGTGGGGTTCCACTTGTTCTGCTTCCACTGCGAGATGAGCTGTTCGCGAGAAACGGCCTGGGGCTGCTGGTTCTGCTGTCTGCCCCCCAGCACTCTTACTCGCATCGCCATCCCCGGGCCGGGCATCCCGTTCTGATTCATGACCGTTTCGAGCAGGAGTGAGAACTCCTGCGTCCAGAGCTCGCTGAGCGTCTTACTGGTGGCGTCCACCGGCAGCCCCTTCATCCGGCCGCTGCGGGAAGGATTGCCGAGCGACATGTGCCAGTTCTGCGAGGCGGCCGAGACCAGCGTGGCGGTCTTGGCGGCTTCGGTGGCGTCCTGATCCACTTGTTCGATGATGTCGTTGGTCGGCTTGGGGCCGGGCATCTGCGGAATGGCTTCCAGAGCCGCCTTCGCCGTCGCGCCGTCGCCAACATGAGCCGCGGCCACCGCCAGGCGGAGCAGGATTTCTCCCCGCGGAACCGTCGGATCCGGGTGCCGCTCCAGAATCTTGGCGAACAGCCGGCTGGCACCGACGAAGTCGTGCCGGTCAAGAGCGTAGCAGCCAAGCTTGTACGCCGACTCGTCCCCCGCGGAGCTGAGGAAATAGCGGCGGACAACGGTGCTGAGGGCCTCTTCTTCTTTATCCGGCGCGGCTTTGGCCAGCACCGCCTGGGCCTCGCCGTCGGCGTTGATGCGGTAGGTCTTAAGGGCCAGAGGATCGGCGGTGGAGAGCATCCGCTCCACCTCTTCGGCCAGCGAAGTGTACGTGCGGCCGTCGCGGGTCATCAGGGTATCTCCTGCTTCGTCCAGCACTTTCTGCCACAGCACCGCGGCCAAATCGAGCCGGCCATCCGCGACGCACTGCTCCGCCCGCTTCAGCAGCCGCTGCTGCTCGGGGTCGGTCTTGAGGGCGGCTCCGCCGGGGAAGGACTTTTCGGCCAGATCCTGCATCTTGTCGGCAGCTTCGTCGGCTTCCTTGGCTTTCTTGGCTCCCTTTTCGGCGGCACCGGCTGGGGCAGGAGTTGTCGCCGGAGCAGCAATGGCTCTTTGGAACTTCTGCGCCAGGGCTTGCCGCGCCGGGACCGCTAGGAACAAAGCGCTTGCCACCAGCGCGACGCAACCGGCGAAATTTCGCGTGACGAATTGCCTCATCGAATTCGCTCCTTCCCTTATTGCCGCCCCAGACCAAAATACCAGCCCAGCACTTGCTCGCAGCACAAAATGCCGACCACGGCCCACAGCAGATACCACCAAATTTCCGTTTGGGCCCCGCCCCCGGCCACGCTAATCGCCTCGTCGAACTTGACGAGGTGGATATTGGCATCGCCGATTTCCTTTTTCATTGTATCCGTGTCCACCCGTTTGAGGTTCCCTTCCGTCGGATCCACGTTTGCCGCGAATAGCACCGGCTCCAGGCCTCCCTCGCGGCGGTTGAGCTTCATCTCGTAAAAGCCGACGAGGTCCGTATCCTTATATTCGAGCTGCCAGATGGTCTTCTGCTGGACATTCTCCCCCTTGCCGTCTTTGTCGGCAGGGGTCTTCTCCGCCGCGGTTTTGTCCGCTGTGGTCTTTGAATCCGCACTCTTTTCCGGAGCGCCTCGTTCAGCCTTCGCCGCTTCCTCTTCACTACCGGAGGCAGCCTGGATATTGGCCTTCTTTTCCTTCGGTCCTTCGATGGCGGCATCCAGCTCATATTGGGTCAAGTCCAGTGCCTGGCGGAGCGGCTCGCCGACGCGGACGAGACCCTTGTCACCCCGGTCGCCGGACATGTACCGCACCAATTCCTGCATGGAAATCAGATAGCTCGGGTCACTCGTCCAGTTCGACCAGTCGGCATCGGCGGGAATCGTCGTCGCCAGGACTCGCCCGCGCCCCACCGGCTTCTCGGCGAAGGCCGCCGAATCATCGATGTCGTTAAATCGGGCCGGCACGGAAACCAGGCTGCCGAGTTGGTCCTTCTTGATGCTGCTCCCCCACCAGCGGAACGTCTTTACCTTGTCCAGGAACGGGTTATTCTGCCCGGCGAATACCTTCAGCACTTCGTGATTGGCCTGGTCCACCCGTAGATTCACCCACTTCTTCTCCGCCTCGTCCCCCTTGATGTTTTCCAACTTGAAAGGGGACAGGCCGGAACCGTCCTTGTAATAGTTGTCGTTGAAAAACGCTTCGTCCACCTGATCTCCCGGCATCATCACCAGCCCCCCTCCGGCTTCGACCCACTTGCGAAGCTTCTCGATGTTCTCCACCGTTTTGTCGCCAAGCCGATAGACATTGCACAGGAAGATGACGCCGTATTTGTCAAGCGTGAGCGATTCCATCTCGCTTTCGGTCACGACGTCCACCACCACGCCCGAGGGGACAGGACCATTGGGGGTGAGCGACCGCTTGAGATAGAACGACTCGGCCTTGCCGAAGGCGGCGCTGGGGTCGCCGTCCACAATGAGCGCCGGAATGCCCCGCACAATTCGCGCCGGGTAGTACGCCACGCTATCCGCCGGCAGCCGGTCGTCTTCACCTTGCTTCGCGGTGGTGACCTCCACTTTCACTTTGCGCGGCGGCAGAGTGGCCCGGAGGGCGGCTTCGGCGTTTTCGTCTTCGGCGGAGAAGGTGAAGGAGAAGGAGCGGCTTTCCGTTGCGCCGGGGGCCAGGCGCTCAATTTCTTCCTGCAACGGCAGCGAATCTCCCGCGCCGAACTTGATGCGGACGTCGCGGGCTTCGCTGGAACCTTGGTTGCTCACCGTCACGTCAAACCGCGAAGCGACGCCCGCCACGAGCGTTCCTTCCGGCCTGATTTCCGTCACGGTCAGGTTACGGTCCTCGGCATCGCCGGCATCGACCACGTAGCAATGGGTGGCGACCTTGGAAATGTCCAGCAGCGTCTTGAGCGGCGATTCCTGCCCCGCGGAGCTGTCCTTCCAATCCCGCTGCCGCAAGTCGGTGATGACATACACGACGCGGCTGACGTTTCCCTTCTCCCCTGACAGCCGGTCCTGAAGTTGCTTGAGCGCCCCATCCAGATTGGCCGGCTTGTCGCTCACTTCCAGCTTGTCGATGGTCTCGTTAATCTCGCCGATGCTCTTCTTGTTCAGTGCGGTCCCGTTGAACTGCGGCTGATCGGGCTGGGACGTGAGGATGAGCGTGAGCGTGTTATCGGACTGGTCATTGGCGAGAGCTTCCGTCAGCCGTGTCAAGCGCAGGCGAACCTGGTCCCAGGCGGATTCGTTTCCCACGCGAGCCTGCATGGAGAGCGAATCATCGACGATGACAATCCGCTCGTACTGCGTGGCGCTGAGAATCCCCGCCGTCAACGAAGTGGGGATGAACGGCCGGGCCAGCAACAGGCCAATCAGCAGTACCGCCAGACAGCGGAGGAGCAGGAGTAACAGGTTTTCCAGTCGTACGCGGCGGCGGTTTTTCTTGTCGGCGTCGAGCAGGAACTCCATCGCCGCCCAGTCGACAATTTTGAACTTCCGCTTGTTGAGCAGATGAATGATGACGGGAATGGAGATTGCCGCCACGCCGGCCCACATCAGGCCGGTGCTGGTCAAGAACGCCTCCTCGCCAAACAGTGCCAGCAGGCTGAGCGATCCGACTGTCATAGAAGTCTCAAGCGAGGAAATACCGGTTATCAAAATGTCTCAAATCTCAAATCTCAAACAAATCGGAAATCCGAAACGGGAAATTGGAAACGAAGCAGCTCGATGCGCGGCGATTCTTCCATTTCCAATTTGATTTACTTTCCTCATTCCCATTTGTTTGAGATTTGAGATTTCCAAACTTCAGTCGGCACTAATGAAACCCACGATGCACTGCCGTTCTGCGCACCTTCTGCCGGAATGCCAGGTAGCCCGCCAGGGCCGCGTCGAGCGGCTCTTTGGTGTTCATCAGGACGTAGTCTACGCCGGCGGTGGCGCAGGTCTTGCGGACGTTTTCCAGAAACTTGTTCACGGATTCCAGGTAAGCTCGCCGCAAGGCTCGCGGCTCGGTGTGGAGTTGCACGGCCATTTCCAAGCCGCGGAAGAGCGTATTGTCCGTAAAGGGGAAGGTCAGCTCGTCGTCGTGCATGACATGGAACAAGACCACTTCATGCTTGCGGAGCCGGAATTGCTTGAGAGCTTCTGCCAGCGTTGGAATCGGCAGGAACAGGTCGCTGACGAGCACGATAATACCGCGACGGCGGATTTGCCGGGCGAGCTGCGGGAAAACATCGGAAATATCCGTTTGCTCGTCGGGCTGAGTCTGCTCCATTTCGTGAAGCATCAATTTGAGGTGGTTGGGGTGCGAGCTAGCGGGCAGGTTCTTCTTTACCTTCGTGGTGAAGGTAACCAGACCCACCGCATCCTGCTGCTGTTGCAGCATGTACGCCAGGCTGGCGGCGCAGGTGGCCCCGTAGTCGTACTTGTTCCACTCGCCGCCATACTTCATGGACTTGCTGGCGTCGAGAATGATGGTGCACTTGAGATTTGTCTCTTCTTCATATTCCTTGATGTAGAAGCGGTCGGTCTTGGACCAGACCTTCCAGTCGATGTGGCGGATGTCGTCGCCGGGGGCATACTCGCGATGTGTGGCGAACTCCACCGCGAAGCCGTTATACGGGCTGCGGTGCTGCCCATTGATGAACCCCTCCACGACAAGCCGCGCCCGCACGTCCAGCCGCTTAATGCGGTCGAGCGTTTTGGGGTCGAGGTAGGTGGGTTTGGTGACGTTATCGGTGGACATGGGGGGGGGACGGGGAAAGTGAGTGGTGAGTGGTGAGTGGTGAGTGGTGAGTGGTGTGTGAATGGTGCTCTTTGCATACTACTCACAACTCACCACTCACTCCCCCATCAGGCAAACGCCCGCGTCAACTGCGGGGCAATGTCATCCCCCTGCCGCCGCTCGGGGACTTCGAGCAGCAGTTTGTCGATAACCTTATCCGAGCTGACGCCGCTCGATTCGGCATTGAAGTTGGTGATGATGCGGTGTCGCAGCACGGGGTGGGCGACGGCTTTGATGTCGTCGGTGTTGACGAAGAACCGGCCGTTGAGCATGGCCCGGGCCTTGCCGCCGAGCAGCAGATACTGCATACCGCGGGGGCCGGAACCCCAACTCACCAGTTCTTTCACGAAACCGGGGGCGTCCCCTTCGTGGACGCGGGTGCCCCGCACCAGGCGGAGAGCATAGTGAATTACATGCGGGGCGACGGGGACGCGGCGGACCATCTGCTGGAGCGCCATGATTTCCTCGCCGGTGAGCACGCCGCTGAGCTGAGCGGACATCTGGGCCGTGGTCGTCTCGGCAATCCGGAACTCCTCCTCGTAACTGGGATACTTCACGAACACCTTGAACATGAATCGGTCCTGCTGGGCTTCCGGCAGAGGGTAAGTTCCCTCCTGTTCAATGGGGTTCTGCGTGGCGAGCACAAAGAACGGGGCGGGCAATGTGTGGCGAACGCCGCCGATGGTCACCTGGCGTTCCTGCATCGCCTCCAGCAGGGCGGCCTGCGTTTTCGGCGGCGTACGGTTGATTTCGTCCGCCAGAATGATGTTGGCGAAGACCGGCCCGGTGAGGAACTTGAAACCGCGTTCCCCCGTCGCCTTGTTTTCCTGGATGACCTCGGTCCCGGTGATGTCGCTCGGCATCAAGTCCGGAGTGAACTGGATGCGGTTGAACTGCAAATGAAGCGAGCGGGCCAGCGTGCTGACCATCAACGTCTTCGCCAGACCGGGAACACCCTCGAGCAGGCAGTGCCCTTGGGCAAAGATGGCAATCAGCAGTTGCTCAATTACCTCTTCCTGCCCAATGATAACCTTGGCAAGCTCGGAACGAATGGCGGCGAACGCCCCCTTGAGTTTTTCCAGCGACTTTAGGTCCTCGGGGTTGGATTTTTCCACGGCAGCTTGAGACATGAGCAGTCCTTGAGAAATGGAATTGAAGGTGATTTCGCGGAATGTCCCGGATTATGACGAATTGAAACCGTCCGCCGTTGTGTAACGAGATGGTCGCTAGCCTGTTTGCAGGGACCGACCCAAGGGGGTTCCAAGGCGCACTTGCCCAGTTGGTAGGTGCCCAAAACCCCCAGACAAGTTCAAGCCCTGACGGCTGGGCAAGCGGGAGAGGCGAAATCCATTGTAGACGACCAGCCGTAAGATGCCACCAGATTGAGTGCCCTTGCCGCCTCCGGCTCTTTGCAGCTTTCCCACCTACCCACCGCCCCCTCACTTCCCGCGTAACCAGAAAAGTCTTGGACCGCCGCGCTCCCGCTGCCGAAATAGAGAGAAGCGGCCTGATTCTCTCGCGCCAGTCCGCTGCTGGGAAAGTAGTCTGCTCACTCCGTGAGCCGACCATCCGGCCCACGGAGTGTGCCGGATACGATGACCAGCCTAGAATG
>JBPCKT010000134.1:0-12686 GCA_051004015.1 Pirellulaceae bacterium | reverse complement strand
GAACAAAACCGACAGCAGATATTGCAGTTGAATTAAAAAAAGTTGAAGCCACTGGTCATAATATAATCGGTTACATTGATAATAAAGCTACGAATACGCTCCTCCTTCCCCCCCCTCCTCCCCCTCCCTTTCCCCCCCCCGCCCCCCCCGACCCCGGGACTCCAGCGCGCGGGACTCCAGCGCTTCTACTTCGCCTGCCGGTGAACTTCCTTCACGATGGTTTCCTCCACCTCCGGTCCCCAAATGCTCGGCAGCCCGTAGTAGACCATCGCGCCGCCCCCTTCGTAGCCACCTTCCATCAGCACACGCCGGGAGGGGATGTAGGCCATCACGTCGTTGCTATAGCCGGCGACCCAAGTGCGGGTGCCAGTGAGCTCACTCTTGAGGCGGACCGGATAATCGATAACCACCTCGCCGCCGAGAAAGACCCACTGCACCTCCGGCCCGACTTTCCAGACGCTGACGGGATAAGGGTACGTCGGCGAAAGGGCTTTGCCTTCATTGACTTGCTCCAACAGGTGCTTCGCGCGGGAGGCGATGTACTTGTCCTTCGACTGCGTGTCCTGCTCCAGTTGCTCCTTGGTCGGCAGCTTGTCCAGGGCCACGGGGATTTCCTGGTAGCTCGTCTTGAGCGAACCCTCCACCGGCCGCATCGGCGCGTCCACAACCGCGGCTACGCTCTCCGCCAACTTTCGGCCATATTTCTGGGCCAGTTCCACGGTCCGTCGCGGCAATGGATTCTGGTCCCCGCCGCAGCCCGCCCAGAACAGGGCGACGCAATCGGGATACGTCTTCTCGAGCTCTAGTTGGGCAAAGCCGGGATAGTCCCCGGACCAATCGAAAAGCGCCAGCACCGTGGCATGGCATGCATAACCGAAAGCGACGGCGATGAGCTTGCCATTGGGCGCGCGAACCGCCAGCACTGGTACGTCATGATCGACCGGCCCCTTCAGCATGCCCGCCGTCCGCAGCTCGGGGACTTTGTCCTGAACGTTCGTCCGCCGATTGACCGCGAAGGTCGCCTTGCCGCTTCCCCATGTGACGATCGCCGGCGCGAGATTCTGGATGGCCTGGCCCACTATTTCAACAAGCTTGTTTTCCAGAAAGTGCGAATAGTCGTCCACCTGTTTCTTCTGTTCCTCGCTGAGCATCAGGTAGTGCATCGGCCGCAGGTTGCGGGCCACGACCGGTCCGCTATGCGTGTGCGAGCAGTTAATGGCAACCTGGTCGCGCGAAAGTCCATACTTCTTCTCGAGCTGCGTGCAGATCGACTGCGACAGCGGCCGGTCAATGCCGACCAGGTCGAGCGTAATCAGCACAGCTCGCTCGCCAGCCGGATCTTCGAGCACGAGTGCCTTTCCCATCAGATCAATCGACTTCCCTTCGGCCACGTGGTCGCGCGACGCATACCCGGCCATCCACATCGGCTTCTCGGGAGTGATGACGGTTTTGGCAACGCCGGCGCGCCAGGTGGCTGCGGCGTGCGCCGGGGAAACAAATGAGGCAACTGCGAGCACCAGCGCGATCGGGACAAACAAAGGTCGGTACAGGGAGGGCATGTTTAGGCTCCGGTCGAAAATCCAGGAAGGAGAGGCTCGCAATATACCAAAGGTGCGAGGGCACGCGGTTTGCTACTTGAGGAATTGCCCCGTTCATTCCTATCCAGAAAGAGCCTCCTCATGGCCGCCATTCCCTCCACCGTAGAACGCGTCCCGCTCCATACCGCGCCCGAGGACAACCAGCGAATCTGGCGGCAGACCGAAATGAATGTCGCTCACTATACCCAGCTAGGTGATGAAGCCATTAATCGCCGCCTGCAAGCGCTGGAAGAAGAGTGGGACATCGAGCGGGTGCTGGAGGCGAACGCGGCTTCCGTCGTGCTCATTGGCCTCATGCTGGGCGCCACGGTCGACCGCCGCTTGTTCATCCTGCCTGCGCTGGTTGCCGGTTTTCTGTTGCAACATGCAGTGCAGGGGTGGTGCCCTCCGATTTCCTTGTTCCGCCGGCTGGGCGTTCGCACCGCCACGGAGATTGATGAGGAGCGGTATGCCCTCAAGGCCCTCCGTGGCGACTTCGGCAACCTCTCCGGCAGCAGCAATGGCGAGCACGGCGCGCGGCAGGCAATCGCAGCCGTTCGCCGCTAGAGCTGAAGTGGGCGCGCACACTTGGATTCGCCCTCTCAGTGATGAGGCGGTGCGGCGTTATAATGCAAGCTGCCTTAGGGGAGGGAACCAGGCAGAAGCCGCATGACCACGCTACTTACGGACCGCTACACCGAAGGGATGAACCTGGCCAGGAAGGCCGAGTATGACCGCGCGCACCAACTGCTCTCCGAGTGCGTGATCGCCGACCCTGCAAACTATGACTACGTCGACGGCTTTCTGCTCAATCTGGCTCGAAAGGTCCGCCAGACCGGGGTCGTGGCCGGGCCTCATGCAGAGTTGAGCGCCGCCATCGCCCAAGCGGTGGACGAAGCGGATTGGGCGGAGGTACTGCGGCTAGGCACGCAAGGATTGTCTTCCAACCCCTGGCATATCCCTACTCTGCTGGCCGTTGTCGAGGCCTGTGCGGCGGAGGGATTCGAGGAGGTGGAGCTGCGCTATCTTCAAATGGCCTATGAAGCCGGCCCGGGCAATTTGGAAGTCAACCGGCAGTGTGGACGCTCACTGGCCAGAATGAAGAAATTCGACGAAGCCATCAATTCCTGGCAGAGAGTTGGCGAGTTGGCGCCCGGCGACGAAGAAGCGGCGCGGATGGTCACCGCGCTCTCCATCGAAAAGAGCCGCCAACGAGGAGAAAAGGAGCGGCCGCCGCTGCAAAGGGAAGATGACGATGAACCGCAGCCCGCACCGTCTCGTGCAGCAGCGGGTTCCCAGGCATCTCAGGCAAAGAATCGCGATCACGACACCGGGGAGATTGACCTGGCCGCGGTTTCCTCCGGCCAGTCGATTCCCATCGAAGTCAACGCGGCGGCCAGTCAGCCCGCGGAGTTCCGGCTCACCCCCGTGCAGCAATTGGAAGCTGCCATTCGTGATTACCCTTCCAATCCCGATTATTACGTCGATCTCATTCCGATGTACCTCGAGATGGGGCGCGACTACGACGCCGAGCGGCTGCTCGCCAAAGGGAAGACCTCCACGGATGACCACCGCGTCCGCCAATTGTGGGAAGACGTGGTGATGCTCCGCATGAGCCGAAAAATTGCGCTGGCCAGGCAAATCGCGGCCAAAGATGACGATGAAGAAGCCAAAGGGCATCTCGCCGAGCTCTGCCGCGAGCGGGACCGCTTTGAAACCGAGGTCTTCGTCAGTCGCTCGCTGCGTGAGCCGAACAACGCCGCCATTCGCTACCAACTTGGGCTCCGGCTGCGGCAGGCGGGAAAGATCCGCGAGGCTTTGCAATGCTTCACCGAAGCCTTACATGATCCGGTGCAAAAGCCGCTGGCCGCATTGGAAATGGGCCGTTCACACGAGGAGCTGCGGGAATTTCCCGAGGCGCTGCAGCGCTATCGTCTGGCCGCGGAATCCGCCATGCTCCCCGAGCAGTTGGAAGGCAGGAAGCAGGCCCTCTATCTCGCCGGCGGCCTCGCCCGCCGCATCAAAATGCAGCAGCTCGCCAGGCGTTATTTAACCGAGCTAGTGCAGCTCGACCCCAGCTACAAGGAAGCCGCCGCATGGTTGAAGGAGTTGCCTCGGTAGCATACAGTTGAATTCTCACCGGTTCTCCGAACCTGTGATCGCCCGCTCCTCTCCTGCTAGGGGCGGCCGAGCGATGTATAGGCCAGAGTGGCGGAATGGCAGACGCGCTGGATTCAAAATCCTGTGACCGCAAGGTCGTGGGGGTTCAAGTCCCCCCTCTGGTACTCCCGCGGAAGAGGTTTTTGGGCCAGTCTTCCTCGTTCCTATCTCGGTCCCATGGCTCCTTCTAGCGACCGCAATCTCCTGTTCGGCATTCTCGCCCTGCAGATGGATTTCATCACTCGCGAGCAGCTCCTGGCCGGAATGCAGGCTTGGGTGCTCGCCAAAGAGATATCGCTGGCCGAGCACCTCGTCCAAGCTGGGGCGTTTCAGCTCGACGACCGTCAACTTATCGAGCCGCTGGTGGAGGCTCATATTCGCCGCCATGCAGACAGTCCCGAACAGAGCCTGGCATCCCTTCGTTCGCTCGATTCTCTGCGCGGGGAGCTGGCCAGCTTGCAGGACCAGGAGCTCGAAGCGTCCATCGCCCACATTCCCAGCAGTGCCGCTTCCCCAGCCGAAGCAGACCCCTATGCCACGCTTGCCGGCGGCTCGGCGAGCTCTCAGACGGTGCGGTTTCGCATCCTCCGTCCGCACGCGGAAGGAGGCTTGGGAAGGGTCTTTGTCGCGTACGACAACGAGTTGAGCCGCGAGGTCGCCCTCAAGGAAATCAAGCCGGATCGCTCCGACGACGCGGAAAGCCGCGGCCGCTTCATCCGCGAGGCGGAAGTGACCGGCAGCCTGGAGCACCCCGGCATTGTTCCGGTGTACGGACTGGGGGCCTATCCCGATGGCCGTCCATTTTATGCCATGCGGTTTGTCCGCGGCAAAAGCCTGAAGGAAGGCATCGCCAAATTCCACCACAGGTTCGGCCGGGGACAAGCGGCGGGGGAAGGCAAGCAGCCGTCAGGAGGAAGCTCGGGCAGCGGCAGCGAGTACGCGGATTCTTCGTTCCCTGGCCGAAAGCTCACGGCTACCGATGAGAACCTCGAGCTCCGCAAGCTCCTGCAACGCCTCATCGCCGTATGCGAAGCAATGGACTACGCCCATAGCCGCGGAGTTTTGCACCGGGATCTCAAGCCGGGCAACATCATGTTGGGAAAATACGGCGAAACGCTCATCGTGGATTGGGGCCTGGCCAAGCCGCTCGGCCAGGTGCCGACGGCAGTGGCCAAAAAGAGGCCGGTGAACACAACCCTCAGCACCTTCTATCTTCCCGAACCCGCTTTGGAATCCTCCATCAGCGAAGGCCAATCCACGCTGCTGGGATCCACGCTCGGAACTCCGTCCTTCATGAGTCCCGAGCAAGCGCAAGGCCGGCTCGATTTGCTCGGACCGGCGAGTGACATCTTCAGCCTCGGGGCCATCCTCTACGAAATCCTTACCGGCCAGCCTCCGTACGCTGGGGGAACCCGCGAAGAGTTGCTCCGTAAAGCCCAGACCGCGGAGTACGCGCCCCCGCGGACCCTCTGTCGCGGCGTTCCGCCTCCGCTGGAAGCAATTTGCCTCAAAGCTCTCGCCCCGTTGCCCGCAAACCGTTACCCGAGCTGCGAAGCGCTCGCTCAGGATATCGAGCGATTCCTGGCCGACGAACCGATCACGGCCCTCGCTGAAACCTCTTCTCAGCGCCTCTTTCGTTACGCTCGCCGCAATCTGACTTGGGTCCACGTCGCGATGATCACCTTCGTCATCGTCGCATTGGCCTTTATCGGTATGCTGCTCTTGTTCGTCCGACTGGGCGCGCCGCCATTGGCAACCTACCAGGTAAAGCCGGTGGCGATCGCGAGACCGTAAAGTTGGGCCTCGCCCACTCCCGCTCGAGAGAAACTGTTAGTGGTCAGGGTACCAATCGTGCCGCCAAAACCGGCTCCGCCGGTGAGCGGGCCGTTGACGCTCCAGTTTTGATATTCGAACGAAGTGCGGAAAAAGGCCAGCATTGGAGCGCTCTCGATCGGGAAATCCCACTGCACGCCGACCTGGAGCTCGGCGATGGTCATGTCCGCGATCGCGTTGTTGCGGGTGACGGTGGCAGCTCCCACCAGTGGAGCGCTCGGGGAATCGGCGACGGTGCCTACCGCCCGGCCGAAGGAGTCGGTGCGGCCCCACAACTGCGATGCACGGACGCCCAGGAAGAGATGCGCGTTCGACTGGCCGATTTGACGACGGCCGATGAGGGCACTGGTCACACCAGCGCCGTCAAACTTGAATCCATTGGACAGCGACATATTCACGAAATTGCCCGTCGTGAAAACGCCGAACACGTCGATTTTCGCGTCCGTCAAAATGGACGCCTGCCGAGCACCGATGGTCCCGTCGATCTTCCACTTGCCGGGAGTGAAGCTGCGAATCGCTTCGATGTCAATCGTGTAAAGTCGTGCGCGGTCGAACTCCGTTTTGGTGGCAAAATTGGTAAGGTTCACCTGACCGGGCACCGGCTCGGGGCGATGCGTGGTGAAGTCGGTGAGGTTCCAGAAGCGGCCGACGACTCCCCATTTTTCGCCAAACTGCCGGCCGATCCAGATACGCGGCGTGTAGGTGAGGCTCTGGGCATTGTTGCCATCGCGAACGGAATAGTCCGTGCCGGCAGTGCCCGAATCGTCGAAGCTTAGGTTGATGCGACCCCCCGTGCGGGCGTCGTAACCCATGAACGTAATCTCTGCCCCTGTGAACCAGGAGGGCCCGTAGCAGGCTTGGCAACAGCAGTCGTCGGCCGCCTCGCCAAGGTCGCTGGCGGCAGTTTCCGCGGCCAGCGCCTCGGATTCCATCAGCAAGCTGGTGCTCCGGAATTCCTCGCCTGCCATGCAGGGAACGGCGAGGATCGACAAGAAGGCAAGCATAGCCCGGAGGGCCAGGTGTTGGGTCGGCACGCGAACTCCGTTTCGTCGTGATGCGGATAGATGAGGGACATGCCGCGGCACAATCCGTTTTGCGGCATACTTCCTCATCGCTAATCGGCGATAGCACAGAGCAGTTTTGTAAACTCCCTTCGGCAAACCGGCACAACCGGAACAATCGGCTCACAGTCGCACGTCGCCTCGCGGCCTCGTTTGCTTGCCAGCCGGTTTGATTCCCGAGTACAACTGAGAGAGGGTTGGGGCCTAGAGAATCTGCCCCGATTCGCACTCGTTGCCAGGCAGCACAGGAAGCCATCGTGAACGCTGAGCTCCCTCAAGACGAGACTCATCAAGTTCCCAACAGGACTTCTGCTCAGCCACCCTCCGCGCCACCGCCTCGGCAACGGAGTGGTGGCCCCCTCCCCTTCAGTCGCCTCGGCAATTACGAGATTGTGGGCCGCCTCGGTAGCGGCGGAATGGGGGACGTTTTCAAAGGCTACGATGCCGAGCTCGACCGGTATGTGGCCATCAAAGTCCTGCCGCCGGAATTCGCGCGGCAGGAAGGAGCCGTCAATCGCTTCCGGGCGGAAGCCGCCGCGGCTGCGAAGGTGGAGCACCCGCACATCGTGCCGATCTATGCCATCAGCTGCGACGAGGGGCGGCAGTTTTTCGCCATGCAATTCGTGGACGGGCCGACGCTCAGCCAGTTCCTGGTCGAGCAGCGCGTGGTCCCTTTGGAGACCACGCTGCGGATCATTGAGCAGATCGTCTCCGGGCTGGCGGCAGCACATCGCTTTGGGCTCGTCCACCGGGACATCAAGCCTGGGAATATCCTGCTGGCGGACGGCGGCCAAAGAGCCCTGCTCGCGGATTTTGGGCTGGTGAAGAGCCTGCACCAGGAACGCAAGGTCACCGCGACGGGAGTCGTGGTGGGGACGATGGACTACATTTCCCCGGAGCAGGGCCAGGGTGGCGAGGTCGATGGCCGCTCGGACCTGTATTCCGTGGGGGTGCTCTTCTACCAGATGCTGGCGGGACATTTGCCTTTCGCGGCCAACTCGCCGACAGCGCTGATTTTTCACCATGTGTATAGTCCGCCGCCAGCGATAACGGCGGCGGTCCCACAGATTCCTCCCGCGCTCGCCCAGATCGTACATCGACTGCTGGCCAAGCTCCCTGAAGACCGCTACCCAAATTGTGACGCGTTATTGGCCGATCTGCACGCATTCCGCGCCGGGCACAAGTTGCCCCATTTGAGCGCCGTGCAATCCACCCAGCGAGAGTTGCCGACAGCCCTGCTCTCCTCACCGAATCTCCAGACCGACCGGTTGCCGCTGGAGCCGTTGCCGGGGAACACTGCGAGCGTGCGCTCAGGCACCAAAGCAGTAGCGAACTCATGGTGGCGGCGAAATTGGATCCTGGCGGTCGGCGGTGCGGCGGTCGCCATGGCTGTTGCCGTTGCGGTGCTGGCCTTTCTGCGCCCGGACTTTTTTGGGAATGACTCCGGGGCCGCCAAAAACCCACCGGGCTCTCTGAAAGAAAAGGAGCAGGCCGGCAGTCCCGAGAATCCCGTCGCTGTCGTTCCGACGCCCACCGACCTGGACTCGGCGCTGGTCCATCACTGGAAGTTCGACGAAACCAGCGGCGAGATCTCGGCCGACAGCCGGGGAAGCAACGCGTTCTTGTTGGGCCATGAAGGGAAGGGAATCCCCGGCAAGGTTCCGGGGAAGTTGGGCAATGCCTTGGAGTTCACTCCGCCCGATCAACTGGCGACCTCCGAAACGGCGATCAACCTTCCACAACTGACCATTGCGTTCTGGCTCCTGGTCCGCGAGGAGAAGGGGATCAATCCTCGCCTTGTCCATCCCTTCATTGCCCTCAACTATGAAATCGGCAAGGGAATCGGAGTCCTGGGGGAAGTTGTCGACCCAAACCGTCCCAAAGTTCTCGAGTGGCAACATTATGCGATTGCCATTGATGATGAGCGGAGCCTCGTCACGATCTACCGCAACGGCAATGAGGTGGCTCAGGGCAAACTCTTCTCGAAACACGACAAAGGCCGCTGGGTGCTGGGTCACAATCAGGATCCCGCCAATCCGAGCGACTCGCTGCAAGGAGCGCTGGACGACCTCCGCGTCTACAACCGCTTGCTCACGGCGGAGGAAGTGAAGTCACTTGCCAATCTGCAAGCCCAACAGGAGCCTGCTAAACAATAGCCAGATTCGCCCCCACCGTGGCAAGATGCGTAAGCTATACTGGCGGGTGGTCAGCCCCCGTTGGAGTCCCGGCTTTAGCCGGCTTCCTCCCCATTTTCCGCCCAAATCCCTGTGAACCAAGCCCTCGGCATCCTGGAAGTTACCGGCTTTACGCCGGCCATGGTCGCCCTGGACTACATGGATAAGGCCGGGGACATTCGGCTGCTCCAGACGGAGTCCAACGACTTCTATGGGGTGGTCCTGAAGGTGCAAGGGAGCGTGGCCAATGTGATGGCGGCCATTGCGGCTGGCAAGGCGGCTGCCGAGCAGATGCAGGGAAAGCCGGTCGCCACCATCATCAATCGGCCAGACGACCGGGCCTGGGCCGCCCTGATGAGCCCCCCCGAGACAAGCCCGCTGATTCAACAACCCGTGGTCAAAACGCCGGTGTACGAGAGCGACACCGGCTCATCGCTTCGTAAGGAACCCGCCGTGGCCGACAACAACTCCTTCGCCCTTGGCTTCATCGAGACCCAGGGCTTCACCGCCGTCTTCGAGGCCATCGACAGCGCCTGCAAAGCCGCCAACGTGGAAGTGCTGGGCAAAGAAAAGCTCGGCGGCGGCTACATCACGGTCATCGTCAAAGGTGACGTCGCCGCCGTGAAGGCCGCCATCGAATCCGGCACCGCCAAGGTGCAAGGACTCGGCAAACTCATCGCCAGCCACGTCATCCCCCGGCCCAGCGCGGCGGTACTGGCGCTTCTGCCGAAGTAGCACGGGGTGGCCATCGCTGTTGGGCGCGGGTTTCCCGACCCCGCCCCAGGGCTGACCGAAGGTCTCCCGTGCCCCCCAGAAGGGGAGACCTGCGGTCAGGCGTTTCGGCGGGGTCAGGAGACCCGCGCCGAACTTGGGCCGCTCGCCGGACCTACGCCCTTAACGCCTCTCCCCCCTCCTCGGGCCGATAACCACTATTTGCGTCTCCTCGGCGGGCGATGATTCCT
The DNA here is from genome assembly GCA_051004015.1 of Pirellulaceae bacterium. Taxonomy (GTDB): domain Bacteria; phylum Planctomycetota; class Planctomycetia; order Pirellulales; family Pirellulaceae; genus SXOA01. Next base: position 2,919 of record JBPCKT010000134.1, on the reverse strand, counting down.
ATTCTTTTACCCTCTCTTCTCAACGATCCTTAGCGCCGCAACTCCTGATTTGCCAAGAGCTTCCACTCCCAGCGAACCAGGAATACCCCGGCCCATTCCCGGTTCGATAATTGCGACCCATTCGGGGGGATATCTGCGCGAGTTGATAACCCATTTTTCATCACTCCGCGCAGACTGGTACACAACCTTAGCGGCAACATTTCTTCCATTACGAGTAGAGTCGAGAACTGGCGCGGTGGTTTAGGCTACGGCTTACTTCTGTTTCAGGGTTTCCCCGTTTGTGGCGCAAGCATTCTCTCACGTTTCGGCCTGCAACTTCGCCAAGTCGCCATAAGCGACCCCTACACCGGAGACTCGGACGGCTTCGTCACCTCCACCACCCCTCCAGTTGCTACCGGCTGGAACGACCCCTGCCGGACAGGACTTGCACCTGCAAAACATCAAACACCTTTTCAAGGCGTACCCAGGATGTCAAAGATCTCACCCTCCCTAGCCCTCGCGCGGAGCTCCGCCCCTTGTTCCCCTATTATACAGAATGGCACTTCTGCCTAAGTGTCTAGTACTTTCGGTGGGGTAGGCTTCCAGCCTGCCAGGCCGCACCAGGGGGGGGTTCCCTTTAGGAACTCTCTGACGATTGCCTACTTTTGCTGTAAGCTTCCGTGCTCAAGAGTCGGTAAACTCTCTGGTTTATCCGTCCCTAGAAGATGAGTACTTTTACTTGACGGGCGGAATGTCCAGGAATGCCCACACGTCAGCCAACGCCCGCTTTGCGGTCGTGGCGTTCTTGAAGAATGCGACGTCCTCGGAGATGCCCGAGGCGGTATCGAAGTATCCGACCACGAACTCACGCTGATATTTCTTGGCCAGCGGCACAACTCCCTCGACGGCTCTCTTGAGATCCGCTCCCAGCTTGTCTGTCCGGTCGATATTCAGTCCCAACCGCCAGTCGGGCAGATCCTCCGGCTGTAGATCGGGTGTTCGCTCCGACCGATGATTGATCACCCGCATGCGGCGAGATTGCTTGGGGACGACGGCTTTGAGCTCGGCAGTGAGTTTCGCGGCAATGGCCTCCAAGTCGCTGCCATCGACATACAGATAGACGCCCGTGTAGTTAAGCGACCGCTGCGGGGGTGGACTAGAGGGATTGATATCTGCCGGGAGAGAACTTCCCAGGCTCGACTCGACTCGCTCCAGGAGTGCTTTGTCGGTAATTCTGTCAAACTCGCTGACCGGCACTTCAAACAGGACGGCGGAATCCGCAGCCCGGATCAGGCGCAGGCGCTTTCCGTCCGGGCACATCCAAATCGCGCGTTTACCCAGTCGGTCGGTCAGAATTTGATCGACCTGCGTTTCGATTGCTTCGAGGCGTTCGGATTGCTCGTCCGACAACTTGCCGTACATCGTAAGGCTCATACCGGATATCCTAAGCCAAGACGGTGGAACACGAAAGTTTAAACCAGAATCAGCTCGTGGTGAAACCCAAAAACAAGAATCGCCGCAAGGGACCGGAAAAGACCAGAAAAGGCGACATTCCGAATGTCCCCCTTTCCGGCCCTTCATGGGCCTACTTCTTGGGCATCTGTCGGACGGGTGCGAAAGGATTGGGGGGATCGAACTCTGGGATAAACTCTGTAACCTGCCCAGCGTCGTCCACCCTGATGTCGCGTTTGTATTCGCCAGCAAAATGAGTAAGGTAGCCACCGACAGAATGTAATCGGCCTAATAGCAAGCGATGGTCTAGCCACCACCCCAGCGCCAGGGCCACGATCACTGTCACCAGCAGCAGGTCGCGGATGGAGAATTTCATGTGGCGGAGTCCGAACTTGTTGATTTCCTATCGAACAGGTTCCCACGTGTCATCATCGTAAACGATCAAGGAATGGTTTTCTTCCCTTCCGTCATTGCCAATGATTGACGTTTCGTACCACACGCAGCCGTACTCATCGATTTGGGAAATCTGAACAATTGGCGTTTGAGCGATGATCCGTTCAATGGAGTCCGCCGTCCAACCCGCCATTTTCGCGCCGGAGGCAATCTCGTTCTCGCGTTGACGTAAATCGCTTTCTGGCACTCGCAGTATGCGAATACGGTCCCCGACTTGCAGAGTGTTGGGATTAGGCAATTCAGTGGCCCCTGTGGAATTCTCTGGGTACGAGCAGCAGGACGCGAATGGAGAATTTCATGAGGCTACGCGGCTCCCTTTACGGCATACAGAATCCAGACGATCTCCACCGCCACAAGTAAGAGCACTGCCCCCAGCACGATACCCGCCACGATCATCAGGCTCCGCAGGCGGTTCTTCATGGGTACAGGCTTCGGAGGACTTGGTGCAGGTACTGGTTTGGCAAAGTAATGTTTGGGATTTAAGGAAGTGGCCTACCAAAGGAAACCAAGTCGCGGGGGTCATAGTCTCGCACTAGGGTCTGAAAGTCTCGCGAGTTGATCGTCGCGACCTTGAGTGAAATCAGTGGGCGTTCCGTGAGCCCGATGGCTGGCTCACTGGTAGCAGTTGGAAGTCCTTTGTAAAGCGCCAGTGTTTTTGTTAGTGCCGCGATTGGACCTCCGGAATCGCCTTGCCATTCAGCGGGTGCGGACTTTCGCCCTTCAAGATCGTAGCACAGCCATGAAAAGCGCGACTGAGCATCCCAGCCACCGATGTATACTTCTTCTCCAGTGCAGGAGACGACAGGAGTCCAGCCGACGTGCAGGAAACTAGACATACCACTGGTGATATCCAGAATATGAACTGCCGGCACTTCGGCCCAGGACTCTCCAAAGTACTTGCCAAAAGTGGTTCATCCGACTAAAGCGTACTTGGTTTGGTGGAGTTGATAGAGCTTTAATTTAAAGAATTCCTTGTCGCGCAGGCCGTAGTGCTGGCGGTTCATGGTTTTGATTTTGTTGTTGGTTCCTTCGAGG
>JBPCKT010000133.1:0-21164 GCA_051004015.1 Pirellulaceae bacterium | reverse complement strand
GAGCTTGCCCCCCTTGAGCGATTTTTGGAAGCAGGAAGGACTGAAAAGTACACCTATGGCTACCGGCGGGTTTTCCCCCCCTTGGCCATATTTGGATTTTCGGCGGCCCGGTGCGTCGCAAACATCGCTCCGCCCGGACAAGCCGGGCGGTGGCGAAGGAGTGGTGGGTATCAGCAGCGTTCTGGTTTCCAAACTTCGCTCCGGCGGGGCAAGCCCGCCGGTGGCGGGGGAATAGAACGCATCGCTGTGGCGGCCGTTCGCCCCCGCCGAGCTTGTCTCGGCGGAGCGAGGGTTTGGGAACCAGAAAAGACGCAAAATAATCGCGGCTACCGGCGGGCTTGTCCCGCCGGGCCATATTTGGATTTTCGGCGGCGCGGTGCCGCGCAAACATCGCTCCGCCCGGACGAGCCGGGCGGTGGCGAGGGAAACGGTGTGCATGGCCGTTTTCCGGTTTCCAAACTTCGCTCCGGCGGGACGAGCCCGCCGGTGGCGGGCGAGACAGGCGGCAATTCAGCCACGCAGGGAAGCTGTAATCTTTGACGGAGTAGGCAGGAGCGTTCACGCCCCTTCTTCCGCTTCCTCAGGCCCGGCGTTCACGCCGGGTCAAAAATGGCGCTAGCCATCCTCAGCAGCCCCGTTCACGGGGCTTACTCCCCTGCCGGCTTCAGCCACCCGCAGGCGCGAGTCCAAAACGACAAGCCCCATGAATGGGGCTTCCAACAAATCCACCCCCTCACTGACCCGGCGTTAAACGCCGGGCCTCAGGTGAGCAAGCCCCGTGAACGGGACTCAGAAAACTGACCGTGACATAGCCGAGGCATCCCGCCGTCGCCGCTCCTTTCCGCTTTGAAGGCCGCTTAACTCATTTATCGAACGCGTTCCCTTTTCCGAGATTGCATCGTTCGCACTTGGTCTGAAGGTTTGCTTCTTCAGTCTCCCCACCTTTCGACCAGGGCAAAACATGGTCAACGTGCAACTCAACTCCACGATCCTGGAGTGGGCTTGCTCCACATGATTGGCACGAGAAACCGTCTCTAAGGAGAATCCTGAAACGCATTCGCTCCGAGATACTCCGACTGGTCCTTCTTTTTTTGAAATCCGCATTCTTGGATGTCGAAATTGGCTCGCAGATCAAATCCTCGTCGCTGGCAACCCAATCGTCGGAGTTCACAATTGCAACAAATTCATGCAGGGCATTTCGCCAACTGCCGAATCTCGTCGCATATAGCTGTCCGTTATAACGGGACGGTGGCGTTGCCATATCGCGAAACACAGGCTGCCTACCTTTCGCAACCCAAACCACTCTCAAATTGTCAAACAAAACATCAAGGCTCACGTTCTTTTCGTGATTAGGGCTGAGCCCTGCGGCAGCAAGCGCGCTGTTCCAAGACCCAAACCTATCGGCAAAAGTGCCGGCGGAAAATTTCCCCACCTCCGCGTACGTACGGATACTAAGCGTTCTGTCTTGAGACCTTAGGACTTCGTCCACGCGTCGAAGGTCCGCAATTAGCTCGTCGTTTGGGATGTTCCTGTGAAAGTCCTCAAGCTGAAATTGCATTGTCATAACTCCAGACCTAGAGTCCGTCACCACCCGCCATCGCCGCTCGATGTCCTTGGGGTCAATTCATCGACTCTCAGGGCTCGCCAGAGGACTGGAGGCCTACTTTTCTTGACGCTACCCCACCACTTCCTTCACCACCCTCCCCGCCACGTCCGTCAGCCGGAAGTCGCGGCCGCTCATGCGGTAGGTGAGTTTGAGGTGGTCGAGGCCGAGCAGGTGCAAAATCGTCGCGTGGAGGTCGTTGACGTGGACGCGGTTTTCGACCGCTTTGTGGCCGATTTCGTCGGTCGCGCCGTAGAGGGTGCCCCCCTTCGCCCCGCCGCCGGCCAGCCAGAAGGTGAAGGCGTGCGGGTTGTGGTCGCGGCCGGTGCCGCCGGTCTGGACGATGGGGAGGCGGCCGAATTCGCCCCCCCAGATGACGAGCGTGCTGTCCAAGAGCCCCCTCTGCCGCAGGTCGGCGAGCAGGCCGCCGATGGGGGTGTCGGTCTCGCCGGCGAACTGGCTGTGGTTGTCCTTGATGTTGGAGTGGCCGTCCCAGCTCCGTTCGTTCTCCATGCCGCCGGAGTAGATTTGCACGAAGCGGACCCCCCGCTCAACGAGGCGGCGGGCCATCAGGCACTGCTTGGCAAAGTGGTCGCACCGCTTGTCGCCGACGCCGTAGAGCTTGTGGATGTGCTCCGGCTCCTTGGTGATGTCGATGGCGTCGGGGGCGGCGATTTGCATCCGGTAGGCGAGCTCAAAACTTTCGATGCGGGTGGCCAGCTCCTGCTCGTGCGGCGTTTTTTCCAGCCGGCGGCGATTGAGTTTGGCGAGCAGGTCGAGCTGGGCCCGCTGCTGGGCGTCGTTCATGTCGGCCGGGCGATAGAGGTTGTCGATGGGGTCGCCGCTGGGGCGGAGCCAGGTTCCCTGATAGACGCTGGGGACAAAGCCGGCCCCCCAATTTTGCGAATACCCCTTCGGCAGCCCGCGGCCGAGCGGGTCGGTCATGGCGATGAATGCCGGCAGGTTCTGGCTTTCGCTCCCCAGGCCATAGGTCACCCACGAGCCGACGCAGGGGAAGCCCATCCGCGTGGTGCCGGTGTTCATCATGAACAGGGCCGGGCTGTGGTTGTTCGAGCCGGTGTAGCAGGAGTACATGAACGCCATGTCGTCGACGTGCTCGGCCATCTTGGGAAAGATTTCGCTCACCCAGGCCCCGCACTTGCCATGCTGGGCGAACTTGAACGGCGACTTCATCACCGGCCCGACGTTGGCCGTGAAAAAGCCCGTGTTCTTATCAAACCCCTCCAGCGGCTTGCCGTCGAGCTTCTCGAGCGTCGGCTTGTAGTCCCAAGTATCCACCTGACTCGGCCCGCCGTTCATGAACAGCCAGATCACCGACTTGGCCTTGGCGGGGAAGTGGGCCACTCGCGGGGCGAGGGGATTGAGCTTGGGGTCGCTTGTGCCTTTGGTGCCGATGTCGGCCGCGGAAGCAGAAGTCAGCAGGCCTTCTTCGGCGAGGAGCGCGGCCAGGGCGAGCATGCCCGCGCCGCCGCCGGCACGGGAGAGGAGTTCGCGGCGGGAGAGGAGGGTGTTGTATTTCATTGCAATTGCTGAAATGTTAGCGAGTTTCGTTGGTTGCCTTCTCGGTTTGCTTGATCGGATAAAAACGACCGAGAAAATTCCCCTTCTCGTCGTACCACTCTTGCGACTCTTTCAGTCCCTGAAGTTTCTTGATGGTTTCATGATCCAATGTGATGAAGTTTGGGGCGTATTTTCCTGTCGTTTCAGATTCAGGCATATGAACCTCCTGGCTACTGCTTTTCCCTGGCTTCCTCCGGAATCATGTCCTCTTTTCCCAATTCTACTAGATACTTGCAGGCGATACTGCCAAGTTCGGGTTCCATGCAGAATCTAGCGAGCATTTTCAACCCGGATTCGCTGCCGATTCGGCTGCTCGCCCAAGCAGCTTCCAATTGAACTGGCGGATCAGGATGGTCCATCGCCACTGCGAGAAGTTGGTCGCGTTCTGGATTCCGGATGAATGGCAGACTGGCCGCGGCGCTCTGAGCGTAACTGAACTGCAGTTCGTCCGCGCTCTCGATCCAGCCTTTCAAATGCTCCCTGCCTTGCTCCGTATCGAACGGATGATTTCCCAAGTTGCCGGCAATAGACGCCAGATTCATGCAGTCGAGAAAGGCGATGGTGCATAGCCCGTCCGGGAGCGAATCCACAGACTGCTCGGCAATCTCTGGTATTGCCGGATGGTCACCGGTGATGGCGCCGAAGACACGACACCAACTTTGGTCGTTCGGATCAATCGGCTGCTCAAAGGCGCGCTGAATGCAGGCTGCCGTCCTCTCAGAGCCATACTCCGCGAGAATCCAAAGGACGAAAAGCAAATCTCTTTGCAGGCGGTCTTGCTCGCGGTAGACCCGATCAAGTCGTTTCAATATGTCGGTTTCGTAGTGAACATGGTCGAGTCGCGAGTTGAAGTAGTCCAAAAGTAGCGGGAGGCCTTCGTCGAAGAATGCGTCCGTCGCTGCTTCACTCGACGGATTCAAAAAGTATTCGCCAAGAGTTGTTAACGGCGACCGCCAGCCGGATCTCCGTTTCGCCGAGTCTTCGTAGACATCAATTTGGCGAAGGGCATCGCAAATCGCCAATGCGTCATCGACGGTTGAAATGGATTCAATTCTTGCCCGCCGCAATTCATGCCGAAGGTAGGTACCCTTTGTGCGGCTATCTTCTAGCGCTTGGATGAGTTCTGGATTGGCTGCCATTTTAGCTTCTTGCCTTATTCCACATACACAAACTCATTCAGCCCAAACAGCACCTGGCAGAAGTCGGCGAGGGCCAGCTCTTTGGCCTGGGCCTGCTTGTCGGGCAGACTCGCGTACGACTTCTGCTGAGACTCAAGGAAGGCGAGAGCATCGGCCAATTCCCCTTCATCCGGCTGGCGGGCGATGGCGGTGAGGTAGCCCTGCTTCACGGCCTCGGCGGGAGACTTCTCGTACACCGGCAGCAGCTTCTTGGCGAAGTTGTGGGCGTAGAGGCGGACCTGGGGGTTGTTCATGAACATCAGGGCCTGCGGGGCGATGGTCGTGCTGGGGCGGCCGCCGACGGAGACGAGGGGCTCGGGCTGATCGAAGAGCTGCATCATGGGGATGAGCTTGCTCCGCTTGATCATGAAGTAGATGCTGCGGCGCTTGTGGGTCTCCTCCAGCGAGCCGGGGCCGAACATGGTGGAGTCCAGCGTGCCGCTGACGGCCAGCAAGTTGTCGCGGACGATCTCGGCCTCCATCCGCCGCGGTGTCGTCCGCCAGAGCCAGATGTTTTCCGGATCGATCTTGGTGTCGGCTTCGTCGAACAGGCTCGACTGCATGTACGTGCTCGTGAGCATCATTTGTTTGTGCATGGCCTTCAGCCGCCAGCCGCTTTGGATCAGGTCAGTTGCGAGATAATCGAGCAATTCAGGGTGCGTCGGCTTCTGGCCTTGCACGCCGAAGTCGTTGGGGGTGGCCACAATGCCGCGGCCGAAATGCTGCTGCCAGAGGCGATTGACGATGACGCGGGCGAGCAGATGCCCGCCCCCTTGCTCGGTGTCCGTGATCCAATTCGCCAGCGACAGGCGCCGGAAACTGGTTTTGGCCCCCGCCGGCGGCGTGACGATCCACTTCTTTTCCTTCTCCGGCGCGGTCATCAGCACCTGGGGGAAGCTCTGCGTGGCGACCCCCATCTTCTGGTCGCTATCGCCCCGCTTAAGGAAGTGGGTTTCATTGAGAAAGTCTCCCCCCTGCGTATGGTGGCGGATCGGCGTCACCCCTTCGCTGCAGACCATGACCTGCGTCAGCGTCGGCTTGGGGGCTTTCGCCAGGTGCTCTTGCACCGGCTGGTTAAGCTTCTGCCACTCGGGATCGAGCGTGCCGTACCACTTGAGAAGGGCGGCGGACTGCTCGGGAGTACGCTTGTCGGCGGGCGTATCGAGCAGGGTCACAACGTTAGCCGGGATTCCGCCGGCATCGACCGTCAGCGGTTTTGCGGCTGTCGTGACCGAGAGCCGCGGGCGACCGATATTGTGCTTGTTGTTGCCGTTGAATTCCAGGGTGAAGGTGAGCGTGACACCTCCCTCGGCTCCCAGCTCCTCCGCCGTCTCAAAAACTGCGGCATGGTCCTTGCCAAATTGCGGATCGACTGCCCAGCCGGACTTCTTGTCCTCATCGATGGCGAATTTGATGAACAGGCTAGGCTGCTCGAACGTCGCCTGCGGATTCTGCAGCTTGACGATCTTTTCTTCGCCACCGGCGTTCGGCTTCACCTTAACGATGAGATTCGTCAGGTCGATGTTGCCGTTTTCTGCGCGGCCGGGACCGCTTTTCACCAGCGAAGGATGGGCCAGCGCTTCCAGTCGAATGCCGGTGATGCCACGGAGGCTCGTCTTGGCGACGAAGGTGTAAGTATCGAAGTCCGGGTTCTTTTCGCTGGCGAGGATCGAGCCATCCGGCTGTTTGGTGAGCGTCGCGCCGCCGGCAGATTTCATTTCGGCAACGTCGAGGATGGACCATTTGTTTTTCGAGCGGTAATCCGCAGCCTGCGTTTTTTCCCATTCGACCAGGCGAGCAGAAAGCTGCTCCTTTTCGAACTTAGAGAGTGCTTCCGCCAGCGGAGCATGTTCCTTGTCCCACGACGCCTTGGCCGCCTTGTACGGCGCAGGGTCCATGTTGATGTCGAGGTTGCTCCGGACGGTTGTCGTGAACGTAGAAACGAAGCGGTAGTAGTCCGCCTGGGGAATTGGATCAAACTTATGATCGTGGCACCGAGCGCAGCCGATCGAGAACCCGAGCATGGCGTTGCTGGTGGTTGCGGCCATGTCGTCGATGGCGTCATAGCGCGACCGCTCGACTTCGTTGGCAGTGATTTGGGTCGGGAAGACCCCCGCCCCCAGAAAGCCTGTGGCCATCATGGCCAGCGGGTTCTGTGGCTCAATTTCGTCACCGGCAAGCTGCCAGCGGACGAACTGGTTGTACGGCATGTCCTGATTGAGAGCCTTGATGACAAAGTCCCGGAAATGGAACGCATACGGCCGGTCATAATCCTGCTCAAAGCCGTGACTCTCGGCGAAGCGGGCGGCATCGAGCCAGTGGCGGCCCCAGCGCTCGCCGTAGTGCGGATTGTCGAGCAGTTTGTCGAGGAGCTTGGAATAGGCTTCGGGAGATTTGTCGTTGACGAAGGTTTCCACTTCCTCTGGCGTCGGCGGTAGACCAATCAAATCGAAGAAAGCCCGGCGGATGAGGAATCGTTTTTCAGCGGGGGCATTCGGCGTGAGCCCGTGCGATTCCAGCTTCGCCAGTACAAACGCGTCGATCGGCCCGCGGACCCAGACGCTATTCTTCACAGCCGGCGGATCGCGGCGGACGAGCGGCTGGAAGGACCAGAAGTTGCGTGCGTCGTCCTTGATAACCGTGGCGGTCCAGCGGTCAGGGTCGCGCGGATTGGAAACCAGTGGCGAATCGTATGGGGCACCCAGGTCAATCCATTTGGCGACGGCTGCGATCTGATCCTCGGGGAGCTTCTCGGCTCCGTCGGGCATTTTGGGGTCTTCTTTGTGCGCGATAAACCGCCACATGTTACTGTCGCGGGATTTGCCGGCAACGACGGCCGGACCCTTCGAGCCGCCGCGCAGCAGGCCCTTGCGAGTGGCCAGGTCCAGACCCGATTCCACTTCCGTCCCGCCGTGGCATTCGACGCAGCTCTTGATGAGGATCTGGCGGACGTGGCCCTTGAAAAGGCCGAGTCCTTCCTTCATTTTCTCGGCATGAGCGGGGTCGAACTCCATCTTGGGATCGGGCTTGGTCTCTTCGCCGCTCGCCGCCGCTGGAAGTGCGGCGGCCAGAAGCATGAGGAGCCACGGATGAAACACGGATGGAACGCGGATGGGGAAAGACATGGAAGATGGTCGGGTGGGGGACGGACTTTTATGGCGGGTTCTGCAGCCTCCATTGTACCCCCTCCCCCACATGTCGCAATCTTCTAGCCGCTGCGGTACGCTAACGGCAGATTTGGTCGCCCTCTCTTGGAGTTCTGCCATGAAACGCCTCCTCACCTCTGTTGTTTTGGTCCTGGTTTGTGGTAGTGCAAATCTACTGTTCGCTGCTGACGCCTTGCCCGTCATCAAGAGTGGCATCGAGTCGCAGCCGTTCAAGGCCCAGGCCAAGCGGATCGCCGACGCGCTTGAAATCGTTGGCGAGCCCCTGAAGAAGGATGAGAAAGCAGCGCTCGACAAGGCACTGGCCATGGAAGACGAGACGGAGGCGGTGGTAGCGATTCAGAAAGTCTTCGATGCACGCTGCCTGGCCGGCGTGAACATCAATCCCGAAAGCCGCGTGAAGGTGGCTCGCGGTTCGGCGGCCGGGGAACTCGTGCAACAAGGCTGGCGGGTGTTCCTGGTCAAGGTCCACAACGAAGGGGGCGTGACCGCGAAGCTGCGGGCCGATAGCCCCAATGCCGCGCCGCTTTATCAGCGATCCACGAGCAGTCCCTCTCCCAAGCCGTCGGTAAGGCCCGAAGACGTGCCGGATCGCTGGCTCGACCTGCAAACCTTCGACGCTCAGCCGCTCAATCCCACGCTTTCCGGTCTAGCGCTCGAATACCGAATTCTGCAACTCTACAGCCGGGATATGGGGAAGCGGGAAGCGAAGATCGGCTTTGACGTGGGACAGGGCACCCAGGATCTCGGCTTCCGCAACGAAATCAATGTGCTATTCGAGTGCGCCCCGGCGGTGAAAGTCAAATTGACCGTGCTGGACGACGACGGCACGCCGACGACCGGCCAGTTCATCTTTCGCGACACCCAGGGACGCGTTTATCCTGCCCGCTCACGTCGCCTGGCTCCGGATCTATTTTTTCACGATCAAATCTATCGCCATAGCGGCGACAACGTGCTGCTGCCGCCGGGGCAGTATGAAGTTACCTACACCCGCGGCCCGGAATACGTGATCAACAAGAAGAGCATCACCGTTCCCGCAGACAGAGAACATGCCGAATCCTTCCGACTCAAACGCTGGATCAAGTTGACCGACCGCGGCTGGTACAGCGGCGATCATCACGTCCATGCCGCCGGATGCGCCCACTATGAGGCGCCGACGGAAGGCGTGACGCCTGAGGACATGATGCTGCACATCCTCGGTGAAGATCTCAACATCGGCTGTGTTTTGTCGTGGGGGCCATGTTGGTATCACCAGAAGGAATTCTTCGAGGGTAAAGTCCACAAGCTTTCCACCAAAGATTACGTGATGCGGTATGACGTCGAAGTCTCCGGCTTTCCCAGCCAACATGCCGGCCATCTTTGCCTGCTGCGACTGAAGGAGGACGATTACGAGTATCCCAAGGAAGCAGAGTTCGATTGGTCCTTTAACGGCTTGAACGGACACTTCAAAGGGACCAGAACGAGCGTCATTGGCGAATGGCCGACCTGGGACCTACCGATTCTTAAGTGGGGCAAGGAACAGGGGGGCGTCGTCGGCTTCTCGCACAGCGGCTGGGGACTGGAGTTGCCGGACTATGGTCCCGGCGGTCAGCGCGTGCCCGTTCGCTCCGGCCGCGCCGCGGACAAGCTCCCCGACTACGCCATGCCCCCCTTCAATGGCATCGGGGCCAATGAATACGTCGTCGATGTCGTCCATGACGTCTGCGATTTCATCTCCTCCGTCGATACCCCCAGCGTCTGGGAGCTCAACTGCTGGTATCACACCCTCAACTGCGGCTACCAGTGCCGCATCAGTGGTGAGACTGATTTCCCCTGCATCTACGGAGATCGAGTGGGCCTCGGGCGCATTTATGTGAAGCTTGATCCCAAGGAGCAGAAGCAGCAGCTTAGCTTTGATGACTGGGTGCTGGGCCTGAAGGATGGTCGCAGCTACTGCTGTGATGGTCTTTCGCACTTAGCGGACTTCTCCGTCAATGGCTTAGGCGTGGGCGAGAAAGCGAAGGACGGCCGCGTGAGCACGCTCGGCATCAAGCCTGGCGAAAAGCTCAGCGTGAAGGTCAATGCCGCGGCATTGTTGACCGAGGATCCCAACGACCCCCAATCTAGAACCATCCGTGGCCGCCGTCTCGACGAAAAGCCCTACTGGCACGTCGAGCGGGCTCGCGTCGGCGACAGCCGCAAGGTGCCGGTGGAGCTCGTCGTCAACGGCATTGCCGTGTCAAAGAAGGAAATCGAAGCCGACGGCAGCGTGCAAGACCTCACTTTCGACTACACGCCGACAATCTCCAGTTGGGTCGCGCTCCGGATCTTCCCCGCCTGCCACACCAACCCGGTCTTCGTGGAAGTGGGGGGCAAGCCGATCCGCGCCAGCAAACGGTCCGCCCAGTGGTGCGTAGACGCCGTGGACACCTGCTGGAAACAGAAGGTGAAGGCGACTCGAGCCAATGAAAAGGAAGCCGCCAAGGCGGCCTATGACGCGGCGTCGCACGCGTATACCAAGATTCTGTCCGAATCCTTCGACGACACCAAATAATTCGCGGAGCACACGAACAATGGCCCTGATCCCCACCGGTAATCCTATGGCCCTCGTTGGGTACTACTTAGGAGTCGGTTGTTTGATCCCAGTCCTCGGCGCTATCCTTGCCTTGCCGGCAATCATCTGCGGCATTGTGGGAGTGATCAAAGCCAACTCGACTCCCCCGGCAGGCGGCATGGGCCACGCGATTACTGCGATTGTCCTCGGCCTGTTCGGACAATTGGTTTGGGTCGCCCTGTATATGATCCTGGTCGCGGCCGGCGTCTTGCGTTGATTGGGGAATGACTTGTTCGTAAGTCGGCCCTTCCGGGCCGGCGCGACGGCCCAGAAGGGGCCGTCCTACGGTAAGGTTCCCTCACACGGAGCGGGAGGAGCCCTTTCATTCGTTCTTCGCCAATTCCGTGCTCAGATAGTCCACCGCCTTCTGCACCTGCTTGTCGAGCTTCCTGGTGGGCTGAGCGGCTGGTTCCTTGGGCCTGGCGGCAATCACGTCGCGTGTCTTGCGGTCGGCAAAGTATTCCTCCACTTCGGCGTCCGTCAGTTTCAGCTCAAAGCCCTCGTTGGGCTTCACGCCCCACTCATCGGTTTCCTTGGCTCCTTCCTCGCGATGAATGTTTTGGCCGCTGGGGCGCTTGTAGCCGGCGGTGGTCAGCTTCATGGCGCTCTTGCCGTCGTCCAGCTCGATAATGTTCTGCACGCTCCCCTTCCCCCAAGTCCGCTCGCCGATGACCACTGCCTTTTTGTGGTCCTGCAGGCAGGCCGCCAGGATTTCGCTGGCGCTGGCGCTGGAATGATTCACCAGCACGGCGATGGGGAAACCTTCAAAGGTCCCTTCCTTCTTAGCCTCCCATTTCCGCTCCGCCGCGCTCCGGCCGGCCGTGCTGACAATGCGGCCTTCCGCGACAAAAAAATCGGAAATTTCAATGGCCGAGGTCAAGAGGCCACCGGGATTCCAACGGAGGTCCAGAACCAGTCCCTTCACCCCGCTCGCGGATAGTTGCTGCAAGGCGCTCCGAATTTCGTCCGCCGTGTGCCGCGAGAAAGTCGTGATTCGGATGTAGCCAATCTTCTTCGGCTCGTCGAGGAAGAAGTTCCAGGTATCGTCGCTCTTGCGATGGTCGCCGACCACGGAATCGACGCGGATCAGCTCGCGGGTGACATCTTTGCTGTCGGTTGACCCATCTGCCAAATGGAGGACGCTTAGCTTGACGTTCGTCCCTAGCTTTCCTTTGATCCGCTTGATGGCCTCGTCCATCGTGATCCCCTTCGTGGGCTGGCCGTCAATTTCCACAATCTTGTCGCCGCCACGGATGCCGGCGCGATAGGCGGGCGTTCCGTAGAGGGGCGTCGTGACAACCAGCTCGCCTGTTTCGGTCGAGACGGTGATGCCAATCCCGCCAAATTCGTTCTCCACGCTGCTTTTGAACTTGTCCAGGTCCGATGGCCCGATGTAGCTGCTATGGGGATCGAGTTTGGCGAGCATCCCCTTGATCGCCCCTTCCATCAGCTCCCGGCGGTCCACTTCCTTGACGTAGTTCCGCTCTACCTGGTCAAGCGCATCCGCGAACAGCTTCAGCAGCTCATATTCCTTGTCCGCTTTGAGTTGCTCGGGGGTCTTGGGGGCTATTGGCGGGTCATCCGCGAGAGACAACAGGGAAGGCGCTACGCAGGTTAGCAGTGTGAGCAAGAACCAGGATGAAGTCTTCTTCATGAGCAATGCCTCGGGGCGAAGTCGTGCGGGGAATCCTCACCTCAAGTATAGGCGACACGACGGGGTCGGGAGGGGTTTTCGCGGCCAACGACTTTGATTGGTCCACGCATCACTCCCGCGAAAACTCCTCCCGACCCCTTTGGCAGCGCCCCGTCAAACCGCTAAAACTGCCGCATGTCTCATTCGCAAGTTGCCATTCTCGGGGGAGGAATCGTCGGCCTGGCGACAGCCTACAACCTGACGCAGCGGTATCCCGGGCTTTCGGTCCTGGTCATCGAAAAGGAACCTGAGGTCGGCTCGCATCAGACCGGCCACAATTCCGGCGTGCTCCATTCCGGCATCTATTACAAGCCGGGCTCGCTGAAAGCGGCGAACTGCCGCATCGGCAAGCAGGCGATGGAACGGTTCTGCCTGGAGCACGGAGTGCCCTATGACATCTGCGGCAAGGTCATTGTCGCGGTCGATGAGCGGGAACTGCCGGCGCTGGAGCGGATCTATGAGCGCGGCCAGCAAAACGGCGTCCGCTGTGAAATCATCCCCCGCGAGCGGCTCAAGGAGTTGGAACCGTTTTCCGCGGGGGTGAAGGCGATTCACGTTCCCGAAGCAGGTATCGTCAATTACCGCGCCGTCTGCCGAAAGATGGCGGAGCTAGTGAAGCAACGCGATGGCCAAATTCAAACCAGCAGCCGCGTCATCGGCATCCGGCACGAAGAGCGGCTGATTGCCATTCAGACGACGGCCGGCGATTTCACAGCCGACTATGTCGTCAATTGCACCGGCCTGTTCAGCGACCGGGTGGCTAAGCTGACGGGGAGAACCACTCCGGAGAGGGTGATTCCGTTCCGCGGTGAGTACTTTGAACTCCGGCCGGAGTCCCAATACCTCTGCCGCAATCTCATTTATCCCGTCCCCGACCCCAGCTTTCCGTTTCTCGGCGTCCACTTCACGCGGATGATCGAAGGAGGAGTGGAGTGCGGCCCCAACGCAGTGCTGGCGCTGGCCCGCGAAGGCTATAAGAAGACCGACATCAACCTCCGCGACCTCGCCGAGACCCTCACCTATGGCGGCTTCTTGAAACTCGCCGCCCGGCATTGGCGGATGGGAGCCGGCGAGATGTGGCGATCGCTCAGCAAAGTGGCCTTTGTCCGCGCTCTTTCCCGCTTGATGCCCCTGATCCAAAGTGACGACCTCATCCCCCACCGCGCCGGCGTCCGGGCCCAGGCCATTTCCCCCGCCGGCAATATGATCGACGACTTTCTCATCGATGCCCAGCACCGCGTCGTCAATGTTCTTAACGCCCCCAGCCCCGCCGCGACTTCGTCGCTGAACGTGGGGAAGCTGGTGGTGGATAAACTGGCGGAATGCATGGGGTGACTGTATTTGGCTGCGTGGTAGCTATATTGATTGGGTCTGCAATGGCCCGCTCTTCTAGCTGGCTGGCGCATCGTCGCCGCAAAGGGCGCTGCTCTGCATGTCCGACGTCACTCGCATCTTGTCGCAAATCGAATCCGGCGATCCATCGGCGGCGGAGAAGTTGCTGCCGCTGGTTTATGATGAGCTGCGGAAACTGGCGGCGGCAAAGCTGGCCCAGGAAAATCCGGGGCAGACTTTGCAGGCAACGGCGCTGGTCCACGAGGCCTACCTGCGGCTGGTGATAGGCCAGGAGCCGGCAGCCAAGGGAGCGGAGCCGGTGAAGTGGAACAGCCGCGGTCACTTTTTCGGCGCGGCAGCCGAAGCGATGCGGCGGATCCTGGTGGAACAGGCCCGCCGCAAAGGCCGCGTGCGCCATGGAGGAGACCTCCAACGGATCGAGCTCCAGGAAGTCGCCGCGGCGCGCGTCCCCGACGCCGACACGATTCTCGCCGTCGATGAGGCCGTCGCCCGCCTGGCCGAATCGGAGCCGGAGACCGCCGAGGTCGTCAAACTGCATTTTTTCGCCGGCCTGACCCTTGAAGAAACGGCTGACGCGTTGCAGATTTCTCGCGCAACTGTCTATCGCCATTGGGCTTATGCCCGCGCCAGCCTGCGGCTCCTGTTGCAGGGCGACGCCGGCAAGTAAGGATTTTTTTCAATTTGCTGAGACCCTGCGGCGGAATTCGTCGCACTGGTTCTCGGAGCACCAAGCCAGGACCCGTCCATGCCCCTCTCCGTCAAATCCGCGAAAGAGATCTTCCTGGAAGCGGTCGACAAGCGTGATCCAGCGGACCGGGCAAATTACTTGCGCGACGCCTGCGGTGCTGACGCCGAACTGCGTCGGCACGTCGAGGCCCTGCTCCGCGTCCACGATGAGCCCGACAGCCTGCTCGACCAGCAGCGGATTGATCCCCGCGTGATGATCGATCGCGAAGGGACATCCAATCCGACCATCGACCAGCCGTCCGAACGCCCCGGCACCCAGATCGGCCCCTACAAGCTCCTGCAGCAGATCGGCGAAGGGGGCATGGGCGTGGTCTACATGGCCGAGCAGTCCGAGCCGGTGAAGCGGCGGGTGGCGCTCAAGATCATCAAGCCGGGGATGGATACGCGGCAGGTAATCGCCCGGTTTGAGGCCGAGCGGCAGGCGCTGTCGCTGATGGACCATCCGAATATCGCCAAGGTGCTGGATGCGGGGACAACGGCCAGCGGCCGGCCGTACTTCGTGATGGAACTGGTTAAAGGACAGCCGATCACGCAGTATTGCGACGAAAACCACCTCACTCCTCGCCAGCGGCTGGAGCTGCTCCTGCCGGTTTGCCAGGCGATTCAGCATGCCCATCAAAAGGGGATCATCCACCGCGACATCAAGCCGACGAACATCCTCGTGGCCGAATACGACCAGCAGCCGGTCCCCAAGGTGATCGACTTCGGCGTGGCCAAGGCCACCGGCCAGACGCTGACCGAAAAGACGATGTTCACCGGCCTGGGCCAGATTGTCGGGACGCTGGAATACATGTCCCCCGAGCAGGCTAAGGTCAACCAGCTCGACATCGACACCCGCAGCGACATCTACTCGCTCGGCGTGCTGCTCTATGAGCTGCTCACCGGCAGCACCCCCTTCGACCGAAAGCGCCTACAGTCCGCTGCCTTCGACGAGATGCTCCGGATCATCCGCGAGGAAGAACCCCCCAAGCCCAGCACGCGGCTTTCCGACTCTCACGACTCGCTCCCCTCCATCTCTGCTCAGAGGCACACCGAGCCAGCGAAGCTCACCAAACTCGTCCGGGGCGAGCTCGACTGGATTGTGATGAAGGCCCTCGAAAAGGACCGCAACCGCCGCTACGAGACCGCCAACGGCTTCGCCGCGGACGTGCAGCGCTATTTAGCCGACGAGCAGGTGCTGGCATGTCCGCCGTCGGCCACGTATCGCGTGAAGAAGTTCGTCCGGCGGAACAAGGGTGGCCTGTCGGTGGCGGCGCTGGTGCTGTTCTTCCTGGTGGTGCTCGGCAGCGGCGTGGGCTGGGCGGTGCGCGATCGGGCTGCCCGGAAAGCGGAAATGGTCCAGGAACGGACCAATCGTGAAGCAGAGTTGACTCGGGAACGTGAGGCCCGCCAGGCGAAGGCCGGTGGTCAGGTCGAGTCGATCTTCACCGAGGTGGACCGGCTGGAGGGGGAGCAGAAGTGGCCCGAGGCGCTGGCGGCGGCCCGGCCGGCCGAGGCGGTCCTGGCCGGCGGCCAGGTCGACGCGGCGACCGCGGAGCGCGTCCGCGAGCGGCTGAAGGACCTCGTGCTCATCGACCGGCTGGAGCAAATCCGCATGCAGCAGGCGACGTGGGTGGGGACGACGTTCGACTACGCCGGAGCGGACCGCGAGTATGCCCGGGCCTTCCGCGACTACGGGGTGGACGTCGAGGAGTTGGCGGTCGAGACGTCGATCGACCGGCTCAAGGCCCGGCCGGCCATCGCCATCGCCCTGGCGGCGGCCCTGGACAACTGGGTCCGCGCCCGAATGAACATTTCAGGAAGTGATGCCGCCCGCTGGAAGCGGCTGGTGGCCGTCGCCCGCGGCATCGACCCGGAGCCGGTGCGGGACCGGGTGCGGGCCACCCAGGGGCGGCCGGTCGCCGAGACGCAGGACGATCTGCGCCGGCTGGCCGAGTCGATCGACATTCGGGCGCACCCCCCGGCGACGCTCTCTATGCTGGCCGCCTCGCTCCACCGAGTGAACCGCCTGGACGCGAAACTCCGGCTTCTGCGGGACGCCCAGGGCGTCTATCCTGCGGATTTCTGGCTGAACTACGGGCTGGCCCTTCGACTGAGGAACGACAAGGACTACGAAGGGGCGGTTCGGTTCTACACGGCGGCCGTGGCCGTTCGTCCGACGGCGGTCGCCGCCCTGAACGACCTCGGCATTTCTTTGGCCGAGCAGGGAAAACTGGACGAGGCCATCGCCGCCTGGCGCAAGGCCACCGAACTCGACCCGAAATTCGCCTACGGATTCACCAACCTCGGCCGCGCCCTGCGCGACCAGAACAAGCTTGACGAGGCCGTCGCCGCCTACCGCAAGGCCATCGCACTCGACCCGAAATTCGCCAACGCCTATATCGGCCTGGGCGGCGTCCTGCACGACCAGAACAAGCTGGACGAGGCCGTCGCCGCCTACCGCAAGGCCATTGAACTCGACCCGAAAATCGCCGGCGCCTATAGCGACCTTGGCTTCGTCCTCGTGGTCCAGAAGAGGTTGGACGAGGCCGTCGCGGCTTGTCGCAAGGCCATCGAACTCGACCCGAAATTCTCCGGCGCGTACACCAACCTCGGCACCGCCCTGACCGCTCAGGGGCAGCTGGACGAGGCCATCGCGGCCTGTCGCAAGGCCATCGAACTCGACTCAAATAACGCCAGCGCATATAGCAGCCTCGGCATGGCCCTGAGCGCTCAGGGGCAGCTGGACGAGGCCGTCGCCGCCTTTCGTAAGGCCATCAAGCTCGACCCGAAAAACCCAAAACACACGAAGACCTTTTACAACAACCTGGGCGTAGCCCTGCGCCGCAAAGGGGAGCTCGACCAGGCGATCGCCGCCTGCCGCAAGGCCATCGAACTTGATCCAAAACTCGCCAGCGCCTACTACAACCTCGGGCTCGCCTTGCACGACCAGAACAAGCTGGACGAGGCCGTCTCCGCCTACCGCGAGGCAATCGAACTCAAAAACTTCGCCAACGCCTACGGCGGCCTCGGCATCGCCCTGGCCCACCAGAAGAAGCTGGACGAGGCCGTCTCCGCTTTCCGCAAGGCAATCGAACTCGACCCGAAAGACGCCAAACTTCACTACAACCTCGGCAAATTCTTGTACGACGAGTTGGCTGAGTACGACAAGGCGATCGAGTCCTACCGCACGGCAATCGAACTCGACCCGCAAGCCGGCTACGCCCACGGCGGACTCGCTGATCTCCTGGCGACCTGCGCCGACCCCAAGTTGCGCGATCTTGGCCGGGCCGTCGCCCTGGCGAAGAAGGCTATCGAGCTGACGCCGGTGGCAGACGTCAAAGGGCAATCATACAACTGGCAAACCCTCGGCTGGGCGCTGTACCGCACCGGCGACTGGAAGGGGAGTGTCGCGGCGTTGGAGAAGTCGATGGCCCTACAGCCGTCACCCAAGGGGGGCGACTCCGGCCAGTGGTTCCCCCTTGCGATGGCCCACTGGCAGCTCGGCGAGAAAGAGAAGGCCCGCGAGTGGTACGACCGGGCCGTCGAGTGGATGGACAAGAACGCCCCGGCGGACAAGGGATTGGTCCGATTCGGCGCTGAAGCCGCGGAGCTGCTGAACGTGGGCCCTGAAGGCGCGGCGGAATGGGATCGCAGGCTTCTGGAGGCGTTACCAGCGGAGCTGCCCGCCGAGCGGCAGCGCGGGTGGGAGCGTGAGCTGGCGGCGCTGTCCGACGAAATCCGGGCCAAGCCGGACGACCCGGCGCCGCTGGCCCGCCGAGCCCGGCTGCACGTCCGCAGCGGTCGGTTCGAGCAGGCCATGCCGGACCTCGACCGCTTGGTCCAACTGGACCCGGCCGAGCACCTGCACTGGATGCTCCGCGGCTGCCTGCTGGCGTACCTCGGCGACGAGAAGGGCTACCGCCGACACTGCGAGGCGATGCTCCGGCAATTCGCCGACGCCACCGACAAATATATCCTGGACCGCACGACCAAGGCCGCCCTCCTGCTGCCGGGCGGGGCCGGCGGCGACGTGCAGATGTTGGCGCAGCGTGCGGAGAAGACGTACACGCTGGACCCGAAGGAGCCGTGGTTCGCCATGCTCCGGGGCATCGCCGACTACCGCGCGGACCGGCTCGATTCGGCAATCCAGTGGCTGACCAAGGCCCGTGAGACGGACTTCGCTTCTTTCACGATCGCGGTGGACGCCTACCTGGCCATGGCCCACCACCGGCGAGACCAGCCCGCGGAGGCCCGGGCGGCCCTGGACCGCTGCATCCAGCGGCTCGAAAAGGACCTGCCGGTGGCGGGCCAGGCCGACTTGGACGAGAAAGACACGCCCGAAAACTGGCTGATCGCCCACGTCGCCCGCCGCGAGGCGGAGCAATTGCTCGCGAAGTGAAGCTCCAGTCTGTGTCGCCCAGACATTACCGATGAACAAAAAGAAACGCCTCCGTCCAACATAGGATCGCAGGTGTCGCCGCAAAAGCTCTTCAAACTGACACGCGAACCAAAAATCAAGCCAAAATTTGGCCGGCGGGGGCCTTACCGTCAAGCAAGCCCCGCCGGCCCGGCACCGCCCCAGCGCTTGGTCTGCGCGCTGGCGCGATGTCTCTCCATTCTAACGCAGACCATGGGAGAGAATCCATGTTTACGAAGAAGACAGACAGACTGTTTGCCAAAGGCGCGATGCACACCAGACCGTGGAGGGTGGTGCTGGCTGGAGCCATCGTCGCTTGTGCTTTCGGGGGAATGGCTTTGAGGCTCGCGTGGGCGACGCCCGGCTCGGGCGCCACCACCACCCCCATCGCGGGGCCCACCGTGTTTGGCGAAATCGACACGAAGAGTGAGACCGACGACCACGAGGTCGAGCTCAAGACCAAGGGGTTGTCCGATGTCCATGTCTCGCACATCAGGATCGTGCCAGGGGGACACAGCGGCTGGCACTCGCATCCCGGCCCCTCCCTCATCTCGGTCAAATCCGGCACGCTGACCCTGTACGACGACTGCGATGATTTCCAGACGCCGCACGATTACCCCGCGGGCACCGGTTTGGTGGAGGATGCTGGATGCGTGCACCGCGTCGTGAATCGAGGAAGCACTGATCTGGAAATCGTCGTTGTCCAGATTGTCCCGCTCGGCGCGCCGCGGCGGATCGACGAATCGGCTCCCTAGTCACGCTCCGTAACAGGTTGTCGTCACAGTAGTCCGCTCACTCCGTGAGCGCGGCATTCCCTGTAATACCGGCCTGCACACGGAGTGTGCAGGCTACGGACACAAAAGTGGCCGGTGACGCCCTAACTGCCAATCCCAGCGGGCCGGGACCCACCGGCCCGGCACCTCCCCGGCGCACCTCTGCTTGCGGGGGGGGGGCGCCGCAACATTACCTTATTAACCAGACCACCCTCTCCAAGGAGACTTTCCCATGTTCGCTCGCTCTTGGTTCGATGCCCTGAAATCCCGTCTCACGCGAACACTCAACCGCCAGGAGCGACGTGCTTCCGGACAGCGGGGGCCCGCTAACCGCCGTTTGCGGCTGGAAGGCCTGGAGGACCGCTGCCTGCTCGCCATCGATCTCGCGCCGAGCTTCCCCGTCGGCATTGGCCCTCAAGCCTTGCTGGCGGCCGACTTCGGCTCACTCCGTGGGGACCCCAATGACTATGACAGTACCCGCATCCTCGTCCGCTTCCGCCCGGAAGCCGACGTGAATGGCTTGCCATTGTTCGACGGCACGAGCGTCAGCCGGGAACTCCCTCTGGTTGCGGGTCTGCGCGAGGTGAGGCTCGCCCCTGGCATCGACGTCGAAACGGCGCTGGCGGTTTATCGGGCTGACCCTCTGGTCGTGTATGCGCAGCCGAACTACCGCGTCCACGCCCAGCTGACGCCCAACGACCCAGGTTTCGGGAACCTCTGGGGTCTGCACAATACCGGCCAGACCGCGGGCACGCCCGACGCCGACATCGACGCCCCGGAAGCCTGGGGCAACTGGACTGGCAATGGCAGCACCATCGTGGCCGTCATCGACACCGGCGTCGATTACACCCATCCCGATCTGGCCGGCAACATGTGGACGAACCCGGGCGAAATTCTCGGCGACCTCCTGGACAACGACCTCAACGGCATCATCGATGACTACTATGGGGCCAACTTCATCGGCTCCGGCACCCCGACCGGCAACCCGTTCGACGACCACTACCACGGCACGCACGTCGCCGGCACCATCGGGGCCATCGGCAGCAACGGCGTGGGCGTGACCGGCGTGAGCTGGGACGTCCAGATCATGGCCATCAAGTTCCTCGACGCCGGCGGGGGGGGCTACACCATCGACGCGATCGAAGGGCTGAACTACGCCGTCAGCAAGGGGGCGATGATCTCCAACAACAGTTGGGGCGGCGGGCCCTATGACCAGGGACTGTACGATGCGATCCGGAGTGCCGGCCTTCAAGGGCACGTCTTCATCGCCGCCGCGGGCAACAGCGGCGTGAACGCCGACGTTAGCCCGATGTACCCGGCCGCCTACAATCTCGACAACATCATCTCGGTCGCCGCCACGGACCACAACGATGCCCGGGCCTCTTTTTCGAACTACGGAGCGACCAGCGTGGACCTGGGAGCGCCGGGGGTGGACATTTACAGCACGATGCCGAACAACACCTACGGTTACCTCAGCGGCACGTCCATGGCCTCGCCGCACGTCGCCGGCGTGGCGGCCCTGATCCGCGACCTCCACCCGGCCTGGTCGGCACAACAGGTCAAGGATCAACTGCTGACGATGGCCGATCAGATCTTTGCGCTCGGCGGCATCACGGTCACGGGCGGCCGGCTCAACGCCGCCGCCGCCGTCACCGGCACTCCGCCGCCCGACACCACCGGCCCGCGCATCTCTGCCCAGAGCCCGGTTGGCACCAGCATCACGCCGGTGAGCAGCCTCCGCGTCACCTTCAGCGAATCGATCAACCCGATCACATTCGCCCTGGAGGATATCGGCAGCTTCACTGGGCCGGGCAATGTCTCGATTGCGGCGACGGCCGTCACCCCGGTCGCGGGATCCGGCGACCGGCAGTTCGACATCACCTTCGCGGAGCAGTCTGGCGAGGGCGTCTACACGATGATCATCGGCCCGGAGATCCAGGACATCGCTGCGACTCCGAACCGCATGGATCAGGACCGCGACGGCGTCCAGGGCGAGGTGCCCGGCGACCAGTACACCGCCAACTTCACCATCGACTACTTCCCCGGACCTGACGGTTACGGCTACGAGGCCCACCCGATC
>JBPCKT010000132.1:0-35185 GCA_051004015.1 Pirellulaceae bacterium | reverse complement strand
AATGTCTTTCACCCATCGCGTGCTCCTCCTTGTGTGTGAAAACAAGCGTCGAACACTCGTTAAACACCGGAGATCACGCGATGGGCTTACTTATCTCTCTCGGGAGCGGTGAATAGGACGGGGTTAGGCGGCTTTGTCGCGACCCGATTCGTGCCCTGGAACCGACGCCTGGCGATCATTCATTCTTGCGTCGAACTTCCGCATCGCTGCCGAGGCATTGGCCGCCGACTCCTGACCCGCGGATCGGCGGCGTTTCCCGCGTCACCGCCTTAGCGTTTCAGCCCTTCGGGCAATTCCTGGAGCCGCTCCAGTTCGAGGATTTCGCTGAAGTACCAGGGCTTTCCCGTGGCTTTCTTGGAGCCGACGCATTTCGCCGGATACTTGATGCCATCGTGCTCTTTCCATTCGCTGAACCTGTGGATGTCGTTGCGCCAATCGATTCGGACCAGGCGGCTCTCAGCCTTGTCGAAGTAGATATCCAGGGGAGGGGTGACCGTCTCGCTGATCCGCAGGCCAAACGCCGGCTTCTCGGACTCGGTGATTTCCGGAATCACCTCCACTTTGCTCTTCGCGTCGAGAAAGGCTCCCAAGGTCCAACTCCAAACCAGAAACGTCGCCGGCTCCTGGTCTTCCTTGACGCGATCCCTCCCCTCCACCCACCAGTACTTTGGCGGCTCGAGGACGGAAACTCGCTCGAACCCCTTGGCCTTGGGGTCCGGGCTGACATTGAGCTGCTCCTTGACGCGAAAGAGCCGGAGCAATTTCTCCTCGCCGCCGGCAGCCGCGACGACCTGCTTGACGACGTCTTTTGGGTCCGGCTCCGCCGCTCGGGCGAATCGAGAAGCAAAAACGGCAACACTTAAGGCGAACAAGGCAACCAGCCGCATATGCAATCTCCCAGAGTTTTTGTGGCGCTCAGGACTCATGCACCTGGTCCGTTCCCGTCCTCCGCACGTGCAATCTGTCTTTTCCGCATGATAGCGGACAAACAAATAAGCGGCTGCCGATATTTGACACTGGGCCAGTTTTCCCTAGGATAAGGGGCGGTAAGTTACTCTGGGACACCGAGGTTTGCCATGAGTCATGCAGCCCAACACGCCGTTTCATCGCTGGCTTCGCCGTTCATGCCGGCGAGGGATTTGATTTGCCATCGGTCGCGGCGGTGGTTCTTGCAGACGGGGCTGACCGGGGTGGCGGGGCTTTCGCTGCCGGCTCTCTTGGCGAAGCAGAGCCAGGCGAGCGCGGAAGGGAACTCGCAGGGCAAGAAGTCGGTGATTCTATTCTGGCTGTCCGGCGGGCCGAGTCACATTGATATGTGGGATCCGAAGCCGGATGCGCCGCAGGAGATTCGCAGCCCGTTCGGCACGATCCAGACAAAACTGCCGGGAGTGCAGTTTACGGAGCATCTGCCGTTGCAGGCTTCGATCGCCGACAAGCTGTCGATCATTCGCAGCGTGGATTGCAGCGCCAGCAACCACACGCCGATCACCATGCAGGCCGGCAATCCGCTGGCCCGCCGCACCGACGACAACCGGGACGGCGGCGGCTATCCGTCGATGGGGAGCGTGGTGGCGAGATATCGTGGCCCCAATGCGGCCGATATGCCGGCGTTCATCGGCCTGGCGCCGAGCTGGGTCGCCGACGTATATGGCTCCGGATACTTGGGGGCGAAGTACGAGCCGGTGAAGGGGCTGGAGTTGACCGGCAAGTTTGCACTGCCGGCGGGCATGGAACTAAGCCGAATGTCCGGCCGTGACCAGTTGCGGACGCAGTTCGATACGTTGCGGCAGGAAGTCGACCGCCGGGACACTATGGAGCAGTTCGACCGCTTCACGCGGCAGGCGTATGACATGGTCCTTTCGGGCAAGGTGCAAAAGGCCTTCAACCTGGACGAGGAAAAGGAAACTACCCGTCGCGAATACGGCGGCAGCCGCGTGGGAGATAAGGCCATCATGGCCCGGCGGCTGGTCGAAGCCGGCGTGACCTTCGTGCTGGTGAGCGGCGCGTGGGGATACTGGGACCATCACGGCGACCAGGTGCAGTGGGGAGGCATTGAGAAAGGTCTCAAGCCCATCCTGCCGGAAGTGGACCGGGCCGTGTTCGCACTCGTCAATGACCTTGAGCAGCGCGGCCTGTTAGACAGCACGCTAATTCTCATGCTGGGCGAATTCGGCCGCAGTCCCGTCATTAACAAAGATGCCGGCCGCGATCACTGGACGGCCGTGATGTCGATGCTGATGGCCGGCGGAGGGCTCAAGCACGGGCAGGTCATCGGCGCGACGGACTCTCGCGGCGGCGGCCCCGTGAGCAGCGTCGTCCGCCCCCAGGACCTGGCTGCCACGGTGTTCCGCCACATGGGCATCGACCAGAAAACCCATTGGATCAACCCCCAGGGCCGCCCCATCCCGATTGTGGCCGAAGGGGGCCGGCCGATTCCGGAGCTGTTTTAGCGAACGGGTGTTTACGAAAAAGGCCGCGCGAGTTTTTCTCGTGCGGCCCTTGCTTTTCAACGTCTTGAGCAGAACGACTCTGCTTACTTCTTTACCTCAAACTCCCCTTCAATCACGTCGTCGTCCGGCTTGGCTTGCGGCAACTCGCCGTCGCCGCTGGCTGCTTCGGCGCCGGTGGGCGCCGCGCCCGCGGTCCCCTTCTCGTAGAGGACCTTGCTGAAGGCATGCGAAGCAGCTTCGAGGTTCTCGACGGCCGATTTGATGGCGGCGACGTCAGTTCCCTTGGCGACTTCGCGGGTCTTCTCGACCGCTTGCTGCAAGGGCTGCCTGTCGGCGTCGGTCAGCTTGTCGGCATGCTCCTTCATGGTCTTTTCAATCTGCCAGGCGAGGTTCTCCGCATGGTTGCGGGCCGTGGCCAGCTCGAACTTCTCCTTATCCTCGTCGGCGTGGGATTCGGCGTCGCGGCGCATCTTTTCGATCTCGTCTTTGGAGAGCCCGGAAGACTGCTGGATCTTGACGTTCGCCTCCTTGCCGGTCCCCAGGTCCTTGGCGGAGACGCTGAGAATGCCGTTGGCGTCGATGTCGAACTTGACTTCGATTTTGGGCATGCCGCGGGGGGCCACGGGGATGTTAGTCAGGTCGAACTTGTCCAGCAGCCGATTGTCGGCCGCCATTTTGCGTTCGCCCTGATAGATCATGACCGTGACCGCGGTCTGGTTATCCGCGGCGGTGCTGAAGGTCTGCTTCTTCTCGGTCGGGATGGTGGTGTTCTTCTCCACGAGCGGGGTCATCACGCCCCCCTCGGTCTCAATGCCAAGGGTCAGCGGCGTGACGTCGAGCAGCAGCACGTCCTTGCGTTCCCCAGCGAGCACGGAGCCTTGAATAGCGGCTCCCACGGCCACGACTTCATCGGGATTCACACCCTTGTGCGGATCCTTGCCAAAGATGTCCTTCACCAACTTTTGCACCTTGGGAATGCGGGTGCTCCCTCCCACGAGCACGACCTCGTCGATGTCTTTGGCGGAAAACTTGGCGTCCTGCATCGCCTGCACCACCGGCTTGCGGCAGCGCTCGATGAGGTGGTCGGTCAGTTCTTCGAACTTGGCCCGGGCAATGGTGACTTGCAAGTGCTTGGGAACGCCGCTGGCGATGGTGATGAACGGCAGGTTGATGTCTGTTTGCGGCAGTGAGGAGAGTTCTTTTTTGGCCTTCTCGCAGGCTTCCTGCAACCGCTGCAGGGCCATCGGATCTTTGCGGAGATCGACCCCTTGCTCTTTCTGGAAATTGCTCGCCACGTAGTTGATCAGCACTTCGTCAAAGTCGTCGCCGCCAAGGTGCGTATCACCGTGGGTGCTGAGGACTTCAAAAACCTTGGTTTCACCGGAATCGCTGCCACCCCCGGCGACTTGCAAGACGGAAACATCGAACGTGCCGCCGCCCAGGTCGAAAACTACGATCTTCTCGTCCTTCTTCTTATCGAGCCCGTATGCCAGCGCGGCCGCGGTCGGCTCATTGATAATGCGGGCCACTTCCAAGCCGGCGATTTGCCCGGCGTCTTTCGTCGCCTGGCGCTGCGCGTCGTTGAAGTAGGCGGGAACGGTGATCACCGCCTTGTTGACCTTATGGCCGAGATAAGACTCCGCGGCTTCTTTGAGCTTGCGGAGGATTTTGGCGGAGATTTCCTGCGGGGGAAGTTCCTGGTCACCGGCTTTGACTTTGACGTAGTCGTTGGATCCGCCGACGATCTTGTAGGGGACCATCTTCTCTTCCGACTCCACCTCGCTATGCCGGCGGCCCATGAACCGCTTGATCGAGTACACCGTGCGCGTGGGATTGGTGACGGCCTGGCGCTTGGCCGGCTCGCCGACGAGGACCTCCCCTTTGTCGGTGAACGCCACCACGCTCGGGGTCAGGCGGTTCCCTTCCGCGTTGGCGATGACCTTTGGCTCGCTCCCTTCCATCACGGCAACCACGCTGTTGGTAGTTCCCAAATCGATCCCAATTATCTTTTCTCCAGCAGCCATGTATTGTCCCCTTCGCTTGGTAGTTCTTTGGTGTCTTTGTTCGGTATTGGAGCCAGCAACGAACGTGCTGCCGGCAGTTGTGTACTTGATTCACACTACGGAGGGCGATTTTGCAAAGGCCGTACCGGATTATTTTGGCCGGATAAATGTCTTCTTAAATGCTTATCTGGAAATGGCTTACGGATGGTCCTTCCTCCGCTGCATCGGGGATCGGTTCATTCCTGCGGCAATTCGCTGCCATTTTGACCCGAGAGACGAGACAACCGGCTGCTGGGTGCCAAAATGACATTGGCAGACTGGCCTTTTACGGTCGAAGCATGGAAATCTCCTATTGTCCCCCAGTTGTGGCCGGTCCCCCTTTCGTTGAAACTCCCACTACCGGCCGTTTACTGGTGAAGTGCTGTCACCAAAGGACGCCTCCCCCGATCGCGGCCAATTAAACTGGAGAGAAGTTTTCGCCCGCCTGGCAATTGATTTTACAAATGAGCGGCCATCCATGAGCAAGCAGAAGAAATCCGGCGGTTCCACGAACTCGGTTCGCAAGGAATTGGAGCGGCTCGACCGGGACCTCGTCAAACTGCTTTCGGATCGAGCACGCGCCGCACAGCGGCTGGCGAAGGCGCGGCAAACGGATCATCTGCCGCCG
This sequence comes from Pirellulaceae bacterium, assembly GCA_051004015.1. Classification (GTDB taxonomy): domain Bacteria; phylum Planctomycetota; class Planctomycetia; order Pirellulales; family Pirellulaceae; genus SXOA01. The sequence continues at coordinate 30,065 of JBPCKT010000132.1, read as the reverse complement.
TACGATGCCTTGGAGGAACAGGAGTCCATTCGCCGCGCCGCGGAGCTTAATAAAGGGCCGCTGGGCGAAGAGGCTCTCCGCATCATCATGCGGGACGTGCTCGGCACGGCCCGCTCGCTCGTCAAGCCGGTTCGCATCGGCTATCTCGGACCCAAGTATAGTTACAGCCACTTAGCGGCTATTGATCGTTTCGGCGATAGCCCGGAACTTTCGCCCAACGCCACCATCAAAGCGGTCTTCGAGGCCCTGCACTTCGGCCAAATCGATTTTGGCCTGGTGCCGCTCGAGAACTCCACCGATGGCCGCGTGGTGGATACGCTGGACATGTTTGCCCGCCTGCCCACGAAAATCACCGGCGAGGTGGAATTGAAGATTCATCACAACCTGCTCGGCAAATGCGCCCGCTCCGACGTCGTGGAGGTTTACAGCAAGCCGCAAGCGCTTTCTCAGTGCCGTGACTGGCTGGCGAAGAACTTGCCCGGGGCGAAGACGATCGAAATGACCAGCACGGCCATTGCCGCACAGATTGCCGCCGATAAGCCCGGCGCAGCCGCCGTGGCCAGCGTGGAGGCCGGCATGCATTACGGGCTCGCCGTTATTGACGCCAACATCGAGGACAACAAGAACAATGTCACCCGTTTTGCCGTCATCGGCGGAGCGGAAACCAAGCGCACGGGCAAGGACAAAACGGCTTTGATGCTGGAAATCCCGCACAAACCTGGCGCCCTGGCCGACGCGATGCTAGTCTTCAAGCGCGGCCGGCTGAACCTGACCTGGATCGAATCCTTCCCCATGTCCGGCAGCCGCAACGAGTATCTGTTCTTCATCGAATTCGAAGGGCACGCCGCCGACAGCAAGGCCAAGAACGCCCTGAACGCCCTCCGCCGCAAAACCGTGCGGATGGAAGTGCTGGGGAGTTATGCCAGGAGCGAAGCGAGGGAGTAGAGTAAGATTTATTCGACATCGCGAATTGAAAATACTTGCTCCCTGCGGTAACGTAACGGTAGTGAATGCCTGGGTCCTTTTTGGACAAAACGATGTCGATTGCTCCTCCTTCCACGCCAGTAATTTTTCCGCCATTCTTCGGCGATGGCGATTCGCCGCCGCGCTTGTCGGTCGAGGCATATCACCAATTGGCTGAGCAAGGACTTCTCGAAAATGAGAGCGTAGAGCTCGTGGAGGGACTACTTGTCAGGAAAATGCCTAAGAACCCTCGCCATGTGACGATCGTTAGGAGGTTACGTCAATTGCTGGAAGCAATGCTGGCAAAGAAATGGCATGTTCGACTTCAGGATCCGATAGCCCTTGCCGGCAGCGAACCAGAACCGGATTTGGCCGTGATTGACGGGAAAGAAGATGATTTTCAGCAGCGGCACCCGGGCTCCAGCGAAATTGGACTGGTCATCGAAGTTTCCGAAACGACGCTGCGCTGGGATCGCGGATTCAAGAAGCGGATGTATGCCCGGGCCGGCGTGCCTGTTTATTGGATTGTCAACCTTGTCGACAACCAAATCGAAATTCATACGCAGCCTAGTGGACCGGCCCAGCAACCAGAGTATGCCTGCCGAGAGGTCTTTGAATTTGCGGCGGCGGTTCCGGTATGGCTGGACGGCCAGACGGCCGGGTTCTTGTCCGTCGGCGAAATTCTCTCTTGAGCGCGGCCCGATGCTCTTCTCTCCTTGACCAATTTCCCCGTAGAATTCGGTCATGACGACGGCAGCATTGCCGGAGGTGGCTGCGGCCGAGAGGATGCGGCGCCTGGAGAGATCGCTGTGGGAAACGGAAGGCTTTGGCGAAGCGGTGGCGGAACTGGCCGCGGGGTGCCCCGCCACATTCGACGGAGCCTGGGGCTCGAGCTGCGCGCTTTTGGCGGCCGCGCTGGCGAAAGGCTCAGAAGGGGATTCTGATTCTTGCCCGCAAGCCGAATATGTCGTCGCGGTGCTTCCCACCCAGCGAGAAGCGGACGAATTCACCGCCGATCTGGAGCTCTTCACCGCGGAGCGGCCGCTGCTCTATCCAGCCTGGGAGCGCGATCCCGATGAGCAGGTCGTGCAGGAGGAGAGCTTTGGCGAACGGCTGAGGACGCTCAAGACGCTGCTGGCCAAGAGCGGGAATGGCGCAGGTAGCCGGCTCTTGGTCACCTCCATTCAAGCCCTACTTCAACCCACTACCCAGCGGTCCACCATCGAAACGGGCACGCGCCGGCTAGCGGTGGGGGAGCGAATTGAAATCGCACCGCTGCTGCGCTGGCTGACGGAGCGGGGCTTTCATCATACGACGGCTGTGGAGCTTCCCAGCGAATTCTGCCACCGCGGCGGCATTTTGGACATCTTTGCGCCGGACTGGTATCAGCCGATCCGCATCGAGCTGTTCGATGACGAAATCGAATCCATCCGCCGGTTCGACGTCTCGTCGCAGCGGAGCCTCGAGAAGCTGACGGAAGCGAATGTCACCGTACTCGCAACCGCCACGACCGACCGCGGCCATCTCGCCGAATATCTACCGCCGAATTCCTGGTTTCTGCTCTTGGAGCCCAGCCGCATCCAGGAGGAAGGTCGCAACTACTTGCAGCGAGTCGAAAAGCACGAGCAGTTCCACTCCGTTGCCGGCGTATTTTCCCAGTGCAGCCGCTTTGCCGTGGCCACCGCCGGGGCGATTCTTGAAGGCACCGCCGGCGTCACCTGCCATCTGCCGGTCGAATCCGTCGAGCGGTTCAGTGGCGACATTGGCAAGGTGAAGGACGAGCTTGATCGGCTGGGAGAAGGGCAGGATGTCTTCGTCGTCGCGCAAACCGAGGCAGAGATCGAGCGACTCAAAGATATTTTGATGACGACCCGCCTGGCCGCGACGGGAAAGCTGCACTTCCCCTTGGGGAGTTTGCGAGAGGGTTTTCGGATCCGCGGGGCAGAGTTTGAGGTTAGTGAAAACGATGGACAGGCAGGAAGCATACTCCACCTGGGAATCGTCATCATTACCGGCGGCGAGCTGTTTCATCGCGGCGAGCTGCGCCGTCTGCCGCGGAGACGGCTGGGAAAAGCGATCGATAGCTTCCTTGATCTCCGCGAGGGAGATCTGGTCGTCCATCTGGCTCACGGCATCGGCCGGTATCGCGGCCTGCGCCTGATTGAGAAGCAGGGACAGGCGGAAGAGCACCTGGAGATCGAGTTCGACGGCGGGACGAAGATTTACGTCCCCGCGGTGAAGATCGATCTCGTGCAAAAGTACGTCGGCGGATCAAAGACCCGCCCTTCGCTCGCCAAAATCGGCGGCAAATCCTGGCTCAAACAGAAACAAGCTGCCGAAGGTGCCGTTCGCGACCTGGCGGTCGAGATGCTCGATATGCAGGCGATCCGTGCCTCCCGCCCCGGCATCACCTTCGGCCCGGACACCGATTGGCAGCGGGAGTTCGACCGCTCGTTTCCGTATACCGAAACGCCCGATCAGTTGACGGCAATTTCCGCCATCAAACAGGACATGCACCGCCCGCGGCCGATGGACCGGCTGCTGTGCGGCGACGTCGGCTTTGGCAAAACGGAAGTCGCCATGCGGGCGGCTTTCAAAGCGGTGGACAACGGCCACCAGGTCGCAGTCCTCGTACCGACAACCATCCTCGCCGAGCAGCATTTTCACAGCTTCCGGCAGCGGATGGCGGAATTCCCCGTAGACATCGAGAGGCTCAGCCGCTTTTGCCAGCCGCACGAAGAGCGGGCAACGATCGCCGGACTCAAGTCGGGGCGAATCGACATCGTGATCGGCACGCACCGCCTCGCTTCGCAGGACGTGAAGTTCGCGAACTTGGGCCTCGTCGTCATTGACGAAGAGCAGCGGTTCGGCGTCGACGTGAAAGAGCGGCTCAAAATGCTGCGGGCCACGGTGGACGTGCTCACGCTTTCCGCCACGCCGATTCCTCGTACGCTCCACATGTCCCTGGTCGGCGTGCGGGACATCTCGAACCTGGAAACCCCGCCGGCAGACCGCCTCTCCGTCGAGACCAAAGTCACCCGCTGGAACAACGACCTGGTGCGGCACAGCATTCTCCGCGAGCTCAGCCGCGGCGGGCAGATTTATTTCGTGCATAACCGGGTACACGATATCGAGCTGCTGGCGAACAAGCTTCGGATGAATGTGCCGGAAGCCCGCATCCGCGTTGGCCACGCTCAGATGGCGGATGACGAGCTCGAACAAGTGATGGTCGACTTCGTCGAACACAAGTTCGATCTGCTGCTGGCGACGACGATTATCGAAAGCGGCCTCGACATCCCCAACGCCAACACCATCTTCATCGACGAAGCGGACCGTTACGGCCTGGCCGACCTGCATCAACTTCGCGGGAGAGTCGGCCGCTACAAGAACCGGGCTTATTGCTACCTGCTGATCGATCCGCACAAGCACATCACACCGAATGCCGCCCGCCGCCTGAAGGCGATTGAGGAATTCAGCGAGATGGGCTCCGGCTTTGCCATCTCGATGCGGGACCTCGAAATCCGCGGAGCGGGGAACCTGCTCGGCACGCAGCAGAGCGGCCACATCGCCACAGTCGGCTACGAGCTCTATTGCCAGCTTCTGGAAAACGCCGTTCGCACGCTGCAAAAAATGCCCCCCAGGCTCTCGCTGGATGTGGACATCAACCTTCCCGGCGATGCCTTTCTTCCAGCCGACTACGTCGATGACATGCGGCTGAAGATTGACCTCTACCGCCGGCTTACCCGCGTCAGCACCTTCGACGAGCTGGCTGATTTCCGCAGCGAGCTCGTCGACCGTTTTGGCGAACCGCCGCCGCCAACCGTCCGACTGCTGGAGCTGGCGGAGCTGAAAATGGAGGCGGTCACCTGGGTCATTACCGCCATTTTCATCGAACAGCAGTACGTCGTCTTTCGCTTCAGCGACCGGCGGCGGATTGAGCAACTCGCGCGGATGCACAAGGGAATCCTGCGAGTCGTGGACGACAAAAGCGCCTATCTGCCGATCCCCAAAGGACTTGGGAAGCCCGCGGAAATCCTGCAACTGGTCAAATCGGTCTTGCGGCCGGTGAAATAAGACGGCTACAATCCCGCCCCCCAGCTTATTCGCCAGCGAGGGATTTCGTGCCGCACCGCTCACTCGTGTTAGCATCGCTCCTGCTTCTTGCGATTCTCCGCGCGCCGCTCGGCCCGCCTGTAGCACTGTGCCAGGAGCAGCCACCGCCGGGACCATTCAGTGGACGAGAAGATCCTTACTTTCCCAAAGCGAATCAGCCGCAGCGCTACCCCATCGTCAATCAGCCGACGCCCCTTCCCAAGCTCGGTACTCTCACCGAGGAAGTGGCGGAAGCTCCGCCGCCAGGATTCCGCCAACCGATCCTCCGCCAGCCAGTTGTTCCCGGCGCTGAGTCCCACCAGCCAGACGCGGCAGTGGGCGGCCAGGGAATCGATCAGGCCAGCGCCCAGACCGACGACCCACTTAACGAACTGGGAGACCGCTTCCGCCCCGGCGAGATTTTGGCTCGCGTCGGCGACCAGATCGTGCTCTACGGCGATGTCGCCTCGCTTGTCGATCAAAGCATGAACGCGGAGCGGGCGCGCATCACCAATAAGTATCAGCTCGCGGAGTACAACGCACGCCGCGACGCCGCCATCAAGAGCCTCACCAGGCAACTGGCGGAGAAGAAGCTGCAGTACGTGGAGTTCCGCCGCACGATCGCCCTCAAGGCCAAGGACAAGGCGGTCGAAGCCGAAAAGGACATTAACAAGAACGTGAAAAATGCCTTCGACAAAGGGCTCATCGAGATGCGCGAAAAGCTCGACAAGGCCACTACGAAGAAGCAGATCGAAGAGCTGATGCGGGCCGACATAGTCCTTCCCCGCCTGGCTCTCCTCATGAAGGAGAACAGCCTGGAGACGTTTGCCCAGCTCGACAAAACGCTGCGCACCTTTGGCTCTTCGCTCGACAAACAGCAAGCCATGTTTAAAGAGCACAACCTGGGGCAGTCGGCGGTCATCGAGAAAATCAAGCAACAACCGGAGGTGACGCACGCGGACCTGCTGGAATATTACCGCAAGAATCCTGACAGATTCGCCGTTCCCGCCAAGGCCCGGTTTGAATTGCTCAGCATCTACTTCAGCCGCTCCGAGGGCCGGACCGAGGCGGAGAAGAAGACCGCCGCCCAGAAGCAAATCGCCGCGATGGGAGACGCTGTCTTTTTCGGCCGCCCGTTCGCGGACGTCGCCAAGCAATTCTCGCACGAAGCCAACGCCTCCGCCGGCGGCCAGTACGACTGGATTAGCAAGGGGAGCCTGGCTTCCGACGTGATTGATGCCGCCGCTTTCTCCCTGCCGCTCAATCGGCTCAGCGCGATTTTGGAAGACGACCGGGGCTATCACATCGTGCGAGTCCTGGAGCGGGCGGAAGCGCGGCAGATTCCCTTTGAAGAGGCCCAGAAAGAGATCAAGGAAACGATCAAAAAGGAACGCCGCGAAGCAAAAATCAAAGAGGTGCTGGAGTCCTTGAAAGAAGCCACCACCATCTGGACGGTCTACGACGAGGAAGAACAGCAAGCGGTTGCCAAGCCAGCAGCCGGCAAGTAGGCAGTCTCCGTTACTTCGGCATCGGCCAAAGCCTGACGCTATGGTCCCAACTGCCGGAAGCCGCGTATTTTCCGTTCTTGGAAAGTGCGACTTTGCCGATGCCGCCGGCGTGTCCCTCGTAGACGTGCAGTAGCTCGCCTGTTTCCACGTTCCAGAGGCGGACCTTCTGATCGAGCGAGCCGGTGAGGGCTCGCTTGCCGTCGGCGGAATAGGCGACCCCTTCGACGCGCCCGGTGTGACCCGACAGCACTTTTGCCGGCATCCCTTTATCGAGGTCCCACACGATGGCCGAGTTGTCCCAGCCGCCGGAAAGCAAGCGGTCCCCCTTGGCGGAGAAGGCGAGGGCAACCGCCGCTTGGGAGTGCCCCTGCAACTCCTTTTTGACGGTGAGTTTTTCCAGGTCCCACAGGCGGATGTGCGGATGGTCGCCGGCAACCGCGGCTGTTTTGCTGTCGGGAGAAAGGGCCACGCTCCAGATGCGGCCCAGATGCGGCGGATCGAGCTGCTTGACCGCTTTGCCGTTGCGGGCGTCGTAGAGGATGCAAGTCTTATCCCAACTGCCGGTGAGGATGAGCGTGCCGTCCTCTGAAACTACCACGGCTGAGACGCGGTCGGTGTGTCCGAGCAGCGTGGCCGTTTCCTTTCCCGATTCCACTTCCCAAATCTTGGCCGTGCTGTCGCTGCTGGAAGATACCAGGCGGCTGCTATCGGCAAACCAGGCAATGGAGGTGACGGCGTTCTTGTGGCTGTCGAGCTTCTTGTGAAGCGAGCCGTCCTTCATGTTCCAAATGCGGATGGAAAAATCCGTCCCCTCGGTCCAGTTGCCCCCCATCTCCTGCCCGCCGCCGCCGCTGGCCAGGTAGCGGCCGTCTGGGGAGAACGCGACCGCCCTGACAATGTCCTTATGCTCCTCCCAGATGCGGATGGGGCTGTATTTCTTCTTCTCCAGCGTCTTGAGCAGCTCCGCCGCCCGGTAGCGCAGCTCCAAATCGCTGGCCGATTGCGAAGCCTCATACACCCGGTCCCAAGCCGCTTCCCCAATGTTGAGCAGCCTCCGCCCTGCCGCCTCGCGGGCGTCATACGATTCGCCGCCGAGGTCGTCCACCAATCGCTCCACTTCCGCCAGCACTTGGGCCGGGTCCGGTTGAGCAGCGTCGTCAAGCTCCTGGGCACCCAGGGGCGAGGAAAGTAGCAACGCCAGTACTGGAAGCAGACGGGAGTGGTACACGGAAAACACTGGGAACCTGGACTAGAGGTGCGAGGGAACGACGCCTCCTCATGATAGTCCGCCAGAGTGACGCCCGGCAATTCGTCCGCTAAACTTGCAGCCAGTGAGCCTATTCCACTCTCCTGGAGCTGCCGCCATGCGAAGCACCCTTCTTCTGAGTTATCTGTCTCTGTCGCTCGTCTCTTTCACTTTGTCCGTACGTGCTGCCGACGAGTTGCCAGCCGCCGTTAAGACCAAGACTGTCGAACTCTTTCGCGTTCCCGCCTACTGCGAAGGGGTCGTCTTCGACCATGCGGGGAACGGATATGTGTCTTGGAACAAGAGCATCACCAAGTTTTCCCTCGACGGGAAAAACGCCGTCTGGGCCGAAACCGGCGCTCCTAATGGCCACAAGATCCTGGCTGACAGCACGCACCTCGTCTGCGACGCCAGCCATCACGCGGTGTTGCATATCTCCGCGGACGGAAAGATGCTGGAACATGCCGCCAAGGAATTCGACGGCAAGCCCTTGCTCGGTCCCAACGATTTGACGCTCGACGCGGCGAGTGGTGGCTTCTATTTCAGCGATCCAGGGGGGAGCGGCCGGGACAAGCTGATCGGCCGCGCCCACTTTGTGGACAAGGCCGGCAAGGTGCATCTCATCGACAAAGGGCTGGCCTATCCCAACGGAATTGTCCTCACGCCCGACGGCAAAAAGCTCTACCTGGCCGAAAGCCAGCTCAATCGGGTTCTCGTGTACGAAGTGGAAGGCCCCGGCAAAGTCGGAGAGCGGAAGCTCTTTGCCGATCTTCCCAAGCACGAGAGCGGCGACTACATGCAGGCCCAACCCGACGGCATGTGCCTGGACGCCGCCGGCAACCTCTACGTCGCCCACTACGGCATGAAAAAAGTGGAAGTCCTCAGCCCCGCCGGCAAGCTCATCCGCCAGTACGACGGTGGCAACACCACCACCAGCAACGTCGCCTTCGGCGGCCCGAAGCACGACCAGCTCTTCATTACTGGCGGAATTGGGAAGGAAGTGGGCGAGGGAGGGCTGTTTCGGATTGATTTGGGGGTGAAGGGGCTGGTGATTTTGCCTGCGGCGAAGAAGTAGTGATCCGGATTCGCTAGTTTTCCCACCATTTCGAGGCTGGCGATGACGGGCCGACGAAAACCTTGGTCGTCCGTTGTGGCGGCGACCAGGCGGGAACTTCGCCATCCAATGCGATGACCCTTGACCAATACGCCGCAACGTAGATGAGGGTCAGCAGCGGGGCGAGAAGATCAATGATCAGGTTGGAAATGGCGGACGTAATCCAGTTGTCGAATTGCGGCAAGACAATCAGCGGAATCACGGCAATTGCGCCCAACAGGATGAGGACGGTGAGGCCGGCAATTCCCAGAAACAGGAAACCCCAGAAGTTATCTTTCGTTAAGGCCATGCTTCGTTTCAAGCAAGGAACTCCATTTAGACCCTCATTCACGGCCACGCAGTAGTAGAGCGAGAATCGAACGGCCAAATAGACGCCGGGAATCAACAAGAACAACAGACCAATTGCTACGGCAAACTGGCTCACAATCCCGGTCCAAAACAGGCGGGGCCAGGCGGAAATTCCCTGGCGCAACGCTGCCAGCGTCGATATCGGCTGACCACGCAGGTCGCCCATGCCGATGGCAATGACGCTGGCGTACGCGATGATTCCAAACAGGCCTTCCATCAAGGAATTAAGGCGAAAGACCGCACCGATGTCGTCCGCTTCGAATACAAAGTATTCGCAATAACTTTCAATGAATTCAATCGGACACCACACGAAGAGTGTCACCACGGCGATTGATACGAAATTGCGACGATAAAGACGAAAACCAGTCGCCACGATGCCCGAGAAGGAAGCCGGGGGCCCTGCCGTTTGATCGAGCGCCTCCGCCGGCTGAGGGGAGGCGTAGGGATTGAGTCGTTGATCTTCTTGATCGTCGTTCATGAAGCGAGAATCAGGATGATGGTTACTGAATCGGCAACTTCAGCTCCATTCGCTTCCCTTCGCGCAGCACGACCGCTGGGACTTTGTCACCGGGGCGCTTGCCGTTCATCATGGCGACCATCAGCTCCGATTCCGTGAGCGGCGCGGCGGAGCCGTCGAGCTCGACGAGAATGTCCCCTTTCCGGAAGCCGGCGTTCTTGGCCGCGGCATGATCGCCGTATTCGCCCGCATGTTTGATGCGCAGCGCCAGAACATTTTCTTCCAACTTGGCCGATTTGCGTTCGTCGGCCGTCAGCGAGTCGAGGAGCAGTCCCCCGGTGGTCATGCGGCGGAGGTCCCAGGAGGTCGCCCGCCAAGAGATGTCTCCCTTCTCTCGCCAGCCGGCTGCCAGCGTGAGGGGAAGTTTGAACTTCTTTGCACCTCGCAGCACCTCGGCAGGCAGCTTTTCCGTTTTGCCCGCGTTGTGCAAAACCCACTGAATGTCGCCCATGGACAGCAGCGGCTGGCCGGCCAGCGAGAGGATGTCATCCCCCGGTTGAAAGCCGTCCTTCTCCGCAGACGAACCGGCCGTCACTTCCTGCACGCGAGCCCTTTCCTTCGGGTCCATAATCAATCCGAGGATTTTCGGATGCGGGTAGGGATACAGCACCTCCTCCGCCATCGGCTTCCCCGGCTGCCGACTGACCAGCCGAATCGCCTCACCGACCTGGTGGCAATGGATGCAGCTTTGGACGACATTTTTTGCCTTATAGTCGAGCTTGGAGGTGAATTTCCCCTTGAGGCTGGGAAACTCTTCAGGGACCTTAATCGCCACGGTGGGGCCGCGCTTAGCGGCAAACAGCGCCTTGTTGGCCGGATAACCGTTGTGGAGCGCGAGCGCCCCTTCCAGGGCTGCGCCAAAACCTTCCACCGAGACATCGGCGTCGGACTCGGTCTGGTCCGACCGCGTGCCAAAGCGGCCGTAGATGGTCTGGTCGGCATTCAGGAAGAACGCCGCCATCGACTGGTCGTAATCGAATTGAAAGAGCGACAAATCCATCCCGTTTGCATGAACGACTCGGACCCGCACAAATTCATCGAGCAGCTTTTGCACGGTCGAATCCTTCGCCACAACCTGCGAATCGAGCTGGGCGCACGCCTCGCACGGAATGCAGCGGAAAATCACCAAGAGCGGCTTACCGGTCTTCTTGGCCTCCGCGATTCCCTTGGGCAAGTCGTTGTAAATCCACCGCCCCTCCTCCTCGACATTCTTGCGATCGTTGCGGACCTTAGTCTCGCGGTCCTGAGCACCGAGTGAAGCCGTCAGCACAAGACCAAAGGCTAATGCAGAAACCAGTATCAAAGTTCGCATAGTCAGTCCCCAAGGCGAGAACACTGGAAAGGGAAGTCACTTGCTCATGCAGCATGATTGTACCCGTCCGCCCGCGATCGTTTCCAGCGGTTGCCGGCCCTGAAACGGGGCCGGCGGCCGGACTCGACCACGGGGCTTTTCCACGTTCTCTCTCCGAAAGGCCGGGGAGGGCTCCCGGCAGGAAAACCACTCGGTCGGGGTATTTTATTCATGATTCACGACATTCACATTCAAATTAACTTACGACATTGTCTATTTCTGCAACACTCTTTATCCCTTGTACTTGCGCACTTGATTCATGCCATAAGTCCCTGAATCAAGCCCCCAAATCAGCCCATCTTGATTCACCGCCTGTACTGGTTTTCGTAGGGTCTCCAATCTCACATTCTCTCCGCTGGTCGCAGTCCCCAGATACCGAGACCTTGCCCAACCGCTATTATACAAAGACACGCTCACTGCCTAAGTGTCCAGTTCGAGGGACCAGGAAAAGGGCGATCCAGGGGTGCTGGCCGGGGCCCAAGGAAGAGTGGGCCAGGGAAAATCAGTCTTGCCGCGCCTTGGGTGGCCAGTGATCAGCACCTCCACCCCGCGCAAAGGTTTCAACAGCCAGGATGTCGCCGCGGTCTTTCGATGCCGTTCGATTTCCGGACAAAGTTAGCTGTTGTGGCCTTGTGCGTTGTGTAGGATAGTGGGGTCCGAAAACAGAGCCTAACAGGAGTGCTTACCATGCAACTTAAACTCTTCACACTCTTTTGCACGCTGCTGCTTTGCTCGTTGGCCGTTGGCCAGGAGGTCCAACCGAAAGTCGAAGGCAAGGCGGAAGCTGGTGCAGCCAAGGCCGCATCCGCTGCGGAGATCGACAAGCTGATGGAGCAGCTCGATGCCAACCGCTTCAGCGAGCGGCAGGAGGCGCAGCAGAAGCTGGTGGAGATCGGCAAGGTTGCGTTTCCGGCGCTCGAAAAGGGAACGCAGCACGTCAGCCGCGAGGTGGCGGTGCGGTCGCTGGAAATCCTGAAAAACCACTTCCAGAAGGGGGACGATGCCACCAAAGCCGCCGCCAAGGAATCGCTGGAGCGGCTGACGAAAAATAACGACGCGATCTTGGCCAAAAGGGCCGGCGAAATCCTCAGTCCTCCCAAGCCCGCGGTGCAATTGCCCGGCGGTAACGTTCCCTTCCGGGTCGGCGGCGGAAACATTCAGATTCAGGTCGTCGGCGGGGCAGGGGGGAACGTCAAGAAGGTCAGCGTCAAGGACGTCAACGGCGTTAAGGAAATTGAAGCCGAGGAGAACGGCAAGAAGGTCAAAATCAACGACGACCCGGCCAAGGGAATCAAGCTGGAAGTGACGGAAACCAAGGACGGCAAGGAGACGACGCAAAAGTTCGAAGCCAAGGACGCCGCCGAACTGAAGACCAAGCACCCCGAGGCCCACAAGCTGTACGAAGAATACAGCAAGCAGCCCGCCGGTATCCGGCTGCAAGTCGGGGGCTTGCCCGGCGGTGCTATTCCACCGGGGTTCCCGGCGATTCCCGGCGCGCGTGCCGGCGCTAGGGGGGCTCGCATCAAGATTCTGCGGCCAGATGAGTTGAAGGGGTTGCAGGACAGCGTCGATTCCGCCCTCAAGGAGCTCGAATCCGCGATGAATGGCCTCAAGGATGCCAAGTCCGGCAGCGAGGAGTTCAAGAAGGCGCAGGAGCAACTGGAAGCGGCGAAGAAGCAGGTCGAGGAGCTGAAGGCCAAGCTCGCGGAGTGACAACCGCGAGGCCAGCAGATTGCCTAGTATCAGGGGGCTTACGCCCCCCGCTCGCCAAGATAGACATCATGCCCGACTTCGAACAACGTCGCGACAAGCTCCGCAAACTGCTGGCCAAGGCGAAGGGCGATGCGCTGCTGGTGACCAATGAGTCCAACGTCACCTACCTCACCGGCTTCACGGGGGATAGCAGCTACATACTTCTCAAGCGTGATGGCGAAGTGCTTATCACGGACATGCGGTATACGACGCAGCTGGAGGAGGAGTGCCCGGATCTCAAACTGGAAATCCGGCCGCCGGGGACGAAAATGCATGAGGAGCTGGCGAAGCTCATCAACTCCAGTCGCCTGGCGAGCCTGGCGATAGAAGCGGGGTCGATGACGGTGAGCTTCTTTGAAAAGCTGAAGTCGCTTTGCAAGGGGACACAGTTTGGCACTTCCGAAGGGCTGGTCGAGGAACTGCGGGAAGTCAAAGATGGCGAGGAAATCGCCGCCATCCGCCACGCCATCAAAGTGGCCCAATCGGCCTTTGCCGTCATCCGCCCGGCCCTTCGGCCGAACCGCACCGAGAAGGAAGTCGGCGACGAGCTCGAATATCAAATCCGGCTGTTCGGCGGGGTGTGCGGCAGCTTTCCGGCGATTGTTGGTGCGGGGGCGCGAGCCGCTCTGCCGCATGGCCGGCCCAAGGAGGACGTGCGGCTGGGGGATAGCGAGTTCGTGCTGATTGACTGGGGGGCCAAGGCCCGGCTCTATTGCAGCGACTTGACGAGGGTTCTGGTGACCGGTAAACTTTCGCCCAAACTCCGTAGTGTGTATGGAGTTGTGCTTAAAGCCCAGCTTGCGGCAATCGACTGCATTCGGCCCGGCGCGGTCCTCAAGGACGTGGATGCCGCCGCCCGCGGAACGATTGAGCGGGCGGGCTTTGGCAAGGAGTTCGGACATTCGCTCGGGCACGGGATTGGCCTCAACGTTCACGAGTCTCCCCGCATGGCCAGCGACCAGGCGGGGAAGCTGAAAGCCGGCATGGTGGTCACGGTCGAGCCCGGCATTTACCTGCCCGGCTGGGGCGGCGTGCGGATTGAGGACGACGTGCTGGTCACCCGCACCGGCTGCGAAGTGCTGACAAGCGTTCCGAAAGAGCTGGAAGAGTGCGTGATCGAGTAGCAGCCGGAGCACATCATTCCCCATGGCCGACTCTCACAAATCCGGCAAACCTCGTCCCGCCGCGGGTCGGCCGGCTCCCCCACCCCCGCCAGCAAAAAAGCCACGGAAACCACCGATGAGCGAAAGCGATACCAAGCCTGAGCCCGAGGACAGCGTCTTCGAGGTCCAGCGAATCCGCCGCCTGGTCGAGCTGATGAAGGAGCACGACCTTTCGGAGATCGACCTCCGCGAATCCCGCCATCGCATCCGCATCTGCCGCGGGCCGCGGGAAGCGCCGCGAGCTGCCTATGCCGCTCCTCCGCCGCCAACTGCGGGTCCTCAGGCCGCTGCTGCATCGGCGGGAATGACGCCGTCCGCGGACAGCCCGAACACGGTGACCATCAAGAGCCCGATGGTCGGCACCTATTACTCCAAGCCTAACCCCAAGGCGGAGGCATTCGTGAAGGTCGGCAGCAAGGTGGATGTGAACACCCCCATCTGCATCATCGAGGCCATGAAGGTCTTCAACGAGATCCCGGCCGAGGTCCGCGGCACCATCACCGCCATCCTCGTGGAAGATGGCGAGGCCGTCGAATTCGACAAGCCGCTCTTCAAGGTGGAGAAGTCGTAGCAGCCGCGACCCGGACGCTTCCCGCGTCCGGGCCGCTTGGCATCCCTCCCGTGGCCCACACCAGAAGAGCGGCCCGGCCACGAAAAGTGGCCGGGTCGCAAACCGCATGTATAAACGCATCCTCATCGCCAACCGCGGAGAAATCGCCCTGCGGATCATCCGGGCCTGCAAGGAGCTCGGCATCGAGACCGTCGCCGTCTACAGCACCGCCGACCGCGGCAGCCAGTATCTGGACCTGGCGGATGAGACGTACTGCATCGGCCCGCCAAAATCCGCCCAGAGCTACTTGAAGATCGACCAGATCATCAGCGCGGCCGAGGTCGGCAATGTGGATGCCATTCATCCCGGCTATGGCTTTCTGGCCGAGAACTCGCATTTCAACGAAGTCTGCCGCAGTTGCAAGATCGACTTTATCGGACCCACGCCGGAGGCGATGGATGCACTCGGCGACAAGAACCGGGCGCGGTCGATGGCCCGCGCGGCCAAGGTCCCCGTCGTCCCCGGTAGTGCGGGGCTGATTGAGGACGAGAAGGAAGCGGTTCGCGTCGCTCGCGAGATCGGCTTTCCGGTCCTCATCAAAGCGACAGCCGGCGGCGGCGGCAAAGGGATGCGCGTGGCCGCCAACGAATTGACGCTCAAGACCGCCATTTCGCAGGCCAAGACCGAGGCCCAGGCCGCCTTCGGAAATGCCGGCGTTTACCTGGAAAAGTTCATCGAGAAGCCCCGGCACGTGGAAGTGCAGATGATCGCCGATCAGCACGGCAACGTCTGCCATCTGTTTGAGCGCGAATGCTCGACCCAGCGCCGGCATCAGAAGCTCATCGAGGAAAGCCCCGCCCCCCGCCTGCCGCCGGAGCGCCGCATCGAAATGTGCGACGCCGCGGTGCGATTGCTCCGCGAAGCAAAATACACCAACGCCGGCACGGTGGAGTTCATCGTCGATCAGCAGAACAACTTTTACTTCATCGAGGTCAACGCCCGCATCCAGGTCGAGCACCCCGTCACCGAGATGGTCACCGGCATCGACCTGATCAAAACGCAAATCCGCGTCGCCTTCGGTGAGCCGCTGCCGTTCCAGCAGGACGAGATCGTCCCCCGCGGGGCCGCCATCGAGTGCCGCATCAATGCCGAGAACCCGGACAAGAATTTTCAGCCCTGCCCCGGCCTGATCAAGCAGCTTTACGTCCCCGGCGGCCTCGGCGTCCGCTTCGATTCCCACGCCCACGCCGGCTACACCGTGCCCCCCTACTACGATTCCATGATCGGCAAGCTCATCGTCCACAAGCCGACGCGGGCCGAAGCCATCGCCACCATGATCCGGGCCCTCGACGAGCTGCGGGTGGACGGCATCAAGACCACCGCCCCCTTCCACAAGCAAGTCCTCAGCCACGCCACCTTCGCCGCCGGCCTCGTGGACACCGGCTTCGTGGAACGGACGTTTTTGCCGCCGGGGTCGCATTGACTCAGTACTCAGTACTCGGTACTCGGTACTCGGTACTCGGTACTCAGCCGTGGCCGATCTCCAGCCGCACGTCGCTTACGGGACAACTGGACGGCGGCTGCTCGGATTCTGACCGTGGAATTTCCAGAATCACCACGAGCTCATTGCGAGCCGCGAGCAGCGCCGTGACATCGAACGAGCTGGACTGCTGGGAGGCTGCAATGCTCCCCAGCGACTGGCCGTTGAGCTCGACCTGGATTGTGGACGCACAGGTTTCGATGACCAGCTGCAGCCGGTCCGCCGGCGCGATGCCGGTCGGCAGGCCGAAGCGGCGGACCAGGCGGGCAGAGGTGGGGAGGGGAGTTGCGGCAGCCAGGGCGAGCAGCGTTTGCCAAGTCGCCGGCATTTCCATCCGCCGCGGCTGCTCATCGCCGGGGAAATAGACGTCCCAGGGGCCGCGGAGACGGATGGAGTGCATGGGGAGGGGAGAAATGGGAAATCTCAAATCTCAAACAAATGGGAATCGGGAAGTAGGAATTCAGAAACGGGCGAAAGCTTTGCTTGTTCCCTCCGTTTCCAATTTATCCATTCCCCATTCTCATTTGTTTGAGATTTGAGATTTCTTCATTCTCGACCTACTCTGGAATAAAATCCGTCGCCACGGTCGTCTGCCGCGTCTGCCGCGTCCCCGGCTCATACATGCGGATGCGGACTTCGATGCCGCGGAGGATGGTGGCGACGGGACGGGAGTAGATGTTCGTGTTTTGCTCGTTGACATCATCGGGGTTACCATCACCATCGTCATCTATGCCGTTACTTCCGATGTATGACGGATATGGCGGCTGGGTTTCCGCTTCGCCCGGGTCATCGACGCCACCCGTGGAATTGTCGTCGATGCCGTTCACCATCCAATCTTCTGGCGGGATACCCCCGACCGCGACCCGCGCGCTATAAGGCGGCGGCACTTGCTGAACTCCGTCCTTTTCATAGGCGGTCGACCAAGTATCCCAAACAGCGCCTCCCGGAAAGTTGCGAGCATTTGGTGCCCAGGAATAAGCAGAATTGCAGTTCTGCAACACAATGCTTTTCATTCCGGCGGGAAGATTTACAAAGCCGCGGTTATACCAGAGGTCTACGTATGCACCATTTCCCATTCTGTTGTTCACATTGTTCGTAACGGCGTTAGAAATCGCGAACGCATAGCCCGGATCGCCGGGCGAAAGGACTCCCTGGGGAGCGTCGGTCGCATTCAGATTGAGATTGTCGGCCCACAGTCCCGCGTAGGGATCGTAGACACGGACGTCGAACGCCAGCACGTTGGAAAGTACCTTATCCTCGCCGATGAACTGGGGAATTCCGTCCAGCGAATAAACCGCGAAATTACTCACCTGTCCAACCGGTATCCCTACGCTGAGTTGCATCGTATTGGGCATGTATCCCTGTGCGGCAGTTAGTCCGTTCTGAGCCGGATTGGAAAAATTCTGATGAACACAGCGATTCTCACGCTGGGAAAGGTCGGCTAGTGAATTCGATACCCACGAGCCATTGGCGACATTCCAATGTGCCGAAATATCGCTGTGCCAAAAGGTATTGGATTGACCCGCAGGCAGGGCAAGTGGCAAGTCGGGCCGAATTAGGAGTTGCCGACGGACGAGAAATCGAGGCTCAGTGCTAGGAGTCCAAATACTGTTGTTATCGATGTCTTTAAAGGTAGTAAACCAAACGACTTCAGCCAGATTGGACTGCACGATTTGATAGTTACCAGTTGCTGGATTCAACCATCGTCCAACGAAAGGCTCTCCTTGGGACCGAATGGTCATGACCAAGATGTCGTCGCAATCGCCGAGCATCGCGCCATCCGGTTTGCCATCGCCATTCACGTCGCCGATACTCGTTGTGGGAATCCCCTGCGCATTGACGGCCAAGGTTCCCGTTGGATCGCTATCCGACGCAACTCCTTCCCAAATCTCCAGCACACCCTGCGCCGAGCCTGGATCAATCCTTCCCCCCACGCGGACCGTAAGTTCCGCGAAGTCCTGTTGCAAGCGCTGGGCAGCGGCGCGAAGCTGGCCTCCCATCTCAATCTGGGCCCGGCCGTCGCGGACCGTTTCGCCTACGTAGGCATAGAACTGGGCGATAGCGTAGACCAGCATCAGCGTGAGCGTCATCGCGATCAGCAGCTCGATCAGCGTGAAGGCGCGGAGCGGCTGAGGGCGCGGAGTGGGCCGACGGCGCATAGCGTGACCCGTGGGGCGAGCATTCATCACTTCTCTCCTGTTCTGTTCCTGGCCGGGCCGAAGAAGATGGGCACCGAACCAGCCTTCATTGCACCGTAGTTGGAGAGGGATGTCAAGCAGAAATTGAAAGTAGCCCGCACACTCCGTGTGCGGGATGTCCGCTCACGGAGTGAGCGGACTACTTTAGCTCTTCCAGCCGCTTCTGGACCTTGGTCACAAACGGGGCATATTCCGCGTTATCGCCGTAGAGCGAGACGATGCCGGTCAGGATTTTGCGGGCCTCCAGGACTTTTCCGTCTTTTTGCAACTGCTCCGCCTGGGCCAGTTTCTGGTCAATGAACTTGCCCCGCTCCTCCGCGACGGCCGATTTGTCGCTCTTGAGCCGGTCCAGCTCCCGCCGGGCGAGCAGGACGTACAGCCGGTCGTCCCCCTCGGGCTTGATCAGATCGACGATGCTCTGGTACTTGTCGAGGGCGGTGACCCGGTCGCCGAATTCCTCGAACTTGGCAGCTTCCAGGTACAGCCGGGCAGCTTCGATGTTGGGCTCGCGGCCGAGCTTGTGCAGCTTCTTCAGGCGGTTTTCGGCCAGTTGCATGTCGATGATGTCGAGATGCTCCTGGGCCCGGCTGGCGAACTGGGTTCCGGGGTAGCTTTCGACAAGCGGCCGAAGATAGGCCAGCTCCGCCTCCCGCCGCTGGGTCGGATCTTCCGAGGCCATGAGGCGGTCGGCGGTGGCAATCATCTGCTCGGGACTCATCGGCCAGAGCGACCAGGCGAGGACGGAGAGCAGCCCGATGAGCGCGAGCGACAATGCCGCGGCGATGATCCAGGGGCGCTCATAGAGGGGCGTTTCGTTGCGGGCCGCTTCCTGGCCGGCCGCGGCGGCTGCCTTGCGGCCGACGAGCCGGCGGACCTCGTCCTTATCCACATCCATTTTCAAGGAGCTGAGGCCCCCCAACGCGTGCTGCGTGACGCCGCCGCCGGTGGCGGCTCTCTTGCTGGTCTCTTGCAAAGCGAGCAGCACCGCGCCGGCGGAATACGGCCGCCTGGCGGGCTCTTTTTCCAAGAGCTGGGCGACGAGCGGGTCTAGCCAGATGGAACAATCGAGCACGAGCGTGGATACCCGCGGCGGAATCTCGCTTTGCTGCTTGTGGGCGATCTCTTCCGCACTTCCTTCAAACGGCGGCCGACCCGTCAGCATGTAGAACAGCAAACAGCCCAGGGCATAGAGGTCGGCCTTGGGTCCGGCGGCATCGCCGCGAATCTGCTCGGGAGCCTGAAACGCCAGGCGGTCCTTGGTCCGCTTCTGGGAAGAGTGGCAGAACGGATTCTTGGCCCGGTCGCGACGGAAGTCGAGGACCTTGATCCTATCGCCCGGCGTGATCAGGATCTTGTCGGGCACCAGGTCGTGATGCGTCAGCTCCAATTCGTGCGCGGCTTGCAGGGCGGTGGCGATCTGCACGGCAAAGTCAACGGCCTGCTCCCAGGCCAGGCGAGTCCGCCGGCTGACAATCGCCGCCAGCGTTTCCCCTTCCACGATCTCCATCGCAATGTAGCCGTGGCTCTTATCGAGGTTGCCGCCAAAACACTTCACGGCCTGCGGCCCGTGCAGCCGCTTGAGCAGAGCCATTTCGTCCGAGAACTCATTGCGGACGAGAATATTCGCTGCCAGCGGAATCGAAAAGACTTTGAGCGCCACCTGCCGCCGCTGCTGCAAGTGAATCGCCCGGTAGACGCTGGACTGCGGCCCTCCCAGTTTCTCTTCGAGCGCGAAAGGTCCAATCTTGGACGCATTCATAAAGCTGCCTCGCTCCGCGGACCGACCGTTCCAAAGCCGGTTCGCAAGTCACTTCATTCTCTGGTTCCGGGGTTCATTGTAAGTGGGAGACGAGTTCTGCGGAACTATTCTTCCGCCCCGCCCTTCGTCCTCCCCATCGCCACATCGAACTGCGACAGGGCCGGAATGAGCATGGCCGCGGTGGTGAAGCCGTAGGCGAAGCAGGACACCATGAAGACCTGGGCCCAGTGGTCGGCCAGAAAGCTGGTGACGGCGAAAAACGTGGCAAAGGGAAGGATGATGGAGGCGGTGCCGATTGCGGCCGATGGATTGCGAACGCCGAGCGTCACCAGCAGCCCGACGAAGCCTCCCACGATGAAGGTCAGGAACGGCCCGAGCTGCGTCTGGAAGGAGCCGCTGAAAGAAATCATCAGGAGGATCAGGGTAATCACCCCCAGGAACAGGAAGAATACGTTGCCCAGGCTCACACCGATGGCGGAGCGGCTGTTGGCGTAGGTCAGGCCGCAATGGATGCCGAGCATGATGACGAAGCCATTCATGACCAATTGGCCGACGAGCAAATAGAACAGGTTTTCCAGGGACAGTCCGCCTTCCCACCAGAGATACACACACAGGGCCAGCGGCAAGGCAATCATCTCCTTGGTGACGTAGGCCACGCCCAGCATCTTGCCGAAGATGAATTCCTTGGGAGTCAGGTCGGTGACGAGGAGCAAATCGAGGGCTCCGCCGTCCCGCTCGTTGGTGATGCTCGTCACCGCCAGGGCGTTGACGATGACCAGGCTCACCAGGAAAAACGGCGCGAGCGCCCCCGCTGCTGCCGGAATAATGGCCCCGCTGCCGCTGCGCTCCAAAGCCGCCCCGCTGTCAACCTGATAATAGACGCCTGCCGCGGCCATCAGAAACAGGAGCAGGTAACCGAGGCGGATGAAGACGACCTTGCGGCCGTAGGCCCAGGTACACATCTCCCGCCACAGGACCGGGTTATCCCAAACCTCGCGGCTCTTGTGGCTGACGCTGCGGATGCGGGCATCCACGTGGGCGGCGCGGGCCGCATCGGCAACTTCCTGGGTGACGTTTCCCGCGGCCTGGCGAGTTTCTAGTTCTTTGACATCATGATCGGCGCTGAAGATGCCCGCCGCGGTCTCCTCACTCTGGCCGAGATGTACTTCGCGGCCGGGGTTCCAGACGCGGAGCATGACAATTCCACCCAGGTTGAGCAGCGCCGCGGCACTGGCGGCAAAGAGGACGTAGAGCATTTCACCGGCGAGCGGCCCGGTGGAGGCGAGTCCATAGGGATGCACTGCGGCGAGAATGGCGCGCAAGGGACTGGCGGCTGTCGCCAGCGTCGTCACGCGAACGCCGGCGAGTTCCCGGTCCCCAAACAGGGTTGCAATCACTTCCCACGCACCGAGCCAGACGACGAGAACCAAGACCGTGATGGCGAGCGACTGAAAGGTCTTTTCACGGCCGAGAGCCACCGTGGAACCCAGGCTGCCGGCAGCGAAGATCGTGGCCAGGGTGACGGCGAAGACGCGCAAGACTTGCTCCAGCGAAATACCGCCGAAGAGGGTCATCAGCATGAAGATGGGAAGAGCGGCCAGCAGCATCACGAAGACATCGAGCAGGCTGGCGAAGAGCTTCCCCAGGACCAACTCATGGTTGGAGAGCCGGGTCATGAGCAGCAGGAGCATCGTCCGCTTGTCTTTTTCCTGAGCGACGCCACTGACGGCTGATTGAGCGGCGAGAAACGAAAGCAAAGCGAGTTGCAGCGGGGCGAGAATCTGAAAGAGCATCGAGCCGAAGCGGGCGATGTCCCCCACGTTGCGGACATTCTGCGTCCCCACCATCACGAGCCAGGCGGTATACATCAGGACGAACAGCACTAGCGGATAAGCCGTGCGATAGATGTAATGAGCCGGCCGGCGGGGAGCGATGGCAAGTTCGCGGGTGAAGATGGGGCCGATGAGCATCAGGTGGCGACTTCAGATTCGAAACTTGAGCTTGAGACAGATTTTGGCTGCGGCTGGGGATACGTACGCAGGAAGGCGAGAAGAGGGTGGCTTGCGGCGGAGGAAAGGGGGAATTATATCGGAGGCTGCCCGGTTTGAGTTGTCAGCCGCCGGTCGGGTGGCACGCCCACGGCTTTGCGTGGGCGTGAGGTGCGTCGCACTGTTATACTGTTGCAAGTCGTTGCTGTATAAGAATTTAAGTCGTTCGGTTCGGCAGGAGATTCACGCCCACGCAAAGCCGTGGGCGTGCCACCCAATAATGCGGCTGCCCCACGCATCTAATTCCTGAAAGCCGCCACATGCCGCCGGCCGCGGCAGGGAGTGCGACGTTGTCACCGACGGACGAGCCAAACGCATCTTGCGAGCAGCTATCCTCCGCGGTGGTGGCGGCGCTCTATGCCGAGCATGGTGAGGAGTTGCGGCGGTTTTTGCAGGGGGTTTTGCGGGATAGCACTCTCGCGGCGGACTGCCTTCAGGCCACTTTTACCAAGTTGGTCCAGCGGGGGCACGAGACGCGAGAGGAAACCCGCAAGGCCTGGTTGTTCCGGGTCGCCTTTCACGAGGCGATGGCTTTTCGCCGCCGGGCCGCCGTGGGGGCCAGAGTGTTCCGCCAAGTCGCCTGGCAGAGTGCTACGGCTCCCCCTTCCGCTGAGGAGCGGGCCATTGGGCTCGAGGCGGTGGATGCGGTGAAAGCCGCTCTCGCGGATCTCCGCCCGGAGGAGCGCGAGATTGTGCGGATGCGAATTTACGAGGAAAAGACCTTTGCCGTGATTGCGAAAGAGTTAGGCATCCCCTTGGGGACCGCCCTCGGCCGCATGCGAACGGCACTGATCAAGCTCAAAACTAAACTGGAAGATAAGCCGTGAGAGAATTTGAAAAACAAGCCGAAGACGACCGCGAGTGGCTCGCGTTTCGTTATATCGCCGGGGAATTGACCGGCGAAGACGCGGCGGCGTTCGAAGCGGAATTGGAGACCAGCCAGGTCGCTCGGGAAGCAGTGGCCCGTGCGGTCGATTTGAGCCAAGCCGTCGCGATCGCGGAATCCTATCACGTCGAGCTAGTTGAATCGGCCGCAAGAACCGTCCAGCGAAACTCGTGGATTTACGGTATCGGCTGGATTGGCGCGGGAGCCGCGGCAGCCGCTTCGGTTGCGGGCGCGGTTTGGTGGAATATGCAGGGGCCGACGACGGGGACTTCCGAACTGGCTGAGATTTGGACCAAGGCGCGGGCTGTCGAACAAATTCCAGCCGTGACTGAAGAGCCCGCGGAATCGGGTCCTGTGCTGGATGCTGAGCCGGATGTTGCTCCTTCCTGGATGACCGCGGGGGTGATCAGCCTCAGCGGCGGCAAGGTGGAAGATGATGGCGACGGCGATGGCAGGCCCGATGAATCGTGGGATGATGAAGTATTGGAGAACTAGCTCGTGAAGTTGTTTTTTTCCATCTCGTTGTTCGGTCTGCTGCTCGTGGGCGCTGTTCGCGCGCAGGAAAAGGCGGAAAATGCAGCGGTACAGGAGAAGCAGGCGTCGGTCAAGAACAAGAACGACCTGTCTATTTCCGCCGAGCGGGAAGCGGCTGTGATGACGTTCGTGCAGCAGAATCACGCGGAGCTCAAAGAGCTGCTGAACCATCTGCGCGATAACCGCCGCAAGGATTACGAACGGGCCATTCGCGAGCTTTCCCGCGATGCCGAGCGGATTGGACAGCTTAAAGCCCGTGACGGCAAACAATACGAATTGGAAATCCAGGCCTGGACCATCAAGTCCCGGATTCAGCTTTTGACGGCTCACCTGGCGATGGGGGACAAGGAAGAAATTCGCAGCCAACTGAAGGCTCTGCTCAACGAGCAAATCGATATTCGCACCGCCCTGACGAAGCATGAGCGGGCGCGCGTCACGGAACGACTCGCCAAGATGGATCAGGAAATCAACCGGCTCGAGAATGACCGGCAGAAGATTGTGGAGAACCAGTTGCAAGTGCTGACGAAGTCCGCCGCTGATTCCAAGAATAAAGTGAAGGTCGGCAAGAACGGGCCAAGGCCGGGGAATAAGAAGCCGGCTAAGCCTACGGTGAATCAACCAGACAAGTAGAAACCACGCCCACTCAAAGCCGTGGGCGTGCCACCCCTCGAAGGAACGCTTTTCATGTCCATTCGCACTCTCCTCCTGACACTGGGCGGCCTGGGGGCCGCTTGTTTTCTCGCCTCCGTCCTCGGAAACACGGCGCGAGCCGATGACCAGGCGGCGGCTCCCCAGGAGCTGTTGCCCGTTAGCCAGCGTTTTGTTCCGTCGGACATCTCGGAAGAGCCCTCCTTCCAGCGGCATGTCAGCCCGCTCTTCGGCCGGCTTGGCTGCAACGGACGCTCCTGCCACGGCTCATTCCAAGGGCGCGGCGGCTTTCGGCTCTCGCTGTTCGGCTACGACTTCAAAGCCGACCATGAATCCTTGACCAAGGGTGACAAGCCGCGGGTGAGCATGGATAGCCCGCTCGACAGCCTCATCCTGAGCAAGCCGACCAGCGAGGAACTGCACGAAGGGGGCGAGCGGTATAAGAAAGAGAGCTGGGAATACAACTTGTTCCGCCGCTGGGTGGAAGGGGGCGCGAAATTTGACGCGGCCAAGGACGTGCAAAAGCTCGTTCGTCTGGAAGTGACGCCCAGTGAGATTCTCTTTAGCAAGTCGGGCGAAACCGTTCAACTCAGGGCCGTTGCCGTTTGGCCGGACGGCATGCGCGAGGATGTCACGCCGCTCTGCCGCTTTGTTACCAACAGCGAGCAGGTCAGCAAGATTACCGAATTGGGCCTGGTTACCGCGACCGAGCCGGGCGATACGCACGTCGTTATTTCTTATGACAACGCCGTCGTTCCCGTGCCGGTCATTCGCCCTGTCAGCGACAAGTTTGGCGACAAGTATCCGCAGATCGCAACTTTTAACAAGATCGACGAGCTGGTCATCGAGAAGTTGCGCAAGCTCGGCGTCGTGCCGTCGGACCTCGCCAATGATGCCGAATTCTTCCGCCGCGTCAGCCTGGACCTGACCGGCACACTGCCGACCTCCGCTGAGGTGGAGGCCTTCCTGGCGGACAGTTCATCGCAGAAGCGGACCGCCAAGATTGATGAGCTGCTTTCCAGCCCTGCCTATGCCGCCTGGTGGACAACGAAACTCTGCGATTACACCGGCAACAACGACCGGGCGCTGAACAACACGATGCCCGTTCAGGGTAGCACCGCTCAGATCTGGTACGACTGGATCTACAAGCGTGTCGCGGAAAATGCCCCCTATGACAAGATCGTGGAAGGGATCGTCCTCGCCAAGAGCCGCAAGGAAGGACAGAGCTATGCTGAGTTCTGCCAGGACATGAGCGAGATTTATCATCCGAACTCGGAAAAGAAATTCGCCGACAAGGAATCCATGCCTTACTACTGGGCCCGCAACAATCTTCGCCAGCCGGAAGAGCGAGCGATTGGTTTTGCCTACACCTTCCTGGGGATTCGCATCCAGTGCGCCCAGTGCCACAAACATCCGTTCGACCAATGGTCGAAGGACGACTTCGATGCGTTCAAGGGGTTCTTCACCCGAGTTACTTTCCGCCAGAACGGCGCAGCTGATAAGGAGTCGCAGGAGCAGTACAAGGAGATTCTCGCGAAGCTCGAGATTCCCGTGGACAAGAAAATGGGGGGTAACGACATTCGCCGAGCATTGCCGGAGAAGCTCAAGCAGGGCCTGACCGTGCCGTTCGGCGAATTGTCTGTAACGGCACCCAATCCGCAGGCACGCCCGCGGCCTGACAACGGCAAGCCGAACCGCAACCGCCCCGTTCCGCAGGCCAAGGCCCGGATTCTCGGCGGCGAGGACATGAACCTGAACGACGTGGCGGACGCCCGCACACCGCTGATGGACTGGCTCAAGAGCAAGGACAACCCTTACTTCGCCAAGGCTTTTGTGAACCGTGTTTGGGCTAATTATTTCAACGTCGGCATCGTGCAGCCGGCGGATGACTTGAGCCTGGCGAACCCGCCGAGCAACAAGCCGCTCTTGGATTACCTGGCGGCCGGCTTCATCGAACACAATTTTGATATCAAGTGGCTGCACCGCGAGATTTTGAACAGCCGCACCTATCAGCTCACCTGGCAGCCGAACGACACGAACGCCAAGGATGAGCGCAATTTCAGCCGGGCTGTGCCGCGGCGTCTGCCGGCAGAAGTCGCCTATGACGCCGTGCAGATGGCCACCGCATCTGACGCTAAGGCCGCCACCATGCGTTCGGAGCTCAAGGGCCGGGCCATTTCCATTGCCGGATCAAGCGCCCAGAACGGCGGGGGAAACCGCGCCGGGAACGCCGGCTTTGCCCTGACCGTCTTCGGCCGCAGCATCCGCGAGAGCAACTGCGACTGTGACCGCTCGATGGAAGCCAGCTTGTTGCAGACCGTCTTCCTGCAGAACGACAACCAGGTTCTTTCTCAGATTAACGGCGGCAAGGAGACCTGGGCCGACGACCTGTCCAAGAAGTTCCGGCCCAAGCTGGACCCGGCCAAGAAGGCTCAGGAGATCGCCAACATCGGCCGCGAGGTCGCCAAGCTGAATAACCGCATCGAACGGGCCGTCAAGGAGGACAACAAGGAACAGGCCGAGCGGCTGCAAACGCGGCTGGCGGAGCTGACCAAGAATCTGGATGAGCTAACGATCGAGCCCAAGCCGGAACCGATGGAGAACGCGCCCGAGTTAGTGAAGCAGGTCTACCTGCGGACCCTCAGCCGTTATCCGTCGCCGGATGAAATGAACCGCTGCACGGAGTACCTCGCCTCGGCTTCCAGCCCGCTGGAAGGGGCCAAGGGGTTGCTCTGGACGCTCATCAATACCAAGGAATTTATTGTCAACCACTAACCCGATTGGCGATCGGGGGGCGTAAGCCCCCTGATACTTCGCACCTAAAATCATCCAAGCAATTTTCAAAGGAGTTTCACGATGGCGATTTCCCTCACGTGTGATGGCGCGACCCGCCGCGATTTTCTCAAGGTTGGCGCCGTCGGCGCGGGCCTGTCTCTTTCCGGCTTTCTTCGCATGGCCGCTGCCGGGGAGGTGCAAGGTGCCAAGGCAACTTCGGCTATCTTCATCAACTTGAACGGCGGTCCGTCCCACATGGACACGTTCGACCTCAAGCCGGACGCTCCCGCGGAATATCGCGGAGCGTTCAATCCGATCAAAACGAACGTCCCCGGCATGGAAATCAGCGAGCACCTTCCCAAGCTGGCCCAGTGCGGGGACAAGTTCGCGCTGCTTCGCGGCGTGACGCACACTCTCGGAGCTCACGAGCTCGGCACCGAGTACGTCAACTCCGGCAACCGGCCGATTCCCTCCCTGGAATACCCCGGCTATGGCGTGGTCTTCACCAAGGAGAACCAGGCGACGGCCCAAAAAGATCTGCCGCCGTTCGTGGCCATTCCGAACAGCAGCCAGCGTGCGGGCTTCCTGGGTGTGCAGTACGCTCCGCTTAACACCGGCAGCACGCCCCGTCCCGGCCAGCCGTTCAACGTCCGCGGGATTTCGCTCTCCGGCGGCGTGACGATCGAAGAGGTCGAGCGGCGGCAGAACTTGCTGGCCGATCTCGACAAGACTTTCGCCGGCGTCGAAAAAGACAGTCAGCTATTGACCGGCCTGGACCGCTTCAGCGAACAGGCCCACGCGATCATCTCCAGCCGGCGGGCCCGCGAAGCCTTCGACATCAGCAAGGAAAACCCGAAGTTCGCCGAGCCCTTCGGCAGCGAAGGCTTCGGCCAAAGCTGCCTGCTGGCGACGCGGCTCGTTGAATCGGGCGTCCGCTTCTGCTCCATCTCGCTGGGCGGGTGGGACACGCACGGCACCAACTTCACCACACTCAAGACGCGGCTCTGTCCCACGCTGGACACGGGGCTGTCGGCCCTGCTCAACGGCCTGTCGCAAAAGGGCCTCTTGGAAAGCACGGCTGTCTTCGTCACCGGCGAATTCGGCCGCACGCCCAAGCTCAACCAGCGTTCGCCGGAAGGGGGTCGCGACCACTACCCGCGATGCATGTTCATGGTGATGGCGGGCGGCGGCATCAAGGGTGGCCAGGTCCTGGGCGAGAGCGACGACAAGGCCACGATGCCTAAGAACGAAGGCTTCTCGCCCGCGGACGCAGCCGCCTCGTTCTATCACGCCCTCGGCATCGACCACACCAAGGAATATCAGACCAACACCGGCCGGCCGATCATGATCGTCCGCGACGGCAACGTGATCCCGGCATTGTTTGCATAACACCTATAGCTGCAGGCGGCCCGCCTGTGTGCTTGAACAACATTGGGCTGACAGGCGAGTCGCCTGTCGGCACGGAAGACAATAATCCGCAGGGACGCGCATCGTAACTTTTGGCAATCCAGCGCGGGAGCATTCGCTCATTACATTCCGCGCAGCGCGTTTTACTTTTTCCCTCCCGGAGTTTTGTATGAAGACCATGACCAGACTGTTTTTTGCGCTCGGGCTCGTAGCTTTGATTGGCGTCGCCTTCGGCGCTCAGAATGAAAAGAAGAACAAGAAGGGCGGCAAGAAGGCCGATCCGACGGCCACCATCAAGGCCAAGCTGGAGACGCTTGACCTTGGTCCTGACCAGAAGGAAAAGATCGACAAGATCCTTGCCGAACACGGCCCCAAGGTCGCTGCCGCTACGGATAAGGTGAACGCCAGCCTGACCGATGAGCAGCGCAAGGCCCGCAGCGAAGCGGGTAAAGCGGCCAAGGCTGCAGGAAAAAAGGGAAAGGAGGCCAATGAAGACGCCCTGGCCGCGATGAAGCTGACCGACGAGCAGAAGAAGGCTTATGACGAAGCGTTCAAGGCTCAGCGGGAAGCGAACCAAGCGGTTATCGGTGCCGTTGCCGAAGTCCTTACACCCGAGCAGCGCGAAAAGGCCAAGCTTGGCGGAGGCGGTGGGAAGAAGAAGAAAAACCAGTAGTCAGAAGCGGAAGATTAGCGGATCTCCCCCCGAGCGCGGGCCGTATGTGGCAAGAGCCAACATGCCGTCCGCGCTCTTTTCATTTCTTGGCTCCTGGAGGAGACTCGTGTGGTATCGCTACAATGTCCGAACCATTCTGGAGAATGATTTCTTGGACTTGCACCTCACCAACCAGGTCACTCTCGTCTTCGGCGGAGCCAGCGGCATTGGGCGAGCAATTGCGAGGGAGTTCGCGGCTGAAGGAGCAAGTGTGGCGATCCTGGACCGGAGCAGCGGCACGGCGCAGGCGGCAACGGAGATTGCCACGGAGACTAGGGCTCTGGTGACGGGCCTTGTTTGTGATGCCACCGACTATTCCCAGGTTCAAAGCGCCGTAATCGCCGTCCAGCAGCAGTTCGGCCGGCCGCGCCACATGGTGTACGCCGCTGGGATGGGGAGCGGAAAATTCGGGTTTCCGTTTTGGAACTTGAAGCCGGCGGACTGGCAGCGGGTGCTGGATGTGAACCTGATCGGGGCGGTGAATGCGGCTCATGCGTTAGGGCCGCTGCTGGCGGACGCGAAGCAAGGGACCATGCTGTTTATCTCCTCGGTGGCCGGCCAAATCGGCTCACAGACCGATCCGCCCTACAGCGCGGCGAAGGCGGGGCTGATCAACTTCGCCCAGTGCGCGGCAAAAGACCTGGCGAAACACAACGTTCGTGTGAACACGATTTGTCCCGGCATGGTGCAGACGCCGCTCAACAAAGCCGTCTGGCAAGCCTGGCACGATCAGCAGCCGGTGGAGTCTAGGCAGAGCTATGAAGAGTGGGCGGGGACCAAAGTAAAAGCCGTCTGTCCGCTTGGGCGCTGGCAGACGCCGGACGACATCTGTCAGTCGGCAGGCAAAACCAGCCAGCCATCGGCAGGTGAAAACCAGCCATTTTGAGAAAGGAAACATTCGTCCTACAGGCCTTCTAGCGGCGCAGCCGCAGAAGGAGGCCGGTGATGGCGAAT
>JBPCKT010000131.1:0-11195 GCA_051004015.1 Pirellulaceae bacterium | reverse complement strand
AGCTTGAACAGGTATCGGGTTGGTTGGTGGGGGTGTAGTCGCACGGTGGGGGCGGAGGGCCCCCTTTCCCCCAGAGCCGAGTTGTTGGTGGCGTGAGTGCGGGGGAGGGTCGGCGATGACAGAATGTCAATCGCGGAGCACGAGGGTGGTGTGCGCGTGGGGCGGTGGAGGCATCCAGTCGCGGCGGGTGGGGCCGCGGGGAAGCCAGCGCTCCGGCACGGTCCACCGCTCCAACCGCTCGCGGAGCGTTTGCCAGAAGGGTGCGACGGCGCGGGCGACCGTCAGCACGATCCGCCGGGCATGTTTGACCACCTTGCCGCCGGCCTTGAGCACGGAGTTTTGAAACCGCTGCAAGTCCCAGGCTCCGCCACGAGCCGTCTCGCATTCCTCGCGGAGCATCGAGGCCAGGTTGTACGCGGCGAGCGACAACAGGAGCAGCGCTTCATTCTCGCGGAAGTTGGGAGACGAGAGGTTCGGGCGAACCGCGGCCCGAAATTCTCCCAGCCGGTCCTCGAAGGTGCCGCGGCCACGGTAATGCTCCAGCACCTGCAGGCCGGTTCTTTCTTCCTCCCGCCAGTTGGTGACGAGGAAGAAGTAGTCGGGTTCAAATTGCAGTTGTCCGCTCTTCGGATCGGGGCGGTCGATGATCACGAGAATCAGCCGCTGAGCGTGCCGCCAGGGTTCGGCCCGATAAGGACCGAGGTCGATCACATCCTCGTAGCCTTCGCGTGGCGGTCGTCCGACGGGTCGTTTCAGATGCGGCTCCGCCAGTCGGTCGAGCACGGCGTTGGTCTTTAATCGCCCTAAAAACCGCACGTTTTCCTCGGTCATGAAGTCCATCGTCCGGCCGTCGGTGTAGCCCGCGTCGATCCGCACGTCGAACGAGATGGCGAGTTTCTTGGCCTTGGCAATCACGTTCTGCAGGAAGCGGAGGATTCCGTTGGCCGTGTGAACATTGCCGGCCCGGAGCGTGGCGTGCAGAAAGCCGTTGCCCAGACGGTGGCCCTGCTTGGCGGCATCGTACTTGCCGCGGATGCTGAAGCTAGCGACGAGCGGATGATAGCCGTTGTCCTGATAGTGTCCGTTGAAGGCAACCCCCGGCTGTTTGCCGTAGCAGGGGAGGAGGAAGCTGTCGATGTCGATGGTGATCGAGGCGGCGCGGCGATCGGGGCCGGTGCTGCACAGCCACCGCTGCGACCAGTCGGCCAGCGAGTCGCGGAGAGTGTGCAGATTCTGGGTGCCGCGCGTCAGGATGTCGATCAGCCGCGACTGCGTGGGCTGGCTGGCCAGCCGTTCGTCGAGTGTCCCGCAGTCCTGGCGGTCCCAACAGGCGAGCCGCATCGCCGGATCGTGAGCCAGGCGGTCGATATCGTCCTGGGTCGCGTAACCCAGGGCCAACGCATAGATCCGCTCACGGAGCAGTTCCGTGAGCGTGTACCGGATGCAGTCCTGGCGCCTCGGATCGTGAAGCTTGTCGGCGAGCGACTCGCAGAGACCCAGTTGATGATCGGCTTCCCGCAGCAGCAGCGTCCCGCCATCCGACGTGAGCCGTTCGTCCGTGGCCGCGACCTTGATGGCCCGTTGAAAAGTCGGCTCCAGTAGCCAAGAATGTCTTTCACCCATCGCGTGCTCCTCCTTGTGTGTGAAAACAAGCGTCGAACACTCGTTAAACACCGGAGATCACGCGATGGGCTTACTTATCTCTCTCGGGAACGGTGAATAGGACGGGTTAAGTCTTGGAATTCACCAACGGTATCTCTCTCCTGTGATCACGGCTTGCCACCGGCAGCCGCTGAAGCCAATTCAGGTGCCAGTGGCTGTGTCTCTGGCAAGCCTTTGGCGACGTACGGTTTGGCCTCCGATAGGAGCCATGCGACGTACTTGGGCCATGGCAAGCCCGACAGATAGGCTTGGGCTTTCGCGTGGTTGAACGTCGGTACGGGTACGTGAGCGTACACAGTACGATGACCTGTCGGCAACCGCCGCGGGCCTTTGACCTGGGTGTCAGTTGCCTGGTGCGGAGGCACCTGGCTCGCATTGTGTTGCATGTGACTTCCTTTGACTTCGCTGTTGTCAGGTTCTTTGAACCAGACTTAAGTAGTTATAAGTATTTAGTAAGTATTCCCTGTCCTATCCCTACCATTCCCTTCCCATCCAAGCATTCCCGTTTTCCCGTGTTTTGGTGCTTAAGTTTTTGCTGTCCAAGTTTATGATTTTGTTTTTTCCAGTCCTGATGTTAATTCTGTTTAAGTTTTTACTAATCCAGAATCTTTTAGTTTTTTTGTCCTGTCCCTTGTGTTTTTTCTTCTTTTTCTTCTGCTTGCATTTCATTGGCTTCTGCTTCTGAAGGTTGGTGGTCAGCCTGGCTGGCCACGCACAGTGCCCTTTGGCACCGGCACCGTTCTTCCCTGAACGAAGTGAAATCCGTTTATGCAGTTATTACATTGAACTAACTGGAGCTTGTGAGTCGAAAACCTGGCTCCTTTCGGCTCCAAGAAGAGGCTGTTATCACGGCAACGAAGGTCTTTTAGACGACAATGTTTCAGGCCACTTTCAATCGTCTAAGTCGAATACGTGTTCGTCCACAAGCTGTCTTGTAAGTTCCTTGCTGCGTCTCTTGTGAGCTTTGTTGAGAACCTGGAGGGCCATCCCCGCGAGCTGATTACTTCGCTCGGCAAGATAATGAAGAGTGTCGCGAGGGAAGTCACACGTGAGCCCGAACTCTTCGCATCGCATGGCGAGCCAAGTGGCCATCTGAGGCACGGTTGGCTTCTCAGTGTTGATTCGGAAAGAGAATCGGTTCTGAAACATCTTCTCCAGCTTCTTTTGGTCGCTTTCGTTTTCCTTCTTCATCAAGGCCGACATTGCGATCCAGTTCGCTGCGTAGTCCTCTACCGGCTTTAAAAGCTGGTCGTCGAGGTTTCTCTGCACAAGCCGATGAACTTCGTCTAGCGTGATGACTCTGACGCAGTCATCGCAACCGCGTATCTTCTCGATGCAGGCGTCGATATCGGACTGGCCAAGTCTTGCACAGTCCAGGGGCAGGTACTGGTAGCGGATTGACGTTTTCACTTCGGCCTCATCCAGATAGTCGATGAAGTTTTCCCACCCGTCGTTC
Source organism: Pirellulaceae bacterium (assembly GCA_051004015.1). Taxonomy (GTDB): domain Bacteria; phylum Planctomycetota; class Planctomycetia; order Pirellulales; family Pirellulaceae; genus SXOA01. The sequence goes on along the minus strand of JBPCKT010000131.1, from coordinate 8,077 downwards.
CCGTAGAGGTGATTCTTCATCACGCAATGTGCACAGGAATGACACGGGTTGTAGGTCTCGAAGTCGAGATTGAGGCAGCCAAGACACTTGATGGCGAACCGGACGGTCGAGGTCTTTCCACCCCGCGACGGACCCGTGATCAGGGCGTTGAAACCGCTTTGGTGCCCCTCCTTTCGAATACAACGGATCATGTCCAGCAGGTATTCCTTCAGTTGCTGGTTGCCAATGATCTCGTCCCAACGCGACGGTTGCCATCGCTCGATGTCGGCCGTTCCACCAGCCTTCCGTTTAATCACTATGGTCATTCGTCTTCCTTTCTGAGTCGGATTTGATTCGGTCAAATACTTCGCTGCTCAAAGCGTCACTACCGTCCGGTGTCGCTATCGTCTGGAAGTCCTTTGAGTTAGCGTCCAGCGGTGGTGGTGACGGTGGCTGAGTAGCGTCGCCACTACGGAGGTTGCTTCTTATCTCCACTGAACGGGTACCTCCGGACTCACGTTTCCGCTTCACAATGATTCCAGCTTTTTCAAGAAGCGGCTCAAGCTGCCCAAGACGGCGACTTAGTTGTGCAGCACCCTTGGGCCAAGAAGCGGATTTCAGATCCACGCCGGCTTTGTGAGCCGTTTTAGTTAAGGCGTGGAGGAGTTTGGTACACGAGCCGCAAAAGAAGCCTTGGCTCTCCTGCTGGTGGAGATAGATGTAGAGGGCCTCAACGAGAGGCACGTCGTCTAATGCCTGCCGAATTTCGATGTCCAGTCGTTGGTCCCGCCAAGCTTGTCCTTCCAAAATTGTCAGAATGCGTAGGATTTCCTGTTCGAAAAGAATTATTTGCTCAGACCGGAATACCAAGTTGGCAATCTCGGCCTTCACACGGGGATGTCTAAGTGACCAAGGGAGCCGCAGTGACTCCGTGGACACAAGCGGAAGCCCGATCCGTGGCTCTCCAGTAGCGTCTACAAAGAGTTCAGGTGATGTACCCAGAACAGTCTGCAGGGCCAACAAATCACGGCGGTTTGGCGTTTGCCTCTCAACAGAATCTGTCATGACAAAGGCTCCTAAGGGAAGCTTCGGGGCCTCATTCACCTTGGTTTTGATTGCAACAATGCTTGGCAAGCACGAGTAACGCGTACCGCTCGGAAGCAGGGATTTGCACCCAGGAACTCACAATCTCGGCAAGCTGTGAGTTGGCAGAAGAAGCTGATACCGCGTTGGCATCGGGGATTTCGCAGGACAATTGGTGGAGGCAGAGTGCCTCCATTGCCCGTTGAACCTCACTCGGCAGTCGCTCCCAAGCCCGACTGACGCGACCAAGAGAAGTGTTCTCTGCTGCCAGGAGTTGACTTGTGCAGCCGCCAGAATGCTGACAATATGCTGACAGTGAGGAAGGGCTAGTTGCAAGTTGTTGATTGGCAACGGGGTTACGTGCGGCCACCGCCTCATTCAATTCCCGCCGCCTCCACTCAAAGGCCATTTGCGATTCGTCGCAAGTGGCCTTTTTGCTTGCGCTTGCGGCAAGACGCCATGCGAAAAAACAGTCCCAACCACTCGAATTCGGGCTGTTTTTGTTGACTTTGCCCCCTGTTTCCGTTGACTTTCAGGCCCGACAACCCGTCTCGGATGCCCCGGCGAAGACCTCCAAAGAGTCAATTAGCGTCATTGTACCCTGCCTGTCCGAGTAGCCATCTGTGGCCCATTTCCGAGGAGGGGACGTGTACAAAAAGCCCCTGCAACGAAAGATGGACGGCAGCTTTGAGCGCTGGCTTGGCGCGAATTCCCAAGGCGTGAAGCAGGTCTTTCGGATGCCCGCCGAGATCAGCCAAGCGGAGGCAGAGCGTCTGGTCTAGGATTGAGTCCGGAGGAACACTCTATGCCCAACCGCCTCTCCCGCGAAACCAGCCCGTATCTGTTGCAGCACCAGAACAACCCAGTGGACTGGTTCCCTTGGGGGCCTGAGGCGCTGGGCCGCGCGAAGAAGGAAGAGAAGCCCATCTTTCTCTCCATCGGGTATTCGGCGTGCCACTGGTGCCATGTGATGGAGCATGAGAGTTTTGAGAACCAGGGGATAGCAGACTATCTCAATCAGCACTTCGTCTGCGTCAAGGTGGACCGGGAGGAGCGGCCGGACCTCGATCAGATTTACATGAACGCCGTGCAACTCATGACCGGCCGCGGCGGCTGGCCGATGTCGGTATTTCTGACCCCCGATTTGCAGCCGTTCTTTGGGGGGACTTACTGGCCGCCGACCTCGGGACGGGGGATGCCCGGCTTCGACCAGATACTGGCGGCAGTCGTCGACGCCTGGCAGAACCGGCGGGAAGCGGCAGTGGCGCAAGCGGCGGAGATGACGGAGCATTTGCAGGGGGAGAGCGGAGAGCGGAAAGCGGAAAGCGGAAAGCGGTTGAGTTTGGCGTTGCTCAAGTCCGCTGAGCAGAAATTGCAGCGGGCTTTCGACATGACGCATGGCGGCTTTGGGACCGCGCCGAAGTTTCCGCATTCGATGGACTTGCAAGTTCTGCTCCGGATGTGGCAGCGCCATCCAGGGCCGGAATCACTCCACATGGTCACGCTCACGCTCGACAAAATGGCCAGCGGCGGAATCTACGACCATCTGGCCGGCGGCTTTGCCCGCTATAGCGTGGACGAGCGCTGGCTGGTCCCCCATTTTGAGAAGATGCTCTACGACAACGGCCTGCTGATGTCGGCGTACCTTGAGGCATTCACGGCCACGCATGAAGAACGGTTTGCTCGCGTCGTTCGCCAAACGGCGGACTATATGCTCAAGTACATGACCGATGCCGCAGGGGGCTTTCACAGCACCGAAGACGCCGACAGCGAAGGGGAAGAAGGAAAGTTCTACGTCTGGACGCCGAAGGAAATCGAAGCGGTGCTTGGAAGAGAGCGGGCGGGAATCTTCTGCTATGTCTACGACGTGACGCCGGAAGGAAACTTCGAGCATGGCACGAGCATTCTCAACCTGCCCAAGACAATCGCCCAATGCGCCGCCATCAAAGACATTGAGGTGAAGAAGCTGGAGCAGGATCTGACGCAGATGCGGCTGAAACTTCTGGCGGTGCGCGACAAACGAGTTCGCCCCGGCAAGGACGACAAGATATTGGTGAGCTGGAACGCGCTGATGATCGATGCGCTGGCAAAAGCGGGCGTAGTTCTTCAACAACCATCCTATCTTGCAGCCGCCGAAAAGGCCGCCGATTTCATTCTCACCAAGATGTCCCGCCCCGACGGCCGGCTGCTGCACACTTACCGTAACGGCGAAGCCAAGCTCGATGCGTATCTGGATGACTACGCCTACCTGGTGAACGCACTCGTCACACTCTACGAGTCGTCGTTTGACGAAAAATGGAATGACGAAGCAGTTCGTCTTGCCGACATCCTGCTGACGCGGTTTACCGACAAGGATCGCGGCGGCTTCTACTTCACGGCCGACGACCACGAGCAGCTCATCGCCCGGAACAAGGACCTGCACGACAGCAGCGTCCCCAGCGGCAACGCGATGGCGGCTACTGCTCTCCTCCGGCTCGGCAAACTCTGTGGCCGAAACGATTACCTGTCCGCGGCGGAAGGAGCGTTACTCGCTGGCTTGAGCGTGATGGAGCGCTCCCCCACCGCGGCTGGCCAACTACTGATTGCCCTCGATATGTACCTCGGCCCCATGCCCGAAATCGTCATCGTCGGCCCCGACAACGACGACACTCGCGCCGCGCTGTCGGAACTCCATCAGCGCTTCATCCCCCGCCGTATCATCGGACGCGGAAAGCCCGGCCAGCAACATTCACAGCATCTCGCGTCCCTCTTCGCCGGCCGCACATCCGCCGGCGAGCATCCCAGCGTCTTTATCTGCGAGAACTTCGCCTGCCAGGCGCCAGTGAGCGGACTGGAGGCCATCCGCCGCCAGTGGGACGCCCTGGCTGGTGCCGCAGAAGACAAATCCAGCGGTCGCACCAGTTGACTTTGCTGCCCAGCATTTTGATGATGGGAGCGTCCGGCCCGTTTCTCGCACTGGAATTCCTCGGAGCAATCGTCATGTCCCGCTTCTGCAGTCCCCGCCTGCTGGCCCTCGCTGTTTCGGCCCTCTTTCTGCTGGCTCACGGCGCAACCGCGGCCGAGCCAACGGCGGAAGAGAAGAAGGTTGCGGCCGACTATCTGCGGGCCGTCGAGGCGGCCCGCGCCAAACTGCACGAAGCCGGTTTCACTTTGGGAAAGGTGATCGGTCCCTTGGTGCAGGCCAGTAAGGACATCGATCTCGCCGAAGCCGAAGCAAAATATGCGGATCTGAGAAACACGATTGGGGACATCAAAAAAAGCGTGGCGGCGAAAGAAGCTCCGGGAGGTGACTCCGGGGCGGCCATCGACAAGGCCTGGAAGGCATTCGCCAAGGTGCAAACGCGGGTTGTGGAGATCGAAATGGCGGCCATCATCGCCGTCCTCGACGACTCGGCCCTCGACAACGAAGGAAAGAAAGCACAGATCCTCAAGCTCATCGACCGCATTGTCGCCAAGGAGAAAAAGGACAGCGAGGCGCTTACCGCGGCCCAAGGTGACTTGCAAAAGGCTTTCGGACTGGCCACGGAGGATCCGAAATAGACCTACCTTCGCGGGAGTTATTTCCAGTCCGCGAAGAGGGCGTCGATAAACTCATCCGCCCGAAACACGGCGAGGTCGCTCGCCTTTTCTCCCAGACCGATGAACTTGACCGGGATGGCGAACTGCTCGCGGATGGGGATGACGACCCCGCCCTTCGCAGTGCCGTCCAGCTTGGCCAGGATGATGCCGGTGCACTTGGCGGCCTCAGAGAAACCTTTGGCCTGGCTGAGGGCGTTTTGTCCGGCGGTGGCATCGAGTACCAGCAGCACTTCGTGCGGGGCATCGGGAATCTGCTTGGCGATGACCCGGTAAATCTTCTCGAGCTGCTGCATCAGGTTGGACTGCGTTTGCAGGCGGCCGGCCGTATCGACGATGCAGATTTCCGCTCCGGTTTCGACGGCCCTGGCCACCGCCTTGTGGGCGACGCTGGCCGGGTCTCCGCCGGGTGGTCCCTTCTCAATCTCCGCCCCGAGGCGGTCTGCCCATATCGTGAGCTGATCGACGGCCGCGGCACGGAACGTGTCGGCGGCTCCCAGGACAACTCGCTTCTGTTGCGAACGGAAATGCTGTGTCAGCTTGGCAATGGATGTGGTTTTTCCCGACCCGTTGACGCCGACCACCAGAATCACGGTCGTTCCGCTGGCGGCCAGATTGATGGGCCGCTCCGGCTGGGCGAGCAACTCCCGCAATTCGGTTTTGACGACCGCCAGCACGTCCTGCATGTGGACGACGCGGGCGCGGAAATCCGTCCCAATCTTGTCCCGGATTCGCGCCGCCGGTCCCACCCCCATGTCGGTCTTCACCAGGATGGCGAACAGCTCCGTCAAGAACTGCTCATCAACCAGCCGCCCTTCATTCTTGAAGAGGTCGCGGACATCCGTGTTGAGGAAGTCCGCCGTTTTCTTCAGGGCCTTTTTGAGGCCGGAGAAGAATCCTGCCGGCTGCTCCGCGTCGGCCTTGGGCGGAGTTGGAGTCCCGCCTTTAGGCGGTATTGAAGAGCTGCCTAAAGGCGGGACTCCAGCGGGTTCCGGTCCCTTCCTAAACAGGTCAAACAGTCCCATGAGGTCCTTTCGGCTTACTGCTGTTTTCCTTGTCGTCTTTGCTCCGCCACATCCGGTCCAGAATGCCGTTGACGAAATGCGGAGACTGCTTGGCCCCGAACCGCTTGGCCAGCTCCACGGCCTCGTCAATGGCGACGGCCCCCGGCGTATCGGTGAACAGCATCTCGTAAGCCGCCAGCCGCAGCACGTTCCGGTCGGTCACCGCCATGCGGGCAATCCGCCAGTTGTCCGCCAATTCGTCCAGCCGCCCATCGAGCTCCCCCCGGTTCTTCCGCACGCCGGCCAGCAGGCCGCGGGCGAAAGCAATCAGCTCTTCATCCTCCCCCAGTCGCCGGCAGAGGAACTGGTCCGCGGCCGCCAGGTTGCGGTCGGGATTCAGGTCGTCCTCATACAGGACTTGCAGGACGATTTCTCGGGCTCGGCTACGGCGGGGGGCGGACATGGAATCATTATACACGCGAGGTTTAATTTGGGCGGAAGGCAACCCTTGTGACTCCCCCTGGCTCCAAGTAGAATGGCCCGTGCTTTGGGATTTGCGGCCGCTTGCAGCCTTCCATCTGCTAAAGAGCCACCAGCACCCGCGCGGGCAACATGCCACCAAACCGCGGCGTGCCGATTTGCTTGATAGTTTTCAAGCGCTCGGGCGTAATGGTTCTGCTTCCGTGCCGGCCGGCAAATCCCTGCCCATGGAGCAACCTCAGCATGTCCACGCCAAAGTCCGCTTCTTCTCCCGGCCCTTCCACGCTCGCTGTCCACGCCGGCGAGGCCCGCCAGAAAATCGGCGACGCCATCACGGACCCCATCGTCTGCGCATCCACTTACACGTTCACCAGCACGCAGGCGGTGATCGACTTCATCGAGCAGAAGCAGCAGCGCGAGGAATACGGCCGCTACGGCAACCCGGGCGAAAAAGTGGTGGAGCGAAAGCTCGCCGCGCTCGAAGGGGGCGAAGATGCCATCCTCTACGCCAGCGGCATGGCGGCCTTCGTCGGCCTTTTCATGACCAAGCTCTCGGCCGGCGACGAAGTCGTCTTCTTCGACGAATGTTACCACCGCAGCCGCGAGTTCTGCGCCAAGCACCTTTCGCGGTTCGGCGTGGTCACGCGGCAGGTGAAAGCCTGCGACTACGACGCGATGGCCGCTGCCATCAACCCGCGGACAAAGCTCCTCGTCAGCGAATCCCCGACCAACCCGCACCTCTCCATCGTGGACCTGCCCCGCTTCGCCGAGCTCGGTCGCCGCCACAAAGTGGAAACGCTGATCGACGCCACGCTGGGCACGCCGTACAACATCCGCCCCATCGAGCACGGCATCGACTACGTTCTCCACTCCGCTACCAAATACCTCGGCGGCCACAACGACCTCCTCGCCGGCGTCATCATCGGCAGCAAGGCGAAGCTGGAGGACGTCCGCAAGCTCCGGGGCATCATGGGGGCCATCAACTCGCCGCACAATATCTACCTGCTGGAGCGAGGGCTGAAAACCTTTGAGCTCCGGATGCAGCGGCACAACGAGAATGGCCAGGCCATCGCCGAATTTCTGGCCGCCCACCCGCGGGTCGAAAAGGTCTACTACCCCGGCCTGAAAACGCATCCCTACCACGAGCTGGCCCGGCGGCAGATGCGAGGCTACGGCGGCCTGGTCACCTTCCTGGTCAAAGACGCCGACTGGCGGCAGACCGCGGCGATCGTCGACTCCACCAAAATCGCCCGCATCGCCCCCAGCCTCGGCGGCGTGGAATCCCTCATCGAGCAGCCCCTCATCATGAGCTACTACGAAGTCTCCCCCGAAGACCGCCAGCGCTTCGGCATCCCCGACAACATGATCCGGCTGTCGTGCGGGATTGAGAACACGGAGGATCTGATCGCCGATTTGGAACAGGCACTGCAGGCGAAATAGGATCATCTCTTGAACGCAAAGTCGCGAAGCCGCAAAGTCGCAAAGGGGGAAAGCAATAGGTAAGTGAAGCAAGGTCGGAGAATGATCTTCCTCTCTTCGCTACACTGCATCATTCTTTCTTCTTCCCTTCTTTGCACCTCCGCGCCTTAGCGCCTTCGCGTTAAAAGGGAATGCGCAATTCCAGTCCCCCTTAACGCGCCGGAACCTCGATTCTCCTTCCGTGAGCGTTATAAGCGGCCTACCACCCTCCGATTATACAGGTTTTCAAGTTCCCATTTCGCCCCCCGTGTATCAGCGAGAATCGCACAACTCCTTGTCCCCGTGCGACTTCCGCCGCAGCTTCGCGTGCCCCGCGCGATACAGGGCAGGTTTTCTTGATACACTCAACCCCCCCCGCTATTCCGGCGACGTCAAAATGCAATTGCAAGGCTAGCAAGCCTAAAGCGTGTGGTTGAAAGGGCCATCGTTGGGAGGTTTGAATGACCAGTGTGAAGCGGTCCTTCGCACGGAGTCCC
>JBPCKT010000130.1:0-13326 GCA_051004015.1 Pirellulaceae bacterium | reverse complement strand
GTTCGTCGCCCTTGATCGTAAACATGGGGGAATCGGATGGCGGGGCTGTCTCTTATCCCTCCCCGTTGGGGCTTTGTGGTTTCGCGTTCCTGCGACCCCAGGCCTGCGGCGGCGAAGCGCCCCCTTGGCCTGGGCTGACATAGCCTGCCCCGTTGGGGCAAAGATCCAAGTTCGCTCGCAGCTCCGCTGGCAAATTCGCAAAGCCGGAATCATCAAAATCGTCGTCAGCCTGGTCATCTTTCTCGCCACCCTTCCGTTCCTCTTCACCGGCATCATTTTCTACGTGGCGATTCCATTTTCCCTGCTCGGATTCCTGTGGGGGATCATTCAGCTCATCTTTGCCGTCGAGGACGAGGAGGACAAACCGTACTCGGACTGAGACGCGAAGAGGAAAGGTACATATACAATCATATATGGACCTGTCCCCTTTGATCCTCATATTCAAAACGGAGATTTAGCGTACCGACTAATCCACCCATTCCGCCAACGCATCGTTTGACGAAAAGCCAAGCAGGTACACGGTGCCCTCAGCGTCAACCGAGCCGAGCGAAAAAGAACTGTTTTCGGAGTTCAACAGGAGCACTGTATTCTCGGTCTTGGCAACGACGAGCATCGTGTATGGCCTATCTTCCCACTCTCCGAAGGTTCTGGCACTGCGGTCTGGACTCACCGAAACCCAGTACGGTTCGACCAGCGACTTAACCAGATCGGATCGTCGCTCATTCAGAAACTCATCGCGCTCTCTGTCGGGCGGTGACCAAGCACCACAGTCCTCGTTTGGAATGGCCAGTGACTCCTGCACAAGGCGTTTGGCATCGGTTGTGTCCATTATGCGATCCTTGCGGTCCCTAGCCCTCCTCCCGGTGCCGAGTCGCCTCCTGTCGCCCAGCGACCGACTTCAAGGCCGCCCAACCACTACTTGTCCTTCTTCTCCCTCTCCCCCTTGATGTCAAATTCCTGCTTCTGGCCCCCGAAATCCGACGAGCCTTTCCCCTGGAGCCTGTCTCCGTCAATCGTCAGCTTGTAATCGAGGGGGATCTCGTTACCCATCAGTTTCCGCACGGCTGAAAAGGTCAGCGTCCCCTCCTTCAGCTTCACGTCCTTGAGGGGTTCGTCTTTCTGGTCCGCCCAGCTCATCGTCCCGGCGAGCTTGTCCCCGTCCTTCTTGATCGTCAAAGTGGACGTCCGCTTCTGGTCGCCGATCTCGTACGCGCACTTCCACGTCCCGACCGGTTCCACTTTGTCCGCCGCCCCCACGAGGCCGCAGAACGCGAGTGCCAACGCCAAGGAGAGAATCGCCTTCATGATTGCCTCTGAGAAATGGGGGAAGGGGAGCGGTTTAACGCCGATTGGAACCCTGCCAAAGGGGATTGTCAAGTTTCCCCCTTCTTAACCGCGGCAGCGGTGTCAGAACCCAGCCCACGGCGCAAGCCGTGGGTAGCAGGACAAAACCATGCAACAGCCCCGGCAGGGGCGATAGAAGGATGGAATTAGGGGGTAACGCCGCGGATCACGTTGTACCAATGCCGCGGTTCTAACGCCCCTGCCGGGGCTTTTGTGGGCTAATGCTCACCGACCCACGGCTTGCGCCGTGGGCTGGAATCCGGTCGCCGCTGCCGCGGCTGCAATCCGCCATTGCGAGTTCGCCGTTTCGCCGTTGCCTCTGAAGTCCTCCTTTTTAACCGCGGCAGCGGTGTCAGAACCCAGCCCACGGCGCAAGCCGTGGGTAACAGGAAAAACAATGCAAAAGCCCCGGCAGGGGCGATAGAAGGATGGAATTAGGGGGTAACGCCGCGGGTCACGTTGGACCAATGCCGCGGTTCTAACGCCCCTGCCGGGGCTTCTATGGGCTAATGCTTGCCGACCCACGGCTTGCGCCGTGGGCTGGAATCCGGTCGCCGCTGCCGCGGCTGCGATCCGCCATTGCGGGCTTTACGGGGACCGTGCATTCGCCCCTTCGCCGCTGCCACAATTTCATCAATCGAACACAAAGCGCTCGTCGTATTCGACTTCGTTGTTGTCCAAATAACGGATCAATTCCGTTTCAAATGGCTCTTGGGCGTGGTGTTCCTTTTGGCCCGCGATGTACAGATCCAAATCCGGCAGCTTCGATTTGCTGACGGTGAATCCGCCGTAGCCGGTCTGCCAGGCGAAGCTCGCGCGGCTCGAAAATTTCTCATGGACCCAGCCGGAGGAATTCGACTTGATGTCCCGCACGACGTCGGCCAGGGCCAGCGTGGCGGGGAGCTGCGCGAGCAGATGGACGTGGTCGGCAACCCCGCCGACCCGGATGGCCACGCCCCCCAGCTCGCGGATGATGCCTCCCAGATACGGATGCAGCCGCTCCTCCAACTCCGAGTCGATCAGCGGCTGGCGATGCTTGGTGCTGAAGATGATGTGAAAGTAGAGTCGCGTGAAGGTGTGCGCCATGAGGACCTCCGAGAACGAAACATCGAATTCAAAGCATTTTAGAGTCAGTGATTGGGCAAACACCAGAAGTCCCCCCTCTTAACCGCGGCAGCGGTGTCAGAACCCAGCCCACGGCGCAAGCCGTGGGTAGCAGGGCAAACAAGGCAAAAGCCCCGGCAGGGGCGATAGAAGGATGGAATTAACGTGCGGAGATGATCCATCGAGCACCCCGTTGTTGGCGAGGGGGTAACACCGCGGATCAAGTTCTACCGATGCCGCCGTTCTAACGCCCCTGCCGGGGCTTATCTGTGCTCATGCTTGCTGACCCACGGCTTGCGCCGTGGGCTGGAATCCGGTCGCCGCTGCCGCGGCTGCCTTCCGCCGTGTCCACCGTGTTTTCCGTGGCCGATTACCCCTGCTCGCCACTGGCCTCCGCCTGGATGCCAAAAACGGCCCTGCTAACTCGTTGTGCCGCTTAGAGTTACAGAATTATTGAAAATCTTTTGCGGATGCCTTGACGGTGACACCGGTAGATGTGAACAATTGGGCATTATTGGGAAAGCGGAAGGCGGAAAGCCGAAAGCGGAATGTCAGTCCCCAGCCTCTAGCCCCCAACCCCCTTTTTTCCAGGAGCATCCCATGTCCATCCAATCGAAAAACTGCCCGACAAGCCAGAAGAAACTGACGCGCGAGAAACCACCGACCGCTCCTCCGCAGCCGGTCCCTGGGTTCACGCCAATCCCCTGCCCGCGGGACCAGCAGGCGTACGCTCTCCACTTGGACGAGCACACGCAGCAGTGGATTGCGGACAAGCTGAAGTGTGCCCAGCCGACGGTCATGCGGGGGATTCGCCGCATGGAAAAATGGCTGGCCACGACCCTGCCGGAGGACCGGGGGGAGTACACGGCCAGTGAAAAGCTCCGTCTGGCCCTGGCCAGGCATGAACGGCTGATGGAGCGGTTGCTAGGAAGGTCGCTCCGCGAATTTCGGCGGTCGCGGCGGACTATTCCCATGAGAAAGACCATCACCACGAAGGATGGGGTGGACGAAAAGGGGGAGCCCGTGAAAATCCGGATCGAGGAATGGAACAAGACTCAGATTGGCCGGAAGACGTTCCTCGACGCCGCCGGCAAGGCCTCGCATGAAATCACCCTGCTCGCCGCGGGCTGGCTCGGCCCCGGCAACGGCAGCATCTCCATGGCCGAAGTCATGGACCCCGAGGAACGGGACCGCTGGAACCGGAAGGTCCAGCGCCGTGACGCCCAGATCGAGGAGCTGCAAGCGTCCGTCGCGGAGCTGAAAAGTCGTCTCCCCGCTCCGCGCGAGGAAAGTGCGGCAGCCCGCCCCACCCCTGTATTAAAAGTTGCTGAAAACAACCCGATTGTGTATCAAGAAGTTGTCCATGAAATTAACGCAACTTCAAACAGTGACGGGGTTTGTGCCCCGCCCTCGGAAGGGTCGCCCCCGCCACAAGACGACTCGCAAAACCTGTATAAAGACCCCCCCCAAAGTACTCCTCCCGCTCCGCGTGAGGAAGTCTTTACGCCGAGCGTGCAGAGTACTTTGGAGCAGCCGGAATCCCCTCCCACGTATCGCTGGAGCGACGCCCAGCGGCAGGAAGCGCTCGATTATCACTGCCAAATGAACCGGCTCCCGCCCGCCAAACTGGCCCAGGCCAGCGGGATTCCCGACCCGGCGCGGATGACCCCCCTGGAGGCGATCCGACGGGGCCGTCCGTACATCATTTACATCGACCGCTCCGCCGAAATCCAGCGGGAATGGGAACGCCGCCAACGCGAAGCGAAGCAGCGGCCCCAGAGCGAACAGTTTTGAGAACCACGCTATTCCATGTCGAATTTTCAAAATCCTTCCCCGGAGTAATCAACATGTCCCGGAAAAGACTCGCTTGTTCCCGAAGCACGGGGCGTCGCGACTCGCAAGAAAAATCAAAAGATGGCCAGCCGGCAGCGCGGCCAGGACAGGCCTCGCAGCTCGCGCCCCACGTGCCGTCGCTGAAGCAAAGGGAATTCCTAAAACTGGATTGCCTCGAAGCCTTCTACGGCGGCGCGGCAGGGGGCGGCAAGAGCGAGGCGCTGCTGATGGCGGCGCTGGAATATGTGCATGTGCCGGGCTATGCGGCGCTCATCCTGCGCAAGGATACGCAGCGGTTGCAACTGGCGGGGGGGTTGATTCCCAGGTCGCAGGAGTGGCTGGCCGGCACCGATGCCGCTTGGAACGCGAGCCGCCGGCAGTGGACTTTTCCCAGCGGGGCGACGCTCAGCTTCGGGTACCTGGCCCACCCGCTGGACAAGTATCGCTATGGCTCCAGCGAGTATCAGTTCATCGCCTTCGACGAGCTGACGGAGTTCGCCGAGGAAGACTATTTGTTCCTCTTCAGTCGCCTGCGGAAAGTGACCGACCTGCAAATGCCGCTACGGATGCGGAGCGCCAGCAACCCCGGGGGGATCGGGCATGTGTGGGTGAAGGAGCGGTTCGTGGGTCAGGAGTCAGGGGTCAGGAATCAGGAGTCAGGTTCGGGCCGCGCCTTCATCCCGGCGCGCATCGCGGACAATCCCGGCTTGAATCAAGAGGAGTATCGCCGCTCGCTCGCCCATTTGCCCTCGGTCCTTCGCGAGCGGCTGATGAATGGCGATTGGAGCGTGCAGGAAGAAGGAATGTTTCGCCAGGAGTGGCTGCGGTACTACGCCCTGGTGGGAAACGCCGCGACGAGCGAGCAGCTCGAAATCCGCCTGCCCGATGGCCGCGTGATGGCCGCCATTCCCGTCTCCGCCTGCCGCCGCTTCTGCACGATCGACCCCGCCGGCACCAGCGCCGACAAGGCCCGCGAAAGCCGCGGCCGGCCGGCGAGCCACTCCGTCATTCAGGTCTGGGACCAGCCGCGGGGGGAAGCGGCCAAATACCTGTTCCTGCGGCATTCCTGGCGGGGACGGGTCGGCTTCGATGGACTGGTGAAGGTGATTCGCGAGATCACCCGCGCCTGGCAGCCCGAGCGGCTCTGGATTGAAAACGAAAAGCTGGGGCAGGCCGCGGTCGATATTCTCGAGTCGGAGCTGCCGCTGGAAACGGTGGCAACTTCCGGCCGCGACAAGATCACGCGGGCCGCGCCGCTGATCCTCCAGTTCGAGCGGGGGGAAATCCTGCTGCCGCAGCTCAACACCACCTGGCGATTGGACTTCGAAGCGGAGCTCCTCTCCTGGACCGGCCGCGACGATCAACCCAGCGACCAGATCGACGCCGCCGCGTACGCAGCGATCATCGCCCAGCAAAACGCGACCGGGGTGATTCACATTCAGCCGGTCGTGGGGAGGTAGCGATGCGAATTAACGCAAAGATGCAAAGTCGCGAAGACGCAAAGGGGAAGAGAGACAGAATAATGGGGGACAGAATAATGAAAAGGCGAATAAAGGAGGTGGGCTCATGTGTCCTGATTTCCAACAAGTCTCCTCTCTCTGCTTCCTATTATTCTGTCCCCCATTATTCTGTCCTCCCCTTTGCCTTTCTTCTCCCCTTTGCGCCTCCGCGCCTTCGCGCCTTTGCGTTAAACAGAGTTCCGCATCGCCGCAACCGACAGTCGCCGGAATCTTGCTTGCTCGTACCGCGTATACGGATAAGCGAGCTTCGCCAGCGGGTGCCGCGGGCGGGAGAAGACGAGCAGGTCGTACCACACAGAATCGCTCCGCCGATCCCATTCAACGAGAAACCGCTCTTCTCCATGCTCCCAATGACCCAGCACCGTGCCATAGGCAAAGCCGCTGCGAACGAAATCCCCGGCCGTCTCGTCGATCAGGTACAGAATCCGCGTCGGCAGCACCAGCCAGCCACCCAGTGTCCAGGCGCGGAACAGGTTGGCGACCATCGCACCCTCTTCAATCGGCACGCCTGCCGGGCAAGGCTGCACCACGCTCGGCGGCATCATCTGCCAGGTTTGAACGGCTTTACAAGCGCGGCGAAAGATCTCCTCGCCGTTCCCGAGCAGCACGCGTTCCTGATCCCGGTTGAAGCCCGGCGGCGGGTTGTCGCTGAGCAAACTCCGCGTGCAGCCGATCGGCGCATAGGAGAGCGGCGCGTCTTGCAACGACTGCAAGTACGCCCGCACCTGATCGTCCGTCGGCTTGCGAAATGCAAACATGATGTTCCTACCTGTTTGCCCAACCGTACTTCCCATCCGGACATAACGCAAAGGCGCGGAGACGCGGAGGAGCAAAGGGGAAGAGGGGGCAGAATAATGGGGGACAGAATAATAGGAAGCAGAGAGAGGAGACTTGTTGGAAATGAGGATTCTAATTCTACGTCTCCCTCCGCCACCTCCCATTATTCTGTCCCCCACTATCCTGTCCTCGCTTTTGTCTTTCTCTTCCCCTTTGCGTCTCCGCGTCTCCGCGACTTTGCGTTCAAGAGGAATTATCATTTTTCTCGCCAAGCCGCATTATTCTCCCGCACCTGGAAAATGTCTTGGCGAAGCGTAACCTTTTCGTGCTCGCGGTGTTCTTACAGGGGGGGAGGTAGCGAAAGAACAGAGAGCGAGGCCGGCATGTCACGTATGTTCAGGCAGTTCAGTTTGAAAGGCCTATTTCTGTTTCTGACCATCTTTTGTGTTGGCGCGCGCGTCATTAGCCTTATCGTGGATTTGCAGCAAAGGGCCGCCGCGGAGCACCGGCAGTGTGAGAACTTCATGGCGCTGACGATGCGCTTTCCGACCGACGATCGGGTCAATCGACTCTATTGCGGCGAGCGTGCGTACCGTCATTCGGTGAGTGCCGCCGAGTATGACTGGGCGGTCTACCATCCTTGGGTCTCCCTGAATGAACGCCCGGCTCCCGCCGCGCCGCCGGCGATCGTGCGCATGATGAAGGCGTTGCGAGCGTAACTTTCGCTTCCCTCCCCGCGCTTTCAATCCTCCCGCTCCATCGGCTCGAGCGGCCGGCGATTTGTCCCCCAGCGCCACCCTTCTAACCCGCGTATTCATCACCGCTGGTTGCGACCTAGAGTTGACTTCAGGACGGTCCCGACACCGGCCTTCGCAGAACCAACCGTCGTCATCACCATGCCCCCGCGAATCGAACTTCTCCGCCCCTCTTCCCTGGCCGCCGTCCACTGGCTGCGGTGGAGCCAAATCCAGGCTGCCGAGCCGGCGCTGGACAGCCCGTATTTTCGTCCCGAGTACACGCAGGCCGTGGCCAAGGTCCGCCGCGACGTGGAAGTGGCCGTGATGATGGAGGGGAGCGAAGCCGTCGGCTTCTTCCCCTTCCAGCGCGGGCCGCTGAACATCGGGAAGCCCGTGGGAGGCAAGCTCTCGGACTACCACGGCGTGATTGCCCGCTCCGCAACGTCCATCGATGCCGCCGAGTTGCTCCGCGGCTGCCGCCTCGCCGGCTGGGACTTCGACCATTTGATTACTTCGCAATCGAGCTTCGAGCCATTCGTGGCCGCCCGTGGCGAGTCTCCGTATCTGGACCTCTCCCAAGGCTACGCTGCCTATGCCGCCCAGCGCCGCGCCGCCGGCTCCGAAGAAATCATGAACGTCGGTCGCAAGGTTCGTAAATGCGAACGGGAGCAGGGACCGATCACGTTGGAGCTGGACTGCAATGACGAATCCGTGCTCGACCTACTCATGCAATGGAAGTCGGCTCAGCTCCGGCAGAACGGCCTGATGGACATCTTTGCCTTTCCCTGGACGGCGGCGCTCCTCCAGAGCATCCACCGCAACGGGAGCGAGAAGTTCAGCGGCCTGCTTAGCGTGCTGCGGCTGGGTGGAAGACCAATCTCCATCATGTTTTCACTGCGGGCAGGGACCAACGTGCATTCCTGGATCTTCGCCTACGACAAAGAGCTTGCGCCCTATTCGCCCGGCGCCATCCTGCTGCTCAAAATGGCCGAAGCGGCCCAGCAGCACGGCATCTCCAAGATCGATCTGGGCAAAGGGACCGAGCGCTACAAGCTGAACATGGCCTCGGCCGCCACGCCGCTCTGGGAGGGGACCGTTGGCCGGTCCAGCCCCGCCCTGTGGCTCCGCAGCGGTTGGCGGACCGCCCGTGACTGGGTCAGCCGCTCGCCGCTGGCGGGTGTTTCCAAAGTCCCGGCCCGTGCCATCCAGCCGCTGCGGGAGTGGCTGGCACTGCATTAACCACTAACCCGAAGCGCAAGCGAGGGAGAGTAGCGATGCCAACACCTGAAACTACCGTACTCGAGATAACCTCCCTTCACTCCCTCGCTTGCGCGTCGGGTTAGTGCCATAGGAACGTCCATGCTAGTTGCCCTGAACCTGCTCCTGCTCTTCGCTAGCGCTGTCATCTGCGTTCCCCTGCTGATGTTCTGCCTGGAAGTCTTCCTCTCGCTCCTTCCACGGCGAAAGCAGACGGAAACCGGCGCTTGCAAACCGGGCTCGCTCGCCGTCCTCATCCCCGCCCACAACGAGGCCCTCGTTCTCGGCTGCACGCTGCAAACCTTAATGCCGACTCTCCCTCCCGGCAGCCGCGTGGTGGTCGTGGCGGATAACTGCACCGATGCCACGGCGGAAATTGCCCGGCAGCACGGCGCGGAGGCGATTGAACGGACTAGCCAGGATCAACGGGGCAAAGGCTACGCCCTGAAATTCGGCTTCGCGCATCTCGCCGCCAACCCTCCCGCTGCCGTGGTGATTCTGGATGCCGACTGCCAGGTCGCGCCGGGCGCCGTGCAACTCCTTGGCCAGGCCGCGCTGGCGACCGGCCGTCCGGTGCAAGGACTTTACCTGTGCGACTGCGCTCACGGCAGCCCGCTGCAAGCGGTTTCGGCGCTCGCCTTCCGCTTCAAGAACCTGGTGCGGATGACGGGGCTCTCGCGTCTGGCGGGGCTGTGCTATCTGACGGGATCCGGCATGGCCATGCCCTGGTCACTGACGGGCACCGCCCGCCTGGATGGCAATGTGGTGGAAGACATGCAGTGGGGGATCGACCTGGCGTTGGCCGGGCACCCGCCGCTGTTCGTCCCCGCCGCCCGCGTCAACAGTCCGCTCGCCCAGACGCAGCAGGGGGCCAAGACGCAGCGAACGCGCTGGGAGCACGGCCACCTCAGCACGCTCCTTTCACAAGTTCCCAAGTTGCTGCTCCTCGCCGCGCGGCATCGCCGCTGGGACCTGCTCTGCCTCGCCTGCGATTTGGCGATTCCGCCCCTTTCGCTGCTGGTCACGATTTACGCCGCGATGCTCCTGCTCACAACTGCCGCTGCCGTGCTGACGGCTCGTCCCGCACCGGCATTGCTGCTGTTCGCGGTGGTCCCCATCTTTCTGCTCGCCATTGCCAGCGGCTGGTTCGTCCACTGCCGGCAAGTCATTCCGCTGGGCACTCTGCTCACGGCCCCGCTCTACATCCTCAAGAAGCTCCCCCTCTACGGCAGCTTCCTCTGGAAGCGGCAGCGGACGTGGGTCCGCACCGAGCGCGACCTGGCCAACAATACACCAGCCTGAAGCACCAGGCATCAAGCCGGAATCCTTTCGGCATCCACACTTTCCGCCACTCCGACGGGGCGATCGCCCAGCAGCCTGACAGTGCCGGTGGCAACCTCGAACATCGCGCCGACCACGGCGATCCGGCCTTCGCGCACGAGGCGGCTGAGCGTGGAGCTTTGCTCGACAATCTGATCCACGCTGCGCTGCACGTTGCGCTCGGCCACGCCGTCGATGAGTTCCGCCTTCTCGTCCGGAGTGAAAAACGGCAGCCGGCGGCACTCCGCGCCGTCAAAAGCCTCCTGGATATTGCGCACGATGGGCTCCATGTTCTGGCAGCCGGTCTGCTGCTCGGCACTCTCGCGCGTGCAGGCGAGATCAACGGCCGCAGCGACGGCTCCGCAGCAAGTATGCCCGACGACGATCACCAGCTTGGCTCCGGCCACCGTGCAGCCGTATTCGATGCTCCCCAGGACCATCGGGCTGATCACGTTGCCGGCGATGCGGACGCTAAAGATGTCACCCAGTCCCAGATCGAAGATCATCTCGGCGGGAGTGCTGGAGTCGATGCAGCTTAGGACGATGGCCAGGGGATGCGGACCGCGGGAGGTCGCCCGCAATTGCCGGCCCAGGTCGCGCGGCAGGCGATGACCTGTGCGGAACCGTTCATTTCCCGCTTCCAGAATCTGCAGCACCTGGTCGGAGGTCAGCTTCCCTTGCAGCTCCCGCGTGGAGAAGTCCACGAACTGGATTTCATCCTCCAACTTGTACTTCTCCCGAAAGCCGCGGAGGCTGACGCGGACACCAAGAACAGGAGCGGTCTTTTCCTTGAACTCGCGGATCAGGCTGAGAATGTCCGGGTCGATGTAGTCGGTGTTGTGGGCATCGAGCAGCACATGCATCCCGCGCGGAGCGGTTCGCAGGGCATGTTCCAAGGCCGCCCGGTTGAGAAAGCTGACCTGGTTGGCCAGCTCGATGTGCAGCACGTCGCCCCCCAGATGTTTCTCCACGATGCGCCGCATGGGCCGGCGAAAGCTGCTGTTGAGAATGAAGGCCAGCGCGACCGCCAGGCCGATTAGAATCCCGATGAGCAGGTCCGTCATGACGATGCCCACGAGCGTCACGATGAACGGGATGAACTGATATCGCCCTTCGCTCCACATCTTCTGGAACAGCACCGGGTTGGCCAGTTTGAACCCGGTATGCACCAGGATCGCGGCCAGGCAGGAAAGCGGGATCATATTGAGCACCGTGGGCAACATCAGCACACAGCCGAAAAGCAGGGATCCGTGAAAGATCGCCGATAGCCGGGTTTGCGCTCCCGCGCCTATGTTGACCGAGCTGCGGACGATGACCGACGTCATGGGCAGTCCGCCGCAAAGTCCGCAGAGCACGTTTCCCACCCCCTGGGCCCAGAGCTCGCGGCTGGGAGGCGTTTCCCGCTGCTGAGGGTCGAGCTTGTCGACCGCCTCCAGATTGAGCAGGGTCTCCAGCGACGCCACGATGGCGATGGTCAGGGCCGCCGTATAGATCGTGGGATTCGCCCACTGGGAAAAATCTGGCAGCGTAAGGAAGCCGAAGAAATCAGGCAGGCTTTGGGCAATCGGCACCTGCACGAGATGGGTTCTCTCGATCAGCCAAGTGCCGCCGACGTATTGGAAGGCAACTTGCGCGCCCACTCCCAGAACAACCACCAGCAGGGGCGCGGGGATGATGGATTTCTTGAGGGGTTTGATCCGGTCCCAGAGAATCAAAAAGGCAAGGGACGCCAGCCCAATCACAGCGGCGCCGACTTGGAACTCGCCACTGAACAGCGTGAGAATTTCTGAAAACGTGTTGTGATGATCGGGCTGCGAAAAGCCCATTTCGCCCGAGGGGTCGTCGTCGTGACCCACCAGGTGGGGAATCTGCTTGAGAATCAGGATGGTGCCAATGGCCGCCAGCAGCCCTTTGATCACGCTGGACGGAATGAAGGACGACAGAAATCCGGCTTTGGCGACACCCAGGCCAATCTGGATCACGCCCGCAAGCACCAGCGCCAGCAGGAATGATTCAAACGAGCCGAGCAGCGCGATTTGGGCGGCGACAATCGCGGTGAGCCCCGCGGCCGGCCCGCTGACGCTGGTGTGCGAGCCGCTGAGGATTCCCACGACCAGCCCGCCAATAATGCCGGTCACCAGGCCCGAAAAAGGGGTTGCCCCGGATGCCACGGCAATCCCCAGGCAGAGCGGCAGGGCGACCAGAAAGACGACCGTGCCCGCAATCAAGTCTCGAGGCAGAGTCTGCGCGAACGATGGCTTGGCAGGTGGCGACAGTTTATCCATGAAGAGACCCCCGTGAATTGCACGCTTATTGAAGGAGGGCGGAACGCCTGGCGCCGAAGAATGCGAGGCGAACCCGACCAAATCAGCCAGCAAGGAGCGCGGGCGATTTACAAGCGCAGAGGTCCGCCCACTCCATTGCGGGCGGCATGTTCAGCGAATATCCGCGGCAGTGCGGCATGAGAAACGCCGCTGCGATTCTGGGAGGCCGCCGCTTGGGCAAATCGGCTCTCTCCCTTGGCTTGATGCCAGGCGGCAACCCGGCGGCGAAGAGGAACAACTTGTTCCGACGCCTGTTCCGATTCCCGTTCTTCATCCCCCGGTTCTTCGCCGGGAGCCCGTTCCGCGGGCCCTCGCTGCTCCGCCGTCAGCCTGCCGATGCGGAGCGGGAGTGACCCCAGCGCAAGCAAGGCCACCAGGCAGGCGAGCAATCCGTAGTAGGCAACTTGGCGTGATTGCATCAGCAAAAAATGAGCGGCGAAATGGCTTGACTGGCGGTTCCGAAACTTATTCCGTAGCGGCAATACTATCGGAATTCGTTACCGCATGGTACGCCATTAGGCTGAAAAAGTTCGGCGGCCTACCTGGTCTAGCCCATGATAATGAGCGGCGCTTCCTTCGCCGCTGCTGGCTTTTCCACCGGTTTTCGCGTGGCCCAGCGCCAGCAGAGGCGGCCGATGGCCGCATTGATGCCGGCGAAGACGAGCAAAGCCATCAGGCCCACTGAAACCGGATACGTGATTTCCGCGATTGCGAGTAGCACGCCATCGAGAATCAGCACCGGGTACAGCAGCGTTGCGAAGAGTGCCGCGGCCAGTGCCAACTTCTGCTCTTTGGTCCTCCGCAAGTGATAGAGCGACCACGCCCCCAGCAACGCCGCTGCGCCGGCCATCAACATCAGCATCAGCACGCCGAGCACGGCGCTATCATGCGACGGCCCGATCAGCAGTAGATAAGCGCTGCCCAAGATCAGCGTGAACATTCCCAGCCCGGCTGCGAAACATGCCACCCACGCCGGCCTCCACTCCGCGCGCACGCGCTGCACCACCTGACTGGCGGCGGCGCGTACTCCGCGTAAAGTTGGAGTCGACGGGGGGGGGAGGGGGGGGGGGGGGGGGGGGGGGGGGGGGAGGGAGCAACAAGAGGCCGGGG
>JBPCKT010000129.1:0-38828 GCA_051004015.1 Pirellulaceae bacterium | reverse complement strand
GGAAAAAAGGAACGGACCAACCTGCAGAGGCTTGCCAAACCTAGCGTCATTAACGATTATTCAAGCATCTAAACCCAGGCTGCTAATTCTGCCCCCGACTGGCTGCATTTAATCCGCCCCCTGACAGTTCAAAACGGCGTGGTCGTGCTGGAGCCTGGAATCCAGGTTCCGGAGGGTGCGGTTGTGTCGGTCTACGTCACACCTCAGACACCAATCCCCGCCAAGCACGACATGATGACGGCGGAAGAAAAACAGAGACTGCTCGCGATTCTCGACAGAATCACTTCTTTGCCCAACGAGAGCCCTGGCGACACGTTTAGCGGCGCGGATCACGACAAGGTGCTATATGGAGCGCCATAATGGTCTTCGTAGACACGGGAGCATGGTTCGCCTGGTTTGTTTCCGATGATCCGAATCATGGGCGAGTTGCAACATGGTTCGCAACTAATTCCGAGCCGTATTTGACAACGGATTATTGCATTGATGAGACGCTGACGCTGCTCGTCGCCCGCGGTCGCATACCACGCTCGCGCGATGTCGGGTTCGCGTTCTTTCACGAGAATTTGTCTCGCATTCACTTTCTCACGCCAAATCAAATCCACCGCGCGTGGATTCTTTTTCGCCAGCGGGCAGCGCCTGGCTGGAGCTTCACTGACTGCACGAGCAAGATCGTCATCGACGATTTGCAGATATCGACACGGTTTCGCTGGACGCGCACTTTCAGCAGTTCGGGAATGTGACGGTTGCGCCGTAAGAATGTCAAAGTTAGTCGAATCGCAAGTCGTGCTGTGAGGGGCGAAAGCCAGATACCGGAGTTTGCTAGGATTCGACACTGAGTACCCTTGGAAGGGTCTAATTATGCACTCCGACCGAACGTGTCAAACCAGAAACGGTGCAGCATGGCCAGCTTTGACATTTTCCTCAACGGCAAGCGGGTTTGCACAATGGCAGGCGGGGAAACCGGATGGCTAAAGGCAGAGATAGAATGGCTCTGTTGTCCCACAAAGGAACTCGGGACGATTAACGCGACTTCGCTGGGAATGAGGGGAACCGATGCCAATGGAGACCCTTGCGACTGGCCCCGCATGGACCTAAAAGCCGGCGACGAAGTAACGGTGCGTGTAAGCGGTGACGATCCAGGCTCAAGCCCAGTTCCGGCTGTCGTGACACCATCTCCCACTCCCGGAGAAGTGTCTGAGCGGAATGCAAAGTCGAATTGAGTCGAATATTCCCATCTCCAACTGGCCCACCACCAGAAGGTGTCCGTTTTTGACGCTTCTTCCACCAGCGGCTACAATCAGCAGATGCTGGCTCACAATCCTTTGCGCTATCTCGTTGCCGCAGTTGGCTTTCTGATTGCCGCGGCACTTTCGCCTCACATGGCTCCTGCCGACGAGCAGGGGGACGAATTCTTCGAAAAGCAGGTCCGACCAATCCTGGTCAGCCGTTGCTTTGACTGCCATAGCGGCAAGCTGGCCGATGGGGCGAAGGAGCCCAAAGGAAATCTGCGGCTGGACTCGAAAGAAGCGGCGTTAAAGGGAGGAGATACAGGGCCGGCCGTGGTGCCGGGAAAACTGAAAGAAAGCCTGCTGGTGGACGCCATCAACTATGGCCAGCTCTACCAGATGCCGCCGAAGTCGAAGTTGCCGGCGGAGGAAATCGCCACGCTGACTAAATGGGTCGAGATGGGTGCGCCCTGGCCAAAAGCGGCAGGCGAAGAAGTCGCGGCGAAAGACAAGGTCTTCGACCTCGCCAAACGCAAAGCGGAGCATTGGTGCTGGCAACCGGTAAGGAAACTCGCTCCGCCAGCAGTGAAGAACGACGCTTGGCCCCGCCAGCCGCTCGACCGATTCATCTTGGCGAAGCTGGAAGAAAAGGGACTTTCGCCGAGCAGCCCTACCGAAAAGCGGACGCTGATCCGCCGGGCTAATTTCGACCTGATTGGCCTGCCCCCAAAGCCGGAGGAAGTGGAAGCGTTTCTCCAGGATGAATCGCCGCAGGCGTTCGAAAAAGTCGTGGATGGCCTGCTCGATTCGCCTCATTTCGGCGAACGCTGGGGGCGGCACTGGCTCGACCTCGTTCGCTACGCAGAATCCCGCGGTCATGAGTTTGAGCCAAACATTCCCAACGCCTGGCAGTACCGTGACTACGTGATCCGGGCTCTCAATGCCGACGTCCCGTTCGACCAGTTCGTCACTGAGCACATCGCCGGCGACCTCATCCCCCAACCGCGGCTGAATTCGCAAGCGGGATTCAACGAATCGATTCTCGGCACCGGTTTCTGGTTTCTCGGAGAAGAAGTGCATTCCCCCGTCGACATCCGCAAGGACGAAACCGACCGACTGGACAACCGGCTGGATGTGATGACCAAGACGTTCCTGGGAGTCACCGTCACCTGTGCCCGCTGCCACGACCACAAATTCGACGCCATCAGCCAGAAGGACTACTACGCCCTGATGGGTTTTCTCATCAGCAGCAGCTACCGGCAGGTCGGCTTTGAGTCGCTGGAGCACAATCGGCGGATTGCGGGGGAGTTGGAGACGCTGCGAGCGGATTCCAAAAAGGAGTTGACGAAATTTGCGGCTGCCGCAGGAGAAGAAACCGTTGGCCGCGTCGCGGACTATTTAGTTGCCGCCCGCGATGAGATGATAAGCGGCGCCGTCACGCAAGACACTCTTTCCAAAAAGCAGCTCAGCGAACCATTGCTCAAGAACTGGGTTGCGGAGCTAACCAAAGCTAAGGGAGAGAAGACACATCCGCTTCATCGGTTCGCGGCAGGCGACTTCAAACCGCAGGAAAAACAGGACCGGATTGCCGTCCCGCCCGAGCAGATTTTGGTCGATTACGTGCGGCCTGATGCTCCCTGGTATCAGGACGGCTTCAGCTTTGGATCGCGGCCCGCGCGGGCAGGGGAAGTGCGACTGGGGATTTCTCCTGATCAACCCTTTGCCGGCGTGATTCAACTCGGCGTGGCGGAGCTCGATTCGTTCTGGCCCCGAATGAAAGTCGCTGGTGGAACCGACAAAGACCACGGCGGCCTGGGGAACTGGGACCGCATGGGACAGACGCTCCGGACTTCCGAAGTGACCCTGAAATCCGGCAACGTCTGGTATCTCGTTCGTGGCTCCGGCCGGGCCTATGCGTCCGTCAATTCGCACCTGGTCATCGCTGGGCCTTTGCACGCCGCGGTGCTGAAGGAGTGGGATGGAAAATCAACGCAATGGCAATGGGTGAATCACAACCTGTCCGCCTACGCCGGCCACCGACTGCATTTCGAGTTCACGCCGAAGGAAGGCGAGATAGCGGTGGCGATGGTCGTCGATTCCGACAAGCAGCCGCCGCCGATTTGGGAAGCCGACGCCAACATCGCCGCCGACAATGCGACTACACCGGAGGATTTTGCCCGTCTTTTTCAGGCCGACTGCCAACAGGTTTTCAAGTCGCTAGCCGAAGCTAATTCCGTTGACGGCAAATCTATCGTCGCAAATTACCTGGTAACACACCTCGACCTCTTCAGCCTTCCCGCCAGCGAATCACGCCAGAAGCTCCGGCTTGCCACAGAGAACTTCCTGAAGAAAAAACAGGATTTGCAGCAGCAAATCAAAACCGAATCGCACACCGCGTTAGCGATGCTCGACGGCCACTCCACCGACGAATTGCTGCTCATCCGCGGCAACAGCAAGACGCCGGGCAAGGCCGTTTCGCACCGCTTTTTGGAAGTCATCGCCGGGACGCAACAGAACTATCCCGTCGAAAGCAGCGGCCGCTTGGAGCTGGCCGGAAGAATTGCCGATCCGTCCAACCCACTCACCTCCCGCGTCCTCGTCAACCGCATCTGGCACCACCTCTTTGGCCGCGGCCTCGTTGCCAGCGTCGACAACTTCGGCGTCCTCGGAGAACGGCCGACGCATCCCGAGCTGCTCGATTACCTGGCGGCGGAATTCGTCGCCGACGGCTGGAGCGTGAAGCGGGCGATTCGGCGGATATTGCTCTCGGCAACGTATCAACAGGCGAGCGGGGGACGTCAGCCCCCGGATACTTCCGCCGCCGAGCAAGTTGACCCGCAGAATCTGTTGCTCCACCGCGCCCACGTCAAACGTCTGGAAGGGGAAGTCATCCGCGACAGCATCCTGGCCGTTTCCGGCCGGCTGGATCGCAAGCAATTCGGTCTTAGCGTCCCCGTGCATCTCACAGCGTTCATGCAAGGCCGCGGCCGGCCCGCTGTGAGCGGCCCCTTGGATGGAGACGGCAGACGGAGCATCTACATCTCCGTCCGCCGCAACTTCCTTTCCCCGATGATGCTCGCTTTCGACAGCCCCATCCCCTTCAGCACCGTCGGCCGCCGCAACATCAGCAACGTCCCCGCCCAGGCCCTGATTTTGATGAACGACCCTTTCGTCAGCGAGCAGTCCAAACTCTGGGCCAAACAAATCCTTGCGGATTCTTCCCTTACTTCTGAAACCCGCATCCGCCGCATGTACGTTGCCGCATTCGCCCGCGATCCGGCAGAAAATGAAATTGGCTCGGCCCTGCTTTTCCTCGATTCGCAGGCCCGTGAATACAGCCTTCTCGCCGAGCAGGCTAGGACCGACCAGCGCGTTTGGGCGGACCTGGCCCATGTGCTGTACAATGTGAAGGAATTCGTATTCGTGGAGTGACATTCAATCTCCATTCGAGAAGGATTCGTGCCATGCAAACTCGCTTCTTCGGATTCCTGTCGGTGATGTTGCTTCTCGCTTGCGGTTTCGCGGCAACTGTCGCCCAGGACGAAAAAATCGACTGGACCCGTGCGAAGGAGCTGCATCAGCGCGCCCAGCAAGGGGAGAAGCTCAATGCGGAGGACCAGGCGTATTACGAGAAGGCCAAGGCGGCGCTCGCGGCCGGGAAGGGACCGGGCGAGGAAGGTCGAGGCGCGCCGGTTACCGTCGATACCTCGAAGCTGATACCGCTGACCGAGTTGGGCGAAGAGAAATACAAAGGCGAAATCGGGGGGCTGTATGGCAATGGGATGAATGAGCCGCCGGAAGCGCATTTGGCATCGGCGATTAAGGCGACGATGCGCATTACGCCGCTCGGGAATGAAGGAAAGCCGGATAAGAATGGCAAAGTGGTGCTGCTCTCCATCGGGATGTCCAATACGACGCAGGAGTTTTCGCGGTTTGTCGAACTTGCCAAATCGGAGCCGAAGAAGTCGCCGAGTCTGGTCATCGTCGATGGGGCTCAGGGCGGGCAGGCGGCCATTCAGTGGGCCGATCCCAAGGCGGACGCGCGACGGCCTGGCGGCGGAACTCCCTGGGACGTGGCGGAGCAGCGGATGAAGAGCGCCGGCGTCACGCCGGAGCAGGTGCAGGTGGTCTGGATCAAACAGGCTCTGATTCAACAGGGGCAGTATGGCGAGCATCCCAAGCACACCGACCGCTTTGCCCAGGAGCTCGTCAAAATCGTCGGTTTGGCAAAAGAGAAATACCCGAATTTGCGAGTGGCTTATCTGTCCAGCCGCATCTACGCCGGCTATGCCAAAACGCAGCTCAATCCGGAGCCTTACGCGTATGAAGGGGCGTTCGCGGTGCGGAAGGTCATCGCGGCTCAAATCGCGGGGGATAAGGAGCTGGATTACAAGGACGCGCCGATCCTGCTCTGGGGTCCATACTTGTGGGCGAATGGCGAAAAGCCCCGGAAGAGTGACGGCCTAGTCTACGCGTCGGGCGATCTCTCCGGCGACGGCACGCACCCCAGCAGGTCCGGTCAGCAAAAAGTCGCCAAGCTGCTGCTGGACTTCTTCACGAAGGATGAACTGGCGAAGACTTGGTTCATGGCTGACGCGAAATAGGCGGTCAAGGTTATAATTGACGGGCCACGAATTCACCTGCCCGATTTCCGCCTCCCGAGGTCCTCAATGCCCCGCCTGCTCCACTCGTCTCCGGTCCTAATCTTAA
Organism: Pirellulaceae bacterium; assembly: GCA_051004015.1. Taxonomy (GTDB): domain Bacteria; phylum Planctomycetota; class Planctomycetia; order Pirellulales; family Pirellulaceae; genus SXOA01. Next base: position 32,892 of record JBPCKT010000129.1, on the reverse strand, counting down.
TCGTAATCCTAATCGTCTTCCGCTCTTCTGCCTTCGCCGAAGAGCCCGCCAAATCCTCCGTCGAAAAAAGCTTTCTCACCAACATCCGTCAGGTGACCAGCGGCATGGTGAAAGCGGGGGAAGGGTATTTTTCTCCTGATGGAACGCAGATCATCTACCAGGCGGTGCCGCAGGATTATCCCTTCTATCAGATTTACACGCAGCCGCTTTCCGGTGAGAAGCCAAAGCTGGTTTCCACGGGGCGCGGCCGGACAACGTGCAGCAATTTCTCGCCGGATGGAAAAAAAATCCTGTTCGCGTCGAGCCATCTCGACCCGAAGATGTACGAGACCGAAGCCGCGGAGCGGAAGCAGCAGGAGGCGGAGCGAAAAGCGAAGGTTCGCCCGAAATATCGATGGGACTTCGATCCGCATAGCGACATTTTCGAAGCGGACCTGGACGGCCACATCCTCCGCCGCCTGACGGACGCAAAGGGGTACGACGCGGAGGGAGCCTGGTCGAAAGACGGCAAGCTGATCGCCTTCTGCAGCAGTCGCGACGGCGATGCGGATATCTACGTGATGAACGCGGACGGCGGCGAGGTGCGGCAGTTGACGAACGCCCCCGGCTATGACGGCGGGCCGTTCACATCGCCCGATGGAAAGTGGGTCGTCTTCCGCAGCGACCGGAAGAAGGCGGAACACCTTCAGATTTACGTGATTGGCATCGACGGTAAAAATGAAACGGCTCTGACCGACGACGACAACGGCGTTCATTGGGGACCCTACTGGCATCCCAGTCAGCCGTACATCATCTGGTCAGGTGCGGACCATTCCGATCCCAATGCCCGGCCAAACTACGACCTCTGGCTGTCAAAGTACGAAATCAACGACGGCAAGTTCACGCTCGGCAAGCGGCACCGCGTGACAGACGCCGCTGGCGGAGACGTGCTCCCGGTCTTTTCCCCCGACGGCAAACAACTGATGTGGACCAGCACTCGCACCGAGGACCACCAGAGCCAGCTCTTCATCGCCGACTTCAAGCTGCCGGAGTGAGAGAGCGAAGAGGGGGAAAACCACAGAGACACAGAGGCACGGAGAAGAAGAGAAAATGCGGGAGATTAAAGCCTGCGGCGTGCTGGTGGTGCGGGGAGATCCGACAGAGTCTTTCTTGTTGATGAAGCACAAGGACCGTTGGGATTTGCCGAAGGGGCACTTGGACGGTGATGAGACCGAGGAAGAATGCGCCCGCCGCGAGCTGCTGGAGGAGACAGGAATGACGGCTGCCGACATCGACCTTTTACCGGGATTCCGCTGGGCTACCGAGTACGACGTCAATTCCAAGCGGTTTGGCGAGAAGTGCCATAAGACTCTGGTCATCTTCCTCGGCCGGCTTAAGCGGGACGTGAAGATTGTGCTCACCGAGCACCTCGACTTCCGCTGGTTCCCCTGGCAGCCGCCGCACGGGATTCAGGCGCAGACGATTGACGCGGTGCTCGCGGCTGCCGAGCGGTTTTTTGTCTCCAGACGTGAACCTTTTTAAGGGTAGGAAGTCTGTCATGCGTGTATTTCGCTGACGCTCATACACCCTACAAGCCAAGCCCATGTCCCGCATCGCCATCATCGACTACCAAATGGGGAACCTGCGCTCCGTGCAAAAGGGGTTCGAGAAGGTCGGACATGAGGCAGTGATTACCAGCGACCCGGCGGAGCTGGCCAAAGCGGAGAGAATCGTGCTGCCGGGAGTCGGAGCGTTTGGGGACGCCATCGCGGAACTGCGGCGGCGGAAGCTGGTCGAGCCGATCAAGGAGGCGGTCGCCAGCGGCAAGCCGTTCCTCGGGATTTGCCTGGGGCTGCAACTGCTGTTCGACGTGGGGTATGAGAACGGCGAGTACGAGGGGCTGGGCATCCTCCGAGGCAAATGTATTCGCTTCGATTTGTCGCAAGAATTCAAAGTCCCCCATATGGGCTGGAACCGGGGCACGATCAAGCAACCCGCCCCGATTCTGAGAAACACTCCCGACGGCACTTTCTTCTACTTTGTCCATTCGTACCACATAGTCCCGGAAGACCCCCGCCTCGTCGCCATCGAAACCGACTACGGCCACCCCTTCTGCGCCGCCGTCTGGAAGGACAATCTTTTCGCCACGCAGTTCCACCCGGAGAAGAGCCAGGGGGAGGGGCTGAAGCTGCTGCGGGCTTTCGCGGAACAATGACCGTAGGGCGGAATGACGAAACTCGAATGGCGAATGGCGAATGAAAAGGCAGGTTGATTCCGCTTCTTACATTCGTCATTCGGAATTCGAATTTCGCCATTCCCTTCCCACCGTTGCTTTCCCCCTTCCCCTGTGCCATATTGCCCGCTGGGGAAAATCTTCACCGTTCCTGCCGTAAATACTTGCAGAAAATGCAAATCTGGCCGGCTATTGATTTACGCGGCGGCAAGTGCGTCCGTCTCCGGCAGGGGGATTATGGCCGGGAAACCGTCTACGGCGACGACCCCGCGGCGATGGCCAAAAAATGGGTCGGCGAAGGGGCCGAGTGCCTGCATTTGGTCGATCTCGACGGGGCCCGCGACGGCAGTAACGCGAACCTGGCGGCTGTGAAAGCGATTGTGAAAGCAGCCGGCATCCCCTGCGAGCTTGGTGGCGGGATTCGGGATGAAGGTACGATTGAGAAGATGCTCTCGCTCGGCCTCGCTCGGCTGGTCGTTGGCACGCGGGCGCTCAAGGAGCCCGACTGGTTCCGCACCGCCTGCCAGACTTTTCCCGGCAAGCTGGCCCTGGGCATCGACGCCAAAAACGGCCGCGTCGCCACGGACGGCTGGTTGGAAACCAGCGAAACGGCCGCGATCGACCTGGCCCGCATGTTCGCGGGCGAACCGCTGGCCGCCATCATCTATACCGACATCTCCCGCGATGGCATGTTGCAAGGGCCGAACCGCGCCGCAATGACCGACATGAAAGCCGCAGTGCATATTCCCGTCATCGCCTCGGGCGGAGTGACGACCGCCAAAGACGTCCGCGACCTGGCGACGATCGGCCTTGACGGCTGCATCATCGGCAGGGCCTTGTATGAAGGAACGATAACGCTCAAAGAAGCGCTGGCTGCAGCCGTGGGGTAGGCATCCTGCCTGCCCGAGCCGCCGCCCGCGTGAAACCAACTTTTTTCGGTTTAGCACGCCAGGCGTGCTCCAGCAGTAAGGAACCTCTCCATGGCTAAAACGAAAGTTGAAGATATCCGCAACATTGTTCTTTGCGGTCACGGCGGCTCGGGCAAAACGACGCTCGGGGATACGATCCTCATTAAAACCGGGGCGGTCACCGGCGACCACAGCGTGGATCACGGCAACAGCGTCCTCGACTTTGACGCGGAGGAGAAAGTCCACAAGCGGACCATCGAGTCCAGCCTGGCCCACTTCACCCACGCCGGCAAACGCTTCAACTTCCTCGATACGCCCGGCTACGGCGACTTCATCGGCCAAACCATCGGGGCCATGCGCGGCGTGGACACCGCCGCCATCTGCATCAACGCCCACAGCGGCATCGAGGTGAACACCCGCCGCGTCTTCAAGGAAGCCGAAAAAGCCGGCATCGGCCGCGTGATCATCATCACCAAGATGGACACCGACAACATCGACTTCCCCGGCCTGCTCGAAAAAATCCGCGATACCTTTGGCACCGCCTGCGTGCCGTTTAACGTGCCCATTGGCCACGGGCCAGACTTTAAGGGGGTCGTCAATACGCTGGCCAAGACTCAGGCTAATCCCAACACCCTGATGAACGCCGCCGAAATCCACACGCAGCTCATCGAATCGATCATCGAGGTCGACGAGAAGCTGATGGAAAAATACTTTGAAGGGGAAGAGCCTTCGCCGGACCAGGTGACCGACTTGATCCATCGAGCGGTCGCCCAAGGCTCGCTCGTTCCCATTTTTTGCGTCTCCGCCAAGACGGCTGTCGGTCTCCCGGAATTGCTCGATGGGCTGGCCACTTGCGCCCTGCCGCCGACCGACGTGCCGCGTAAAGCCTCGAAGGACGGCGCGGAAGTCGAGCTCAAAGCCGACCCCGCCGGCCCGCTGGTTGCCCAGGTCTTCAAGACACGCATCGACCCCTTCGTGCAGAAGCTTTCGTATATCCGCGTGTACTCCGGCTCGATGAAGAAGGACGACACCGTCCACACGACGACGGCTCGCAAGGGGGTCAAGCTCGGCCCGCTGCTGGACGTGCAAGGGGGCGAAACCAAGCCGGTCGAAGGCGCCTCGGCTGGAGAAATCATTGCCATCGCCAAGATGGAAGACCTGCACACAGGCGATACGCTGGGAGACTTGACGATGGAGAAAATCAAGTTCCCCACGCCGATGGTCGGCCTGGCGGTCACCCCCAAGAGCCGCAACGACGAGGCCAAGCTCTCCGCCTCGCTCCACAAGCTCCTGGAGGAAGATTCCACGCTCCGCCTGGACCGGGACGCGCAGACCAAGGAGCTCGTCATCACCGGCATGAGCGACCTGCACCTGCAAATGGTCCGCGAGCGGCTGCATCGCCGCGATAAGCTGGACGTGGACACCAAGGTCCCCAAAATTCCCTTCCGCGAAACCATCCAGTCCACTGCCGAGGGAAGCTACCGCCACAAGAAGCAGTCCGGCGGCCGCGGGCAGTTTGGCGAGGTCCATATCCGCATGTATCCCTATCCGCGCGGCACGGACCCCGATGAGTTCTGCACCAAGGCCCGCTTCCCGCACCTGAAGGAGCACCATCACAACGACCACCACAACTTCCTGTGGGTCAACTCGGTCGTCGGCGGCACCATCCCCGGCAACTTTCTCCCCGCCATTGAAAAAGGCTTCATGGAGCGGCTGGAGAAAGGGGTCATCGCCGGGCAGATGGTGCAGGACGTGGCGGTGGAGGTCCACTTCGGCAAGCACCACGACGTCGATTCCAGCGAAGCGGCCTTCAAAATCGCCGGCTCGATGGCGTTCCGCAACGTCTTCCAGCAGGCCAAACCCGCCCTGCTGGAGCCCATCGTGAAGATGGACATCACCGTTCCTGAATCCAACGTCGGCGACGTCTACAGCGACATGTCCGGCCGCGGCGGCCGCGTCCTAGGAAGCGACAATGCCGGTGGGGCCTTCACTACCATCCACGCCGAAGTCCCCCTGCGCGAAGTCACCACCTACGCCCGCACCCTCAGTAGCATGACCGGCGGCCAGGGAAGCTTCTCCATGGACTTCAGCCACTACGACGTCATGCCCGGCAACGTGCAGCAAGAAATCATCAGCAAGGCCACGCTGCACGAGGAGGAAGAGGAGTAGTAGTAGTAGTTTGACCAGTCGGCCGCCTCGGGGTACGGTAAATAGAGGCGGTCACGTTCCTGAATATTCGAGTGAAGCGATATGTCAACCAGCACTTTTGTCGGCGTAGTCCACGGTAAACGAATCGACCTGCAGGCGGAGCCAAATCTGCCGGAAGGTCAGGTCGTGGTGCTGACGATGCATCCGGTAGCGTCCGACAAATCAACCGACCTATCTGGCGACGGCATCCGCCGCTCGGCTGGAGGGTGGTCCGATGACGAGCAGGGGCTTGATGATTTCCTGGATTGGAACCGTAAGCAGCGGAAGGCTGGCCGGCGGGAACTGTAATGCATGGGATTTGCGGTGATTCTGATCCCAAGTGGTCTAGGCAGCCAAATGTTGAAGAAACTGCTCAACAGTCCTGAGCGAATCACCTATGGGCGGCTGTGCGAGGTTACTGCTCGCCACGCAGCGGACGTCTATACCAAGGTGCGCCTCGCGGATGTCCTTGCCATCGAGAACTCCGGCCTTCCGGAGGCGCTTTACGCCTTTGCTCTCCAGGCCCACTACGACTTTGTGATTACGGGAAAAGACCATGTGCCGCTTTTTGCGGTCGAATTCGACGGTCCCCAGCATGAGGATTCGCCGCAAATCGAGCGAGACCTGAAAAAGAATGAGCTATCTCGCCGGTTTCATCTTCCCCTGCTTCGCGTTCATGCCGCGGATCTCTGCCGTACTGAGTTGCGGCTTGACCGGTTGACCGAGTTGATTGAGCAATGGTTCTCGGATCATCCCGAACTCGTTAGTGGCCAGAACAAGAGCCAACACCAAGTTGCATGTCCCTTGTGTGGCGACAAAATGGTTCAAAAACGCGGCAAGTATGGCCCGTTCCTAAGCTGTGTCCGGTATCCAGTCTGCACGGGTGCCCGCGATCTGCCAGTGTCGCTGTTTCGCGCCTGGGGCAAGGTTCTCATCGCTGGCTCGGTCGTCGCCGTTATTGTGGTGGCGATGGCGGTGCTCCTCCTTGTCTTCCAATACGGGTTTCTAGGGGACGGAGATGGCGGACCTGCCAATGGGAAGATCACACTGAGAGAAAGGCAGGTATTTGCCAGCGAAATACAACAGTCGGACTATCCCGTGTGCCCAAAATGCGGGAAGCGCATGGCGCTTCGTGAAAACTCGCGAACCGGAGAACCGTTCTTTGGGTGTTCCGATTTCCCCAACTGCCGCGGCACGCGAGACGTTCAATATCCGAAATAAAGAAGGGCCGGTCACGGAGTGGCGGCCTGCACTACCCCACCGTCCACGTTTCGCCGCTGTTGAAGAGGGCGTTGAGGTCCCCTTCTCCCTTCTTCTCGCGGGCGGAGTCGATCTGGCGGTTGAGCTCGACGTCGTACTTGGGGCCGTCCACGTCGCGGAACACGCCGATGGGTTCCGGGAATTCCGGGTGCCGCATGCGGCTGAGGAGGTAGGCCAGGGTGGGCTCGGGGGCTTTTTCGTCGTGGAACAAGAGGTCGTCCTCGGTGATGCCCTTGCCCAGTTCGACGACTTCGGGATGGGTGCCGTTGAGGCGGATGCCTTTGTTCTTCTGCTTGCCGAAGATCAAGGGCTTGCCGGGCTCGAGCTCCAGGACCGTGTCGTGCTTGGTTTCCTTGTCGGTGGCGTAGTCCCAGGCCCCGTCGTTGAAGACGTTGCAGTTCTGGTAGATCTCGACGAAGGCGGTCCCCTTGTGCTCGGCGGCCCGCTTGAGCATCTCCCCCAGGTGTTTGATGTTCACGTCGATAGCGCGGGCGACGAAAGTGGCCTCGCAGCCGATGGCGACGGAGAGGGGGTTGAGGGGATTATCAATCGCCCCCATCGGCGTGCTCTTGGTCACTTTGCCCAGCGGGGACGTGGGGGAATACTGCCCCTTGGTCAGGCCGTAGATGCGGTTGTTGAAGAGCAGGATTTTGAGGTCCACGTTGCGGCGGATCAGGTGCATGAAGTGGTTGCCGCCGATGGAGAGGCCATCGCCGTCGCCGGTGACCACCCACACCTGCAGGTCCTGCCGCGTCGATTTCAGTCCCGTGGCGAACGCCGGCGCCCGCCCGTGGATGCTGTGCAGCCCGTACGTATTCATGTAGTACGGAAAGCGGCTGGAGCAGCCGATGCCGGAGATGAAGACGACCTTCTCACGGGGGACGCCGAGCTGCGGCATCACCTTCTTCATCTGCGCGAGAATCGCATAGTCTCCGCAGCCTGGGCACCAGCGGACGTCCTGGTCGGAAGCGAAATCGGCGGGAGTGAGAGTCGGGAGTTCAGTGGGCATGTTGGATTTCAGTTTTCAGTTTTCAGATTGAATTCGGTCATTAGACATTAGTCATTAGGATATAGTCATTCCCGCCTTACCCTCCTGCGTCCGCGCTTCCCGCAATTCCCGCTACCGCCGCGACCGCGGTCGGCTTTGCACCGTTCGCCGACGCCAGGCCAAGCTGTCCCCGGATAGCGGCGACAACTTCCTGGACGAAGAACGGACGACCTTGAATCTTGTTGAGCCCCTGGGCATCGACGAGGTACTTGGAACGGATAAAGAACCGCAGTTGACCCTTGTTGAGCTCGGGGATGAGCACCTTCTTGTACTTCTTGAGGATGTCGCCAAGGTTCCGCGGAAATGGGTTCAGCCATCGCAGATGGGCATGCGCGACCTTCAATCCCTGCTCGCGGCACTGGTCGACGGCCGTCTTGCAGGCGCCGTAGGTGCCGCCCCAACTCAGGACCAGCAGGTCGCCGCTCTCCGGGCCTTCCACCTCTTGCAGCGGAATGATTTGGGCCACGTTCTCGACCTTCTTGGCCCGCGTGTTGACCATGTGCTCATGGTTCTCCGGCTCGTAGTTGACGTTGCCAGTCACGTCCTGTTTTTCCAGGCCGCCGAGGCGGTGCATCAGCCCCTTGATTCCGGGAATGCCCCAGGGGCGGGCCAGCATTTCGTCCCGCAGGTACGGCTTGAACTTTTCGCCGTTTTCGCTGGGGGCGGGATGGTGGATGGCGATTTTTTCCAGCTTGTTGTAGTCGGGAATCAGCCAGGGCTCGCTGCCGTTGGCGATGTAGCCGTCCGACAGGATCATCACCGGCACCATCATACGACTGGAGATTCGCCAGGCCTCGATCGCCACATCGAAGCAGTCTCCCGGGCTGCGGGCCGCGATGACGGGCATCGGCGATTCGCCGTTGCGGCCGATGACCGCCTGGAACAGGTCGGCCTGTTCGGTCTTCGTGGGCAGTCCGGTGCTCGGCCCGCCGCGCTGAATGTTGATGACTAAGAGCGGCAATTCCAGCATGATGGCCAGGCCAATCCCTTCGGTCTTGAGGGCGATGCCGGGACCGCTCGATGTGGTGATGCCCATCGCTCCGCCGTAGGCCGCGCCGATGGCCGAGCAGACAGCCGCGATTTCATCCTCCGCTTGGAAGGTCCGCACGCCGTAGTTCTTGAACTTGGAGAGCTCGTGCAGGATGTCGCTGGCCGGCGTAATCGGATACGAGCCGAGGAACAGCTCCTTGCCGCTCAACTTGGCCGCGGTCATCAGGCCCCAGGCCATGGCCGTGTTGCCCATGATGTTCTTGTACTTGCCAGCCGGCAGTTGGGCGGGCTCCACCTTGTAGCTGCTGGCGAAGGCGTCGGTCGTTTCGCCATAATTCCAGCCGGCTTGCAGGGCCTTGGTATTGGCGGCGACGATCTCCGGCTTGGTGGCGAATTTGTCGCGGAGGAAGCGGAGCGTCGCTTCCATGTCTCGTCCATACAGCCAGTACACCAGCCCCAGGGCAAAGAAGTTCTTGCAGCGGTCGACTTCCTTGTTACCCAGCCCGGTATCCTTGAGCGCTTCGCGCGTGATCTTCGTCATCTGCACTTTGAAGAGCTGATATTGGTCCTCCAGCACCTGGCTATCGAGCGGGTTCACGTCATAGCCCGCCAGGTCCAAGTCGCCCTTCTGGAAGTTGTCGCTGTTGCAGATGAGGATACCACCCTTGCGGAGGTCGCGAAGGTTCGTCTTGAGCGCGGCGGGGTTCATCACCACCAGCGCGTCCAGCGTATCGCCGGGGGTGAATATGTCCTCGCTGGAGAAGTGAACCTGAAAGCCGCTGACGCCGGCGAGCGTTCCGCGGGGTGCCCGGATTTCAGCCGGGTAATCAGGGAAGGTCGCCACGTCGTTTCCCAGCAGGGCCGAAGTGCTGGTGAACTGGTCCCCCGTGATCTGCATGCCGTCCCCGGAGTCTCCGCAGAATCGGATGGTCGCACTGGGGACCGGGTTGACGAGCTTTTGATGCGCTACTTCCGGCTCAACCGTGGTGGTGGTCATGACTGGCAGTCTGCCCTTTCGAAATCTATGGTCGCGTGTGTGTTATCTATATCGGCGGGCCGCACTTACGCGGCGGAATGTCTCTTGGCAAAGGTCCCGCAAACGGCTCAAGGCGTATCGGTCATTTTGAATAATAACTCTATTTGGAATATACGGCCCGAAAAGGGCCAAAGTTGTAACGAGAGGAGGATCGGGGCTTACCCTCCGTCCCGCTCTTCCATCTTGTGATGCGGGGAAGGGGGCAAAGTGTAGATAATCCGGGGAAAATGCTCGACAAGGTAGCGGAGCACGCCAGCGACCCCCACCACGCCTGTCACATGGCCCTGGCCGTCCACAATGGGGACCTGCCGGAACTTGCCGCCGGACATCAGCGAAATGGCTCTCCCCACGCTATCACCCATCCGCATGGATACCGGCTGATGAACCATTGCGGTCGATACCGGCACGTCCAAGTCGCTCCCGTCCGCCAGTTGCCGGAGCGCGTCCCGCTCGGTGAAAATGCCCTCCAGCTTCCCCTCGCGGCAGACCATCGCCGCGCTGGTCGCGTTCGACTTGAGCACGCGCATAACGTGGCGAATGCTATCGCCAGGCAGCACGCAGACCGGCTTGGTCGGATGAGCCTGCTCGACCGACTCGGTCTCAAGATGAAGCTGAAAATCCACGGCAAAAACCTGGTGGGTAAAAACCCAGCGGCACGGTGCGGGTCACGATTGAGGCGGGAGGCGAGGCGGGAAGGGTAGGTCCTTTGCCCTTGCCGCCTGCAAGTGACGCTACACACTACCCAAAGCGTACCAATCCCCACCCCCTACGGCAAGGTCTTGCCCGGTAGCCTCCCACGGCCATCAGCCCCGCTCAACGGCCGGAACCTTATCGCGCAGGGGATTCTGGGGGAAGAGAAGACGGGGAGTTGCCGCGGGAGGCGAATAAATCGTAATGGGGGAATGGCAAAGGACGGCGATGAACGCGTAAAGCATGGCAGTGGCGAGAGTTGCAGCTAAGGTACTGCGCTCTCTCGTATTGCCGATGGAGTTCAGTCCGCATTGAGATCTGGAGCCAAACGACGTACCGACAATTCAGTAGAATGCTCCTGGTACCGGGATTCAATGATCACTGTTGAGAACGCAATGAGATCTGCTGGCCAAACATCAGACCTGAAGGCTCTCTATGAAACGCCGCTCAGTGCGACTCGAAGCGGTCCGCTCTTCAATGCTCATTGGTATCCGACAAAGATTTCACCGGAGAGCATCGCTCTGATGATCGCGTGCCACACCAAACCCGGTGATTTGGTCTTCGATGGATTTGGGGGAAGTTGCACGACTGCGTTGGCGGCTCTACTTTGCTCTAGCCCCTCAGGCGAACTTCGTGAGCTTGCCAAAGCTCGCGGATTGACTCCAATTTGGGGTCCCAGACGTGCGGTGGTTTATGAACTTTCCGGGCTCGGTTCTTTTATCGGCCAGACATTTGCCTCGCAACCAGATCCCGTTCGCTTCGCTTCCACAGCAGCGCGGTTGCTCGACGAAGCGGAGCGCCGCTACGGATGGTTATACGAAACGATGGACGAGCTTGGTGATCCGGCTATCGCACGGCATTTCATTTGGTCCGAACTGCTGGAATGTCCGTCGTGCCATTCGGTGTCACCTCTCTGGGACGCATGCGTAAGACTGAAACCAGCCCGGATTGCCAACCGATGGAAATGCCGGGAATGCGACAAGACCGCGGACGTGGCTGCTACTTCGAGAGTTTCCGAAGAGCGATTTGACTCCCTGCTTCAATCGAGGCTGACGAGCAAAGCCCGCCGTCTGGCCCGTGTGGACGGGATTACTGGGCGACGGCATTGGACTCGCCAACCCAACTCCCGAGATTTGGAGCTCGTCGCCCGGATTCAAGGCGAGGCAGTTTCCAAGACTGTGCCGATTGTTCCCATGATGGGTAAAGGGGGCGCTGGCTGGGGTGACCTTTGGCGTTCGGGATACCATGAAGGAATCACCCATGTTCATCACTTCTACACCCGGCGAAACCTGATCGCTCTCGGTGGACTCCATGAGCTGGTCGAAAATGAACCTAAGCCGATTCGGGACGCTCTGCGATTTTGGATTTCCAGCTACAATAGCAGTCATTCGTCGCTGATGACTCGGGTTGTGGCCAAACAGATCCAACCCGAACTGGTGCTGACCAGCGCACAACCAGGCGTGCTCTACATCAGCGGTTTGCCGGTTGAGAAGAACGTTTTCCATGGGTTGAAAAGGAAGATAAAGACGATTCAGGGCGCATTTGCAACCATCCACGGACTGGAAGGCCACGTCGAAGTTCGGCAAGGGTCATCGACTCGTACAAACCTTGAGGATGCCTCGGTAGACTATGTGTTCACAGATCCGCCGTTTGGCGGAAACATCCCCTATAGCGAAGTGAACTTCATCAGCGAAGCGTGGCTGGGACGCTCCACCCGCAATCGGGACGAAGCTGTCGTCAGTTCTGCCCAATCTAAGGGCATCGATGCGTACGAGACGCTCTTGACCAAAGCTTTTAGGGAAATGCGCCGCATCTTGAAGCCGGCGGGAAGGGCTACGGTGGTTTTTCATTCCACTCAATCAGAGGTGTGGCGTGCATTGACACAGGCCTACTCAGCCGCCGGTTTCGGGATCGAGTTGTCCAACATTCTCGACAAAAAGCAGGGCAGCTTCAAACAGGTTACGACCGTTAATTCGGCCAAAGGGGACCCGCTGCTACTCCTGACTCCCACGGTCTCGGACAGGCTCGTAGACATTACTAGCTCAGTAAGCCTCATGGAGCGATTGCTACTAGAGGCTAATGCATCTGACGACCCGCAAGAGCGTCTACCGCAACGAATATACTCTCGATTCGTTGGCCATTACTTGCGTCGCCACAGTTCCCCTCCTATCGATGCCGATGAGTTCTACAAAAAGCTATCGCTCGCGAGATCGCCGGAATGAAAAGCCTCTTCTCATTGCCGGCTACGTTGGAGGAAGGGCGCGCTCTACTGGCAATGAGTGTTCCTGCCGCGAGACGCAAGAAGCTCGGACAGTGCTTCACGGGACTTCAGACCGGCCGTCTTCTAGCGGCTTTGGCCGTGCGGCCTGGACAGAATCGTATTGTTGACCCAATGGCTGGACATGGAGACCTTATCGAATCCGCCGCTGAACGAGCCGGGAGAGTTGGACTGAAAGCCGTCGAATTAATGGGGGTCGAGATTGAGCCGGAAGCTGCACGTCTTTGCAAATGGCGCATCGAACAGTGCGCAACGGAATTTGGAACTGCCGCTGGAAACCTTATTCATGGCGATGCGTTTGCATTGAGCACCTGGGAATCTTCGGTTGGTTTTGATTTGGTCATCACGAACCCGCCCTACGTCCGCTACCAGACACTCTCGAACGGTGGGCAAGAAGGCGCAGTTAAGCTTTTAGGTGTCGAAGCGACTCGACAGGCTTTGGAACGACTCGCGGCAAGGTTAGCGCCGCCAGAGGAACGGCACGTCTGGCAACGGATCATTCGTTGTTACTCCGGTCTATCGGACCTTTCTATTCCGAGTTGGCTGCTGTGCGGCCTGCTTACCGCGCCGGGTGGAGTACTGGCGTTAGTGGTTCCGCAGACCTGGCTAAACCGAGATTACGCGCGAATCGCGCGTTACTTTTTCCTCCGGTTCTTTCGGCCGCTAGCCATTGTTCAAGAGTCCGGTCAGCGTTGGTTTCGCGATGCGCTCGTCCCGGTTTCCCTGGTCATCGGGCGGCGGTTACCCGCAAAAGATGTTGTCATCCCATTGTTGAAACGCGGCGGGCTAGGTGAGACCACTCCGTTTGTTGAAGTCGACCCTGTGGCAGCGTCTGCTCGCAGCCATGTTGGGAATGCCTTTCGAGGCAATGACCCCGAAGGCGAATTTGTCGAATGGTTAAATCATGGAGTCGATAAAAAACCTGGCGTGGCCCTCAAACGAGTCTCCTGGGAGGCGCAACGTGACGAGATCCTGGCGACATCCAAAGGGACTGCCTGGCTTGGCCGGCTGGAGGGGGATGCCGCAATTGGTTTCACCGGAGCGCCTTCCTCATCCTGCCTTCCAGCATCGGTCGCTTATGACTTTCCGGCCGAATATGTAAGGAACTTACGCCCCCTGGCCTCAGAACTGATTTGCATTGGCCAGGGACTTCGGACCGGATGCAATCCGTTCTTTTACGTGGAACTCGCGGAAGAAACTTCCCAAGGCGAGACCGCCTTCGTATTCACCCATGAGCTATTCGGCAGGCGCCGAATAGCGATTCCATCGAGCGCGCTGAGATCCGTTCTTCGCAGACAATCCGAATTGGCGAGTATTCAGATTGCGGCTGAGTCGCTGCATGGCCGCCTCCTCGATTTGCGTGCATTCGTGCTGCCCGAGAATGCGCCGAATAATGGCTTTGCCCGCTCCAGCAAATGGCAAGTCATGCCGGAATCGCTGGCGGAATACGTCCGCTTGGCCGCTCGCACTTATTTGGTGCGAGGAGAGTCCCGAACCCTCATTCCACAACTCTCCGCAGTGAAGCCCAATGGCTTAGGACCCGATGAAAAGCCGAAGCCCTCGCCGCTGTTCGAGGACATTTTGCCGCGCATGTGGTATATGATTCCCGATTTCGCTCCGCGTCACCTGGCCTCTCTTTGCATCCCTCGCATCATTCACGATGAGCCCCATGCGGTTTTGAACTGTGAACCACCTGTATTGATTGACGCAAATTTCTCAACTTTGTGGTGTACAGGAAACGCATGGAACATTGAGGCTGTGTTCGCCGTCTTGAACAGCACATGGGGCGAGTTGTGCATGGAAGCTTTGGGCGCGACTCTCGGTGGCGGCGCGTTAAAGTTGGAAGCAACACATCTGCGGCAGCTTCCACTCCCGGCATTAGCTGATTCGCAAAAGCAACAAATTCAAAGCCTTGTGCGCGAGGCTCTTGTAAAGCGAAGCACGTTGACTGCTTTTCAGCGGTATCGCGCCACGATCGATGAAATGATTGTCTCGGCGCTGGCGGGACGCAGGCTTTCCACCACTGAGACGAGGATATCCATTGAGAAACTTGTTGAAATCGTCCTTGCGCTACGCGCCAAACGAAGACGAAAGCCCGACTTTCAACCACTGGTTGCCGAATGAAAATCTTCGCTCAAAACAGCCGCTGCCCAAGTCAAGTGTTGTTCGCTTTCGACGAGGTGACGGACGCAAGTGTCGAGAAGGTGCGATGGGCGGTCGCTTATTCGACGCGGCCTGGTTGTATTCGGTTGACCGACCGCATTTCTGCCCGCATCGGAAAAGCGAAGTGGGAGAGGGCAGAAAAGCAGTTCATTACTTCTCTCGATTTTGGCCTCACGGATCCTGGTGCGCTGGAATTCCTTGCCAGTTTGCCTGCGAGCAAGGTGCATATCGCGAACCCGGAAGTCGTCAGGAAGCCTGGATTCCGGCCAGAACGAGCCTATCACCCCAAACTCTATCTTTTCGATAGTGCGAATGACACTGGCTATGTAGTCGGCTCTGCAAACCTGACCAATAGCGCTCTGATGACAAATACCGAGGTGGTCACTGCTGGAAAGGAGACTCCCAAGAATGGTAGTTGGAACGATGTTTGGAACCAACTCTTGTTCAATACGGCGCCGCTCACGACGGCATTGCTCGAAGAGTACCGAAAGAAGTGGGTTCGGCCCAAACCGCGTGAGGTCGAGCCGGACCCGAAGCCTATGCCTCCAACCATCATGCCTGGCAACTATCCAGTCTTTTGGGAGTTTGTCGCCAATGGAAGGGTCGACCCGGCGGCCTTCAATCACTTTTGGGTCGAGGCCGGTTCCATGTCTTCCGGCGGATCCCACAACCAATTGGAATTGCCGAGGGGAGCACACCGTTTCTTTAAATTCCCGCAAACCGAATACGGTGAATCGCATGTTACGATAGGGGCACCAACCCTGACTTTACGTGGCAGCCTTTGGAATGACAGGCTTTTGACGTGGCACGGTGCCAAGAAGATGAACAAGATGGAGCGAATCAATCTTCCCACTCAGATACAAGGTGGATTTGACTATCGGCACACTGCAGTTCTGTTTCGCCGTCACGCGTCCGGTTACGAGATCAACGTGTTGCCTTGGGATGATGATGGAGCAGTTGCCTGGAGAGCAGCATCCGACGCGTTGAAAACTGTCTTTCGACTTGGCGAGAGAGGACCTAGGATCTGCGGGCTGTTTTGAGTGATGGCCTCCGTCATCGGAGGAGCCTGTTTCGCATTCTCGACTCTCGAGCGAGCACTGGGTCAACCACCAAGACCTGGAAAATTCCCTCCTCGCCTCTTGACAAAATAGTATACATATGTATAAATACGACCGGCGGGGGGGGGGCCAGCGACGGACAAGATCTTTGAAAATTCGGTTGTGCAAAAAATCTAGCGGCTAGGCCAAACTAGGGCGGCAGAAGCGATCAAAGTCGACGAATGCATTTGAAAAATAGATTATAACTTCCGAAAGTTTTGGTGAATCAAAATCTGGAGGGTGAATCAGACTTGCAGCGAGGCCTCGTAACGGAACATGTGTTCACATAACGAGTTCGGCAGACGAGTGTCGACGTAAGTCTTGAAAAAATCACTCGTGAATCGTGAATCAAAAGCACCTGACCGGGGGGGGAGATGAATCACCCCGTCATGCCGCCGTCGATGGTCAGGACTTGCCCGGTGATGTAGCAGGCGGCGGGGCTGGCGAGGAAGAGGACGCCGGTGGCGATGTCTTCGGGGAGGCCGACCCGCTGGACGGGGATGCGCTTTTTCACGTCCTCCAGGATGGCGTCGCCGAGGGCCTTGGTCATGTCGCTCTCGATGAAGCCGGGGCAGACGGCGTTGATGGTGACCTTGCGTTTGGCAAGCTCCTTGCTGAGGCTGCGGGTGAAGCCGATGAGGCCGGCTTTGGAGGCGGAGTAGTTGGTCTGGCCGGCGTTCCCCATGATGCCGCTGACGCTGGAGATGTTGATGATGCGGCCGTAGCGGGCCCGCATCATGTGGCGGGAGGCGGCTCGGGCGAACAGGAACGCCCCCCGCAGGTTGGTGTCGATCACGTCGTCCCACTGCTCGTCCGACATCACCGGCAGGAGTGTGTCGCGGGTGACGCCGGCGTTGTTCACCAGGATGTCAATCTTGCCCCACTTCTCCGCCAGCTCATTCATCAACTTGTCCACCGCCGCCCCATCCTTCACGTCCGCGGCAAACGCCTCCGCCTGCCCGCCAGCCGCGGTGATGACCCCCACGGTTTCCGCCAGCTTCGCCGCATTGCGAGCGAGGCAGGCGACATTTGCGCCGGCCTTTGCTAGCGCGATGGCAATCGCCTTGCCGAGCCCTTGCGATGCGCCAGTGACGACGGCAGTTTGACCGGAGAGATCGACGCGGAGGGAATCGTAGGGAGAGGACATGGGGGCGTACTCGACAATTGGTTAAAGAAAAAAGGAATGACGAAATTCGAATTCCGAATGGCGAATGAAAGGCAGGCAGACGCATTCTTCAATTCGCCATTCGCCATTCGAGTTTCGTCATTAGCATTCCACTCCCTCCGCTGCCGCCTTACGCTCAATTCGCTTCAGCAGCCCGCGGAGCACCCGGCCAGGTCCGATTTCCCAATGCGGGCCGTAGCCTTGATTGAGCAAGTAGCGCTGCGAATCTTCCCAGCGGACGGGAGAGACGAGTTGTTTCACGAGAAGCGAGCGGATTTCTTCCGGGTCGCTGTGGACGGCGGCGTCCACGTTGCTGACGACAGGGATGCGAGGGCTGTTCAGCTTCACGCCGGCCAGCACCTCCGTCAGCCGTGCGACGGCGGGCTGCATGATGAGTGTATGAAACGCGCCGGCGACTGCGAGCGGTATGGTCTTCATGGCACCGGCGGCGGTGGCCAGCTCGGCGACCTTCGCGCAGGCTGTCTTGTGACCAGAGACCACGATGTTCCCGGGGCAAAGGTAGTTGGCGATTTGCAGCACTTCCCCTTCGCCGCGGGCCTGGCTGCACAGCTCTTCAATCTTGGCCGCTTCCATTCCCAGGATGCTGACCATGCCGCTCGGCACCGCGTCCGCGGCATCCTGCATCGCGCGGCCGCGCTGCTGAACCACCTTCAGGCCGTCTTCAAAGCTCATCACGCCGGCAAACACGAGAGCCGTGTATTCACCCAGGCTCAAACCAGCCGTCGCCTGAGCCGAATCAACCACATCCGGCTGATTGGCCTTGAGAAACTCCAACCCCGCCAGGCTCGTCACGAAAAGAGCCGGCTGGCTATGAACGGTGGAATCAAGCTGCTCAGCCGGGCCTTCAAAGCAGAGCTTCGCCAGGTCGTATCCAAGAATCTGGTTCGCCTGGTCATAGAGCGCCTTCGCTGCGGGCAGCGTCTGGGCCAACTGCAGGCCCATGCCGACCGCTTGCGCCCCCTGCCCCGGAAAAAGAAACACTGGCCGGCTCAAGAGGGGATCTCCGAGAATGATCCTTGTAGGATGGGCTTCCAAGCCCGTCCGTGAAGATTTGGACGGCCTGGAAAGGCCGTCCTACTTTGCGTGCTACGCCGTCTCTTCCATCTCCACCATCGTCCGCCCCATGTAATACCCGCAATTGGGGCAAACTACATGCTGCGGCACGGCCGTGCTGCACTTGGGGCAGTACGAAAGCTGCTTGGCCTTCTTGGCGTCGTGGGCGCGGCGCTTGTTGGTGCGGGAATTGGACGAGCGGCGTTTGGGTACAGCCATGGCGAACTCACTTGCTAGGGCCACTGGCCCAAACCGGAAACTGTCTTGGGGAAACGCATCATCCTAAAAGTCAGGGAAAAACCTGTCAAGGAAGGCTGTGCCGCTGGTGATTGACATTTGCCCCGGCCTGCGATACTAACGGGGGTACTTCTCCGGCTGATTCCGCAATTTTGCCACTCCGACCCGCCCGGACAAAAGGGACTGCCATGCACGGACTTCTGGCTCAAGACGGCCCCAGCCCTCTGTTCATCATCACGCTTGTCGTCTTCGGCGTCGGCCTGATCATCTTCCTGATTATCGCCGCCGTCCTGGCCAATTACTTCCGGCTCTGGATTCAGTCGTTCCTGACCGGAGCGGGAATCACGATCTTCGACCTCATTGGCATGACGTTCCGCAAAGTGAACAAGGACGTCATCGTGAAGACCAAGATCATGTCCGTGCAGGCGGGGCTTACGGATCCGGATCTGACGAGCAAGTCCCTGGAAGCCCACTACCTGGCCGGCGGCAATGTGCCGCTCGTCATTCGCTCTCTGATTATCGCCAACAAGGCCAAGACAATTAAGCTCTCGTTCCGCGAAGCGACCGCCATTGACCTGGCCGGACGGAATATTCTGGAGGCCGTACAGACCAGCGTCTATCCCAAGGTCATCGACTGCCCTCCCAAGGGCGCAGGCAAGGACACACTCGACGCTGTTGCTCGCAACGGCATTCAGCTTAAGGTGAAGGCCCGCGTGACGGTCCGGGCGAACTTGCAGCAGCTCATCGGCGGCGCTGGAGAGGAAACGATTATTGCCCGCGTTGGGGAAGGGATTGTGAGCGCTATCGGCACTTCGGACGATCACATGGAGGTGCTGGAGAATCCCGACCGAATCAGCAAAGCCGTGCTGGCTCGCCGGCTGGACTCGCAGACCGCGTTTGAGATTGTCTCGATTGACATCGCCGACATCGACGTGGGTGAAAACGTCGGCGCTCGCCTGCGGGCGGACCAGGCCGAAGCGGATACTCGCGTGGCCCGTGCCCGCGCGGAAGGCCGCCGGTCCATGGCGGTTGCCGCCGAGCAGGAGCAGACCGCCAAGATCGAAGAGAGTAAGGCTCTCCTGGTCGATGCCGAAGCCGAGGTTCCCAGGGCGATGGCCGAGGCCTTCCACTCCGGCAAGCTGGGTATCATGGACTATTACAAGATGCGAAACGTGCAGGCCGACACCGACATGCGGCGGTCGATTGCCGCCTCCAGCGCGGGAACGGCTCAGCTCAAGGCGTAACTAGCCATGAACAACGAAGTCGAAGAATTTCTCCGTCGAGCGGCAGCGCGGCGTGCCCAAGTGGAAGCTCAAATGCGAGCGCAGGCCGAGGCCCGGGCCCGCGGCCAGCAAATGCCGCAGCCGCAACAGCAGCAGCAAATTCCCGTCGCCTATTCCCCCCAGCAGCCGCCGCCCGCGTACGGTCAGTCCCGCCCCCCGCCGCCGAGAATGACCTCCGCCCCGCAATCTCTTTCCCAGCAGCAGGCGTATAGTTCGCCGTCAATGTCGCAGACCGTTGTGGCTGCGGAGCTGGCGGAAGACTCCGACCGAGTGGCCGCCTCCGTGGCGGCCCATCTCCGGGGCGCGGAGCAGATTTCCCAGCACACGGCTCATCTATCGGCCCGTGTGGATGTTGCCGACGACGAAATGGACGCCCGGCTGCATCAGACGTTCGACCATCAGGTGGGCCGTCTTCGCAAGACCACGGAAGCCACCCCTGATGTTTCCCGCCAGGACTCCAACGCCGTCGCCGCGACGGTGACCCAGGCCACGGTCCTCGGCATCGCCCACATGCTGCAATCGCCGGAGAACATCCGCAGCGCGATCATCTTGAACGAAGTTTTCAACCGGCCGATTGATCGCTGGTAGTCGCTGCCACTTGTTTTGGCTCTCTTCCCGTTTCAAATCTCAGATTTCAAATCTGCGTTCCACATCATGAGCATTCCAAAAATCTCGCCCGGCACAACTCGCATCGGCTGGATCGGTACCGGCGTTATGGGTCACAGCATGGCCGGCCACCTGATGGCCAAGGGCTTTGCCGCCACCGTCTACAGCCGCACCAAAGCCAAGGCCCAGCCGCTGCTCGACAAGGGAGCCGCCTGGGGCGCGACTCCCCAGGAAGTCGCCCAGAAGAGCGACGTCGTCTTCGCCATCGTCGGCTTTCCCAAGGACGTGCGGGAAGTCTTTCTGGGAACTGACGGCGCACTGACCGGCGCTAAAGCCGGCAGCGTCCTCGTCGACATGACCACCAGCGAGCCTTCGCTGGCAGTGGAGATCTACGAAGCGGCAAAGGCCAAGGGCATACATGCAGTGGACGCCCCGGTTTCCGGCGGCGATGTCGGGGCGAAGGAAGCCCGCCTCTCGATCATGATCGGCGGCGACAAAGAAGTGGTCGAGGCCCTGCAGCCCTGCTGGGAAGCGATGGGCAAGACCATCATCCACCAAGGTGGCCCCGGCTCCGGACAGCACACCAAGGCGGTCAATCAGACGCTCATCGCCAGCAACATGGTCGGCGTCTGCGAGGCCCTGCTCTATGCCTACAAAGCCGGCCTCGACCTCCCCACCGTGCTGCAATCGGTCGCCCCCGGAGCCGCCGGCAGCTGGTCCCTCTCCAACCTCGGCCCCCGCATCATCGCCGGCAATTTTGACCCCGGCTTCTTCGTGGAGCATTTCATCAAGGACATGGGGATCGTGCTGGATGAGGCCAAACGCATGAACCTCGCCCTCCCCGGCATCGCCCTCGCCCGCCAGCTCTACATCGCCCTCGCGGCCCAAGGCCACGGCCGAAGCGGCACGCACGCCCTGCTGCTGGCCCTGGCGAGCTTGTCGGGGGTGGAGTGGAAGAAGAAGTGATTGCGACGGTGAGCTACAATGCGGGTACATGGCCGCCCTCTTTCCCACGTTCGCGCTCTACACCACATTTGCCTCGGTAACGGCTGCCTATTGCCTGCTTGGTTATTGGCTGGCGTTTGGAAAGCTCAACTGGCTATTGCGGTCGGCGGCTGTTTGTTCCGCGCTCGTCCTGCTGGTTCCGATCCGTGCTTATGAGCCGCTCGTGTTCTTTGCGATTACTTCGCTTCTCTTTGTAGGAATCGCCGGATTCCAAGAACTGCTCACGATTTGGCAGGAATGGCGGACAAAGACTGAGTCTGAAGGGATTCCCCCGGTCGAAAAGGCAACCAAAGTCAGTCGTCAATTCCAAATCCGCGACCTTCTAGGACTGACTGCAGTCATTGGTGTGGGCGCGTGGTGTGTACGCACGATACTGGCTGAGGAGGTGTGGTTGTCGTGGGTGGGGCTGCTGTTCACGGCTGTCGTCTGTGTGGTAGCGACGCTTTTGATAGCTCGTGTGCTCGCGGGGCCCAAACGACTGATTTCGGCAGGTATCATGCTCTCATTTGGCGTGGTTGCCGTCGCCGCCTCTCGATTCTTTGTGACACCCGGTCCGACCTACCCGATCTCCATTCTCCTTGAGTATCTCCGCGGATATGTGCCTGGTGGTCCACTGCCGGTGACAACCTTGCTCGTCTACTTTTCATTCTTTCTTGCGCTAGCCTTTTGGGCTCAGCGCTGGCTCAGGCGCGTACAAGTCGTTTCGCTCGCGACGAAGATTCGTAAGGCTCTGGCCGGGGCCGTCGTGTTGACGTGGAGTGCGACTACAGTCTGGCTCTACGTTCAAATGTTTTCGTTTCCAGTCCCCCCAGAGCCAAGTCGTTCGGGCGAGAATTCCTTTCCAGACGTCCTGAGTCGTTGCCAAGGGATTGCAGCTCTGTCACCGCGACAAGCGGATGCGGCGAGCCTCGAAGTTGCTGAACTTGTCAAGAAACCCTGCTTTGTGGTCGTTCCATGGACCGCAGGCCTTCGCGAAAGGAGGAACTATGAAGCCAACCTGATTGCGGGGCTACACGATCTTCGCCTCGTTGGCCGGAACCTTGCCGCGCAGGCGAGTACGAGTGGGCTGAGCAGCGCGGACCTGGCAGCGAACAATGGGACTGACATTATTTGCATCGGCGCGATGCTCGGGCAGGATGGCCTCGGTGCCCACAGCCTGGTCGGATTGACCATCGAACAGCAGGGACATTGGTGCCTGGTTCCTATCAGAAGCAAGCTCTCCTCGTCTAAGGCATTAGAGGTGGCAAGTGAACTCGAACGGATCGAGGAGGAGCGTGAAACCTCGGAAGTGGCCCTCGGCAGGCAGGACTTGTGGATGCACCTCAACGACCGCTGGGAGTTTGGTCTCTACGAGATTTTGATAGGACGGCCGGAAGACCTATCCAGCCGATCGGACCCCCTCGCCGTTCTCTATCAAGTATCACGAGAACGGACTTGCTGCTGCTCTCGGCTTCTGATTACGGACCTGGCAATCCGGGCATATCGCGCCGAACAAGGAAGATACCCGGACAAGCTTACCGACCTGGCCCCCAAGTATTTGAAGCAGGTTCCGTGCGACCTGTATACCGACAAGCTGCCAGTTTATCGACTGACTGATTCTGGCTTCATGCTCTACAGCGTGGGGAGAGGCGGCAAGGACAACGGCGGGAATTTCTCCAGTGTCAGAGATTTTCCAAGGGGCAGTGCATTCGACTGGAGCCTGGAGTCGCTGACTCGCTAGGATTGCGATCTTTAGCGAAACAACTCCGCCACCGCGCACCGCAATCCCGGCAGCACTTTCTCGTCCTGCAGCACGTCGCTCTCGCTGAAGGTGCGGGAGAGGCCGTCAGGGTTGAAGGCGACGACTTCGCGGCTGGGCTGCTGCCTAAACGGGAATGCGATTCCGAAAACGGAACCGCGAGATGCGGCTCACATTTCCCTGGCGACCGTCCACGGAATAGAATATCTGGTGACGTGGAATTTCAAGCACATTGCCAATCCCACGACCCGCACCGCGATTGAGTCAATCTGCCGGCGCGCGGGATACGATCCGCCCATTATTTGCACTCCTGATGAATTACTGGAGGTCTGAGATGACCAACGATTCGATCACCGACGAAATTCGTGCCATCCGGCGCGAACTAGCGGCTCAATTTGGCAACGATGTTTCCAAAATCCTTGCTGATGCTCGGCAGCGCGAGGCTGCTGACGGGCGCACCTACGTGACTCTTTCTAAACGTCTCCCCAGGCGGAACGACCTGGATGGCTTCTTAAAGACAATAGCTCGACGAGGACCGTTTAATGGCTAAAAAATCTCCCCGCCGCGGAAGTCTCTCGGTTTACATGGCGGAGATTCTCAAGAATGCCGTCTATGAAAAGGGAGAGCAGCTCGATGTGATTGTGGCTGAGGCTCCCGATTTGCCTGGGTGCGTGACCCAGGCAGCCAGCTTTGAGGAGGCGCGTGAGAATCTCGTGGATGCCATTGAGGTCTGGCTGATGTCCGGCCTGCGAAGCGGGGAGGACCCGCCGGTCGTCAACGGCTGTCGTCTGGCAATTACCGCGGCGCCAAGGAGGTCTGGGCATGCCCAGTCTCAAACCCGTCTCAAGACGTGAGCTTGTGCGCAAGTTGAAGGGCCTGGGTTTCGAAGGGCCGTTCCCCGGAGGAAAGCACGAGTGGATGCGCCGCGCCAAGTTACGCGTTACCATCCCCAATCCACACCGAGGGGCGATCGACCCAGGACTCATTCGACGTATCCTGCGCCAGGCAGATCTCACAATTGATCAATGGTTGCGCGTTTGAAATGCGCTAGCACCCGGTCGCGGGGAGTCAGCGAAACAATTCCGCCACCGCGCACCGAAATCCCGGCAGCACTTTTTCGTCCTGGAGCACGTCATTCTCGCTGAAGGTGTGGGAGAGGCCGTCGGGGGTGAAGGCGACGACTTCGCGGCTGCGGGGTAAGGCGTTCCAGACGAGCGCGCCGCCGGCGTGCAGGTATTTGAGCGTGCTGCGCGAATGTGGGCGCCCGGAGCTCTGTTGAGGAAGAACAACCAAAAAGTCTCGAAGACTCGAAAGAACATGAAGCGGCTCCGTTCAAGCCAGGATGCCGTAAATACCGCTTGATTTTCTTCCTTGGAGGATTCTTGGCTGTCCTGATGAAGTCGATGAATTCCGCATGATGCGGCCAAAACCACCGAATTAGGAGGCATTGGCACAAAAGGTGCATTCAACTCCATTGCGTCGGAACAAAAAATTCTGACCACTAAAGTGGTTGGGTACTTTTCTCCTCAAGGGTGAATGCCATGTTATGGACCGTTTTGTTGATTCTCCTCATTATGTGGGCCTTGGGACTTGGCTTCGGCGTTGCGGGCAATTTAGTGCATCTGCTGTTGGTTGTCGCGCTGGTGGTGCTGGTCGTCCAGCTTCTTCAGGGACGACGAGCAATCCTCTAATTTCGTCAGCGTGCGAGTAGCAAGGGCGGCTGCGCAGTTGCGGGCTCGTGCATGATCATGGGCCTACCGGAGGCAAGTTCGGTAGTGACCCAAGTGGAATGCTGTCTATA
This sequence comes from Pirellulaceae bacterium, assembly GCA_051004015.1. GTDB lineage: Bacteria > Planctomycetota > Planctomycetia > Pirellulales > Pirellulaceae > SXOA01. The sequence continues at coordinate 8,114 of JBPCKT010000129.1, read as the reverse complement.
CTCTGGGCATGACCGCGGAGGACATCAACACCGCAGAGGCTTCGCCGCTGGAATCGCCGCCGCGGTTTCTGTCGATAGGCGGCCTATTTGCCGGTCCGCTGCTGGCGGCGGTTGTCTATGTTCTTCTGCTTTGGCAAGCGCCGGATTTGGCCCATGCGCCGCGGGCGACGGCGGCGATTGCGGTGCTGATGGCGGTGTGGTGGATGAGCGAGGCGATTCCGCTGGAGGCGACTTCGCTGCTGCCGCTGGTCCTGCTGCCGCTCTCCGGGGCGGTGAAGAATTTTCAGGTGGCGGCGACCCCCTTCGCCGACAAAAGCATCTTCCTCTATCTCGGCGGCTTCATTCTGGCGCTGGCAGTGGAGAAGTGGGGGCTGCACCGGCGGCTGGCGCTGCTCACGCTTTTGGCGGCGGGAACGCGGCCGGCGTGGTTGATTGGCGGGTTCATGCTGGCGACAGCGGGAATCAGTCTTTGGATCAGCAACACGGCCACGGCGGTGATGATGCTCCCCATTGGCATCAGCGTCGTGCAACTCGCTGAGAAACGAATGGCGGGAGGCTCCCCCAAGGACTCGGCGAACTTTGCCACCGCCCTGCTCATCTCGATCGCCTATGCAGCGAGCCTCGGCGGCATGGGGACGCTCATCGGCACGCCGCCAAATGTGTTCTTTCGCGCCTTCCTGGAGGAAAAGGGCCTTATCGTCGGCTTTGGGCAGTGGATGCTGTTCGCTATTCCTGTCGTTGTCGTGTTCATGCTGATCTGCTGGCTGCTGCTGACCAGAATCCTCTTCCCGGTGTCGCTGAAAGAGATTCCCGGCGGGCGGGAATTGATTCGGAGCGAGCTCGCCAGCCTGGGGCCGGTATCGCGTGGCGAATGGACGGTGGCAGTCGTCTTTCTCATTACTGCCCTCGCCTGGATTTCCCGCGACGGCCTGACCCAGTGGACCTGGCTCACGACGAATCTGCCGGTCATCAACTCCATCGACGACTCCGTCATCGCCATGACCGCCGCGGTGCTTCTCTTCCTGCTGCCCGTGAATTTCAGCCGCGGCATCTTTGCGATGGACTGGAAATCCGCGGCCCGGCTGCCGTGGGGAGTGCTGCTGCTGTTCGGCGGCGGCCTGAGCCTTTCCAAAGCGATGGAGGAGACAAAGCTGGCGGACTGGATTGGGGCGAATGTCTCGCAGCTCGGCGTGCTTCCGACGCCACTCCTCATACTGCTCGTCGTGGCCGGAGTAATATTCTTCTCGGAGCTCGCCAGCAACCTGGCCACGGCCACCGCGCTGCTGCCGGTGCTCTATCAGGTCGCCGTGGGGCTCAAGCTCGACCCCCTGCTGCTCTGCGTCCCCGCCATTCTCGCCGCCAGTTGCGGGTTCATGCTGCCAGTCGCCACGCCCCCCAACGCCATCGTCTTCGGCACCGGCCGCATCGGCATTCGGCAGATGATGAAGGCCGGCCTGTGGCTGGACCTGGCGGGAATCGGCCTGATTACGCTGGCGACATATGCCCTGAGTTCCGTGCTGGGAATTCGGACATAGCCGGGCAACGGCTATTTGCTGAGTTCCGCCCCGTTGAGCGAAATCTCCGTGCCATCCGCGAGTTTGAGCCTGTCGGGCACGACTTTGCTTGGAGACGATGAATAATCGGTATGGCCGTACACAGTGGCTGCGGCCTTGGAGCCCTTGACTGAAAACACATAGCCGTATTCCCCGTTGGGGCCGCGCGGCGCGTTTCCGTACGCCTTTTCAACGCTTTCGATCTCACCCAGGTGCTCCGTCACAACCTGCCGGTAGCGAATGCTCTCTTTGATATCGGCCGCATCCTCGGCGGGCACGATCACCGCTCCGATATAGAGGAAAAACGAAAATCCACCGCACAGGCATAACGCAACCAGCCCGCCCAGAAGGATCATGACGCCCGTCGTGGAAGCGAGCAGCCCGCGCGAAGCCTGCGGCTGATGAGAAGGCAGCGGACGAACCACGGGTTGGGAAGGAACCGCGGGGGGCATCATCGTCGACGATGGTCCCGCGCTAGCGGGATGCCAAGTGGCGGCAGCGGGAGGGCTGCGTGGTGCCGGCGCTGCGCTAGCCGCCTGCGGTCCGCGAGGACCGCTGGCAAACCGAGCATCGACTGGCGGCGGCGGTGGCGGCTCGGGAGCGTGCAGGTGACGTTGCGGCGGCGGAAGCGTGGGGGGCTTGGCCTCGGCAATCTGCTTGTCTTTGAAGATCCTGTCGAGCGCCTCAATCAGCCGTTTGATGTCGTTGTTGAAGTCGGGGTCGGGGCGGACTTGGACACCGTTGCGGAATGCCAGTTTCTTGAGCGTATCGGGCAGGTCATCCTCGCCGGGCATCGTCGCGTGCGTCACGCAAACCGGAATGACCTTCTTCTTGAGCTCCAGCGCCTGCTCGATTTCAATCCGCACGGTGTCCGCAGCGTCGTCCAGCCGGCGGATTCCCTTGCTGTCCTTCAGCGAGGTCCAGTTTGGGCCGATGACCACCAGCACCACTTCGCAGTCCTTGATTTTCTCCCGCAAGACGTCCCGAAAATCCTCGCCAATCGGGATAGAATCGACGTCTCGCACCACCTTCACCGGTTTGCTGCCAAAATGCCCCACCAGGCGGTCGAAGATGCGACCGGTGATATCCGAGCTGTCGCTGCGGCGATACGAAATGAAGACGGCAGGCATGACACCCTCGCCTGGAACAAGTCACGGAGCGACCAGATATCCAAGAGAAGAGTTTACACGCCGGTGGGGAAGAAATACAGCGCCGCGTTCCCGCAATCCTACCGTCCCCTTCCGGAAATCTGGCCCCGGCTGCGGGAGAATACGCCCCCTTCCATGAGTTGGCGAAAGCGGAGGAGGTCGCCATCGATTTCCTGTTCCACGCCGCTCCCCAGCAGCCAGGCCAGGTTGGCCCCGACCTGCCCCAGGGGCGGGTTGTATTTGAGCGAGACCCGGACCTCCGTTCCCCGCCCCCGCCCGTGCTCCTGGAAATGCACGGAACCCGCCGTATCCACGTCGCCCCCCGGCAGCGACCGCCACGCAATCATCCTCCCCGGATCCTCGTTGTAAATCTCCGCGTCCCATTCCACTTCGACGCCCAAGGGGCCGGTCGCCACCCAGTGCGAGCGGTCGTCGCCCAAATCTTGCACGGAAGTCAGATGCGGCATGATGCGGGGCAGATTCTCCAGGTCGCGCCAAAAATCAAACAGGTCATGGGCGCTGCGGTTGATCACCAGGCTCTTCTCATATTTGAAGCCGTACTGCGACGGGACCGCTGTCGCCCGGCCGGTGGAATTACGAGTCGAGACGCCGAGCGCCTGGTAGCATTCGCAATGCCCCGTGACGCCGCGATAAATGAGAGCAGCGCCCAGCCCACCCATCAGCAGAGCTTGCAGCGGCTGCCGCTGAATTGCGCTTATCACCATCAGGCCCCCCCCTACGACCGAGGCGAAGCGTTCGAGGTCGCCAATATTCTTGCGGCTCGCGCACGTCATGCTGCTGGCCGGCTGGTGGCGGGAGAGGGTACGTTCCTGGATGAAGGCAACCATTAGTCACTCCTTTTTCTCGTGCGGCTAGGGAACGAAGACGCTGCTCGCCCCAGGGAGCGGCGAATGCAAAGTGATTTTCTGCGAATCATGTGCCGCGTCCCAGACCAATTGACGCAGTGCTTGCTAATCGCTCAAACGGATTTTAGAATGACATCCATGAAGCCCACCCTGTTGCAGGCCGCCCTGGCCGAAGTCCTCGGCACGTTCCTGCTGATCCTGTTTGGCTGCGGGGCCGTACATTCGGCGGTGCTGACGGGGGCGCAGGCGGGTCTCTGGCAAGTGGCGATCGTCTGGGGGGTGGCCATCATGCTGGCCGCCTATGTCTGCGGGGGAATCAGCGGGGCTCATATCAACCCGGCGATCACCATCGCGCTGGCCCTCTGGGGCCGCTTCGATTGGTCGCGCGTGCCGGCCTACATCTTGGCTCAGCTCGGCGGCGCGATGCTCGCCGCTGCCGCCTTGTTCCTGCTCTATGGCCCGCTGCTGGAGAAAAAGGAACAGGACAAGGGGGTCACTCGCGGCGAGATGGGGAGCATCGTCACCGCCATGTGCTACGGCGAATACTATCCCGCACCCGGCGGCATGGCCTCCGATGACAAGCCCTACTCGGGAGAAACTTGGACGAAAATCTCCCGCTCTGTTCCCTTCCACGTCGCTTTCGCGGCTGAAGTTCTGGGAACCGCGGTGCTCGCCCTCGTCGTCTTCGCCGTCACGGACCCCCGCAACTCGTCCGGCCCGCCGCCGGCTCTCGCGCCGGTGTTCATTGGACTGTGCGTGGCCATCCTGATTTCCATCATTGCCCCGCTCACCCAGGCCTGTTTCAATCCCGCTCGCGATTTCGGCCCCCGCCTCTTTGCCTACATCGCCGGCTGGGGCGAGGCCGCCATCCCCGGCCCCAACGGACATGGCTTTTTCACCGTCTATATCCTGGCCCCCACGATTGGGGCTATCGCAGGGGGGGGACTATATGAACGAGTGTTTCGAAGTTTTCTGCCGGAAACCAAAGCAAAGTAGGACCGAGTCAGAGTAAGAATGAAAAATCAAATTCCCATCCGTGTTCATCCGTGTTTCATCCGTGGCCTCTGCCTCTTAGTAGCCGTGGTTTGGCTTCTCGACGCCGCCCACGCCCAGCAATTGTCGCAAAGTGGCGCATCCGCCATTCAGGATCCCAATCAACCCTACCGTGCGGACAAGTCGAATCCGGCCAGTTATGCCGCGGATTGCTCGGTGATCGTCACGCCGCCGTACAAGACGAAGTTGCTCAAAGTCTGGATACCCATTCCACCATCAAACGGCGGCCAGATTGTACATGCCAGCGAGTTTTCGACCTTCCCATTGGATGTGAAACCGAAAGTCGGCAGCGAAAAAACCTACGGCAATCAGTTCGCCTACTTTGAGTTCAAGGACCCGCAGGGCGCGCAAATCATTCGCCACAAATTCCAAGCGCTCATTTATGAGCTTCACTGGAATGTCCTGCCCGACGAAGTGAAAGCGGTGGAAAAGTGGCCGGCCGGCTTTGACATCTATCGGCGCAGCGAATCCCAAGCCGTTGTCGTGGATGACCGGTTTCAGAAGTTGTTGAAGCAAATTGCCCCCCAGCGGACCAACGGCCTGTCGGACTTGTCCCTGGTGATGAGCTGGGTCGGGGAGAACTTCACGTACGACCATCACGACGCCTCCCTAGCCGCCGACTCCGTGAGAGCCCTGGAAACCCAGCGCGGCCATTGCAGCGACTACCACGGGTTTTGCGCCGCGATGGGACGAGCGCTCGGCTATCCCACGCGGGTCACTTACGGCATCAACACGTTCCCCAAGAACTCGCCGTCGCACTGCAAGCTGGAAGCCTTCCTGCCCCCCTACGGCTGGGTGAGCTTCGACGTTTCCGAAACGCAGAAGCTCGTTGCCGCCATCAAGAAGGACGGCAAGCTCTCCGAGAAGGAAAAGGCCGACCTGATCACTGCCGCCAGCCAGCGGCTCACGTCGGGTTTCCGCGACAATACGTGGTTCCTGCAAACCGTCGGCACCGACTACGACCTGGAGCCCCCCGCCAAAAAGCGAGTCCCCCTCGTCCGCACCGCCTACGTTGAAGCCGACGGCGTCGCCCTCCCCGACCCCGACCCCGCCGACCCGCAGAAACGCGAATTCGCCTGGATGACGGCGTATGAGTTCAAAACGGAAGGGAAGGTGGTGAATCCGTTTGCCGATTACAACTGTTTGAAATGACGAATTCCGAATGGCGAATGGCGGATTGGAGAGTTTACCATCCGCCTTCCCTTCGTCATTCGCCATTCGAATTTCGTCATTCCCCTGTCTCATCACACGAAGCATTCTCTAAGAGTCGTCCCCCATGCCTCCCATCCGCTTCATCATGCTCGGCGGCTTTCTCGGCGCTGGCAAAACGACCACCATCGCCCGCTTGGCTCGCCACTACCAAAAGCAAGGCAAGAGAATCGGCATCGTCACCAACGACCAGGCGACTGATCTGGTCGATACGAACAGCCTCCGCTCGCAGGGGTTCGAGGTGGGCGAAGTCCCCGGCTCCTGCTTCTGCTGCAATTTCAACGCGCTTACGGCCACGGTGGAAAGCCTGAGCGCCGACGAGCGGCCGGACATCGTCATCGCGGAGCCGGTCGGCAGTTGCACGGACCTGGTCGCCACCGTCGTCCGCCCGCTGCAAAAGCAGTACGGCGGCAGCTTCGACGTGGCCCCCTACGGTGTGCTGCTCAAGCCCGGCCACGGCAGCCGCATTTTGCGGGGCGAGACCAAAGGGGGCTTCTCACCGCAAGCTGCCTACATCTTCAAGAAGCAGCTCGAGGAAGCCGACTTTATCGTGGTCAATCGAATGGACGAACTATCGGCTGCCGAAGCGGACGAGCTCACGCGGCTGCTCGGGGAGCAGTTTCCCGGCATTCCCGTGGTGCGGCAGAGCGCCAAGACCGGCGCGGGCTTTGACGCGCTGGTTGAATTCCTGGAGCAGCGCGGCAGCTTCGGCCGCCGCCTGATGGACCTCGATTACGACGTCTACGCCGAGGGAGAAGCCGATCTCGGCTGGCTCAACAGCAGCCTCACGGTCACGGCCGAGCGTGAGTTCGACCTCGACACGTTGCTCATGTCCATCATCACGCGACTGCGGGATTCCCTTGCGGAAATTGACGCCGAGACGGCCCACCTCAAGGCCATCGGCATGGCGGAAGGGCTGTACGGAGTCGCCAACCTCGTCAGCAGCTTCTCCCCCCCCGAACTTTCGCTGCCGTCGAAAGGGAAGGTCAAGGAAGCCCAACTCGTCGTCAACGCCCGCGTCGCCACCGCACCGGAAACGCTCACCGAACAGGTCGCCGCCGCCGTCTCCGCCGCTTGCGCAGAAGTCAATGCGCGGCCCACGTTCCACCAAACCCAAAGCTTCCGCCCCGGCCGCCCACAGCCAACGCACCGGATTTTGGAGGCGGTGGGGTAGGCGCAAATTCGAAATTCGAATGGCGAATGGCGAATGACAAGGCCAATCGCACGTCCTCCATTCGTCATTCGCCTTTCGGACTTCGTCATTACCCCATGCTTCCTCCCCTCATCCTCCTCGAACGCACTCCCCGCTGGGCCGCCGCTTTCCGCCGCGAGATGCGCAAGGCCGACCAACCCTTCGTTCTCCAAGAAGTCCGCAGCCTGCCAGAGTGCCAGCGTGAGTTGGAAGCCTCACCTCACAGCGTCATCGCCGTCGAAGTGCTGTCCCATAACCTGGCTGCGGTGGAAAAAGCCCTGAGCGACTGGAACCGCCGCTTTCCCCACGCCCGTTTCATCGCCCTCGCCGCCCGCGGCCTGGAGGCTCACGAGCTGCTGCTGCGGGAAGCCGGCGCGCTCCACGTCACCTTCTCCCCGCGCTCCCTCTCCCCCCTGCTCCGACTGATTCGCCGCCACCTGGCCAGAGCGCCGCAGCCAGAGTTGACGCTGAAAGAATCGATTGAGGCCGGGCTTCCGTGGGGCTAAGGAACGCCAAAGAAATCACTTTCTTTCTCGGTCCGCTCGACGTTAGAATAACCCCGCACAAGTGCCGCTGGCGAAACCTACCGCAACGAGGAACCGGGCCGTGTTCAAGACCATCGCGATCATCACTTCGTCGATCATCTTCACGGTTCTGGGGATCATCGCCGGCCTGGTGATTGTCCTCAATCGCCCGTCAGACAGTCACGACCCTGAAGGGTGGTTGACACTTCTGATGGTCATGCTGCCGACCGCCGGCGGACTGCTGGCGGGAATTGTGGTGGGGGTTCTGGCGGCAGTGATGGGGGGGGCGGCGACGCGGTCAAGTTAATTCTGCGGATCGGGCTTCGGCGGCTGGGTCCGTTTCGCCTCGTCCACTTTTTCTCGTAGAGTCGAGAAGTGACGCGGTGGTTTAGGAGGCAGTTTGTATTCCCTGTTGCTCGCTCTTTCGTCTGCGAGTGTCACAGTATCGCCACCATGCTCCGTTTTCACTTCCCGCTCATCGAACCGGACAGGCGGATCTCCCGCATCCGGCTCTCGGACATGGGTTCTCACGCGGTTCGCCCACGGAGTTGCCGGGTGCGCAAGGCCGT
>JBPCKT010000128.1:0-95154 GCA_051004015.1 Pirellulaceae bacterium | reverse complement strand
CACCGGAGACTCGGACGGCTTCGTCACCTCCACCACCCCTCCAGTTGCTACCGGCTGGAACGACCCCTGCCGGACAGGACTTGCACCTGCAAAACATCAAACACCTTTTCAAGGCGTACCCAGATTGTCAATGAGCTATTCGTTCGCAGAGGACTGCGACATCCCGTATTTATACTCTTGTCCACATCAATGGTCAATAGTTCATATACACAATTTACAGGGGTGCGGCCTTTGGCCGTCTACCAGGGGTTGTGAGCGAACCCTCCGCCTGCAATAGGCTCACTTCAGTGCCTCCTGCAAGCTCTTTACATACTCCCCAACCTCCCGCACCACCTCCGCCCTGGGCCTGCTGGCCGCCTGGGCTACTCGCCGGACGATCGCGGAGCCGACGATCAGGCCGTCGGCCACGGGGGCGAGGAGTTTTACGTGCTCCGGCTGACTGATGCCGAAGCCGATGCAGATGGGAAGCTTGGTCTGGGTTCGCAGCCAACTGACATTGTCCAGCAATTCCGGCGGCAACTGCGTTCGCTCCCCGGTGATGCCGGTGACCGAGACGTAATACAGGAAGCCACAGGAGGAATTAGCGATCCGCACGGCCCGCTCTCGCGGCGTGGTCGGCGTGACGAGTTGAATCAGGCTGAAGTCTGCTTTCTTGCAAACCGTGGCCAGCGATTCGGCCTCTTCCACAAGCAAGTCCGGCACAATTGCGCCGCTTACCCCAGCGGCCTGAGCGTCGGCGACGTACCGCTCCGCTCCATAGCGATGAATAATGGCGTAGCTCACCATCGTCACACGCGGCATCTTCACGTCGGACTTGAGTCCGCGCAGCAGCTCCAGGATTTGCCGCACCTTGATCTTCTTTTCAAGGGCTCGTGTGTACGACGCCTGAATCACCGGGCCGTCGGCAATGGGGTCGCTGTACGGGATGCCGACTTCGCACATCGACGAACCGACCCGGTCCAGCTCGCGGATGACCTGGCCGGTGAATTCCAGGTCGGGATCCCCAGCCGTGATGAACGGCATCAGAGCCTTGCGGCCTTGGGAGCGGAGGGTCGTGAAAAGTTGGTCGATGGAGGACATAGTTGTGTTTCGCTGATTAGTAGCCTGCACACTCCGTGTGCACGCGTGTCCGCTCACGGAGTGAGCGGACTACTTTTCCCGCAATCTCGCGATCTCTGCCGCGTCTTTGTCTCCTCGCCCGGAAAGGCAGATCACGAGCACCTGGTCCTTCTTCATTCCGCGGGCGATTTCCATCGCTTTGAACACGGCATGGGAGCTTTCCAGTGCGGGCAGAATCCCCTCGGACTGGGCCAGGGCGTCGAAGCCACGGAGGGCGTCGCCATCTTCGCAGTAGGTGTATTCAGCCCGGCCGGTGTCCTTCCAGTAGCTGTGCTCCGGTCCGACACCGGGGTAATCGAGGCCGGCGGAGATGGAATGGACGTCGCAGGTCTGCCCGTCCTCGTCCTGCATCACGTAGCTGTAGCTGCCGTGCAAAACGCCGGGGGAGCCGTGGCTGAGCGGGGCGGCGTGCTCGCCCGGCTGCGGACTGCGGCCGCCGGCTTCCACGCCGATGAGGCGGACGCCCCGGTCCTCGATGAAGGGGAAAAACATGCCGGCCGCGTTGCTGCCGCCGCCGACGCAGGCCACTACGGCGTCCGGCAGCTTGCCGAGGCGGGTCAGCGATTGCTCGCGGGTCTCGCGGCCGATGACCGACTGGAAATCACGGACCATTCGCGGAAACGGATGCGGCCCAATGACCGAGCCGATGATGTAGTGCGTCGTCTCGACGGATGCCATCCAGTCCCGCAGGGCCTCATTGACCGCGTCCCGCAGCGTCCGCGAGCCGCTCGTCACCGGACGCACCTCCGCCCCCAGCAGTTTCATGCTGTTCACGTTCGGAGCCTGGCGGCGAATATCCTCTTCCCCCATATAGACCACGCAGGGAATCCCAAAATGGGCACACGCCGTCGCGGTCGCCACGCCATGCTGCCCGGCCCCCGTTTCCGCAATCACCCGCTGTTTCTTCATGCGGATCGTCAGCAGGGCCTGGCCGATGGTGTTATTGATCTTGTGGGCCCCGGTGTGATTCACGTCCTCTCGCTTCAGCCAAATCTGCGCTCCGCCGCACTTCTCCGTCAGCCGCCTGGCAAAATAAAACGGGCTCGGCCGGCCAACGAAGTTTTTGAGCAGGTCATCGAGCTCCACCTGGAACGCCAGATCCTTGCTGGCCTTGTCATACTCCCGCGTCAATTCCTCCAGCGCTCGCGTCAGCGTCTCGGGAACATACCTGCCCCCGAACTCTCCAAACCGTCCGGCAGGGTCGGGAACCTGAGCGGATGCGAGTGTTTTTGACGTGGCGACCATGCTTAATTTTGAGCTCTGGCGGAGAGCGACCTGGCTGGTGTTTGGTGAAGTAATCGCGGGCGTATTTTTCGTAAGAATAGCGGCATCCATCACTTAGGGCAGTTCAGGCCGAGACTTTCGCAACAGCGTCTTTTCCCGAAGCCATGCCTTCATGTCGACGGCAAATCCCTTCGGCGGGCGAAAGTCCACGGCGCTGCGATACCGCACTATTGTATACACCATGGAGCCCAAATCCAGGTGTCCGGAGGAATATCTGCAAAATAGTTCAATAAAATTTTTCCCCGGCGTCGGTACTTCCGAGAGCGTGATTTTCCCAGTCGACTCACTACGGGGTCAAGGGTGGGGAAGGGAAGAAGAGGGAGGAAGCCACGAAGGGGCACGAACTCTGAGTACCGGTCGAATAGGCGCATTGGCGTCTTACAAATCCGCTGCGGCGATGGCGAGCTTCTCATTGCCGGCCTTAGAGTCTACGCCATCGGAATAGGGCCAATTCTCGGCTTACGATTGGACCGGTAGTGCCGAAGATTCCTCAGACCCAGCGCCGCGCCCGTCCGATGCTTTCAAAACCACTTGCGGGGGATCTCTCTCCGATCACCAGGCGCGGCGAGTGTCTTTCACCTCTCTGACTGCTAGCAGGAACCGTGCCATGCTGCGCTTTGTTCGCGCCTTGCTGAGGTCCCTTGTCGGCGCCTGGAGTGTCGCTGCATTTTCCGCCGAGGGCGCTAGGCCGACAGGACGCGATCCCGCAGCCGACTACTTTGCGGAGGCCGCCGCCGATCCCGAATTGTCGCCCGGTGAAGCGATCAATCTGCCTACTGCCGCGGATGCGTATGATGCATCCATCGCCACGGAAGCTGAACTGGCGGCGACGGAGGCGGAGTGCGACGCCAAGAAAATGGCCGCCCTGAAGAAGCAGGTTGCCGGGGCATATAAGCCGCTCTTCTACGACAACAACTTCAACTACCTCTGCGACCCCTGCTACGACGACTTCCACTTGGGAGAGAACCTGAAACGGAACTGCCTGGGCAACTGGGGAGTGCTCGACATCGGCGGGCAGTACCGGGCCCGCCTGCACAACGAACGGAACATGCGCGGGCTGGGGCTCACCGGCCGCGATGACGACTTTCTCCTGCACCGCACGCGCCTCTTCGCAAACTGGGAAGTGAACGACCAGATCCGCCTGTACGGCGAGTACATCGACGCCGAGAGCAATTATGAGAACTTCCCGCCCCGGAATATCGAGGTCAACCGCTCGGACATGCAGAACCTGTTCGCCGACGTGAAGCTGATGGAACGCGATTGCGGCGACCTGTGGTTTCGCGTCGGACGCCAGGAATTGCTCTACGGCAGCCAGCGGCTCGTCTCGCCCTTGGAATGGGGGAATACCCGGCGGACCTTTGAAGGGGTGAAGGCGTTTTGGAAAGGAACGGATTGGGACATCGACGCCTTCTGGACGCGGCCCATCATTAACGACCCTTACAAATTCAATTCCCCGGACCAGAGCCAAGAATTCTCCGGCGTCTTCGCCACCTGCAAGGGGACGCCCAATCGCACGACCAATCTGTACGCCCTCCGCTACATCGAAACCGACGGTGCGGGCTTCGAGTTCAACACCTTCGGCGCGAATGTGCAAGGAACCGAGGGGGACTGGCTGTGGGACCTGGAAGGGGCGTATCAGACCGGTCGCTTCGGGGCCAACGACCACAATGTCGGTTTCTTCACGCTCGGCGGCGGCCGGAAGTTCGACCAGTACGATTGGAAGCCCGTCCTCTGGGCCTACTACGACTGGTCCGCCGGCTCCAACCAGCTCCGCAACGGCTTCCACCACCTGTTTCCGCTCGTTCACAAATACACGGGCTTCATGGACCTGTATGGCCGCCGAAACATCGAGGATGCCAACTTTTCCCTCACGTTCAAGCCGCACGAACAGCTCACCGTGCTGGCCTGGCACCACATCTTCTTTCTGCAAAATGGGAACGACGTCCCCTACAACATCAATATGACGCCGTTCGTGGCCACCCCCGGCGGCAGCCAGTATCTGGGGCAGGAGCTCGACCTGCTCGTCACCTGGCAATTCCACCCGCGGCAGGACCTGGTCTTTGGCTACTCCCACTTTTTTCATGGGAGCTATTACGACACCAACCCCGCCGTGCCGTTCCGCGGCGATGCGGATTTCTTTTATACGCAGTACACGATTAACTTTTAAGCCGCGGCATCCGTGAAACTATACCAGCGCCGCAGCGGCCTCCGGGTGCGGTGCGTGAGTGGAACAGACCCGAATGCAGTGCAGGTCGGTGGCCAGGGCCGCATCGAGCACTTCCGGCGGCGGCAGATGGAGGTACACGTCGTCTCCAATAACATTGACGGCGAAGACGTGCAGCGAATAGTTCTCTCCCGTCAGGCATGAGCCGTCCTCGAGCGAGAACGTCTTCTTGTGCATCGGGCAGGCGACTTTAGGTGTGCCATCCTGGTCACCGATGATGCCGCGGGAAAGGACAAACGACTGCTTGTGCGGGCACATGTTTTGAGTTGCGTACCACTCGCCGCGGCTGGTGAAGCGAAAGACGGCGATCTGGCTCTGGCCGTACTTGATGGTCGAACCACCGTCGTGGGGAAAATCGCTGACGGAGCCGACGCGGACCCAGGTGCGATCCGTTGACTCCTGAGTTTGATCTATTTCAAGACCCTCACCCTGGCCCTCTCCCAGGGGGAGAGGGGAAGTGAGCTGCGGCAATTCCGCCGGGTCTTTTCGCCAGTCGGCGGGACGGCGCTGGCCGCGCTCGTGGACGAATTCGATGACCGATTCCGTTTCCTCCGTGTTCATGAACTGCCGGAACCAGCGGCGGCGGTTGGGGTCGTTGACGACCTCGGTCCACTCGCATTTGTAGCTATCCACCACGAACTGCATTTGCCGCTCCAACTCGCCGGCGATGCCGAGCTTGTCGTGGACGACGACATCGCGGAGATACGCCATGCCCCCTTCCAGGTTCTCCAGCCAAACGCTCGTCCGCGTGAGCCGGTCGGCGGTCTGGATGTAGAACATCAGGAAGCGGTCGATGTACTGGAGGGCCGTTTCTTCGTCGATGTCGGCGGCCAGAAGGTCGGCATGGCGCGGCTTGGAGCCGCCGTTGCCGCAAACGTAGAGGTTGTATCCCTTCTCCGTGGCAATCAGGCCAAAATCCTTGCACTGGGCTTCCGCGCATTCGCGAATGCAGCCGGAGACGGCGGCTTTGATTTTGTGCGGGGCGCGGAGCCCCTTGTAGCGGTTCTCGACGCGGATCGCAAAGCCGACGCTGTCCTGCACGCCGTAGCGGCACCAGGTGGAGCCGACGCAGCTTTTCACCGTGCGGAGAGCCTTGCCGTAGGCGTGGCCGCTCTCGAATCCGGCGGCGACGAGCTCTTCCCAGATGTCGGGCAGGTCCTGCACCTGGGCGCCGAACAGGTCCACACGCTGTCCGCCGGTGATCTTGCTGTAGAGCTTGTATTTGTTGGCGACTTTTCCCAGCACAATGAGCTTGTCGGGCGTGATCTCGCCGCCGGGCACGCGCGGCACCACAGAGTAGGAGCCGTCTCGCTGCATGTTGGCCAGGAAGCGGTCGTTGGTGTCCTGCAGCGTGGCTTGATTGAGGATGCTGTCGTTCCACAGGCTGGCGAGGATCGACGCGACCGCGGGCTTGCAGATTTCGCACCCCAGACCGTGCCCCTCGCCGGCGATGAGGTCGTCGAATGTCGTGATCTGTTTGATTTTGACGATGTGGAAGAGTTCCTGGCGGGTGAAGGGAAAGTGTTCGCACAGGTGCCGATTCACCGTCTTGCCAGCCGCTTCGAGCTGACGATTGAGAATCGACGTCACCAGCGGCACGCACCCTCCGCAGCCCGTGCCGGCTTTGGTGCAGGATTTGACTTCGCCCAGCGTCAGAAGGTCTTTCTCCTGGATGGCGGTGCAGAGTTCCCCCTTGGTGACGTTGTTGCAGGAGCAGATCTGGCACTCGTCGTCCATCGAGTCCGCGCCGGCAACTCCGTCCTTCTTGCCGACAATCAGCTCGCCAGGGGGCATCGTTAGGAGTTTGCCGCTCTTAGCGAGCGAGGCCAGCAGGGTGTAATCATCGGCGTCACCGACGAGCACGCCCCCCAGGAGTTTCTTGCCGTCCGGGCTAAACAGCAGCTTTTTGTAGACGCCGCCGAACGGATCGTCGTACACGAGCGGTCTCGCCCGTTCCGGCGGCGCTTCGTAATCTCCAAAGCTCGCGACATCGACCCCCATCAACTTGAGCTTGGTGGAAAGGTCCGCTCCGGTGAATTGCTTCTGGCCGCCACAGAGATTGGCGGCGGCGACGTCTGCCATTTCGTAGCCGGGAGCGACGAGCCCATAGACCATCGCGCGATGCAGGGCGACTTCGCCAATCGCGTAGATCCTCTCATCGCTCGTTTGCAACAGGTCGTTTACGGCCACACCGCCACGCTCGCCAACTTGGATGCCGCACTTGCGAGCCAATTCATCGCGGGGGCGGATGCCGGCGGAAACGACGATCATGCCCACGTCGAGCTCCGAGCCGTCGGTGAAGACCATCTTCTCCACCGCTTTCTCACCCAGGATCTCCTTGGTCGCCTTCTGCAAATGCACTCTCACGCCGAGCGACTGGATTTTTTGCACCAGCAGCCGCGAGCCGGGGTCGTCCACCTGCCGGGGCATCAGCCGCGGGGCGAATTCGATGACGTGCGTCTCCAGCCCCAAATCGAACGTCGCCTTCGCCGCTTCCAGGCCAAGCAATCCGCCACCAATGACCGCGGCGGTCTTTACTTCCTTGGCGTGGGCGATAATCCGTTCCAGGTCGTCAATTGTGCGGTAGAGAAAAACGCCTGGCTTGTCGATGCCGGGGACCGGCGGGACGAACGGAAACGAGCCCGTGGCAAGGACGACATGATCGTACCTGATGGCCAGCCCCCGATCCGAAGTGACGATGCGGCGTTCCCGGTCGATGCCGCTGGCCCGGTCGCCGACGTGCAGCTCGATCCCCTGCTCCCGATACCAGTCGAGATTGGCCAGCATCAGTTTCTGGGCGTTGCGGCTGGCGAAGAAGGAGGTGAGGCCGACGCGGTCGTAAGCGGCCCGTGGCTCTTCGCAAAAGGTGACAATGCGGTAGCGGCGGCTGGTGTCGTACTGGATCAGCTTCTCGCAGAAGCGGTGTCCGACCATGCCATGGCCGATGACGACGATGGTTTCCTTGTCGAATCCAGATTGGGCGATCATGTCAATTCTCCGATATCAAACTCTCAACGCCGCTTCGTCGGGGAAAGGTCCGCGACTTCGGCTCGCCGCACGTTCACCGCGCAGTTCTTGTAGGAAGGCTGCCGGGAGTAAGGATCAAAATGCGCCAGCGTGAGCTGGTTGGTGGCTTCGTAGTGCATGGGAAGGAAACATTGGCCGCGCTGCACGGTAGGAGTGACGAATGCCTTGGCGACAAGGCTCCCGCGCTGCGATTCGACCACGACGCGCTGGTTGGATGTAATCCGCTGGTTGCGGGCGTCTTCCGGGTTCAACTCGACGTAGATATCTGCCGGATAAAGCTGGCGAAGGACTGCTGAGTTCTTGGTCCGCGTTTGCGTATGCCACTGCGAAGCCGTGCCGCGGCCTGTGAGCAGCAAGAAAGGGTATTTTTCATTGGGCGGTTCCGGCATCTCCGCGGGCATTTCAAACAGGAATTTGGCTTTGCCGTCGTCGTGATAAAAACGTCCATCGGCGAACAGCCGCCGCTCGGTTGCTTCGTCGGGCTGGCCCGACGAAGGATAGGGCCACTGCACTCCCCCGCGGCTGTCGATCATGCGGTAGTCTTCGATACCGGTGATGTCGCAAGGCTGGCCGCGCGAGAGCTCCTTGAGAATCTGGAAGACCTGTTGGGGGCTGGTCCAGCGAGAGAACATCTCGCCGCATCCCCAGGCGTCGGCAATCAGGCGGAAAATGTGAAAATCGGCGAGCGCCTGACCAGGGGCGGGGACGACCTTCTTGATGACCCCAAACCGCCGCTCCGAATTGATGAACGTCCCTTCTTTCTCCCCCCAGGCCGCGGCCGGCAGCACCAGGTGCGCGAGCTGGGCCGATTCGGTCGCGTGATACATGTCCTGCACCACCAGAAAATCGAGCCGGCTGAGGATATCGCGGACGGCGTGCTGGTTGATCCAGGAATGGGCCGTGTTGGTGGCGACGATCCAGAGTCCCTTGATCTGGCCTCTCAGAATCCCTTCGATGATTCGGTCGTAGCTCCAACTGGGCTGTGTGGGAATGCGCTCCTGGTCGATCCCCAAAATGCCGGCCACCTTTTCGCGGTGCTGTGGATTCTCAAACGCTCGCCCACCAAGCAGGTTGGTGGTATTGCTGAACAGCCGCGAGCCCATCGCGTTGCACTGTCCAGTTACGGAATTGGCACCCGTTCCCGGCCGGCCGATGTTGCCCGTCATCAGGGCCAGGTTGATGATGGCCTGGGCAGTGCGGACCCCTTCGTAGCTCTGATTGACACCCATCGTCCACCAGAATGAGACCCGCGTCCCTTCGTGAATCAGCCTGGCGGTCTTCTCCAACGTCGCCACATCAAGCCCGCTCAATGCTGCTACATGTTGCGGTGTGAATGGCCGCACGTGCTCCGCGAAAGCTCCAAACTCCGTGGTATGCGCGGCAATGAAGTCGTGGTCGACCCAATCTTCGCGGATGAGAATGTGAGCCAGGCCATAGAGCAGGGCCAGATCCGATTTTGGCTGGAGCGACAGATGCAGCGTGGCCGCCATCGCGGTTTCCGTCGTCCGCGGATCGACGACGATGATCTGCGGCTGATGCGGGTTGCGGCAAATCCGCTGCCAGAGGATGGGGTGAGCGATGCAGAGATTCGAGCCGACCAGGACGATCACATCGGACTCTTCAAAGTCCTGATAGGTGTAAGGCGGAGCATCGAAACCGAACGATTGCTTGTAGGCGACGACCGAAGTGGCCATGCACTGCCGTGTGTTACCGTCGCCGTGGAGCATTCCCATTCCGAACTTGGCGAGGCTGCCGAGGAACGCCATTTCTTCGGTCGGAATTTGGCCCGTGCTGAGGAAGGCGATGGAATGGGGGCCGTGTTTAGCCTGAATCCCTTTCATCCGCTCGCAGAATGTCTTGAGCGCGGCGTCCCAGGGCAACGGACGCAGGGTTCCGCCGGCATCGCGTAAGAGAGGCATAGTTGCCCGGTCCGATGACTTCAAAACGGTGAGCGCCTCCCATCCTTTAGGACAGGCCATGCCGAGATTCACCGGATAATTCGTCGTCGGCGTCAAGTTGACGGCCACGCCGTTCTGCAAATGGATGTTCAATCCGCAGCCGGTGGAGCAAAAGCCGCAGACCATCGTGGTGGTGGCGTCGGGCTGTTTGCCAGCGGGGATTTTTCCCAGTCCAAAGCGGCCTGGGGTGAGCAAGAGGTCGCGAGTCAACGGGCCGGTCGGCTGCCAGAGGAGATCCGCGAGAAGTGAACGCTTTGTTTCGGCGGCAGCGGTCATGCGGCAGGCGTCCCTGGCATCTTGGGGGCGATGACGGCGCTAAAAAACAGGTAACGCTCGAAAACTTCGCCGACGAAGGAGATCAGAAGGGACACGACGACTGCGACCGCGACAAACTGGGTGGAAAGGGGCTGCTCGAGATCGAGGCGCGGCGCGACGAACAAGAAGCCGGGGATCGCCACTCCACCCATCACGCCACAGAGAAAGCGCTGGCTTGTCCAGCGGCTCAATTCACCCGTCGCAAGCATGGCCGTCCGCTTCAAGGGGGTCAGACGACGGCTGAGCAGATGTGTGAAAATGGCGGCTTCCGACAGCAGCTTGACGGTGGCCACGAGTGCCAAAATGCCGCAGAGATTGCGGCCATAGTCACGCATGATCTGCTGCACCGTCAGGGACTCCGTGAAAGCAGCCGCGACAAACGCGATGAGCAGGGACGTGGGAATTCCCAAGAGCGCGCCGGTGAGCAGGAACCGCGGCCCCGTGCGGGACCAGTGCCAGAGCGGGCGGCGGGTGCTGTCGTAGACCATCACGGAGCAGAGAACTCCGGCCATGCCGGTCGCGACCACTCCCCAGCCGAGGGCATCGTTCGCGCCGCTGGATATGTTGATGCCCGCTCGCGCGAACCATGGGGAAAGCCACGGCAGCGCGGCATAGAGCGAAGCCAGCCCGGCAAACGCACCAAAACAAACGATTTCGCGGCTGAGCCACGAGGTCAGCAGGCCAATGACGGCCCGGAAAGCGAACCAGGGGCGGCCCAGATGGAACAGCGACGCCCCCATGCCGAGCATCCCGAGTGCGAAGGCGGCAACCAGATGCACGGGGCGCGTTTGCTCGATGGTTTCCTGTCCGCTAGCCGCCAAAACGCGGCCGAGCAACTGTTCCACGACAAAGGCTCCGACGGACATCTGCGTGAGCACCAGCATCAGCACTAGCGGCCAGTGGGCATGTTGCGGAGAAGCTGCGTGGTAATCCGCCGGCAACAAGTTGCGGGGGAGCGCGCGGCGAGTCTTGAAGGTCGTTGTGGGCAACGTGTAACTCGGCGCTGCGGCCCCGGGAAGAAATTGATTGGCCTCGCTCTCTTCAATGATCGCCTGTTTGTTCACCAGCTTGATCCGAATCGCCCCGTTCGGGCAGGACTGCACGCAGGCCGGGGCTTCACCGACCGCGAGGCGGTCCTGGCACATATCGCACTTGCGGACGATCCCCTTGGAGTGGCTGTACTTGGGAACGTCGTAGGGGCATTTCAAGATGCAGTACTGGCAGCCGATGCACTGGTCGTCGAGATGCTTGACGATGCCGGTGGCCGAATCTTTCACATAGGCATTCACCGGGCAGCCGTGCAGGCAGGCGGGCTCCAGGCAGTGATGGCAGGCGCTCGTGACATGCTGAATCACCGGCAGCTCGGCCGACCCGCCGCTTAACAACCCGACGCTGCGCCAGGTTTCATCCTCTTCCAGCCCATTGAGATTGTGGCAAGCGGCAACGCACGCTTTGCAGCCGGAGCAGGAATCGAGATCGACCTCGAACGCGTACTGCTCCCCTTCCCGCGGCGCCGTCAGGGGAATGAGATCGCGATAGTACCTGGCCTGAGTGGGAAGGGAATCGCATTCGTGCTGCTGCGAGAACTGCTCCACCGCCGTCAGCTGCTGCTGATCGCGCAGGAGCTCATCGAGCAGCTTCAGTCCGGTAGGTGCGGGCGATTTGCGCTCCAGGAGAAGGGCGGACATTAACGAAGCAGCACTTCCTGTTCGGGGAAAGGTCCAAACGCCCGCATGGCGAGGGCGGCGCACTTCATCCGCCTGGAAGAAACGCCGTTCATTGGTTCGCAAGTCCTATGCCGCTGACCGATCGCGCTCAGAACCGCTGAATCGGCCGGCAATTTCGCAAGTACGAATGGGTGATAGCCCATTGACTGCGACTTTATTGGGCAGGCATCGCCAACTCCGCAGGCATCAAGTCCCGCCAATATCGACATATCTGGCCGCAGATCCACGCAATCCCTGCGTGGCACTTGATTTGCAAAACACTCGGGCCAAGACGTGTCCGCATAGCACCATCACAGGGTTCGTTCCTTTCGAGCAGGTCCTGAGGCGGGATAGTGCTGCGAGCTGGATACTTCGCAGATTCTTCGTGACATCCCGCCTCGTACTAGGAATACCCTCCCTTGTCCAACTCTCCCACGCTGCCTGCGGGCAGCGGACGTTCGCGTGTTCTCTGGCTTTCGACCATCGCCTTCACGCTGATGTTCAACGTCTGGCTGATGTTGGGCGTGCTCGGAATTCCCATCCGTAAAGAGCTCAGCCTGGGCGATCTGCAACTGGAGTGGCTGATTGCGGTGGCGATCCTTTCAGGCGCGCTGTTGCGATTGAATTTCGGGATTTGGGCGGACCGCTTCGGCGGCCGCAACACGATGGCCTTTCTGCTCCTGTTCTCGGCGATTCCCACGTACCTGTTCAGCCTCGCCGATTCGTATGTCGAGCTCATGATTTGCGCGGCCCTGTTTGGCATTGCCGGCAATTCCTTTTCGGTAGGCATCGCCTGGAATTCCGCCTGGTTCCCGCCGGCGACAAAAGGAACGGCGCTGGGCGTGTTCGGGGCGGGTAACGTCGGAGCGTCCGGGACCAAGCTGCTGGTGCTGTTCGTGCCCTCCATCCTCACGTTGGTTCCTGCCGCCGGTTTTCTGTGGGGCTGGATTCCGGGCGGCTGGCGGTTCATTCCCGCGCTCTACTCGGTTCTGCTGGTGCTAATGGCGGGGGTGATCCTGCTCGTGGCGCCGAAGAATGACCCCCGCCCGGCACAGGGACGCTCCATGCTCGAACTTCTCTCACCCCTGCGGCATCTGCGGGTCTGGCGATTCAGCTTGTATTACGTGGTGGTGTTCGGCGCCTATGTCGCCCTATCCGGCTGGCTGCCGAAGTTCTACATCGACACTTACAAGCTTCCGCTCCACACCGCCGCGCTCTACACGGCCACCTTTATTTTCCCGGCCAGCCTGCTGCGGCCGCTCGGGGGATACCTCTCCGACAAGTTCGGGCCGCGAGTCGTCACGTACTGGGTGTTCATCATCATGACTGGGGCGCTGGCTGTCCTGGCGATTCCCAGCGGCGAATACCTGGGAATCACGTTCGAGCTTACCGCTATTACCTTTGCCCTGCTGATGTTCATCGTCGGCTGCGGCATGGGAATCGGCAAAGCCTCGGTCTACAAATACATTCCCAACTACTTTCCCCAGGACGTCGGCGCGGTCGGCGGCCTGGTGGGACTGCTCGGAGCACTGGGCGGTTTCTTCCTGCCGCCGCTGTTTGGCATGCTCGGCCGCTGGTCCGGCGCTCCGCAGATGGCGTTTCTGTCCCTGCTGGTCCTGACTGCCGGCAGCCTGGCCTGGCTACACCTGGCCGTGGTGCAGATACGCCGCGGAATGCCGAGTCATGAGCCGAATGCAGTTCCCAGTCCTAGCTCGTCCTGAACGGTTAACCGTTCAGGTTCGGCGTGCCGCTGTTGGCGGGGCTTGCCGCGCCCCGTCCCAGCCTGACGCCGGCAAATATGCACAGCGGCAGAACCACAAAGCAGAAGACTTCAAACCAGGTGGCGTATGGCAGCATCAGGACATTTACAATAGCCGCAAGGTACAGCAGCAAGCCAACCACAATTCCGTGCGCGGGATGCCGGCCCATTCCAAGGCGCGTGGCCAGCGCAGTGCTCAGAGCTACCGTTAGACCCCAGCCGGTAGCGCCGACGGCGAGAACCGACGTGGGATACTGCGCCACGTGGGCCTTGCAGACTTCCATGTCGGTGGGGTCCACACCCGGCGGAAA
Source organism: Pirellulaceae bacterium (assembly GCA_051004015.1). Lineage (GTDB taxonomy): Bacteria > Planctomycetota > Planctomycetia > Pirellulales > Pirellulaceae > SXOA01. The sequence continues at coordinate 81,451 of JBPCKT010000128.1, read as the reverse complement.
TGGGTGAAACACGTTGCTAAACACCTCGATACCGGCGAGCAGGACGAATGCGACAACGAGGCCCGTGATGACGGCACCGATGCTGCGAAGTGCTGTCAGGAACATTCGTCACTCTCCAAGGGTGCTGATGATGTCGAGCTGAATCCTCGTATCAACGACTTGCTGGGCGAGATTTCCTTCGCAACCGCTGATGAACCTCGTCGCGACTCAACCGATTTCCGGCGGAAAACGACTTGATCGTCGCGAGCGTTGCCGCTTGCAATCGCTGACAGCGCTCGAAATCGGATTCAGAGCCGGCCAGTTCCATCAGGTATTTTTTCACCAGGACGGACACGGAGGTATTCATTTCGGCCGCTTTAATTCGCGCACGACGAAAGATTTCGCCGTCGAGTGAAATTGTGATGGTCCTCATTTTTCTTTCAGCACTACGCGCCCAGCCAAGTGACAACTACCCCATCGCCACCGTCACCGTCTTCGTCTCCGTATACGCCCGCAGCCCTTCCTCTCCCAGCTCGCGGCCCATGCCGCTCATCTTGTATCCGCCGAAGGGGGCGGCGGCGTCGAAGACGTCGTAGCAGTTGATCCAGACCGTGCCGGCCTTGATTTTCTTGGCGAGGTAGTGGGCTTTGCCGACGTCCTTGGTCCAGACCGCGGCGGCGAGGCCGAAGGAAGTGTTGTTGGCGCGGGCCACGATGTCGTCGGTGTCCTTGAAGGTGAGGACGGACATCACCGGGCCAAAGATTTCCTCGCGGGCGATCGCCATGTCATCCTTGACGCCCGAGAAGAGCGTCGGCTGGACGAAGAAGCCTTTGTCGCCATGCCGTGAGCCGCCGGAGATCATCGTGGCTCCTTGCTCCTTGCCGATGCCGATGTACTTCATGATCTTGTCATACTGAGCCTTGTCCACCTGTGGCCCTTGCTCGGTCGTGGGATCGAGCTGGTTGCCCAGTTTCCTGGTCTTGTTCATCGCCGCGACCTTGTCGAGGAACTTGTCGTGGATCTTCTCCTCCACATACACGCGGCTGCCGGCGCAGCAGCACTGGCCTTGATTGAAGTAGAGGCCAAAATGAGCGCCGGCGGCGGCCGCATCGAGATCGCTATCGGCATAGATGATGTTGGGGCTCTTGCCGCCGAGCTCAAACGTGATTCGCTTGAGAGTTGGGGCCGCCTCTCGCATGATGATCTGAGCGGTCAAGCCTTCGCCGGTGAAAGCAATCTTGTCGATGCCCGGATGCTTGACGACCGCAGCACCAGCCGTCGGCCCGTAACCGGGGACGACGTTGATCACGCCATCGGGAATGCCCGCCTTCTGAGCCAGGCGAGCCATCCGCAAGCAGGTCAGCGGCGTCTGCTCCGCCGGTTTCATGACGATGGTGCAGCCGGCGGCCAGGGCCGGCCCCCATTTCCAGGCGACCATTAGCATGGGGAAATTCCAGGGGATGATCTGCCCCACGACCCCCACTGGTTCCTTGCGCGTGTAGGTGAAGTAGTTGCCGCGGACGGGAATCGTCTGGCCGTGGATCTTGTCCGCGTAGCCGGCGTAGTAGCGGAGAGCGTCGATCGTCAGCGGCAGGTCGGCGGCCTTGGCGTCGCGGATTGGCTTGCCGTTGTCGAGCGATTCGAGCGCGGCGAGTTCGTCCGCTTCTTCTTCAATCAGGTCCGCCAGTTTGTTCATCAGCCGGCCCCGGTCACGGGCATCCATGGTGCTCCAGGGGCCGGTTTCAAATGCCTTCCGAGCCGCCTTCGCCGCCAAGTCGACGTCTGCCGCGTCCCCTTCGGCCACGCTGGCGATGATTTCTTCGGTCGCGGGATTGATGGTTTCAAATGTCTTGCCGCTTTGCGCGGGAACCCACTGTCCGCCAATGAAAAGCTGTGTCTGGCGAATTTCCGGCAGCTTGGGTCCAGCGGCAGCGGGGCGAGGAAGGGTGGCGGTGGCCATGAGAGAATCTCCGTATGAGGGGCCAAGAGAGGATGCGTGTGAACACCCTCCATTGTACCGTTTTCGTAGGATGGGACTCCAGTCCCGTCCAGTTTTGAGAACGGACGGGACTGGAGTCCCATCCTACGAGGTTACTTGCGATACATCGCCTCAATCTCCGCGGCGAAATTCGCTTCTATGACCTTCCGCCGCAGGCTCAGCTTGGCGGTCATCTCGCCGGCTTCGATCGTGAAGGGGCCGGGCAAGAGCGTGATTTTTCGGACTTGTTCAAAGGAAGAAACACACGCCAGTCGTTCGTTGACTCGCCGCTGGTAGAGCTCGCACACCTTGGGTTGCAGGTGAAGCGGCTCATCCGAAGGGAGATGCGTGCCGTAGATGAAAAGCTGTTTGACGAGCGCCTCCTGGCTCGGCACGATCAGGGCCGTGAGATAGTTACGGTCGTCGCCAATGACCAGAGCCTGCAAGATCAGCGGATCCTGCGTGAGCAGCGATTCCAAGTAGACCGGCGCGACGTTCTTGCCGCCCGAAGTGACGATGATCTCCTTCTTCCGGCCGGTAATGTAGAGAAACCCGTCGTCATCCATCCGGCCGTAGTCGCCCGTGTACAGCCAACCGTCCTTGAGGATGTCCGCCGTGGCCTTCTCGTTCTTGTAATATCCCGCCATGACATGCGGGCCACGGGTAAGGATTTCGCCGTCCTCGGCAATCTTCACCTCGACTCCCGGAATCGGCTTTCCCGCGGAGCCGCGGCGGACGGTTTTTAGGGTGGAAATGGAAATGACCGGCGACGATTCGGACAACCCATATCCCTGCAAAAGCGGCACGCCCTGGGACTGATAGTAGTCGAACAGATGCTCCGGCAGCGCCGCCCCGCCGCTGCAGCACTGCTCGATCCGCCCGCCGAGGACTTGTCGCAGGATGCCGGGAGAATTGAGTACTCCTTTCTCTTCCAAGCCCCGCCGCACGCGGTCGTAGAAGTACGGCACGCCATTCATGAACGTCGGCTTTACGGCAGCGGCATCCGCAATCACCGTCTCGCGCGACTCCGCGATGGCCAGCTGCGAGCCTTCCACGAGCCAAATATACAAATCGCACGTCCGGGCAAAAATATGCGATAGCGGCAAGAAATTCAGCCGAACTGTGCCGCTATAGTCCGTCCGCGGCGGCTCTTCGTCGGCCCGGAACATCTCGACGGTGCTGACCGCGTTGCTGATGAGGTTCGCCTGCGTCAACATCACCCCCTTCGGTTCGCCCGTGGTGCCGGAGGTGTAGAGGATAGTGGCGACGCTCGCCGGATCGAGCCCTGGATCGGCAGCAGCCGGCAACGAACCTCCCTGCTCTTGCAGCCACTGCAGCGTTGAATAAATGACGCCCAGCAATGACGTTTGCACGCCGGGAGGCAGCGGCAGAGAAGGGTCGATGTCGAATTCGACCCAGACGAGGTCCTTGTTCGTCGACTTCAACTCCGTCAACTTTCGGGACTGCGCGGGACCGGAAAGCAGGACCACCTTGGCCCCGCTATCCAAAATCTGCCAGGTAATTTGCTCCCCCGTCAGTGGCGCATGGATGGGGACATTGATCGCCCCCAGCGACTGAATCGCCAAGTCGCTCAACACCCACTCCAGCCGGTTCTCCGAAAGCAGCGCCACTCGATCCCCGGCCTGCACGCCAAACTGCGACAACATGGAAGCGAGGCAACTCACCCGCTGGCTGACTTCCCACCAGGTGAGCGGCAGAAACTGGCCGTCCTGCTTGTGCCAAAGCGCAGTCCGCTCGCTGTCGCATTGGACACGGCGGGCAAAGAGTGCCGGAATCGTTTTGCAGTCGGTGATTATCGCCATGTTGCCAAGCGCCTCAGGAGTAGAGGGACATTATTCCACGGCGAGCGGGAGGGGGAATAGTGGGGCGCAGTGGGAGTGGAGATTACCAGAATGCTGCGTTTGCTCAGGCGGTAGTCTAAGCCTAGAATCCAGGAGGCATCAGTCGATCTGAATTTCTCCGCACTATTGTACTTAGTACTAAGTACTCAGTACTGAGTACCGAGTTTATAGCGCTAACGAGCTGCGACCACAGCAGGCAAATCTGCAATTCTCCCCATGTCCACCACGTCTCCCCCTTCACGCACCGGCGACCCTTCGTCCAATCCCTCCTTCGCCGAAACCGCCATGCGCCTCGGCGGCAAGAGCGACGAGGAAGCCACGCGGACCGGGGCCATCGACAAGGCCGATGACGAAGTCGAGAAGCTGTTTGAGAAGCGGCGGCAGACGACGGCGAGTCCCGTTCATCGGGCGGTTTGGGACCGGGGGTTTCCGGTTGAGCTGTTTGATTCAGCGGAAGAGAAGACTCCAGCCGACGTGCAGCAGGTGATGGATGCTTCCATTGCCGTCGTTCAACGGCATCGCAATGCTGGCACGCTGCTGGATGAAAACGGCAAGACGCGGGAAGAGGTATTGAAGGAACTCGCGGCAGCAGGATATTGGAGCCTGCTGGTCGACCGAGAGTATGGCGGCAAAGGCGTTCCATTCCGCTGCTTCGCGCCGTTTCTAACACGCATGGCCCTGATCGACCCAACCATCGCCGGCCTGGCCAGCGTACATGGCTGCATCGGCGCGGTGGATCCCGTCCGCACGTTCGGCAACGAAGAGCAGAAGCGCCGATATCTGCCGAAACTAGCCAGTGGCGAGCGGCTGTCGGCCTTCGCATTGACGGAGCCCGGCGCCGGCAGCGACCTGACCGCGCTCAAAACGAAAGCCGTCCTCCGTGGCGACACCTACTACGTCACCGGCGAGAAGCTGTTTATCACCAATGTCGTCCCCGGCCGCACCATCGGCCTCGTCTGCCTCATCGACGACAAGCCGGCGGTCCTGATCGCCGATTTGCCCGACCAGGAGAATGAGCAGTTCGAGCTGGTGAAATACGGCCTGTACGCCCTCAAGCACACGCACAACCGCGGCATCATCTTCCGCGACTTCCCCGTCCCCGCCGCCAACCTGCTGCGGGTGGAGAAGGGGAATGGCCTGACCATCGCCTACCACGGCCTCAACCTCGGCCGCATCGCCCTCTGTGCCAACGCCGCCGGCACGATGCGGCTGATGATGGCGAGCATGATTCCCTGGGGGAAGTTCCGCAAGACGTACGGCGAAGCAATTGAGAAGCGGGAGCTGGTCCGCCGCCGCCTGGCCCGGCTCGCCGGCCTCATCGTCGGGTGCGACGCCCTGGTCGCCTGGTGCAGCACGCTTATCGATGAAGGCTACCGCGGCGAGATGGAGTGCGTCGTCGCCAAAATCTTCGGCAGCGAATCGCAGAAAGAAGCCGCCGTCGAGCTCTGCATGAAAACGCACGGCGGCCGCTCGTTCCTGCACGGCCACATCTTCGGCGACCACGTCCACGAGTACCTCGCCCCCTGCATCTACGAAGGGGAAGGGGAAATGCTCGGCATGGCCTTCTTCAAATCGCTCGTCAAGCAGCACGGCGTGCAATACTTCGAGCCGGTCGGCAAAGCCCTGCAAGCCGCCGGCATCAAGCAGCCGAGCTTCGTGAACCCGGCCCACCTGTGGGCCCTCCGCCAAGCCGCCCCGCCGTACGCCTTCTGGCTGCTGCGGGAGAAGTTCACCTTCAAGCCAGGCGTGCAGCTTCCCTCCATGCCGCCGCGACTGGAGACCCACGCCCAGTTCGCCTCCCGTGGCCTCCAGCGTCTGCCGCGGGAAATCAGTGGCATGATGATGAAACATCAGTTCAAGCTGGCCGATCGCCAGTGCCGGATGAGCGAGCTCTCCAGCCGAGCCCAAAAACTCGTCGTCATGCTCTGCACCTCCCTCTACGCCGCCAAGCAAGACAACGACATCCTCCGCTCCGCCGCCGACCTCCTCTGCCAGGACCTCACCCGCGAGCTTAAGGGTGGTCGTCCAAGTGATGGTTACTTCAAAGCGGCCAGCAAGCTGGGGGAAGCGATTGCGGACGGCGGGTTCCCGGGGATGGCTGACGTGGACGTGCCGGGGATTTTGATGAGGTATTAACCGTCACCGGCGAGCGGCCTGCGTAAGCTGGCTGGAGACATGGAAGCGGAACGGAATGCAATCTCACACAGAGGCGCGGAGGCACAGAGGAAAGTGATAGGCAAAATCATGGATGGCAAAATGATGAAGAGGTCTTATGATTTTGCCATCCATTATTCTGCCGATCCGTTTCTACTCTTTGCCTCTGTACTCCGTTAAGACACAATTCTCGACTTTCGGCAAGGTTGAGAATAGGTCGTTGCTTCCTGTCCCTGTGAGCCAAGCGGAGGCAGGATTCTGGACAGGCTGGAAGCCTACCCCACCTTCTACTTCTCGTCGCCTGCTTTGAACCAGTCAATGAGCGTCGGCGCGTAGGGCAGAATCTCTTCGGGCTTGAAGTAGAGGGCAATTTCCTTGGCGGCGGCTTCGGGGCCGTCCGAAGCGTGGACGAGGTTCATCTGGCGGCTGCTGGAGTAGTCGCCGCGGATAGTGCCAGCGGCTGCTTTCAGGCCGCTGGTGGCCCCGAGCATTTCGCGGACGACGCGGATGACCTCGAGCCCTTCCACGACCATCGCCACGATCGGGGACGCCGTGATGAATTTCTCCAGGCCGGGATAGAACGGCTTTTGCACGTGCTCGGCGTAGTGCGTCTTCGCCAGTTGCGGCGTGACCTGCAGCATCTTCAGCCCGATGACGTTCAGACCCTTCTCCTCAAAGCGGCCCAAAACCTTCCCCATCAGCCGCCGCTGCACACAGTCGGGCTTGAGGAGGACTAAAGTGCGTTCCATGTCGAACTCCGTAGGTGTAAGTGGGGTAGGCTTCCAGCCTGCCCAGCAATCCGTGGGTAGAATATTGGCGGATTTTAGGCGGTGAAGGGAAAACGGGGTAGGCGGGAGACGAGGCGAAGAGGATTAAGATTAAGAGTAAGAGTAAGAGTAAGAGTAAGAGAGGACCCTAGTAGCGCGGAACGCTGGGATCCACCTGCTGGCTCCAGGCGTCGATGCCGCCGGACATGTTCTGGACTTGCTCGAAGCCCTGGTCGCGGAGCCACTGGGCCACGCGGGCGCTGCGGCCGCCGTGGTGGCAGTGGACGACAATCCGCTCCCCGCGATGCTGCTCCAGGTCCGCCAGCCGCGACGGGACCGTCCGCATGGGGACTTGCAGCGCGCCCTCCAAAGCGGCGATGGCGAATTCTTCCGGCTCGCGGACGTCGATCAGCACGAACCTCTCCCCGGAATCCTGCATCTTCTTTACGGAGAGGACATCGATATCCGCCGGCAATTGCCCCTGGCTATTCATACCTATCCCTGTCGCCATGCATGTAGAATTGACTCCCGGCAGCCTATCCCGCAACTCCAAATTCGTCCACACCCTGTCCACTGACTCTTGACTCCTGACCCCTGACCTCATGCACGACCCCGCCCTCTCCCGCCAGTTCGCCATCGACGTTGTGGCGAAGCTCCGCGCCGCGGGGCACCAGGCGCTCTGGGCCGGCGGCTGCGTACGCGATCAATTGCTCGGCAAGGCGCCGAAGGACTACGACGTGGCGACCGATGCCGAGCCGGAGCGGATTCGCGACGTCTTCGGCCGCAAGCGGACGCTAGCGATCGGCGCGGCCTTCGGCGTGATCACCGTGCTTGGCCCCAAAGAAGCCGGGCAGATTGAGGTGGCCACCTTCCGCCGCGACCTGGGCTATTCCGACGGCCGCCGCCCCGATGCGGTTGCATTCACCAGCGCCGAGGAGGACGCCAAGCGCCGCGACTTCACCATCAACGGTATCTTCTTCGACCCGGTTGCCAATCAATACCACGACTACGTCGGCGGCCAGGAAGACTTGCAGCGGAGGCTGATCCGGGCCATCGGCGATCCGCACGAACGGTTCGCGGAAGACAAGCTGCGGATGCTCCGCGCGGTTCGCTTCGCGGCGACGTTCGATTTCGCGCTGGACCCTGGCACGCTGGCCGCCGTGCAGAAGCACGCGCCAGACATACAAGCCGTCAGCGCGGAGCGGATCGCAGCCGAGATGCGGCGGATGCTCGTGCATGAAAACCGCGCGGCGGCACTGGCGCTGCTTCGCGAATCGGGACTGCTGAACGAGATTCTGCCGGAGCTGGCGCGGCTGGTTGTGAGCGAGCCAGCGGGGTGGGACGACACGCTTGCCATCCTCCGCCAACTTAACACTCCGACATTCGCCATGGCGCTGGCCGCGCTCTGGCGGGACGTCTTCATCCACACGGGTCCCGCGGCCGTCCAGGCGGCACTCGCCCGTTGGAAGCTGCCGAACGAGGACAGCGGAGGCGCGCTGCTGCTGCTGCGCGAAGAAGAAGTCGTGCAAGGAGCTGATTTTCACCCCTGGCCGCGAGTTCAACGCTTGCTCATTGGGCCGCGAGCGGAAGATCTGGTTCGTTATTGCGAAGCGGTGGACGTCGCGCTCGGCGGGGGATTCGCCGGCACTGGCTACTGCCGGGCGAAGCTTTCGCTGCCAGCAACCGCGCTCAATCCGCCGCCGCTGATCACGGGCGAGGACTTGAAGCGGCTGGGCATCGCGCTGGGGCCGGCCTACAAAGACATCCTGGAAGCGGTGCGGGACGAGCAACTTGAGGGACGCATTGCTTCACTGGCGGATGCCTTGGAGATGATTCGCACTCGCTTTGGGGAACACCTGCGGCACAAGTGATGGATAGCCTCCCCATTGGCAACGGCGAGGCCCGCTCCTACCATCCAAGACTGATTCAGCACTTCCATTCAGCGCAAGTAAATTCCCATGAGCGACTCTCTTTTCCCTCTCCTCCTCATCCTCCGCTACATGCACATCCTGGGAGCGATTGCCCTGATGGGCGGGACGATCTTCATGCGGTTTGCACTCGTGCCGACAGTGCCCGAGCTCGATGAGAAGAGCCGGGCAGCGCTGCATGAAGGGGTCCGCTCGCGGTGGGGGAAGTTTGTGATGATCGCCGCGGCCCTGCTGCTCATTAGCGGAATCGCCAACTTGGGGCTGGCGGCCCGCTATGATTTCGATGCGCCGGTGGGCAAGCTTTACAGCATGATTGCCGGCGTGAAGCTGATACTGGCTCTGCCCATATTCCTGTTCGCCAGCTTTTTGACCGGCCGCAGCGACACGGCTAAGAAGTTTCAGGCCAACCGGGTGATGTGGCTGAACGTGAACCTGGCCTTGGCCGTGCTGATGGTCTTGATCGGCGGTTTCTTGCGGTTCGTGGGGAGGGATTTGAAGACGGAGAAGAAAGAAGCGGCCAAGGCCGCGTGGCTCCAGCGCTCGTAGTAACCCGCTTCAGCGGGTTAAGGGTGTGGCACGAATCTAACCGGCTGAAGCCGGTTACTACAAACTGTTACTTCAGCGGGAACTCGTCTTCCGCCGCCTGCTTGCCGTAGAGGGGCATGTGGCGATAGTAGACCTCCAGGATCATGGTGGCCATGCTGGTGCAATAGATGCGGCCCCCAGCATCGCTGCCGTGGTCACCCTTCATGTTCCAACTGCCGGTCTGGTGACCGTTTTTATCCTGGGATTCGACCAGCCAGTCCCGCATTTCCTTGTTCCACTTTTCCCACACCTCCCCCTCGTTTTGCCGGAGGACTTGCGTGGCGTAGTAGTTGAAATACATATTGCCCTTCGATGGCTTCAGGTCGGCCATGTACTGAACACCCCGCTGCAGGGCCGGGTTGTCTTTCTTCCAGCCCAGGTACATGCGGCACAGCAGGCCGACGGCGGTCGTCGCCGGCCCCTTGCCTGGATCGGTGTAACCGTAGTAGGAGCCGCTTTCGGCACCGACAGTGTCCAGGAACTTGATGGCGCCGACGATCGTGTTCGGGTCGACCTTCAAGTAGGCCATGTGGCCGGATTTGAGGGCCATGAGCTGCCAGCCGACGACGGACGTATCCCCCGCTTGCCGCGGAGCATAGCGCCAGCCGCCGCCGACGGGATCCTGGGCGTACATGATGTGATTGAGCGAAAGCTGGGCGGGGGCCATGAGCCCCTTGTCGTGCGTCATGGCGTAGGCCTCGCAGAGTACGATCGCGGACAGGCCATGCGAATACATGCTCCCGCCGCCGGAAGCCAGGTCACCGCACTGGATTCCGCCGCGGTTGGTGATCTTCATCTGGCTGGTGAGGTAGTAGAGACCCCGTTCGACGGTGGCTTTGTACTTCCCTTGCTTGTGAGTCTGACCCGCGCCAAGGAACGGCAGCAGGGCCATGGCTGTCGCGCCGGTACGGCAGTCGGTGAGACGGCCCGCGTCTCCGCAGCGGCCATTGCAGGGACCCAGGCGATGGTCGAAATTCCAGCCGCCATCCGGCATCTGATGGGCGGCAAACCAGGCCAAGGCCCGGGCGACGGCTGCTTCGCTGGCGTCATTGCCGCCGTATTTGGCCACCATCTGCTCGCGCTGCGCTTCGCCGCGACCGGCCACGCCGGTGCCGGTGACCGCGCCGACTTGCGCCATGAGGTCGTTCTTGGGAGCGGTCTGCTCGCCGAAATCGGAAAGCTCGATGTGGACCGGAGCCGCGTCAACATCCATTGCCACGGAAGGCGTATCGGTCGTCTCGACCATATCCGACGTCAAAGCCGCGACGACGTCGCTGCTGGTATTGGCCACCGTGGTTTCGGTGACGTTGATCTCCATTTTCTCTTCTTTGAATTCCTCGACTTCTTCTTCCTTCTCCGTCGGCGGAGAAACCGCGCTGATCTGGTCCGAACTGGGGGGCGGCGGGTTGGGGATGAGCGCGAGCAGGATGACGCCGATGAAATGAACGACGCCGCTCACCGCCCAACTGGGCATGGCGTTGAAGAGCAGGAAGTTGGTGCTGAAGGCGGGCTCGGGGCCATCATCTTCCTGGCCGGAAGGGGGACCTTGGGGCGGTCCTTGCATTCCCGGCTGCGTGGCCGGTTGCGCACCTTGCGGCGGCATTCCAGCAGCACCGAGCGGGCGAGCTAGCGGGGCGGCGGGACGCGGGCCCTGAGGAGCCGGAAGAGGACTTGTGCTCATGATCTATGTTCCGAAAGAGCAACCGAATTCCGTGCCGCAAAACGAAGGTGCGGACGGACTTGCCACCTGCCATTAAGTTATCCGATTTCAACGCCAACGCAAGAAAGGAAATCCTGGGAGAATGGAGATTTTCTCGTCGCCAAACTCCGCTTGCCTAAGCCGGATTGAGAGGATTCGAGCGGCGCCATGGAAGTTATTCCCGGTATCTTCGTCGAGAAGCTCCATGGTGCAGGCTATCCTGCAAGGGACATGCCTGATGACGCAAGTGCTATTGCCATCATGCCTTATGTCACCACCTTGCAACTTTCACCCCTCCGGCCATTGCGTTCCCACCCCCGCAGTCGATAATTAGACCATAGCAGCCGAATCCTGGGCGAAAAGTAATGTCCGGGAGCGGGGGACCCAATTTGAGCGAGCCGGCCGTCAAAAGCCACTCGCTCCGGGGCGCAGGTCAGACCCAGCCATAAACGGTCCGACCAGGAGACTTTCAACTCCTAGCCCGTCAGCTAACCTCGCAGGCGGAACCGGACATGTATCCGGCTCCAAGTTGAAAGGGCATTCTCGTCCATCGCTGGGACGATCCGGCCCTTGGTTATGCCTGGGTGGGGTAGGTCCATTCCAGTAGGGTGCATGAGCGCATGCGAAATGCACGCGGGTACGAGACTTCGTACCTGAGTGACGACTGGCCAAGTGCAACGCCTGATACGCGTGCATTTCGCTGCGCTCATGCACCCTACAATCGGGACGCCTCCTCACCTTCTTTGGCGGAGGATCTTATGTTACTCGCACTCTCTGTCACACAGGTTGTGCAATCCCTCGGTGTCACGGGCATCGTGACCATCATTGTCCTGGCGAAGCTGGCGTTTATCGCTTGGCTCTGCCTCCGGTTCATGCCGAACAACTCGGTCGGCGTCGTGGAAAAACTCTGGTCGAGCAAAGGCTCGGTGCCGGAAGGGCACATCCTGGCCCTCAACGGAGAGGCCGGCTTTCAGGGGGACCTGCTGCGCGGCGGAGTCCACTTTGGGCTCTGGCGCTGGCAGTACCGCGTTCACACCATGCCGCTGGTCACCATTCCGCAAGGGAAGGTCGGCTACGTCTACGCTCGCGACGGCCAGCCGCTCCCTCCGAGCCAGACCCTCGGCCGCGTCGTGGAGTGCAACAACTTCCAGGACGCGCGGACATTTCTCACTCCAGGGCAAACCGCGAGCATGTCCAAAGCGGACGAAAGAAAGTTGCAGGACAAGCAAGGCTGCTTATCCCACGACGGTCAGTCTGGCCAGCGCGGCCGGCAGTTGGCGATTCTGCGCGAAGGGGCCTACGCCATTAACCCGGCGCTGTTCATCGTCATTACGGAGGATGCCATTTATGCACTTCGCGCGTTGCTTTCCCATCACGAAGCGGCGTCGCTGAAGAACTGGCAGGACGACCTGAAGAGCGTCGGCGGCTTCCGGCCGATCGTGATCGGGGCGGCGATGAAGGCGGAGGATCCATTGCATCCCGAAGCGGTCCACATGGTGGACAGCATCGGAATCGTGACCATTCACGACGGCTCGTCGCTGATGCCGGGGGAAATCATCGCCCCCGTCGTCGGCAGTGATCCCAATGAGCCGCACTATCACAACAACTTCCAAAGCCCGCAGGCGTTTTTGGACGGCGGCGGCCGTCGGGGCCGGCAGTATCAGGCCCTCACGGACGGCACCTATTTCCTCAACCGCTGGTTCGCCACGGTGGAACTGATTCCCAAGACCGTCGTTCCCATTGGGTACGTTGGCGTGGTGGTCAGCTACTATGGGCGAAGCGGCCAGGACGTTTCCGGCGAGGCCTTTCGCCACGGCGAGCGGGTGGCCGAAGGTGAGCGGGGCGTCTGGGCGCGACCCCATGGGCCGGGCAAATACGCCTTCAACACATACGCCGGCAGCATCGTGCTCGTGCCGACTACCAACTTCGTGCTCCACTGGGTCACGGGGAAAACGGAAACGCACCGCTACGACGAATCGCTCCGCTCCATCGACCTGGTCACCCGCGACGCCTACGAGCCGCACCTGCCGCTGTCGGTGGTGGTGCATATCGATTACCAGCGGGCCCCCAACGTCATTCAGCGTTTCGGCGACGTGAAAAAGCTGATTACGCAGACGCTCGACCCGCTCCTCTCGGCTTATTTCCGGGACATCGCCCATCGCAAGACCATGCTGGAGCTGCTCCACGACCGCGACCTGATTCAGGACGAGGCGCGGGGCGAATTGCGGCGGCGGTTCCATGAGTTCGACATCGAATGCGTGGACGTGCTGATTGGCAAGCCCGATACCGAGGAGAGTGGCGGAAAGATTGAAACGCTGCTCGAGCAACTCCGTATGCGGCAGCTCTCCATCGAGCAGCTCGAAACGTACGAAAAGCAGAAGGGTGCCGCCGAGAAGCTCCGTGAGTTGAACGAGGCCAAAGCCTTCGCCGATATGCAGACCAGCCTCACCAACACCCGCGTCAAGGCGCAAATCGCCGAGAGTGAGGGGGAGGCGGAGTTGCAGCGTGCCCACAAGGCCGCGGAAAAGGCGGTTGTCATGGCCGATGCCCAGCTTGCCCAGTCTCGCCGCCAGGCCGAGCAGACGGTTGTCCTGGCGGAGGCGGACAGCAAACAGGCCATCCTCGCCGGACGTGGTGAAGCCCAGCGGATCATGCAAGTCGGCCTCTCCGAGGCTGCCGTGCTGATGCGCAAAGTCGCCTCCTACGGCGACCCGCGGCTGTACGCCCTGCAACAAGTCGGCGCGCAGCTCTCCAGGAGTACCCAGCCGCTGGTGCCGGAACGCATCTTCATCGCAGGAGGCGGTGACGGCTCTGCACTAACCCGAAGCGCCAGCCAGGGAGCGAGCGGTGACGGTTCGTCGAACGGCAATGGCCATGCGAGCGGTCACCCCTTCGTCGCCCCCGCCACCTCCGGCCTGGTCGGCTTACTCCTGCAAACCCTGCTCGCCGAGCGGACGACGTTCAACGACGACAGCCCCGAGCTCTCGTCGCTGAAAGAGCTCGCCAGCCGCATGACCGAGCAAGCGATGCAGAACATGCAAACCGCACCGGTTGACCCCAAGGTCGTGGACGCCAAGTCGCTAGCGGCGCTGGCAAAGTAGTCCGCCAAAGTAGTCCGCTCACTCCGTGAGCGGACAGCCGGCACACGGAGTGGGCCGGCTACTCTTTTGCCCCTAAATCCGCTTTCTTCGGCAAACTCGGCCTAAACATCCCAGCCGGACCTTACCGATAACAGTCACGCAGGAACCACTGCGCCTCCAAGGAAGGATCTCGACATGCGCCGCTTGTTTGCCCTGGGTTTGCTTATCGCCTCGGCCTCCATGAGCATGGGCTGCGCCACGTGCTGCAATCCGTATGACTACGCCTATGGCTATCACGGCGGCGCGTGGCAGCGGGACAATCTTTGTGACGGCCGGGTCGGCAGCGTGTTTGCCCCCGCCGGTTCGCAGGTCTACGCGAACAAGCAGCAGGCCGAGAAAACGGAGTCGACGGAACCCGAAACATTGCCTCCCGAAACGAAGCCACCGGCCGATCTGAAGCCGGATGATTTGAGCACGAGCCAGCCTCTCAAGTCCGTGAAGCGAACCCGCAAGGCGGCACCCGCGCGGCCTTACCTGCCGGTGAACGACTAGCGTTCGCCACGGCCGTCGGTTAAGGTGCTAGCCAGATTTTCGGCCTTAGCCTTGAGCACGCATGCCCCGCTTCGTTTCCCACCTCGAAGGCGCGATCGACGGCGGTCGCCTCGATCCCGACGCGCTCCACACGCTCCACAAGGACCGGCCGATCTGGGTCCGTTACGACCTGGCCGCCGTCGGGCGCGAGTTGACCAGGGAAAAGCTCATATCACGCCCGGAAACCATGTGGCGCTACCGCGAGCTGCTGCCGTATTACGACGAGACGGACGTAGTTTCCCTCGGTGAGCGGATGACACCCCTGCTTCACGCGACGCGCCTTGGGGCCAAGCTCAACACGGACAATCTCTGGATCAAGGACGAGTCGCTCCTCCCCACCGGCAGCTTCAAGAGCCGCGGCCTGGCGATGGCGATCACGATGGCCAAACGCCTGGGAGTGAAGCGGGTGGCTCTACCCACCGCGGGCAATGCCGGCGGAGCCGCGGCGGCCTATGCGGCCCGGGCGGGAATGGAATGCTACGTCTTCATGCCGGAGGACACGCCGGCCATCAACCAGTATGAATGCGCCCTGGCGGGGGCCAAGACCTTCCTCGTCAACGGCCTGATCAACGACTGCGGCCGCATCGTCCGCGAAGGGAAAGAGCGGATGGGCTGGTTCGATTTGTCCACGCTCAAGGAGCCCTACCGGATCGAAGGCAAAAAAACGATGGGGTTGGAGCTGGCCGAGCAGTGCGGCTGGGAATTGCCGGACGTCATCCTCTACCCCACCGGCGGCGGCACCGGCCTGATCGGCATGTGGAAAGCCTTCGCCGAGCTCGCCACTCTCGGCTGGCTCCGCTCCACAAAAATGCCCCGCATGGTCAGCGTGCAGTCCAGCGGCTGTGCCCCCATCGTGCGGGCGTTTGAGAAGGGAGAACGTTTCGCCGAAGTCTTCCCCAACGCCCACACCATCGCCAGCGGCATCCGCGTCCCCGCCGCCGTCGGCGACTTCATGATTCTCGACGCTGTGCGTCACAGCCAGGGAATCGCCATCGCCGTGGACGAATCCCGCATCCAGGAATGGATGCGCCTCGCCGTCGCTGCCGAAGGGATCCCCCTCTGCCCCGAATCCGCCGCTTGCATCGGGGCATTCCAGCAACTGCGAGAATCGAATTGGATCAAGCCCCACGACCGCGTGGTCCTCTTCAACACCGGCGCTGCCCAGAAGTACCTCGAAGCGATCCGCTGCGACCTGCCGCGGCTCGATAAATCAAAGCCCGTCCTATGGGACAGTCTTTAGGGCAAGGTAGGGCTTCGCCCCTTGTAGGGAATGGCAGGGCTTCTCGGATTGTTGTACCAGCGAAAAATTCCACCAGGATTTCTCCAAAAACTATTGCAATGAGCAGAACGTGGGAGTAGCTTCACCCATTGCTCGACAAACGCGGATGATTTCGGCTGGATTCCCAGCGCGGAGTCAGCCGTGCGGAGAACGGACCATGACCGATTCTTCAAGAGTTCCTCCCATTAGCGACGCCCCCCCCCCATTCGAGGTGTGGGGTCTGCTCGTCAAGGTTCTTGTCGCGGTCCTGGTCTTTGCGGCGCTCCTCAAGCTCGACGCACTTTGGTCGGGCATGGTCTATCCCGACCCGTGGCTTTCCTCGCCGCGGGCGATTCTAGCGGTTGTCATCATTGAGGTTCTGATTGCCATGTGGTTGGCAAGTGGAGCCTACCCCGCGCTTTCCTGGTTGACCGCCGCAGTCTTTTTCCTCGTCGCTTTTTCGGTGGCCGTATCGACGGGCTTAGCGGGCGTTGCCCATTGTCCTTGCTTCGGACGGGTTCCGGCGAGTCCTTGGCTGGCGGTATGCATTGATGCGGCGGCGCTGGTCGCGTTGTGTCTGTTTCGCCCGGGAAACCAATCGATCATGTCGCTGGTCGGCGGCATCCTGCGCGAGCCGCGTCAGCTTGTTACCTTGGGACTGTTTGCATTGCCCGTGCTGATTCTGGGATTACCGCAGTCCTGGCTCGATAGTCCATTTGTCGCGCGGTTGCGAGGTGAACAGGTGCGCGTGTCCCCTTACACCGCCGATGCCGGCGCGGGAAAAACTGGCGAGTGGGGGCAAGTGCAGGTGACGATCCGCAACGATTCCGCCGGACCCGTTCAGGTGATGGGGGGCACGGCGGATTGCAGTTGCGTCACGATCAACGGGATGCCGGTGACGTTGGCCAGCGGCGAGTCTCAGTCAATCCCCGTGCGAATCCGGTTTGTGGGGACGCCGGGACGGTTCGCGCGCAAGTACTTTTTCTACACCGATTCCACCGCCGCCCCTTACCTGACCGGAATCATCGCTGGACGCGTGTCGAGCGGCAGTCAGGCGAAAGCGGCGGACGGTCCCGATTCCTAAGGAGATTCAAATGGCGTCGAAACAATCGAACGTGTCTTTCGTCCTGTTCGCCCTGGGCATGGCCCTGCTGATGTGCGGTCTGCTTCTGGTGCCGAACCAGTTGTTCGGTGATGATCCCGATCCCATTGAAATTGGGGTTCCTGGTCCAACGGGGAAGAATTGCACTCCAGTATGTGATCTCGACCAGAACGATCCATGCTGCGAATACAGTGTCGCGCTAGGAGCCTGCTGGAGTCACGGACGGGGTCTCAAGTGCCCCCTCGCGGGTGGTGCTCCTTGTTCGGGGCCCGCCACCGCGACCGTGACATGCACTGCTTGCAAATGCACACGGCTGAAAAATGCGAACGGCACTCCGATCAACTTTTGCGAATGCACACCCTGAACGCGACCGAACCTCACATTCCTAAACTTCCAAAAGGCAAGTTTTTCACCGATCAAGAACGACGATGCATCGCTCAAACATTTTATTGGCATTGTTCGTTGTCTGGGCGTGGTCCGCGCCGGTCGCGGCCATTGGCGACGAAGAGCTCAAGCGCCGCGTGCTGGAGGAAGCGCCCCGGGAATGGAAGCGGTTTCGCGAGCGAGCCCTAAACCACTCCAAAGAGGCTGTCGCCAAGCGGATTTCTGGCGGAGTCGAGAAAACGACGGGCCAAGGCACAACTAAGTCCCGCGGGGCATTTAAGTTGACCATCGGAGAGGACCTCACGGTCGAGGAGGAAAACCCAAAGGAGCCGGCGCTGCGCGTCACCGTGCTTGGAATCAATGACCAGTACTATTTTCAGTTGCGGGCCGCGAGACGCGAGGGGCCCTTCAAGCTCGTCGCGCTGCAAAAGCTCGCTCCGGAGGATGCGGGCCAGGAACCGCCGCGGGACATGTTCAGAAGCAGTTGGTTGACGGAAAATGATTTTCTGATCGTGCATGTCGAGGCCCTGCCCGAG
Organism: Pirellulaceae bacterium; assembly: GCA_051004015.1. GTDB lineage: Bacteria > Planctomycetota > Planctomycetia > Pirellulales > Pirellulaceae > SXOA01. Next base: position 63,548 of record JBPCKT010000128.1, on the reverse strand, counting down.
ATCTTCAGCAAACCCTACTTTCAACTCCGCAGCGCGGAATATCTCGCCGAGGGGGATAAACGATATGTCCGCTGTGAAATCAGCTATGACCATCAGCGAAGCGATCGGACGATCCCGTTCGGTAAAGCCTGGATTCCCTACAAAGAGTTCATGCTGGATCTGGATCCCGATAATTACTTCCAGATTCGGCGGGTCACGGCCGAACTCACCCAGGGAGACATCACTTACGTTCTCACGGAGGAAGTCAACGTCGGGGCGGGGCCACCTGGCCCGCTGTACGTGTTCAAAAGTAAGTCGGTCAACAAAGCGACTGGCGAAATCGTTAAAATGGAAATAAATGAAACTCTCAAGCGGTCGTTCACCACTCCGCCCAAGGCGAACTTTTACCTTTCCGCATTCGGCCTCCCGGAACCCCCCGGCTTTCAAAAACCGGGCGTACCCATCTTTGTGTGGTTCGGTGGCGCGGGGCTGATCCTGGTCGTCGCGGGACTGTTTTGGCATCGGTATCGGAAAACAGCCAGGTGAAATCATGACGCGCCTGGCTCTCATCGACCGGTTTGTTTCGTTGGGGCTTGTGGGTGCCGGCGTGCTCCTGATCGCGGCGGCCATTGGTCTGGCGGTGACTCAGCGCTCGGCCGGCAAAGTGTTCATCCGGGCGGAGGGCCTCGCGCGGCTGGTGCTGGTGAAGGACGTGAGCGAAGTCCGCCAGATTGAGATTGTGAACGGCACGAGCAGGCCCATTACGCTGCACAATGCGCAGGGGTGGGGCTGAGACCCGACCTTTTGCTCCAGTTGGGAGAACGAAAAAATAGGGGTGATTGGGGCCGGCAAATCGGCCTGGATTCCGCTGGAGGTTTCGGCCCATCGTCTCGGCAAGTTCGAGCGCCGCTACGAGCTTTTTTTCACGGATGGTCGGACGTTGTGGCCATGCGAGTTTGAAATTCGAGGCGAGGGGGTTGCCCGCACCAAGAAAAGTACTCCCGTAGAGCTAAGGGGTCGGAAGTCTTAGGCGTCCAAGGTTTTACAGGATTGAGAAGTCTATGACGCCTAAGACTCCCGACCCCTGTTCACGCGGCTTGACGCTGATCGAGCTCGTCGTCGTGATCGCCATCATCGGCATTTTGATGGCGCTGCTGCTGCCGGCGGTCCAGTACGCGCGGGTCACCGCCAGCAAGATGCAGTGCGCGAACAAGGTCCGCCAATTAGCCCTGGCCCTGCATGAATTCCACGACGCCCGAAAGAGTCTGCCGGCTGGACTGATGCGCAATTCGCCCACTGCGCCGACTCCGTATTCCTCGTGGATTGTTGCGATTTTGCCCTACCTGGAGCAAGATGCCCTCTGGCAACAAGCAAACGATGCGTATTCCCGAGACCGCTATGCGTTCAATAATCCGCCGCACGTCCTCATGGCCCAGGTTCTCCCCGCGGTCCAGTGCCCGGATGATGGGCGAATCCGCGCCCCCCGCCTGACCCGCAAGGACCGCCTGGTGGCCCTCTCCAGTTACCTGGGGGTCTCCGGCACGGACCTTTATGCGGAAGATGGCGTGCTGTACGCCGATTCTCACGTGAGTCTGGGCGAAATCGGAGACGGCACCAGCCAGACGCTGCTCCTGGGCGAGCGGCCTCCCAGCCCCGATTTCTATTACGGATGGTGGTACGCAGGAGTCGGCCAGGCTCAGACCGGTTCGCTCAACAGCGTGCTCGGCGTGCGCGAGAAGAACATCTTCACCGACCCTTACGGCTCCTGCTTCGACGGACCCTATCAGTTCAGCCCCGGCAACATCGACGAGCCCTGCGACCGGTTTCACTTCTGGAGCCTCCATGCCGGGGGTGCCCATTTCGCCCTCTGCGACGGCTCGGTTCGCTTTTTGGGATATCCGTCAGCACAGGTCATGCCTGCTCTGGCGACTCGCGGCAGTCACGACGTGGCGGAGCTTCCCTAGCATAGCGACAGGAGGCTCACCCCCCTTCGGGGACTTGCCGGACATTTACGGATATGTGTACAATTGAGTCTAATCGGGCCGGCGAGAATCCCGGTAGGATTTTTTGCTGCGGGGGCTTGCCTGTGTCTCTATCATTTGCCTATTATGTCCTGAACAGTTAGTGCGCAGATACCGCACACATGATCTTTGACAATTCTGTAGTAACGCACTACTTACGCCCTTAGAGGCAGCTTCCACGGCGTGAAGATGTCGCAAAACCCTTATGGGTTTCCCCGCGAAACCACGGGACGGGGCTGAATAAGGCTGGGCCCCGTGTGAATAGAGGTCGGCGACGCAAGCTCTTTAATTTCAATGACTTGCAGCGTCCATGATCGCGAAAACGCACCTGAAAAAGGTGAATAAAGCGGGCCTCCGGGGCCTTATAAAACCCTTATGGGATCGGGAGATTACCCAAACCCTTAAGGTGCCGGGCGGGGACGCTGGGGAGGGCTTCTCCGGCTGGGACAGTGCCTGGCGAGTGACAAAAACCAGGTGTCCACTGTCCCCGAAGGTTCTCGTTCCCACGGTCCCCGTGGGAACGCGCGTCCTGGACGCTCTGCGTCCCGTGTTGACCGGCTTGCTGGCCGCGGAGCGGCGAAGACGTGTGTTCCCACGCGGAGCGTGGGAACGAGGATACGTCGCAGCCCAAGGAGATGCGGCGGTTTCCTTCGCTGGCGCTTCAGGCTGATGTCGAGGCGGTGCGATTTCTGCGAGGAGGCTCCGCTGGTCGTGGTAGAGATGGGGGCGGCGAAACCACGGACGGCTGGAGTCACAAGTGTAAGAAACCAATGACTTACAAAGAATCTTGTCGGATGTTTTTCATCATGCCGCCTCAAGATTGCTAGGAATCGCGGGGCGGGAGGTCAAGCAAAAATGACTTGTCGAATCTTGAACTCAGTCCACGTCCAGCATTCGCAAGTTGGGCGCGATGCGGGAGAGTTGTTCCGCCATGTAACGCTTGACGCCGGCGGTGGTGCGGAGGGTCATGGCTTTGCGCAGGACCTGGCGGGCGGTTTCCAGCGTGAGGTGGGCGGCCAGATCTTTCATCGTGGGGATGAAGGCGGGGCTCATGCTGAAGCTCCGCAGGCCCATGGCGAACAGCAGCACGAAGGCCCGGGGCTGACCGGCCATTTCGCCGCACAGGGTCAGTGGTTTGCCAGCCTTGTCGCACGCTTTGATGACGTGGGAGAGGACCTTGAGGACCGGCGGGGCCAGGGGCTGGCAGAGGTGGCTGACTTTGGGATTGTCTCGGTCGGCGGCCATCAGGTACTGCACCAGGTCGTTGGAGCCGATGGAGACGAAGTCCACTTCCGGCAGCATGTCCTTGATGGAGATGGCCGCGGCGGGGACTTCCAGCATCATGCCAAGCTTGACATCGCTGCCAAAGTTTTTTTGCTCCTGCCGCAACTGCTGGGCGGCCTTGTTCACCATCGATTTGACTTTGCGGATTTCCTCGAGCACCGTGATCATCGGAAACATCAGGCGGACGCGGCTGCCGACCGCTTCCGCGTGGGCAGCGGCGCGGAGCACGGCCCGGAGCTGGGTGGCGAAGAACTCCGGGTGCTCAAAGGAGAGGCGGATGCTTCGCCAACCCATGAAGGGATTGGCTTCCTGATGGGTGTGACCGAGGTAAGGAACCGTTTTGTCGCCGCCGATGTCCAGCGTGCGGATGGTGATGGTCCGGTTGGGGCTGGCGTCGATGACTTCCTTGTAGGCGACGTACTGTTCTTCCTCGTCCGGCACATCGGGGTGCGTGAGATAGAGATATTCGGTGCGGAACAAGCCGACGCCGCTGGCCCCCATGGCGACGGCAGCCCGGGCATCGATGCCGCCGTTGATGTTCGCCAGCAGCTCCAGGTCGATGCCGTCCTCTGTGCGGGCCGGCTGGTCGCGATTGGCGGCGAGCTGGTCCTTGAGGAGGAAGAACTCGCGCTCCAGCTTGAGGTAGGCGCTCCTCTGCTCGGCGTCGGGATTGACCAGGACATGGCCGCCGCGGGCATCCACGACGATGGTGTCGCCCGTCTTCACATGGCGAAGGATGCCTCTCATGCCCGAGATGGCGGGGATGCCGCGGCTGCGGGCGATGATGGCGGCGTGGCTAGTCTGGCTGCCGGCCTGGGTGACGATGCCGCGGACTTCCAGCCCGCCCAGCGTGACGACCTGGGAGGGAAGGAGCTCGTCAGCCACGACAATCACCGGGCCGCTGAGGACGCTGGTCGCCTCGGGCTTGACCACATCGGACAGGTGGGCGCGGAGGCGGATGACCACGTCCCGCACGTCGTTGACCCGCTCACGGATGTACTCGTCGTTCGTCTTTGTGAAGAGGATGGTGTATTCGTCCAGCAAGCGGTGCAGCGCGGCCTCGGCAGTGAGGCGGTCATTGACAACCCAGGTGCGGACTTTATTGGTGAAGGCGGCGTCCCGCAGGATGGACTCGTGGGCGGCAAAGATGGCGGCTTCGGCGGCACCGACCTGGCTAGCAACCTTGTGATGCAAGGCGCGCAGCTCCGCGGCCGCCTTGTCGCGGGCGGTTTCGTAATTGGCCAGCTCAGCCGTAACTTCGTTATCCTCCAGGCGTTTGGTGTCGGGGTCCACGAAAATCTCGTGGATGCAATAAGCGGTGCCGACGGCGACGCCTGGTGAGACGGAAATACCTTTGCGCATACGGAGAGAAATGTAACAGCAAAAGTGAGGCATGACAAAGGGCGCGAGATTATAATGCAAGCGCAAGGGGTTCAGCCGAAAGGACTTGGAGTTTGCCAGGCAGCTCCTGTGATTCGAGTTGAACCGCCTCCGACAAGAAGTTACCAAGGCAATCCGTTTAAGGAACCGGTGCGGGTTGTGGCAAACCACGCCGGGCGATATACTTACGTACTTTCGCATAAGTGGCCGGTCAGTCGATTTGTCAGGCACGGCTGGGGAATTTGGTTTCATGCAGTTCAGTCAACTCGACCAGGTGCTGGAACTTGAGCCGGGAGTGCGAATCAGGGCGGTGAAGCGTCTTTCGGCGGACGAACATTACCTGAAGGACCACTTTCCCCGGTTCCCGGTGATGCCGGGGGTCATCATGCTCGAAGCCCTGTACCAGGCGAGCACCTGGCTGGTGCGGCAGAGCGAGGGATTTGCGCATTCCATTGTCCTGCTGAAGGAAGCACGAAACATCAAGTATTCTGGTTTTGTCGCCCCTGGCCAAACGCTGGAGGTAACGGCGGAAATCCTGAATCAGGATAACGTGCTTACGACCCTGAAGGTCCAGGCGACCGTGTGCGGCAACATCGCCGTCGCCGGCCGGCTGGTTCTGGAACGATTCAACCTGGCGGATCGTTACCCGCTCCGAACGGACACCGACCCCTACTTGCGAAACGAAACCCGTAACACGCTGGCAAAATTGCTGTCGCCCCCGACGGGGCGGCCGGAATGACCAATTCCTTGCCGCGAAGTGCCTAATTGGACTGGAGTACCTTGGACATGCCTACGAAAGACGAGATTTTCAAGAAGGTTCAAACCGCCCTGGTGGATGCCTTGGGGGTTGGTGAGGAGGAAGTAACTCCGCAAGCTACGCTGGTCGGGACTCTGGGCGCGGAGTCGATTGACTTTTTGGACATCGTCTTCAAGCTCGAAAAGGCGTTTGGGGTGGAAATCCCCCGCAAGGACCTGTCCCCCGAAGACATTCTGACCAACGCTGCGTACGTGCAAGACGGCAAAGTGACTGCGGCAGGGATTGCCGAGCTCAAGAAGCGGATGCCGTTTGCGGACTTTGCGGTTTTCGAGGCCAATCCCCAAATCCGCGACTTCAGCAACCTGATCACCGTCGGCGCGCTTTGCAAGTACATCGAGTCCAAGGTGGGCGCCTAAACTAATGGCGAATGACGAATGAGGACTCGCAATTCGTCACTCTTTCTTCATTCGAATTTCGGCACTTCCCCTTTGACGCGAAGCAGATACCATGCGCTGGTTCTGGATCGACAAATTCCTGGAGTTTGAACGCGGCAAGCGGGCGGTCGCGGTGAAGAATGTCAGTATTGTCGAAGAAGAACTCGACCAGTATCAGCCAGGCTTTCCCGTGTTTCCGAATTCCCTGGTGATCGAGGGAATGGCCCAGACGGCGGGACTGCTCATCGGCGAGGTGAGCGGCTTTGAGGCTCGCGTGGTGCTGGCGAAGATCGGGAAGGCGATTTTTCATCGCTATGCCTTTCCTGGCGATCAGCTCCGCTACACTGCCGTGGTGCAGGACATGCAAAGCGACGGCGCGATTGCCACGCTGACGAGCCATATCGGTCTGGAGCTGCAAGCCGAAGTGGAGATGATGTTCGCCTTTCTCGATGATCGGTTTCCCAGCGGCCCGCTGTTTGAGCCCGTTGATTTCCTGGCAATGATCCGGGCCTTCGGCATGTACGACGTCGCCCAGGACGGAGGCCAGCCAATTCTACCTCCGCCTTTCTACGCCGATGCGGAACGCGCGGCTCAGGCGGCCTATCCGACTGGGCCGGCGTGCGGGACCGGATAATTGCCGGCAATTCCCAGATACTCGATATCGAGCGACTCAAAAGAAAAAAGCCGCGGCACTTGGACGCGGCTGGATGGTTCAGGCAGGCATAATCCTCACGGCGATTAGAATACTCCGCCGCCGCCGCCGCCAGCGCCGCCACCGCCGCCGCCGAAGCCGCCGCCCTGGCCCTGCGAGGTGCCGGCACCACTCACGAAGTTGAAGGTGGAGACTTCGGTGATTGCCGAGAAGAATGGGTTCGGCGAGACGCGGACATAACGCCGGTCGGCAGAAATCACCGCGTTGGAGCTGAACTGGGCACCTTCGTCCAGGGTGATGATCACCGGACGATAGCCGACCGCTCCGCGGCCGAAGAAGCCGAGGCCGTTGGCAGCGAGGAGTCGCTGGCCAGCGCCGAAGCTCTGCGCCGCCCCGGAGTTGCTGAACTGCCCCATCTGCTGGGCCAGGATGGCGCGGTTGAAGGCGTTCTGGACCTTGGCGACCTGCGCCACCTGGGCATCCGGCAGGGCTTCTTTGCGCCGGCCATCCTTCAGCGCGACGAGCACCAGGGCATCCTTGTCCCCGAGGGCAATCTGCTGCTGCTCGAAGGTCTGTTTGTCGGTTCCGTAATGGGTGTAAACGGTGACTGTCACTTTCTTAGCGGTCGGCAGTCCCCAGGCCGTGCGGAGGAGCACCCGGTATTGGCCGTCGAAGGCCTCTCCGCAAGCGTACATCTCGCTATAGCCGTCGGCGGAAGTCCCTTGATCGGCAGCGGAGGCGTCGCCAAAAAAGACGCCGCCGGCAACCGACCGCGGGCTGCGCATCGAGCAACTGGTTCCCGACGGTTCGACAACCAACATGTCCACGTCGGCATCGCCGGTCCAGTTCACCCGGATCACCACGTCGCGGACCATGGCAGCTCGTACGGCCTTGTCGAAGGCTTCCGCCTCGGGATGGCGATTTTCCTTGAGGAGCGATTCGTAGGTCGCCTTGGCAATGCGGAATGCGTCCTCGCCCACTTTCCGGTCTTCCTTGGACCAGGACTGGCGGAGGATACCCACGCAGGCCCATTTGATGCCGGCAATATCATTCAGTGACTTCGCCAGAGTGAGACCTTGCAAGTACGGCTCAATCCGCGCCGGGCTGGTCTTGGCGACTTGCTGATAGAGCTTGAGAGCCCTCGCCTTCAATCCGCAGCGTGCCATGTATTCGGCGACATACAGAACTTGTTCTTCGTTTCCGGCCAGATCGATGGCGGACATCAATGCTCGCTCCAGCTCATCCGCGGGAGCCGTCGGATCCGCTTGAAGGGCGAGTCCCAGCGCTTCGTACATCCAGGATTCCACTATGCCATGCTTCAGGGAGGACTGAATCAGGGTGCGGACTTCCGCGAACTTCTTTTCCACTACCAGCTCGCGGGTCGTCTGCCGCACGTCGGCCAGAATCTGCCGCAGCTGCGTATCGTCCGTGGTGCTGGAGATTTCTTCCTTTTTCGCCTCGAAGAATTTGTCCCACGAGCCCTTCGCGGTCAGCCGTTTGCCAATGACCTTGGGGAGCTTGGCCCGCGGAGCCGGGACAGGAACAACCTCCGCCTTGGACGGATCCTTCTTGGTGCCGAGCGACAGATCCTCTTCCACGGCGAACATTCCACCGCCACCCCCCATTCCACCACCGCCCATTCCACCACCCCCCATTCCACCACCGCCCATTCCACCACCGCCCATTCCACCGCCCATGCCACCACCCTGTCCACCACCGCCGCCGCCGCCGAAGCCCCCCTGCGCGCCGCCTTGGCTTAGGCCAAGCGGAACAGGAGACACAACCAGGTCGCCGACGCGGTAGACCTTGGTGATGAGTTGGCTGCCGGCGTCTTCCGGCGTGGTAATCAACATGACCTCATCCTTAATGAGGTAAACCAAGCCGAGCTCGCCCAGCATGTTTCGCAGGCCGGCCCGCAAGCTAATTTGCTTGAAGCTCACCGTGACGGGCGTTTCCAAATTGATGGCCGCCTCTTCCAGTTTCTTGGTGGCCAGCACAATCGGAATATTAAACCGCTCCTTCAAATCATCAATAACTTCCTTCAGGGGCGTTTCGGGATAATCGAGGTCCACATCGGTTTCCAGGGCATCCCGAATTCGCTGTTCCTTGTTCTTCCCGGGGCCGGTAATATCCACGGCGCTGGAGCGGGAGTTGCGAAACGCGCTGCGGGAAATCTCCTCCCAAAACTCTGCCGAGGGGTACACAATCGGAGGTTCGCCCGGGAAGGGAACTAGGGCCAGTTCGACCTGGTGCAAGGCGGCGAGGAAATTTCGGTGTCGCATCTGGCGGATCTGGTCAAGCTCGGCGTCATATCGCTGGAGTTGCGCTGCCGCGTTCACCGAAGCGGCGACAATCGAGCCGGGCGCTAATTTCTCGATTTCGGGTCGAACTTCATCGTCAGCGTTCGCGTAATTCCCTTCCTCCATCAGGGCGTCAAACCGGTCCATAACCTGCTTGAGACGCTGCGTCTTCAGGTCCAGATCCCGTAGAATCTTGTTCTGCTCGCGAGCCTGTGCCTCCAGTTCCCGTGCGCGAGCAAGCTTCTCTTTCACCACGCCACTCTGGCGGCGGGCTTCGCGAACCGCATTCTCAATCTGGCTGCGCAGTTGATTGCGGACCTCCGCGCTGAGGGCGGGAGACAGCTTGACGTTATCTCCCATTAATTTGAGCTGCTGCTCTGCGCCGTCGGGGTCGCTTCCCATTTGTTCGCGGGCATCGGTCAGCGCTTTCTCGACGAGGGCTTTGATCCGCTGTTCATCAACCTTGCGCTCCGTTTCCGTGGTGTCCAGAATCCCCTTGGACTCGGTCAGGACTTCATCGATCAGGGCCGAACTCTCGGTTCCTTCAGGAGCCTGGAAATTCACGTAATAAGATCCGGCAGGGCGCTCCGCCTGATCCTCCTCGAAGGCACGATTTTTCTCGAAGGCACTTTTGTCATCCGTGCTCTTGGTGGAGATGGCTTTTTCGGCAGCGGACTTAAGAGCTTTGGCGCCGGAGTGGTTCGGGTCGCGGGCCAGGGCGGCCAGGGCGGCGCTCAGCGCGCCCGGTAAATCACCGGAGGCCAGTGCGGCATGACCGAGCTTCGTTAAATCTTCGACGCTCTGGTTCGTGATATAGCGGGCCTCTCTCAGTCCGGCCGAACCCAGCGTGGGCAAGGACAGCCCATCGTCGGTGCGGAATTCCTCAATCAACTTGGGCAGGAAAGCGAAATCATCACTGGACGCTTCGGGGCGAACCGTCCACTTCAGCTCGATTTCCTTGCCATTCACATCGGCTTTCACCGCAATTTCTTGAGTTCCCTGGCCGTTCATCTTGCCCAGCACGATCGTGTCCCGGTCCAACCGAAGCGGCGGCACGGACTTCGGCAGCACGTCCGCCAGACCCTCGGAAAGCACCGACGACTTCGGCCAGATGACCGTCCCTTCGGCAATCTTGGCCATCACCTTGCCGGCAGCGTCGGCCACTCCCTCGGCTCCGTTATCGACTTGAACCATGCCGCCGGTAAGATTGGCAATCGAGGCCAAAATTTGAACATTCTGCTCACGCCCGATGGCCAGGCTGGAAACAGCAACTTTGCTTGCCGCCAGGTCTTTCACCAGGTTCGTGTAGTCTTCCCCTATCAACAGGTTAGCCCGGCTCAGCCCGTCACCAATGTAAACCACACTTCTCGCCGCAGTGGAATCCTTGGCAAAGCTCGTCATCGCGCTCCTGAGCCCGGCATCCAAATCGGTCGCGCCCAGCGGCACGCGGGCCTGCAGTTTGGCAATGGCGGCGTGCATCTCTTCGCCCTTGGGCGCCACGAATCCATCAGTCATCGGCACGGCCCGCAGGTCGAGCGCCAGGAGGCTCACCTTGTCGCTCTTGTCGAGATGCCCAAGCATGCTCGCCAATGCGGCCAAGCAATCGTCTCGGAACGAGCCGACCTGGCTGGCGGAAGTATCGACCAGAATGACAATCTCATGTGCCTCCCGGCTCGCCTGCACGTCGGGAATGAGGCTCAAAGCGAAATAGCTTTCACCCGGCGCCCTCTCAAACGTGGCGAGCCGCGCCTTCTCTGCCGCACTGGCAGAAACTGCAGCGGACGAAGCAACTAGAGCCAGCATCACCACCGGCAGAATAGCCAGCGCCAACTGACTGCGTTTTGTCATGACGTTCACTCCCAGTCCAAAAAAAGAATCAATGTGCCTTGCCTGTTCAAAATGGGTAGCCAGCGGCACGCGGAGCCTCTTCCACGTACCGGCAGCCAGCCTTTATCTTATTTGGCAGAGAACCCTTCTGCCAGCGAAAAAGCGGAATTTTGAGCGCTCGGCAGAGGCCCCACCAGCCTGATCCGACGTGTCCGTGATTGAAAGTCGAGCAGTGTGCAAAAACAGAGGAGGACGACGGTTAACGCAAGTGCAGTGCCACGGCTCTGCGAGCACGAAAGAAAGCGGGTCTGGCCCGCAAGCAATTGCGTCTAGATTCTCAGAACGGGTGCCTTGGATTGCAAAAGGCGCTGATGCAAGGTGTTTTACACCAAGATGTTACGAAAATATTGTTGCCGCCGTCTCAAGTGTCAGCCGATGAGAATTGCTCCCTTCTCTTGGCCACAAAATCCATTACCGCCGCTCTTCAATCTCACTCTTCAGCTTGTGCAATTTTGCAACATCTTGCTCTGCATGACGTGTTAAATTTTCGGCGGTCTGGTGAAGCAGGCCGGACAGAGTTTCGATCGCCTTAGCGGTTGCGAGAATTATCCGGCGCGAGTCTTCCGGGTCCTCTTTCGGCTCAATGGGATTGCTCAGCCGGTTGGGCTGTGTGATGGGCGGCGGAAAGTTTTCAAACCAGCGATCGAAATTCTCCTCTTCCACCTGCAGCCGGGCGCTGGCCAGCCGCTGCTCGTCCCTCACGGCAACTTCAGCATCATCCCACTGCCGATGCAGCCCGTTCTCGACCAGCCAAAGACGCGACTGCCGTTCCCACTGCCGGCTGAAGCTCCCCAGCAGCTCCACCGTCGACTTGGTAGAGCGGCTCATCGCATCCGCCGAAATCGCGTTATGCAGGGGAGCAAGCCGCGCATTGAAACTCAGCCAGCCGCCGCTCGGCATGATCGGATCGAGGCCGGCAGCAGCCAATTCGGCGGCGGCATAATCCTGCTCAGGGGTGCGATCCGGCTGAAATTCCGGGCTGGGAATCCGCGCATGAAGCGCGGCCAACTCTGTTTCCAGTCTCCGTGATTGAGCGGCGAATTCCTGCCACGGCAATCCAGCAATTCCATCGCGAATCGCAACGGCAGTCTTGCCAACGAAGCCAACCGCGGAATGGGCCGCTTCACTAATAACGGATTTACCGCCCGTACCGTTTTTGCCGAGCCCAAGTCCGCAGCCGTAGAAGTCGCCGGTCGTCTTATCGCGGGCGCATCCTTGTTCGAATCGAATCAGGCTTTCGGGATTGCAGGAGCAGTGCAGGCCGGAGGAAACAGCGTGGCCGTTCGCCTTCGCGTGTTTGGACGTCCGCCCACTCGGCAGCGTGGAATTCCAGGTAGCGGCAATCATGCCCCCGGCCAGCGACACGAGCAGAACCGCAAATGCGTGAAATGAGCGATTCATTCCCACTTCCCTTCCAATCACACGAGGTCGTACGAGAGAACCGCTTGGGGTGGCCTTGCGATTTTTTTCACAAAGCCGCTTAGCAGACAGCCAGTCTGGTGTCCGAGCGCAGCATCGCCAAACGTGTAGGTTGCTATCGGAGTCTGCCGTTTAGGGGCATTAGGTAAACGACATCTGCCGGTAAAACCGTGATGGCCAGCTTCTCCCACAATCCTGCGACGGGTTGCAAACGGCAGCCAGTTTGGTACTCTCGTTAGCCCTGGATGAATGCACTTTTCGCACTTTTTGGAGACACAAACATGTCCATGTTCATTGGCGAGGCCCTGGTCGGCGACGGAAACGAGATTGCTCATATCGACCTCATGATTGGCGATAAGGACGGCCCCGTGGGCCACGCCTTTGCCAACGCCTTGTGCCGGCAGAGCAAGGGGCACTCCAATCTGTTGGCCGTGCTCACCCCTAATCTGGCCGTCAAGCCGGCGACCGTGTTGATCACTAAGGTTTCCATCCAGGGAGCCAAACAAGCCGTGCAGATGTTTGGCCCGGCCCAGGCCGCCGTCGCCAAGGCCGTCGCCGATTCCGTCGAAGCCGGCGTGCTCCCCAAGGGGAAGGCCGAAGACATGGTCATCGTCTGCGGCGTCTTTATCCACTGGGAAGCCCAGGACGACAAGAAGATCTACCAATACAACTACGAAGCCACCAAGCTCGCCATTTCCAACGCGATGGGGAACAAGCCGAGCGTAGACGAGATGCTGGCCGGCAAGGAAAAGGCGGTCCACCCGTTCCGCGGATTCTAAGCGGCGGTGGATGGCGACCTTGGTTCATGGAGGAGGAGTAGTCGTCCTCTTTTGACTGCGGGACTAATGGGACACCTAGGACCCATTAGTCCCATAAGTCCTAAAAGTCTCTCGGCAGGCCATGCCCAAGCCAAAGATCCTGATCCAACTCGATCCCGACCCGCACGCCAGCGTCTTCGACGCGGTCGTCGCGGTGGATGCCGGGGTAGAGCAACTATTTCAATACCACTCCGTCCAGCCGGAGCAGGTGCGGGATCTCGTGCATGGGGCGATGTTCACTCGCTCGCCGCAGGATCTCTCTTCGACCGCCGTCTTCATCGGTGGCTCGAATGTGGCGCAAGGAGAAGAACTGCTCAGGCAGGTCATCAAGTGCTTCTTCGGTCCGATGCGCGTTTCCGCGCTGCTGGATGCCAATGGTGCGAATACCACGGCTGCGGCTGCTGTTCTGGCCGCAGCGAAGCACATGGAGTTGAAAGGGGCGACGGCGACAATCCTCGCTGGAACCGGCCCGGTCGGTCAGCGGGCGGCTCGACTGTTAGTCCGACAGGGTGCAACGGTTCGGCTGGCTTCACGAACGCTTCCAAAGGCGGAAGAAGCATGCCAGGCCATCCGCAGCCGGGTGCCCGAAGCCAAACTCGAGCCTGTAGCCACTGCCTCGGCCGACGAATCAGCGGCAGCAGTGGCGGGCGCTCAGATTGTCATTGCCGCCGGAGCCGCGGGAATCCAGCTTCTTTCCGCGGCAGTCCTGAAGCAAGCCGCGTCGCTTCAAGTGGCCATTGACCTCAACGCCGTCCCGCCTCTGGGAATCGAAGGCCTCGAAGTAATGGACAAGGCCAAAGAGCGGGCCGGCGTCTTTTGCTACGGCGCTATTGGTGTCGGTGGAACCAAGATGAAGATTCATCGCGCCGCCATCGAGAGGCTCTTCACGCGCAATGACCTGGTGCTGGACGCCGAAGAAGTGTTTGCACTGGGGCAGGAATTGGGGAAATGAGACACTCAACTTTTTAGCGCAAAGTCGCCAAGGCGCGAAGACGCAAAGGAAAGGAGAAGATTGGGACACGGAGTGAGGTCCGAGTCATTCCGACGATTGCAGACGGTCCCTCAAAGTTCCTCACCGTGTTTTCCGTGTTCTCGTCTCTTCCCGTCTTGTCCCGTCTTCTCTTCTTTGCGCCTTCGCGCCTTGTCGACTTTGCGTTTAAGAAAAGTAATGGTCCGCTAGGTGGGAGCATTCTCCAGCAGCCAGTCTTCCAAAATGACATGCTGCACAAACGGCGCACGCATCAGCGAGGCCCGCTCCGGCAGCACTCCTTGCAGCCACGGCCGGCGAGCGGCGGCGCTGAGGGCTCGCATCGAGAGGCTCTTTTCCGTCTGCGCAGAAATATTCTCGCTCAGCCGCTTGAAGGTCGCGGGAATTAAGTTCGGCTCAGGGCCGATATGAATGATGGTTTTTACATCGCGGGACAGGACTTCGCACACCGCCTCCCACAGTCGCTGCGGGTGATCAACCCACTGATGAATGAGTGAGCGGGCGCTCAGTTCTGTGTAACTCAGCCGGCCGGTAACGAGCGACAGCACGGTCGGCTTGGGCTCCACCAGGCGAATCGCCAGCGTGTGCATCCGCCAGGCCGCTCGATTGGGAATGTGCTTGTCCCAGACAATCGGCGTATGCAGCGGCGGCCAGAGGTCGCTGTTCTTACGGAGCGAGACCTTCACCGACAATTGCTCAACGGCCAGTTGCTTGAAACGGTCCAGCGTGTCCTGCTGTCCCATGAGGAGCAGCGAGTTGGGGGACAGATGGGACGAAATGCCGATGACTCCTTTCCCCTCGCTGTTGATCCGCAAGCAGAGCCGTCGGATTTCATCCTGAGGGAGCTCGCCGCTGCGGGTGAAGAGGATGCCGAGCGTCACGTCGTGAGCGAGCGCCACGCAGTCTTCACACAGCGTCAGCGGGATCTTGATGGCTTCCGCCGCTTCCATAATTCGGCCGGCAACAAGAGCCGTGATTTCGCCCAGGCTGTATCCAAACGAGAGTTTCGCGCCCGAGTAATCGATGTCGAAATGCGTCTTCAGCAATTCAAGCTGGGCCAGTTCTATCGCCACAATCAGGGACAGGACTTCGCCGTACGTTTCGAGCGAGCGTTCTTTCCCTTCCCGGACGAAGCGGACCAGATCGACGTCCCGATTTAGCATCTCGCTGGTGACAGGGGAGAGTTCCCGCAAGTGCTTCTCCACGGTCGGACCATACAGGGCGTGCTCCAACAGCTCGCGGCTGCGGCCGAGGTTGGTGACGTTGTATCCCCGGAACGCCAGGGCGGCGTGCGGCAATTGCTCTTGGAGCTCATCGCGGTTCATGGGCAGTCCTTGTCCCCCCACTATTATCGAACTACAACAGGATTGGGAGAGAAATAAATCGTCACTTTGTGTTTCGCATGGCTCCGTCACCCCCATTTTCCTACGGCACGCTACACAACATGGTAGCCGTTGTCACCGGCGCAAGTGGCGACATCGGCCGGGCCATTGCCCTGGAATTTGCGGCGGCCGGCGCAGATGTCGTCGTTCACGGCCGGCGGCAGGAAGCGGCAGCGGAAGTCGCAGCCAAGGTGGAAGAGCTGGGTCGACGGGCGAAAGTGATTTTGCTCGACCTGGCGGAGCCATCGTCGCACCAAACGCTCGTGCAGGCGGCATGGGACTGGCAACAGGGGGTTCACATTTGGGTCAACAACGCCGGCGCTGATGTCCTCACGGGCGAAGCTGCCCGCTGGTCCTTTGAACGCAAGCTGGAAGAGCTGTGGAAGGTGGACGTGCTGGCCACGGTGAATCTATCGCGACTCATCGGCGAAAAGTTGCACCAGCAAACGCTGCATGGCCATGCCCCGGCGGGAGTCATTCTGAACATTGGCTGGGACCAGGCCGCACACGGCATGGCGGGAGATAGCGGCCAGATGTTCGGCTGCATCAAAGGCGCGGTGATGAGTTTCACGCAGAGCCTCGCGCAGTCGTTGGCTCCGCATGTGCGGGCAAACTGTCTGGCCCCGGGCTGGATTAAGACGAGCTGGGGAGAGCGAGCGAGCGACTATTGGCAAGAGCGCGCCCGGTTGGAATCGCTTGCCGGCCGCTGGGGGACTCCCGAGGACGTGGCCCGCGCCGCTCGCTTTCTGGCTTCTCCCGCGGCGGAGTTCATTACCGGCCAGATTATCAACGTCAATGGCGGCTATCGTTACGGGAAGTCATGAATGAACACCTCCATTTCGTTACCGGCCGCCTGGCAGAGCACGCTTTGCGAAAGGAAGTGGAGGCGCTCTCGGCCAAGATTGGTTTTGAAGCCTCGGTCGGTGTGCTGCCGATTACTGTTGCTGCTCTGATGACGCCAGCCTGGATTGCCCGTCACATCCAAGCACCACAACAGACAACGAAAGTCATCATTCCCGGCTACTGCGAGGGGGACGTGACCCCTATTGCGGAAGCCGCGAAAATTCCCGTGCAACGGGGCCCGCGCGACCTGCGCCAACTCGGGGAGCTCTTCGGCGAAATGGATGCGCGGAAGGCCGGCTATGGTGGGTACGACATTGAAATCCTGGCGGAGATTAACCACGCACCGCGATTGACTCTGGAACAGATTCGGGCGGAGGCGAATAAATTACGGGCGGATGGCGCGGACCTCATCGACGTCGGCTGCGAACCGGAAGGAGCATGGAGCGGAGTGGCGGACTGCGTGAAGATGCTGAAAGACGACGGCCACCGCGTCTCCATCGACAGCCTCGACCCGAGGGAAATTGCCCCCGCCGTGAAAGCCGGTGCGGAGCTGGTGCTCTCTGTTAATGCAACCAATCGAGACGTCGCGCCGGACTGGGGCTGCGAGGTAATCGTCATCCCCGATGACTTTGCCACGTTGGGAGGGCTCGAAGATACCGTCGAAAAGCTGGCCCTCGCCAAAGTCCCGCTTCGCATTGACCCCGTGCTGGAGCCCATCGGTTTCGGCTTTGCCGCCAGCCTGGCGAGGTATATGGAAGTTCGCCGAAAATTCCCTGATGCCGAGATGCTGATGGGGATCGGGAACCTGACTGAGCTGACTGACGTGGATTCCGCGGGAACCAATGTGCTGCTGCTCGCCATTTGTCAGGAACTGGGAATCCGGAGCGTACTGACAACCCAGGTCATCAACTGGGCACGCACCAGTGTGCGGGAATGTGACCTCGCCCGCAGGTTGGTTTTTCACGCCATCCGGCAACATGTCCCGCCCAAACACCTGGAGCCGAACCTGGTGATGCTTCGCGACCCGAAATTAGTGGAGTTCGGCCAGGAGGAACTCGAATTACTCGCGGGGCAAATCAAGGACAACAGCTATCGCGTCTATGCGGAAGGCGGCCAGGTCCATCTGGTTGGGCGACAATTGCACCTGAATGACGCCGACCCATTTCTTGTATTTGAACGGCTGCTGCATCCCGGCTATGGCGGCGTGACGGATTCCCATCAGCCGCCGCAGAATCTGGATGCATCGCACGCCTTCTATCTGGGCTACGAAATGGCAAAGGCGGCCACCGCGTTAACGCTCGGCAAGCAGTACCGGCAGGACGAGGCTCTCGACTGGGGGTTTCTGACCCGCGAAGAAGTCAGCCACCGACTTAGGAAGTCGAGCGCCGCGGATGCGCGGGCGGGGTCAGGAGACCCTCGCCCAACAAACTCCGCTGTCGATGAGGAGCGGCCGGCATGAGCCTGACTCCCTTCGAGCCGCTCGTGCAGGAGCTGCGTCCCGCCCCCGACCCGGAAGCGGTGCTCGTTCGCCTGGCGGCCAAACCGTACTGCCTGTTTCTCGACAGCGCTCTCCGCGAGCCGACGCTCGGCAGGTATTCGTTGCTGGCCGCGGACCCGTTTGAGGTGCTGACGCTTCCCGTCGGCACCCCGGAGCCGTTTACCTGGCTGCGGACGAAACTGCAAGAATTCAGTTCCGCCACGCTGCCCGACCTGCCTCCCTTTCAAGGAGGGGCAGCGGGACTTTTCAGTTATGACCTCTCCCGCAGCCTGGAACGAATTTCGCCGCCGCTGTTCGATGAATTCCAGATTCCCGCGCTGGTCATCGGCCTCTACGATGTCGTACTGGCCTTCGACCATTTGCAGCGGCGGGCCTGGGTCATCTCGCAGGGATTTCCCGAAACGGAACCTGCTCGCCGCCAGCTACGCGCGAAACAACGGCTAGAGAAGTTCCTAGACTGGCTACAAGACCCAGCCGATAGTAGCCAGCTCACTCCACGTGCCGGCCTGTCCGCTCACGGAGGGAGCGTACTACAGTTTTCCGTTCCCGGCCCGCCCGGCCTCGTCAGCAACTTCTCGGAGCAAGGCTATTGCCAGGCCGCGCAGCGGGCCATCGACTACATCCATGCCGGCGATATCTTTCAGGTCAACATTTCGCAGAGGCTGCTCTATCCTGCGGTAGGAAGTTCGCTCGAGCTCTATCTGCGGTTACGGAATCGGAACCCGGCGACCTTTGGGGCCTATTTTGATTTGGGGGAACAGCAGATTATCAGCGCCTCGCCGGAACGGCTCCTCAGCATCCGGGACCGGCAGGTGGAAGCTCGTCCCATCAAAGGCACTCGCCGCCGTACGTCGCTGGCCGAAGCGGACCTCTTTGCCGGCGACGAGCTGCTGCAAAGCGAGAAGGACCGGGCCGAGAACATCATGATTGTCGACCTGCTCCGCAATGACCTCTCCCGCGTTTGCCGCCCCGAAAGCGTGCGGGTGAGCAAACTTTGCGGCCTGGAAAGCTACCAGTTCGTGCAGCACCTGGTTTCCGTCGTCAACGGCGAGCTGCAGCCAGGTAAGAATCCTATTGATGCCATAGAAGCGGCTTTTCCCGGCGGCTCCATCACCGGAGCACCCAAGGTACGAGCCATGGAGATCATCGCCGAGCTCGAGCCGTCCGCCCGCGGCGCGTATTGCGGGTCGCTGGGGTACATTGGATTTGACGGCACCACGGACCTCTCCATCCTCATCCGCACCATTATCGCCGCCGGCGGCTGGTGGCAACTGCCGGTCGGCGGCGGCATTGTGGCCCAGTCGAATCCGAAGCAAGAGTATGAAGAGACCTGGCAAAAGGCCACCGGACTGCTGCGAGCTCTCGTTGAATGATCCTGCTCATCGATAACTACGACAGCTTCGTCCATAACCTGGCACGCTACTTCCAGCGGCTGGGGCAGGAGACGCGCGTGGTGCGTAACGACGCCCTGAGCGTGGCTGACATCCGGCGGATGAAGCCGAACGCCATCATCCTCTCTCCCGGACCTTGCACCCCCAGCGAAGCCGGCTGTTCGCTGGAAGTGGTGCGGAGTTTGACGGGCGAAGTGCCGATGCTGGGCGTCTGCCTCGGGCATCAGACCATGGCTGCCGCACTGGGCGGCAAGGTGGTGCGAGCGAAAGAGCCCGTGCATGGCCGTGCAAGCCAGGTGCTGCATCGAGGCGAGGGAGTTTTTGCTGGTCTGCCGAGTCCGCTGACCGTCGGCCGCTATCATTCGCTCGTCGTGGAAGAGGCCTCGCTGCCGCCGGAACTCGTCGTGACTGCGCGGACGGAGGATGGAGTTGTGATGGCGCTCTCCCACCGGGAACATCCCGTCGTCGGTGTGCAGTTCCATCCGGAGTCCATTCTGACAGACGGTGGATACGAGCTGCTGGCCAATTTCCTGCGGTTGGCGAGGCTACCTGTGCCGCATAGCCTCCCTACTTTTGCATCGGAAGCACCTGTCGAAGAGCCAGCCGAAGTTACAACATTCCCTAGCCGGCCAATTACCTTTTGAAGACGTCTGTGATGACTTCCGCTCCACCACTGCCAATTGACGACGACGAGCTCATTGCCGAGGGCATCGTCACCACCGTCAATCCCGACGGCAGCGCGAACATCTCGCCGATGGGACCGCGCGTGAATCGCATCTTCACGGAGTTGATGCTGCGGCCGTTTCAAACTTCGACCACCTACCAGAATCTCAAGCGAACGGGCGAAGGGGTCTTTCACATCACGGACGACGTTCTGCTCATCGCCAAAGCCGCGGTCGGAAAGCTCACGCCAGAACCGCCCCTCCTGGCCGCTCCGCATGGCAGTGGATTCTTGCTCGCCGATGCCTGTCGCTGGTTTGCCTTCCGCGTTTCACACTTCGACGATTCCGAGGAGAGGACGACCATCGAATGCACCGTTATCGGCAGCGGCGACGTCCGCCCGTTCTTTGGCTTCAACCGGGCCAAGCATGCCGTGCTGGAAGCAGCCATCCTGGCGACGAGGATTGGTATTCTTCCCGAAGAGCAAATCATGGCGGAATTGCAGCGGCTGGCGATTCCCGTCGAAAAAACGGCTGGAACGCAGGAGCGAGAAGCCTTTGAGTTCTTGCGCGACTACGTCGCTCAGGCGCGCGAGGCGGCAATCAACTCCTCGGCTCCTTGAGCAATGAGCTGCTCGGCCACCGCGCGGCCAACCTCGACCGCGGAAGTAGCTGGCCCGCTCGAGGAGGCGGCAACTCGCTGCCGGCCGTCGCCGCTCAGGACCACACCGTCAAGCAAGAGCGAGCCGGCTTGGATGCGGCCCCATGCACCGACAGGCGCCAGACAGCCGCCGCGAAGCGCGGCGAGGAGCGAGCGCTCGGCAATGACGGCCTGTTGGGTCGCCAAATGGTTGAGAGGTGCAAGCAATTGCCGCGTGGCAGCATCATCCGCGCGGGCTTCAATTCCCAGCGCCCCTTGGCCAACAGCAGGGAGCATCACCGCCAGGGGAATGACGCCGGCAATCCGCGCATCAAGCCCCAGCCGATGCAGACCCGCCTGGGCGAGCACCAGTGCGTCGTACTCTCCCTCATCAAGCTTCCGCAGCCGCGTTTCCACATTGCCACGGATTTCCAGCATCTGCAAATCGGCCCGCTGATGCAATATTTGTGCTCGGCGGCGGAGGCTGCCAGTGCCCACGCGGGCATTTTTGGGGAGTTTCGCGAGTGAGGACGCGGAATTGCCAACCAGCACGTCGGCAATGCTCTCCCGCTCCGGCACGGCTGCAAGGGAAAGTCCCTCCACCTCGGCTGTCGGCAAATCCTTCAGGCTGTGGACCGCCAGATCTATCTGCTTATCGAGCATCGCTCGCTGAATCTCCTTGGTGAATAGCCCTTGGCCGCCAATCTGGCCCAGTGGTCCCGTCTTCACGTCTCCCTGCGTGGAGATTAGCACCAACTCCACTTCCACGCCCCGCTTTCGCAACTCTCCCGCCACCCAGTCCGCCTGCCAACGGGCCAGCGGACTGGCGCGGGTTCCCAGGCGAAGGCGAGGAGAGGGCATGGAGAGGAATCGCCGAAATGAATTGCATACAGAGCGTCTCTGTTGAGAATAGCCCAGTCGATTCACCCGGTGTAGGGCGCGTGTTCGCTACGCCGCTGCTGTCTCGTCGGTATCCTCCGCGACCGATTTCAGCAGCTCCACAGGGATATCCATCTCGCACAGATCGGCGATGGAATCGACGACCAGGTCGGGGCGGTAGGCGTAGCGGCTCAGGTCCTCACGCTTGGTGCCGCCGGAAAGGACGAGACAAGTGCTATAGCCGAGCGAGACGCCTCCCAAAATGTCCGTCTCCATGG
Organism: Pirellulaceae bacterium; assembly: GCA_051004015.1. Classification (GTDB taxonomy): domain Bacteria; phylum Planctomycetota; class Planctomycetia; order Pirellulales; family Pirellulaceae; genus SXOA01. Next base: position 42,059 of record JBPCKT010000128.1, on the reverse strand, counting down.
TGTCGCCAATCATAATCGTCTCCGCGGTGGCCAGGCCGAGTTCCTTGCGGGCCGCCCGCATCATCACCGGGCTCGGCTTGCCGACGCTGAACGCCTTGAGTCCCGTCGCCGTTTCCAGCATGGCCACAATCGCTCCGCAGCCGGGGCGCAAACCTTGGCTGGTCGGACAGTTGGGGTCGATGTTGGTGGCTATTAGCTTACTGCCGCGAAGGATCATCCGTACGGCGGCTTCGACGATTTCCATGTTGAAGGTCCGCCCTTCGCCAACGACGACGTAGTCGGGGTCGTCATCGACGATGGAATATCCGTTGCGATGTAGCGCGTGCAGCAGGCCTCCTTCGCCGATGACAAACGCGGTTCCGCCGGGCTTCTGCGCGGCCAGAAAGCGGGCCGTCGCCATCGCGCACGTAAAGATGTGCTCCTCGTCGACTTGAATTCCCATGCGGGCCAATCGCGTGGCAACGTCCCGCCGCGTCCGCTGGGAGTTATTCGTGAGGAAGACAAACGGAATTTCTCGCTCGCGCAGGCCAGCGATGAATCGCTCGGCTCCGGGAATGAGTTGCTTCCCCCGATAAATCACGCCATCCATGTCAATCAAAAAGCCGTAGCGGCTACTCATAAATCCCCCAAAAAGGAACTCGGGTCCAAAGCCGCCTTGGATTATTGGGGTAAAGCAAGTGGTGTGCCGCGCAGACCCCGCAAGCGTGCCAGCACGCACAATCCACACAATTGGCAGCAGCCGAAGATTCCTCAAACGCCCCTGCTTTCCTCCAAGGTTCCTTGGTTCCCGCCGCACGGGGGTTCGCTAAGGCGTAAGTTTGAAATATGTTTGCGCATGAATTCTCCAGGAAACATCTCCATGCCGAGTTTCGTTTCGCACCCTGCTTGGAAATTGGGCATCATCGCCCTCGGGTCGCTCGCCTTTGCGTCGTGTGGAACTCAGGCGACAAACCCCGCCGCCTTGGAAGCCAATGAGCTTTTGGATATGCTCGACGGCCGGAAGCAAGGAATGGAATTGGAAAAGTACGCCGAGGTGGATATCGGCAGCTTCAGGATGACGCTGGCCCCCCACGGGGAGGAAAGGGCGCTGCGGGTGAGCTTTCGGCTGGTGGCGATTGTGCCCGAGAGCCAGAAGGCGAGCTTCGAAACCGAAATGCCCAAGTATGAAAAGCGAATTCGCGACGCCGCGATCGCCCTGGTCGGCCGCACTGACCACGAGCAACTTGCGGAGCCGAGCCTGGAATACCTCAAGGGGGAAATGGTCGCCGAGATCAATCGCATCCTGCAAAAGCGCCTCGTGCGCGATGCCGCCTTCAGCAGCTTCTCGCTGGGCCATAACTGGCCCAAGGAAGACGCAGCCCCCGCCAAGCCGAAGGCGAAGTCGAGCGGACATCATTAAACCTCCTGGAGTGCCTCGTGGGACAAGCTGGCAGCTTGCTCCATCGCCGCGGATGCGGCATCTCCATAAGCTGGTGGAGCAGCGTCAAAGTGCCCTCGTTTCCCAAGCGGGGGCTGCATTTCGCGGAGCAAGATGCGGCACTCTCCTTGCCTCCCGCCAATCCTGACCTACGGTTTCCTGGCCCACTTTCTGGCCCGCGCGGCACAGTTTGCGCCGGCGACAGCGGGGGCGGCAAAACCGGCACATTCCGCACAGCCGCTACAGGCGTAATTTGTCAGCAAACGATCAAGATAATCGTACAAACGATTGACAAGAGGGGCCGGAATCAGCTCTAACGAATCCGGCCGGAATGAGAACGCGGAGAATGAATATGAACCTGAGCAAAACCAGCCTGTTGTCCCTGCTTTTCCTGCTGGCAACGGCCGCCACGGCTTCCGCGCAGGAAGGAAGCGTCCGCGGGTTCCCCGCCGGTCAGGCGGTCTACTACAACGGCTATTATGGGGCGGCCCCCAGCTACGCGTATGCGGCTCCGCAGGCGGCGTATTATGCCCCTGCTTACCAGCCGACTAATCAAGTTCGGCAGGCATATTATCCCAATGGCGTGGCGGTCGCTCCGTCCGCCCAGGCCGCACGGGTCGCCTATTATGCTCCGCCAACAGTCGCTTACTATGCTCCCTCCAGCCCCGGCTATGCCATCAGCCCCGCTGGTGTCGCGTCGTCGGGAGCCGAAGCCTTCGCTTACTATGGCCAGCAGCAGCCGCTCAACTACGTACCTCCCACGTACCGCTATCAGACGCGGATGGTGCAGGTGCCGGTGACCTACTATCGGCCCGTCGTCGTGTATCAGCCCGGCACCGGCGTCGCCACCACCTGCCAGCGGGCCTGCACCACCACGCAGTGCCAGCCCTCGCGGTTCCGGCCGTTCAGTTGGCTGCACGGCAACAACGCCAGCACGACCTGCAGCTATGGGAATTGCGGCGCGGCACCGGCGTCGGCCTGCGGTGCGGTTCCCTACTACAACACGGTCCCCGGCGCCGCGGCCCCGATCAATGTCATTCCCACGGTTCCGAGCACGACTCCACCTCGGGGCTTCAACAACATCCTCACGCCGCAGCGGACCATTCCGCCGCCCGGCACCGGCGTGATCGGCGTTCCCGCGGATAACCCGCCGTTCATCGATCGCGGCAGCATCATCCCCAGCAGCCCCGCGCCGACGTTTCGCAGCACAACTCCCAGCACCACGCCGAATCCTCCCAGCAGCTTTGGCACGCCCTCCAGCGGCGGCTTTGGCACCGGCTCCAGCGGCAGTACTCCCGCTTTTGGCTCGAACTTCCGCTCGAATTTCGAGAAGCCCAAGAGTGATATCCAACTCAGCCGCCCGACCATTACGGAGCCCGGCCTGAAGCAGCCGCGTTTATCGAACACTCCCAGCACGCTCCGTCCCGTTCCCGATCCGGAGGCCGGCCAGCGCGTGAAGCCAGGCAGCCGGGCCCCGGCGCTGATCAACCCCAATGACAAGACCGCCCGCGCTCGAGTCCTCCAGCCGCTGGGCGCAGCGACTTGGGGGGTCGTCCCCGCACGCTGGCCGGAGAAAACTCAGGAAGTGAACTACAAGGTCCAGGCGGCATCCGCCGAAATCACCACGGAGAAAACAGCCGTTTCCTCTGAGGAAAAGTGGGACGACAGCGGTTGGACATCAGCGCGGTAACGACACCAGCCTAAGCTGGCATGTTTCCCGGATTCTTCTGTCCAGCCGCGCGGGCCGCGCGGGCGGCTACCATCACGGCGGACTTCATGTCTTCCAGCGAGACTTTGCGGGGATCAATCTGCGAGCTGCGGAAGGAGTCGAAGACCGCCTTCACAAGCTGTGTTTTGGTGCGGGCCTTGCTGGCCCGGTGGCGAATGGCTTTGCGTATTTGTTCATTCATGATGGATTCTTCCTTGAACATGCGGTACTCGTCACCGAGACACTAAACCTGCCGCGAGCTTGCGAGGATCCTCCCCCGACAAACTTCCGCCAGACGTTCTGGCAGCCGAGCAGCGAGTCGCTACTCGAAGCAAGGTTCATGCCGCAACGGGCGGCTGGGTGGGTGTACTCTTGGATGCTGGTGACGTAACTACAGACATTGGAAGGCTGGCGTGGTTCGCCGAAAATTTTGCTGCGGCGAACATCACCTGTCCTTGTCATGCCCAGGCATTGTAGTCGTGGCATGGAAAGAAAGCATCGGCAGCCCAGAGGTGCGGCAATCGAGAAAAGCGGCAAATAATCGAGCTTTTTGCGGCTTTTTCCTGTTGATAGCGGACCGTTTTGCCGCAAGGGCAACGCTGCTCTTAGTAGGCCGACTCAGCGGCGGAATCGTTTCCCTTAGTTGGACCGGCGACCGTCGGAACAATGGGGACAGTCGGCGGCAGGGCCATCGCGCCCAGCACGGGCCGCGGATTTACCCAATCGGAAAATCGGGAAAGGGGACCGTAATCTAGCGCCTGAATCCCCGTCCCCCGGCCGCCCGAGCTCGCGCTGGAGAGTCTGCCCCACAACAAACTTCCCGCCAGCGCCAGCATGGTGGCCGCGATTCCGAGCGCTCCGCGAAGGAGGCGGGCGCGCACGCCCCGCAATCCCACCGGGCAATCGGCCGTGAGCACCGTGCCGTCATGCCGCCGGTAATAGCGGACGCAGAGCCGGCCTTTGCTCGCGCCGACCAGGCTCTCCGCCTCATCGCGCCTCATGCCGGAAAGGTTGTAGACGTTCTTCTGGCAGAGCTTGCAGTACCGCTGCCGCTCGTCACCTTGCATGGAGTCCCAAGAGACCGTGCAAGGAGACGCGACGGAGATCTGATCAAGGAGTGGCAGAGACGGATTCATGGTTCACCTTGAATGGTTCAGCAATAGGCGCACGCGCGAGCCGCGCGCCTGAAGACGGACTGGTGATGCGGCGGAACCGATATCCCAGATTTCGCAGCGGCGCAAGGGAGCCCGCGACGAGCAGTCCCTGCGCCACCATCCACAGACTCAGCGAGACCCAGTGCTCGTGACGATGTAAAACCAGCGCGAGGCCTGCGCCAACGCCAGCAGCCAGGGGAAGGAGCAGCAGCGAAGAGAGCCAGGTGCAGCGGGTTCCCAGCACGGCAGCCAAGGCCATCAGCGAGACCGCCACCAGCCCAGCCGCGAGCGTTCCCCGGGCCAGGTGGGGCGACAGTTCGACAAAGTCATAGAGGGATTCGCCGCCCTCAATATTCACCGTGGCATGGACCCATTTAGCGGACATCAGCAGCAGGGAGCAGATCGTCGTCGCCACCAGTAGAGAACGGATGGAAAACTGCATGGGCCGGTTTTCGTCCGGGGAAACCGGATTCGGCCGCAGCACACGCAGCCCCGCGAGACGCAGCGCCAATCCGGCAATTGCGGCTGTGGCGATGACCCACAAACCCAGCGGAAAGACTTCCTGCCCCGGCCAATAGCGCGTGACGTGCGACCAGCCCCACAAACAGCCGGCGACGAGCAGAATGCCCAGCAGCCGAATCCCCCAGTGCCCCGGCCCGGTCAGGATCCACAGCGTGAGCAGCGTGACCTGGACGAAAGGCAAAAACTCCTGGGACAGATCAGCAACGGGATCCTCCTGCAACCAAGCCCAGGCCACCAGCAAGCCGTGCCCTGCCAGCACCGTGGCCAGGAACAGCCGGTCGAGTGTGAAGAATCGGGACATCGCCAGTCTCCCACGATAACCCCCGCGCGCACGAGCGCTCCCATTATACTGAAGGATGTCCGGTCCCCTGGTTCTTATTCCCATAATCCTGTGTTTCGCATCAAAATCTGCGGCATCACGACGGTGGAGGACGCCTTGCTGGCCGCGGAGGCGGGGGCGGACGCTATCGGGCTGAATTTCTACGGGCAGAGCCCCCGGTATGTGACGGCGGAGCGGGCCAAAGAGATTTGCGACGCCCTACCGCCGGGAATCACCAAAGTGGGAGTATTCGTCAATTCGCCCCCCCAAGCCGTTGTTGCCACGGTGAATCGGGTGGGCCTCAATGCCGTCCAATTGCATGGAGATGAAGGACCGGATTTCCTGGGCGCGCTGGAAAAACTGCCGGTCATCAAGGCGTTTCGCTGCAAGGAATCGACTCTGGACAGCGTCCAGGCGTTTCTTGACCTGTGCCTAGAATCGTCACATCCCTCCGCAATTCTACTCGATGCCCATGCTCCCGGCCTTTACGGCGGCACGGGGGAGGTCTTGAATTGGAACGGACTGGCGAGGAGCAGAAACAAGCTGCTGGGTATTCCTTTCATCCTCGCCGGCGGCCTGACGCCGCAAAACGTGGCCGAGGCCATCCGCTTGGTTCGGCCCGATGCCGTGGATACCGCCAGCGGCGTCGAATCATCGCCCGGCAAGAAATCCCCCGCCCAAGTCCGGGCTTTCATCGCGGCAGCGAAGGCCGCGGGACTGGAATGAGAGCCAGACGGCCCTTGCCGGATTGATGAATCGCCCCTATAAATAATTGCTTCCCACCTAAGTTACCCCAGCGGCATTTTCCAGGATTTGGGCCATGAAAGACGGCATCCACCCCACTTACTTCGTGACCGATGTCTCGTGCAGTTGCGGAAATAAGTTCACCACCCGCAGCACCAAAAAAGAGCTCCGCGTGGATATCTGCTCGGCCTGCCACCCGTTCTTCACCGGCAAGCTCAAATACATCGACACCGCCGGCCGGATCGAGAAGTTCCAGAACAAGTTCGCCGCCGGCACCTACAACAGCGTGCAACAGCCGTCCGCCAAAACCAAGAAGAAGGTCCCCGCCACTTCGGCCGAGACTTAGCTTAGGCAAAATAATTCTTCCCTGGTATCATGCGGTCCAATGCGGGACCGGTTCTTGCCCGGCGCGCTCGCGCGGATTTTCGCAGCGCCCCTCACGCGAACACCTGTCCCGCCTCCTCGCGGAAGGTGAGTTACGAACATGCGCGAAATGCTGGAAGGCAAGCTCCAACGCTTTGAGGAGCTCGAACGTCAAATGTCCGACCCGGATGTGCTGGCCGTGGGGAGCAGGATCGCCGCGGTCGCCCGCGAGCACGGCTCGCTGAGCAAGCTGGCCATCAAGTACCGCCGCTTCAAAAACCTCGTCAACGAGATTGCCGAGCTGCTCAAGATGGCCACCAGCCCCGACCCTGAGGAGCGGGCGATGGCCGAAGCCGAGCTGCCAGGAGCACGCGAGCGGCGCGAAGTTTATTGGAGCGAGATTCTGGACATGACGGTCGGCGGCGAGGAGGCCAATCGCGCCCGCTGCGTGATGGAAATCCGGGCGGGCGTCGGCGGCGCGGAGGGGGCCCTGTTTGCCCACGACCTGTTCCAGATGTACAAGCACCACGCCGAGAAAAAGGGCTGGAAGTGCGAGATCATGGAGGCCAGCTCGACCGACATGGGGGGCTTCTCCAAAGTCACGCTCGGCTTCGATGGCGACGGAGTCTACCGGGAGCTGCATTACGAGAGTGGCACGCACCGCGTGCAGCGGGTGCCCGAAACGGAATCGAAGGGGCGAATCCACACGTCCGTCGCCACGGTCGCGGTCCTTCCCGAGCCCGAGGACGTGGAAATCAACCTCAAGTCCGAGGACTACCGCCTCGACAAATTCTGCGCCAGCGGCCCCGGCGGGCAGCACGTCAACAAGACCGAGTCGGCCGTCCGCCTGACGCACCACGAGACGAACATCACCGTCTCGATGCAGGATGAGAAGAGCCAGCATAAGAACCTGGCCAAGGCCCTGCGGATCCTCAAGAGCCGTTTGTATGAACACTATCAAAAGCTGGAAGACGCCAAACGCTCCGCCGACCGCAAGACGATGGTCGGCAGCGGGGACCGGAGCGACAAGATCCGCACCTACAACTTCCCGGATAACCGCCTGACCGACCACCGCATCGGCCTGACCCTTTACAAGCTCGACCAGATCATCCGCGGCGACCTGCAACCGGTCACTGACGCCCTGATCGAGCACGACCGGAATGAGCTAAGGAGGGCGATGGGAGTGCTGGAAGGGTAAACGGTTGCTTATCTAGTACTCGGGGAACGCCCCTGCTCTTCCGCAGCACTTCTTGTATTTCTTACCGCTGCCACAGGGACACTGTTCATTACGCCCGACGTGCGGGGAATCAAGCCGGATCGTCGTCGGCACGGGAGGAGCGAAGTTGTCCTCGAACTCCGCTGGAGGCTCTGGCAAGAATGGCGGCGGCGGCAACGGCGCAGGCGTTTTCCGTTGCGGCGAAAAGCAGCCCCAATGTTCGACTGCTGTGAAGCTGTCCTCCAGACGGAATACGGGCTGTTTGTCAGGGAGGTTAAAGCCTTCCTCCACCTCGCGAAATGAAATCATCATTTCGTCGAGCAGCCCACGTCGATTTGCTTCCCGAATGTCGGGGAGGAGCTCATGCAGGTGCGAGTCGCTGCAATTCATCGCGATCGACGTCACGACGACGTCGTTCCGTTCTTCGGCCGCGGACTGCAAGGCGCGCCGCACCATTTCAATAATGCGCTCACGCGGTAGTTTGCCGGCTACCTGGAGGAGGCAGATTCCCTGCACCAGCGAACCGCGGACCCAACTATTGACTCGAGGGTTGCAAGCTAGAAAGAGTACCTCGTCAATCCGCCGATGGGCGACGCCAGGAACCGCATAAGGCAGGAATTCATGAACTGCATCGCCCAGGAGCTCAAACACTTGTTCCTGGTCCAAGGAAATCGCCCGGAAGATCGCGTCACAGGCGGATTCGGCTTCGAATTCGATGAGGAGCATAAAGGCGAAAAAAGGGCCTTCTCCAAGCTCGAATTCTCCCCGGGGGACTCGCGCGGTTCCCTCTTCAAGCAAGTCAATCAGTTCCGGCACCATCTCATCGCGTCGCCGCTGGACTTCGCGGATCGCTTCTTTCGGCAGAACTCCGAACTCGACTCGCAGCTTCTGAGCGAGCTCGCTGGGCAACAGCTCGGCCAGCCTGTCCGGGTCGATGGTGCTGTCTGCCGATTTGAGCTGGTCGATTTCCGTTGCCATTTTTTTGCTTCCTTTCGTGTTAATGGCCTAGACCGAATATTCTATCCGCCCATGCTGCTGGTTGCGGCTGATACGGTCGAGGGAGTAGAGGCCGGCCAGGACGAACTCGACGCAGGAGGCGCGGACGGCGGGATCGCCGCTGGCGTTCACTTCAAAGGCCTTGTTCCAGGCGGGGGGGACGCGCTTCAGCCGTTCGGCATAGTGGGATGAGGGAAGCATGTCGCCGACTTCGATCTTCACGCCGCGGCTGAGGATTTCGGTAATCTCCGCCAGGCCGTGCTCTTCCACGTATTCATTGAAGACCACTCGGATGGCCTCCGCGACGACGGCATCCAGCACCTGCCGCTCGCTCATCTGGTGGCTCCCCATCAGGTCGAGCTCCAGCTTGCCAAGGGACGACGAGTATAGGTGCCCCAAGTCGCTGATCCGCGGCACAGCCGGCTTCTCCTTCAGCACCACGCTCCGCTGCCGGGCGGAGGCGATCATGACGCGGTAGTTGGCGATGCTGAAGCGGGCGGAAACGCCGGACTGCTGGTCGATATACTTGCTTTTGCGGGCCTGCACCGTGATCTGCTCGATGAGCTGCTTCATGAAGTACGGCACGATGACGGGATATTCGCCCCCCAGCTCCACGCCCGACTCCTGATCGAGAATCGCGATCCCCTGGTCCCGCTCCCGCGGGTAGTGCGTGTGGATCACCGAGCCAATCCGGTCCTTGAGCTGCGGAATGACCTTGCCGCTGCGGTTGTAGGTGGCGGGATTGGCGGAAAACAGGATCAGCACGTCGATATCGAACTTGATCGGATAGCCGCGGATTTGCACGTCCCGCTCCTCCAGGATGTTGAACAGGCCCACCTGCACCAGCTCGTCGAGCTCGGGGAGCTCGTTCATGGCGAAGATGCCGCGGTGCATGCGGGGGATGAGGCCGAAGTGCAGGGCTTCTTCCGTGGACATGCTGACGCCGCCGGCCAGCTTGGCCGGATCGATCTCGCCGATGACGTCCGCGAACTTCGTTCCGGGCGAGAGCCGCTCCGCGTAGCGGTCCTCCCGTTTCCACCAGGCGATTGGAGTTTGATCCTCGGAATGCTCGGCGACGAACCGTTTGGCGATGGTGCTGATGGGATGGTACGGATCCTCGTGGATGGCCACGCCGGGAATATCCAGGTACGGAATCTCCGCATCCAGAAACCGCGGCAGGTTCCGCATCAGGCGGCTTTTGCCCTGGCCCTTTTCGCCCAGGAACAGCATGTCGTGGCCGGAAAGGAGGGCCAGGTTGATCTCGGGGATGACCGTGTCGTCGTAACCTACGATGCCGGGAAACAGCTCGTCGCCGCGGGCCAGCGCGCCGAGGAAGTTATCGTGGATCTCGCGCTTGACGGTCTTGGATTGCCAGCCGCTCTCGCGGAGCTGGCGGAGTGTGCAAGGTTTGGGCGTATCGGGCATGTGCGAATAGGAACAGAGCAGGTTGAAGCTGGTGGTCCATTATAGCGCACAAACTCGGTCCGACTACGGCGCGGCTTTTGAGGCCGGCGCGCCGACTTTCACACGGGGGCTACACTTTCGCCTTTGCTTCGATGACCGTCGCCGTTTTCTTATCCCCCACCGTTTTCACGGTGATCTTGGCGACGCTGCCGTTGGCAATTTCGTCCAGCTTGACGTCTTTGCCATCGAGCGTGATTTTGGCGCCTTCCGCCACGGCGAAGACTTCGCTATTGCCGTCCTTGTCCTGCAGCGTGATTTTCCCCTCCTTGGCAAGCAGCACCTTGCCCTCGCGCACCTCGTCGGCGGCAACTGCCGCGGTAGCGAGCACCAGACCGATCAGCAGAATCGAAAGTAAACGCAGCATGGGAGTCTCCTTGATAGGGATGAGTGGCCCCGCAGTGGCCAGTATCATGCAAACCGGGTGCCAATCCGGCCCAGACCGCTACTTAGCGCCTTCCGTCCCCCCGCGGCGGAGCCTATATTCGCGGAGGTTCTGAGCGTTTGAACCTGGCTGGAGCCTGCCTCCCATGAGCGGTGAAGTTGTCCTGGATTTGAAAAAGTATATTCGGGACATCCCCGATTTTCCAAAGCCCGGCATCCTGTTCCGGGACATCACCCCCCTGCTAGGCAATCCAGCGGCCTTCCGGGAGATCATCCGCCGCCTGGCCGCGCCCTTTCGCGGAGAGCGGATCGACGTGATCGTCGCGGCCGAGGCCCGCGGCTTTATCTTTGCCGCGCCGCTGGCGGTGGAGCTGGGAGCTGGCTTTGTTCCCGTGCGCAAGCCGGGCAAGTTACCGGGCGAGCGGCACAGCCATAGCTACGCGCTGGAATACGGCACCGACAAGCTGGAGATGCACGTGGACGGGGTGCAGCCGGGGCAGCGCGTGCTGGTGGTCGATGACCTGCTGGCGACGGGAGGAACCGTGGGGGCTTGCTGCAAGCTGCTCGAAAAGACGGGAGCCAAGATCATCGGCTGTGCATTCGCCATCGAGCTCTCCGCGCTCGGCGGCGCCCAAGCCGTGTCGCCGCACCCGGTGTTCAGCGTCATCCAGTATTAGCCATCGTATGCACATGAAAAAGCCATCTCCGGCATGCCGGAGATGGCCGTAATTGGCGTTAGTTTCACACCCAGCCCAGTGCCGGGACCGTTAGCGCTTGCTTCCCTTGCCACTTCCCGGTGCTCCAGGCATACCGGGCATCCCTGGCATGCCAGGCATCCCCGGCATTCCCCCCGGCCCCATGCCGCCAAAGTCACCGGCCGCGCCGTTGCCGTCAGTCTTCTTTTTCTTGTCGGATTCCTCTTCCTCCGTCCCGATGAAGCGGTGGAAATACTCAATGTCATCCACTTCGTCCCGCACGTGCATGTTCCCCGCGGAATCCACGAACAGGATCTCGCCCGGCGCTTTGAGGGGATTGTGAACGCCGGTAAGGATGGGAATTTCGTCCCCACCGCGCATGTCAGCCACGACCGCGTTGGTCTGGAACGAGTACTTTTCGATCGTCCGCTTTTCCCCAAAGGCGGGGTGAATCAGGTCAACTTCCGGCAACGTGAAGTTAATCGCGGAGCCTTTGTAGATCTCCCACTTGGCGGGAACGTCCACGGCCTTCTTGTCATCCTGCACGACCACGAGAGCCGTGCCCGAGTAGGGCCTCGTGAAGTTGGGGTATTTCTTGCCATCACCAAGTGTTTGTGTCGATTCCGGCTCCACCTTTCCAGCAAAGAACCACTCCGCCGGGGGCAGCGTCACCACGTCGCTGGGGGGGCTGTATCCTGACTCCCGGTAAGTCGTTTTCTTGCCGCTCTTGGCGTCCTTAGCCTCGAGGTCGCGCACGCGGGCGCGGGCGTCATCGTGCAGGCCAGCCAGCGAGGGAGTTTCATAGAGGGCGGAAGGGTAGTTGGGGTCGTCCAGATAAACCTTCACGCGGTAACGGTACTTCCGCCCCTGCTCCACCGTCTGGTCGACGAATCGGACCAGTTTGTATTTGACCAACTTTTCGCCAAAATCCATTCCCGGCATCCCGGGCATTCCGCCTTCGCCACCAGGCATCCCCGGCATTCCCGGCATTCCACCCGCGCCACCAGCACCCGGCATTCCCGGCATTCCACCCGCGCCACCAGCGCCCGGCATTCCCGGCATTCCACCCGCGCCGCCAGCACCCGGCATTCCCGGCATTCCACCCGCGCCGCCAGCACCCGGCATTCCCGGCATTCCACCCGCGCCACCAGCGCCCGGCATTCCAGGCATACCGCCAGGGCCAGGCATACCGCCCCCCGGGCCTCCCGTGGGAATTTCGTCGGGGGAATCACCCGTCTCGCTGCCGATCTTGGGGCGGCGCGCTCCCGGCAATTCGGGCGTGACAGTCGCCGCAGCCGCCAAGGGAATATCAGGATGTGTCATGGCCGCATAGAGATTGCGCTGCACAAACGGCGGCAGCGGCTGGGTGAGGCCAAAACTGTCTTTGTTGTAGAGCGGCATCAGGTAGGATGGGTCCAGAATGTCAGTTGGCGAGCCGGCCCACGTCTGCATTGCGTCGAGGGATCCCTTCACGCTGAGCGACTTCCAAGCCTCGGGAGCCAGCGTGGCCGCATCCGCGGCAGGATCATCCGTGACGTCCACCCGCTGAACCGCAAAAAACAAATAGTGCGGCCGGTCGCGGGCCGGATCGTGATCGAGCGAATTGACCAGCTTGGCGTCATACTCCTCCGTTTGCTTTTCAAACGGAACCACCGCCATTACCACGGTGGCATGATGATTGCGAATCGTGGCACTGGCAGGCGGACGCCAGCCGATGATCATGGAGTCCGCGGACTTGCCAGCACCCATTCCTCCCATTCCTCCATCGCCAGGCATTCCCGGCATTCCGCCCATTTCTCCTCCCTCATTCCCTTCGCCAGGCATTCCCGGCATTCCTGGCATGCCCGGCATGCCCGGCATGCCCGGCATCCCAGACTCGTCACCTGATTTGCCTTTGCCCTTTTTTTTGCCACTGCCAGATCCTGGCATTCCTGGCATTCCTGGCATTCCTGGCATTCCGCCCGGTCCCATGCCGGGCTTTTTGGCGGGCTTCTTGACGGGCTTTTTGACCGGCTTTTTGGGATCCTCTTCGTCTAACACGATGGGCTCCAGCGGATCCACATCCGAGGCGTCGGGAACGAGTGCGAAGGGGCCCGAAATTGGTACCGCAATTACGTTGAAGGGGGCGAGGATTTGAGGATCCTTGCGAGGTTCGAGCCTGGCAATCAGGGGCTCATTGATTCGATTAGGCAAGCGGTATTTGTCCGGATTGGCCTTCGTTTTGATCAGTGCCTCAATTTCCCGTTCGACATTTTCCTGATATAGCCGTTCCGGCTGGCTCCTGACGGCGTCCCAACGCGGTTGATTCACCGCGGCCACCGCTTGCACGGCGTCATTCTTGAGCACATCCGGGGACTGGCCGGATTTGATCCCCTCCAGGCGCGACCCGGAAACGACAAACCAGACCATCACGCCGGCAAACAGCACGAGGACGAATTTTTCCACGTGCCGAATCAGCCAGCCCTTCAATCCACCTTCGCCGAAGTTCACTTTCAGCTTCTTCATCTTGCGCTCCTTGATTCTGCTCTTTGCGCCCCCGTCTGGACCGATATGTTCAGGCCAGGCCTGATTTGGTGTTGTCAACTGTATTCGAGGTTGGACTGAAAAGCCCATCCCCTTTTTCACTATCGCCCGGTCGCGGCTCCCGCGGTGATGGGCGGGGCGGCCGGCGCCGGCGAAGTGCTGGCGGGGGTCGCTGCGGGAACGACCGGAGCCGCGGGAATGGTGGGACCCGCTCCTGCGGGCTCCGGAATCCCGAGCAACTTGCGATCCGGTGGATTGTAAATATACACGATCCCGTAGATTTCCACGGTGATTTCGTTGGGGTCTACTTTCGAGCTGGCGATGCTGGAAGCGGGCCTGCTGCCACCCGCGCCTCCGCCTCCCATTCCTCCTCCTCCTGGCATCATGCCGCCGTACCCCGCCGTGCTGTCACCCGGCGGCGCCCCCCCCATGCCTGCCCCGGCCCCGGAGGGCATGTCTCCGCTCATCCCGGGCATTCCCCCGGGCGTCCCGCCGGTATCTCCTCCCCCGCCCATCGAACTGGCAGTGTCCCGGTTGATCCGCACCTGGCGGACTTCCACGGGCAATTTGGAATTGCCGCAATTGGCGAGCAGCGTCGTCAACTTCCGCTGATCCATCTTGAAATTCATGCGCACCGGCATCCGCTTGGCAACCGCGAGCAGCATGTCCTCGGGCTTCGAAGCTTGCTGCTTCATCGCGTTCCGCAACCGGCTGATGTCATGAATGGAGGCATAGCTCAAGTCGACATATCGTCCACTGCCGGCTGTTTTGGCGGGGGCTGCTCCCCCCGACATTTCACCTCCGGGCACGCCCGGTCCGGCCCCCCCTTTGCCTCCGGGGGCCATGCCGCCCGCAGGAGCCATTCCTCCTCCACCAGGACTGCCGGCACCCCCGCCTGCACCGCCAGGCATCCCTCCGCCCATTGCGCCACCGCCCTGCATTCCTGGCATTCCTGGCATTCCGCCACCCATCATCCCGCCCTCACCGCCGGAGGCCGGGCTGCCTTTGAGTAGCGTGATTTTTCCCGCCACGTCACCGGCTGAGAGCCCAATACGGACGTAGTGAATTTGCTTGATGGCCGCTTCGTGCTTGCGGGTCACGTCCCCATTGGTTTCCCGAATAATGTTCATGAGGTTTTCAAAGACCCACAGATCCTCTTGGGCATAAAGCACCTCCAGCGTGCTGGGTACCGTTTCACTGGTTGCCAGGCTGAAATGAACATGGGCGATCTCCTTTTGATTGCTGGGGTCCCAAACGACAACGACGCTAGGGTCATCATCTTTGGCCGCGGCAGCACCACCTCCTCCGGGCATTCCCGGCGTGCCACCAAGCCCTCCCAAGGCTCCCCCGCCTCCTGGCGCGCCCTCGCCCGTTCCGCCGCCGCCTGGCATTCCAGAGCCCGTCGCTTGGGCGTTCACTAGCCATTTGGATCGAATGATTTCCGCCAGCAAGGGAAGTTGCTCGTCGATATACTCGCGGTACAGCGTGCGACTCTCGGTCGTAATGATTTCCTTGTCGGCAACCATTGTTTCAATGGGGCGGAGCGGACGAACTTCATTCTGGAATTTCTCGTCGGAGCCAAAGAACCCGCCCCAGACCAGCACCTTTTCTTGATTCTCGGCCAGGCGCAACCAGGCCTGATACACATCCTCTCCGAAGCTCAGCGTGACCGCGTCCATGCCCTTGTGGGTGCTGTCATTGGGGTGGTCGGTCATCTGGCGAACCGAGTTGAGCGTACTTTGCGCCGTCTCGATTTCTCCCTTGTACTTCAGTTGTTGAGTTTGCAAATGACTGGTGGACATGTACCAGCTGACTAGGCTGACCGCCAGGATGCCGCAGCACATGATCCAGAACGAGTGTTCCTTGACGACCGCAAGTTGTTCTTTGAGCTTGTCCATGACGGTCATCCTTTCGCGGCGGGAGGAGTTTCAGGGGCGGGAGCACCGGCGGGTGGTGCTCCAGGAGGGGCGGTGCCGGCAGGTGCGGCACCGGCAGGCGGCGCGGCCGGGGTTCCCGCAGCGGGAGGAGCCGTACCGGGTGGCGGGACGGCTGTCGCAGGCGCAGCGGATGGAGGGGCTGCCGGCACCGGAGTTACGGGCGCCGGGGGGGCGCTGACAGGCGCGGCCTTGGCGGCAGCGAGCCTCTTCTGTCGCTCTTCCAGGCGAATGCGCAGCGGCTTTTCCTGCCAGACGAATTGCACGATGAAATCATATCTCTTCGCGTCAAAGAAGGGCGGATTGTTCGGGTCTTCCTTGACCTCTTTGTTCCCCCTGTTTGCAGCGCCCTTGTCACCTGCGCCAGGAACTGCGCCAGCGGACTTTTCAGGGGCCGCATTGGGATTTGGGATTTTGTAGTCTAGCAGAATCGGATTCTTGAGCAGCAGAACATATCCAATGCCGAGTTCCTGCGGAGTGAAAGCCTCATCTTGGCCACCAGCCCCGGGCAACACGATGGGCTGAGACTGCAGCTTTTTCATAAGCGTATTGCGGACATGCCAGGCAGCACCAGTGCGACGGTCTTTCTTGTCATGATAAAAATGGTGACCCTGAACTTCGACCACCCAGCCAGCGCCCGTGGGCCCGCCCGGCGGAACAGGACCGGCGCTGCCGGCCACGCCTCCGGCACCCGGCGGAAGAGAGGGACCGCCTGCTGCCGGCGGAGTGCTCCCCGGTGGAGTGCCTGCCGGTGGAGTGCTTGCCGGTGGATTTGCGGCGCCCGCTGCCGGGGCGGCACTTCCTGGCGCAGCCGCAGCGGCTGATTCCGCAGCAATGCGGTTGTCGTCGTTATACTTGTCGCCGACGCCGGCCCACCATTCGCTCAGGCCATTGCGGCCGTTGCCCATGGGAAAGTACTGGGTTTCCACGTAGTCCAGATGCAGCTCTTGACGTTCGTGGAAAGGCTTCGTCTTGAAGTCGGGGATTCTCCCCTCAAATCCAGGAGTGGAGGGAAGTGACTGGTTGAGGGCCACCAGCAGTTCCATCCACAGCAGCTTGCGGTCGCCGGTCCCCATGACCTCCGTGCTGAAGTCGCGCAGCTTGGCCAGCTTGGCGGTTTTTTCCTGGTCCTCTCCCTTGAGTTTGCTGCTCAGGGAGCCCAAGGACTTCACTTCGGTCGTGGCCGCCTCCCAGGAGACATTGTTCTGCTCGTGTTTGGGATAAACCAACTCCAGGTTTCGGTAGTTGAAGACGTAACTCAGCCCGAACGCCAACACAGCGGCGGCGAGCGCAGCCACCGCCCAGGGCTTCTTGGCCCGGATCATGCGCTTGGTGGCGATCTCCCGCGGAAGCAGGTTGGTGCTGAGCTTGGCCTTGCCCAGCGCTTGCAGGCAGAGACCGTAGCACGTGGCGAAGGCCAGCAGGTTGTCCTTGAACGACGGGGAGGTGACGACGTTCGCCCCCGTGAGCTTGCCGAAGGAAGTGACTTCCTTGATGTCGTACCCCAGGTGCTTGGAAAGATACTGCGACAGGCCGGGGAGCTTGACCGTGTTGCCGAGCATCACCACGCTGCCAATCTTGGCCTTGCGGTCGAGGCTCTGAAAAAAGCCGACCGAGCGCTGCACCTCTGTGACCATGTCGCCGAAGACCGGACGCATCGCCTGAAAGATCGTCTTCGGGTCGTCCGCCGTCTTCGGATTCCGCTTCAGGTGCTCCGCCTTCGCGAAGGTCAGCTTCATGTCCTTGGAAAGCTGCTTCGTGAAGTGGTTGCCGCCGAGCGGAATGTTGCGCTGCCAAACGCGGTAGCCGTTGGTGATCACCAGGTCCGTCGTGTCGGTGCCGATCGACAGCACGACGGTGGACGGTGGCGGCGCCTCCGAGTTGTAATCTTCGCCTTCGGGGAGCGGCTTCAGATAATCGTGCGCGATGTAGTTGTAAACGCAGATCGGCGAGAGCTGGATGATGTCCACTTCAATCGCCGCCACGTCATACGGCTGCAAGGCCTTATGCACCGCCTCGCGCTTCATGGCGAACAGGCCGATTTCCGAATCCAGCACGAAGCCGTCCACTTCCTGCCCGCCGGCCATCCGCTGGTAATCCCAGATGACGTCTTCCAGCGCGAACGGAATCTGCTGCTTCGCCTCGTACTTGACGATGTCGGCGATTTTCTTGACGTCGACGGGTGGCGGCTTGAAGTAGCGGGCCAGTCCCGATTCGCCGGAGACCGAGATGGCGACCTTGTCCCCCTTCACGCTGTTGCGCGAGAGAAACTGTTCCAGCGCTTCTTTGACGAGCTGGACCGGGTCCGCCTCAGGTTGGCTGAGCAGCTTGGGATACTCGATGTAGTCAAATCCGTCGGCGACCACCGCATCGCCGTCCAAGCGGCAGCGAAGGGCTTTGAGTGCGCAGCGACCGATATCAATCCCCCAGACACCAATGGTTTTCGCCATGAGTTTTCCTCGCGCCCGTGTGAAGTCAACAGGCCCCTGTCAGACCGTTCACGTGCGTCCCTTCGGCACCGCAATACCTAGAGTCAAAAGATAAGTGCGGAATAGCAGCGGCAGCCGTCGGATTCTCTGTTCCACTCCACTTTACCGGAACAGGGTGCGTCAAGTCAATCATTTTTATCAAAAGACCCGACGAGAATCCGGCGACGACTGCAGCGACTATCGTAAGCAGGGCCGCGGCGGGATTCAATCATGGTCGGGCGAGCGGCCTGCGTAAGCTGGCCGGTGAGTCTGCATTCGCTGGCTGTCACCCGCTCGGGCGCGACGTTACCGGCCAGCTAACACTGCCCGCTCGCCGGTAACTCCCGACCCCTTTGCTTCGGGCAGCCAGAAACACAGCACACTGGAGGCCAGCGTAGCCACGGCAAAAGCCGCAAAAGCGGGCTCAAACTGGCCCGCGGACTGGCAGACGACAAGAATAATGGACACCACGCCGCCCCCCACACCCCAGCTCACCCCCATGGTGATGGAACTGGCAATCCGCTGGCTGTCGGGCATCAATTCCTGCCCCCGGCTGATCAGCACCGGGAGCGAAATCCCCAGGAGCAGGCCGGAGAGGCACGCCAGACCGGCCAACGCCAGCCCGCTCGTCCAGGGCATGACCAGCAGCACCGGCGTAACCAGCACTGGGCAGAGCCAGAGAATAGTCTTCTCCTGGCGGCGCTGCAAAAACGTGGCGCACGTCAGCCCCCCCAAGCCAATCCCCAGCATGAAGGCCGATTGCACAAAACCAATGTCCGAAGCGGTTCCTCGCCGTGCCTCCAACAGGTATCCCAGCAGGATCGGCACCCCCGCAGCCGCGATGATTCGCAGCGAGCCGATGATCAGCACCAGAATCACCGGCCATTCTCTTCCACGAAAGAGTTTCGACAAACGAACCGGCGGTGCTTGTTCTTTCTTGGTCGCAAGGGCGCTCCCTCGCATCGCGCGAATTCCCAAGGGTGCAAGAATGATGAGAGCGAAGAGGCCCCCCAGGATTCCCCACGCCAGTCCCCGCATCCCCAGCCACTCCACAATGTTCCCGCTGCAATACGGCCCGATCGATTGGCCGATGAATCCCCCCGTGGTGAAAATCGACATCGCCCGGCTGCGGTTCTCCGGCGCGCAGCTACCGGCGAGTGCCGCCCCCTCAGGATGAAAGGCGGCAATCCCCAGTCCGGCAATCACCAGCAGTTGGGCAAGAATGATGGGCGAAGTCGTCAGCCCGATGCTACCCAAACAGACCACCGCCGCCAGCGGCCCCGCCCAAAGCAGCCAGCGGGAATTGAAGCGATCTCCCCACATCCCAAAAAAGAACTGGCTAAGGGACGTCGTCATTTGCCAGAGAAAGAACAGCCCGGCGCCTTGCCAGGCCGTCAACTTATAATGCCCGTCCATCAGCGGCCAAAGCGGATTGAGCGACCCCGCCACCAAATCCACCAGGCAATGCATCGCGGCGGCAAAGAAGAGCAGTGACCAAAGTGGCGACGAGGGCTTCATCCCTTATCAGCATATTTGGGAGTCGCCACGTTGACCACGGGATGAAATCGAGGCTACGCTCTACCGGCTCAGCCGTTCCGAGCCGGAAGCGTTTCACCTAACAAGAATGTTACGGCCTGGGGGCGGCGGGCGGGTTGCTGCCAGTCTTATTGACCGTAGTTTCCGTGGTGGTAGTTGCGGTGCCGCCAGGAGTTTCGATCGTCCTGGTTTCCTTAACCTTGGCGGTATCGCCGCATCCACTCACTGCGACAACCAAGGCAATCGCGAGGCACAGGGAAGTAAACCGCTTCATAATGGAATCTCCAAAAGAATTGAGCGACGTGGCCGCTGGCGGACCATCCGCGAGCAGTGTTCGCTGCTGAATACGGGGAATTACCTAACGGCCCTTGTAAACGCAAATACCGGGCCGGAAGAAGGAAGTCCGTTGCTACGGCTGGGCGTGACGCAGTGCCTTGACGTGACGCAGTGCTTTACCCGGCCGAGCGCCGATATGCGTGCCGCGGTCGAGAACCACCTGGCCGTTCACCAGCACAAACTCAATGCCCTCCGGATATTGAAAGGGCTCGGTATAGGTCGAACGGTCGATGACGCGAACCTCGTCGAAGAGTGTGATGTCCGCAAACGCGCCGACCCGCAGTGTCCCGCGGTCCACGAGTCCAATCTTGGCGGCGTTGAGGGAAGTCATCTTGCGGATCGCATCCTCCAGCGTCAGCAGATGCTGCTCGCGGACGTAAACGCCGAGCACGCGCGGGAAAGTGCCAAAATTCCGTGGGTGCGGATTGCCTCGCTTTAGCGGGCCGGTCGTCGCGTACGCTGAACCGTCCGAGCCGACAGAGCACCACGGCTGGCGGAGAGCGAACTGCATGTCCTCTTCCGTGTGATGGGCAAAGACCGTCGGCACGGAGCCATCCTGCTCGAAGAGTATGTCGAAGAGTTCATCCAGCAGGTCGACATCCTTCTTGTCCTGTGTCCGCAGATTCATCACGCGGTCCATCGTCAGGCCCGCGAGTGAGTTATTGCCGCTGACCAGCATCCGCCCCCAGTCGCCCCCCACCGCCGTGTAATGGTTGTACCAGCCGGGCAGCCCCTCGCGGATTTCCTTCTTGATCCGCTCGCGCTGCTTGGGATCCTTGATCCGCTCCAGCAGCTTCACCTTGCCCCCTTCATGCGCCCAAGGGGGAATGATGCTGACCAGGTCGTTGTTGCCGCGGGTGTAGGGATAGACGTTGGACTGCACATTGACGCCTCGGTCCCGCGCGGCCTGAATGAGCCCGCAGACCTCTTTCATCCGCCCCCAGTATTTTTGGTCGGCAATCTTCAGGTGGATCACATCCACCGGCAGCTTAGCCCGCTCGCCAACGGCAATCGCTTCCTTCACGCTATCGAAAACGCCGAGCCCTTCATTGCGGATGTGTGTCGAGTAAATGCCGCCATGTTTCGCTGCCGCGCCGGCCAGCAGCACCAGGTCGTCGGTGGTTGCCAGCGAGCCCGGCGGCATCATTACCTGGCTGGAGAGGCCGAGCGCGCCGTCTCGCATTGCCTCATCCACCAGCTTTTGCATCTGCTCGATTTGCGCGGCGGAAGGGCGCTCGTGCGATGTCCCCATCGCGCATTGCCAGACGTTATCCAGGCCGACATACGAGGCCACGTTCGTGGAGATGCCAGCTTTTTCGACCGTTTCAAAATAGCCGCCGAGAGTCGTCCACTGCACTGCGGTGTCGCGAATAACGACGGAGCGCGGGGAAATTTTGCCCTGATACGGCCCCGCGGAGCCCCCTTCGCCGAGCACTTCCGTGGTTACTCCTTGCCGAATCTTGCTCTCTGCGTTTCCATCTTCCAGT
Organism: Pirellulaceae bacterium; assembly: GCA_051004015.1. Taxonomy (GTDB): domain Bacteria; phylum Planctomycetota; class Planctomycetia; order Pirellulales; family Pirellulaceae; genus SXOA01. The sequence continues at coordinate 20,796 of JBPCKT010000128.1, read as the reverse complement.
ATGAGGAAATCGGAGTGCGAATGCATGTCAATGAAGCCGGGAGCAACCACCAGTCCTTTGGCGTCAATCTCACGTCGGGCAGAGCCGGCCAGCCCTTTGGCTACGGCCACAACGCGATCCTTTTTCACTCCCACGTCGGCCTGAAACCAGGGATTGCCAGTCCCATCCACCACCCGGCCGCCGCGGATCAGTACGTCGTAGTCGAATTCTTCTCCGCGCACTTGACCGAACAGCGCCAAGGTAAATGCGAGAGCGAAAAGGAACCGGCGGCTTACCACTTCCAGGTCTCGCGCAGTTCGTTGTTGACCACGGCCCCCTCGGGCCAGCGGCCTTGAAAGAGGGCCACGATGTTTTCGGCGCATTCGATCCCCATGTTCTCGAGCGAGCTGGCATCGGTCCCCGCCAGATGGGGCGTCACCACGACGTTGTCCAGCGCGAACAGCGGATTGTCGGCTCGCGCCGGCTCTTCTTCGAAGACGTCGAGCGCCGCTCCGCGGAGATGGCCGGAGCGAAGGGCGGCAACCAGGTCTTTCTCCACCACCAGCCCGCCACGGGCACTGTTCACGAGCGTGCTGCCGGGCTTCATCTGGGCGAGAAAGGCGGCATTCACCAGGCCGCGGGTCTGGTCGTTGAGCGGGCAATGCAGGCTCAAATAGTCGCTGCGGGCCAGCAGCGTCTCGAGATTCACGAGCTCAATCCGGTTGGCGCTGACAAACTCCTGATTGGGAAAAGTCTCGCAGGCGATGACCTTCATCCCCATCGCCACCCCCCGAATCGCCGTGCTGCGGCCAATCCGCCCCAGCCCCAAGAGACCCAGCGTGCGGCCCCGCAGCGGCTGCGTAAGCTGACGAGACCATTGGCCGGCGCGGAGATTTTTGTCGTCGCGGACCACATGCTTGGCGGACGCCAGCATGATGGCAAAGACATGTTCCGCCACCGCTTCGTGATTCGCGGTCGGCGTAATCGTGAGCGCCACGCGATGCTGCGTCGCAGCCGGCACATTCACGCGGTCATAGCCGACCCCCGCGCGGGCGATGACCCGCAGGCCCGGCAGCGCGGCGATAGCGCTGGGAGTGAAAAACTCGCCTCCGGCAATCACGGCATCCATCCCGCGCAACTCCGCGATGGTCTCGGCCTCCGTCACCAATCCGCGAGACAATTGAGGATTCTTGGGGTAATGGATATCAAAGCCCCCTTCCTTCAGGATCGTGACGTACGGGGCTTGGACACGGAGCATGCTCTCCGGGGTGATCAGGACAGTGGGCACAGCTTCTCGCTTTGGTTCCGGGAAAGTGGATTCCGCTCTTGGGCGGAGTGCTTTAGATATTGCCGTTTCGCAGCCGCGAATGCAAGCGTAGCGCCCCAGTCGGACGAGTCGCACCTCCGCCAGTTTACAAATCCTTCCTGGATTGCCAACCGCGTGACAGCGTCGAGAGAAACGCTTCCTAATCGGATAACGACTTACGACCATTTTTCACGGGCCTGAGAATCTGCTCTCGCCCTAGCGCCGGGCTATTGGCAAAATGCCCACGCGAATTGACCAAGATGGTCAGGCTCCCGCGCCTCTTCACTTCAGGATGAAGTCTCTATGCCCTCCCCCCGCACGCTCGCTTTTGAAGCGCTCGAAACCCGCAGCCTGCTGCATGCAGGCCATATTCATTTAGGAGACGATGCTCTGCATTCGTCCCACGGCGAGACAACGACGAACCAACCACCGGCTGTCGTTTCGCATCGAGCCGCGAGCTCGCTCACGGCTGGTGCGGTCGCGGCGATCGTGGCCGAGGATGCATACGAGAACAACGATACGTTCGGCGTGGCTGCCAACCTGGGGACGCTGACGGGTGTCAAGACGGTCAACAACCTGGTGCTGAATGACACTGCCGACTGGTTCAAGTTCACGATGAGCGCTGCCGGCACCAGCAGTGACTACGTCGAAATCCTGTTCACACATTCTAAGGGAGACCTCGACCTGGAGCTTTACAACGCCTCCGGGAAGCTGTTGTCTCGCTCTCAGGGGATTACAAGTTCGGAACGGCTCTCGCTGCAGAACCTCCCGACAGGAACGTACTTCCTTCGCGCCTTTGGATACCGGGGGGTTCACAATCCAAGCTATTCGCTAACGATCGATCCGGGTGCTGCGGCATTGAGTGCGCCGACCCCAACCCCAACCCCCACTCCAACAACTACAACAACTACTTCCACGGGCGCCTTTGATATTCAGTTGAATTATCAGGGACTGACCACCACCGAACAGGCGATTTTCCAGCAGGCCGCCGCCCGCTGGGAGCAGATCATCATCGGCGATCTTCCCAATGCCACGTATGGCAGCCGCGTGGTGGACGACCTGCTGATTGACGCCAGCGCCGTAGCGATTGACGGCGTCGGCGGCACGCTCGGCCAGGCGGGGCCCGATCGCTTTCGCTCGGGCACGCTCATGCCTTACCACGGCAGCATGCAGTTCGACACGGCGGACCTGGACGCGATGCGGCGCAACGGCACGCTGCTCTCCATCGTCGAGCATGAAATCGGCCACATCCTGGGAATCGGCATCTTGTGGGACGACCGCGGCCTCCTCGCCGGTGGGGGAACCAGCAACCCACGATTCACCGGCCAGCGGGCGACGGCGGAGTACAACGCAATTTTCGGCGTCCACGAAAGCGGCGTTCCTGTCGAGAACACTGGCGGCGCCGGCACTCGTGACGCCCACTGGCGCGACTCCATTCTGGTAAACGAGCTCATGACCGGCTGGGCCGGCCCCGGCACCCAGCTCCCCCTCAGCCGCATCACCGTGGCCTCCCTGGCCGACATCGGCTACCAGGTGGACATGTCCAAAGCCAGCGCCTACAGCAGGCCGAGCAGCACGACTGCCACCCCCACCACCACGTCGGTCTCTTCCGGCACCGGCGCAGCCGCCCTCGACGCCGCCTACCAGCGCGACCGCCGAGCGGTTGACCACGTGATGACGCTGTGGGAATAAGCGGCTCCTTTCTGCCCTCATCCACATCCACTCTGATGGCTCATGGGCAAGAGTCGCGGCCAAAGTAGGCCGCGAGTCCTCTCGCGCGCCAGCAGAGTTCGGGTGGCATTGCCGAAAGACATGCCACGTCAACAGTCTCGAAGCCGCCGCCGCCGTCAGGCACCCGAGGCAATCCGTTAGCGCCGCTCGACATCTCTTGGGAAAAAACGTCCACTCTCGGGGCTCGCGAGAGGACTCGTAGGATGGGATTCCAATCCCGTCCGGTTGGTCACAGCGAGCAGAGGGACGGACGGGACTGGAGTCCCATCCTACATTAGCGCCTCGTGGAGGACCGCGGCGAGCAGGCGGCGGCTGTCGGCCTGGGCGGTGGCGAGGTGCGTTTCCAACTGGTCGCAGAGGGCCAGGAGCTGGTCCACTTTGGCGACGATGCGGTGCTGCTCGGCGAGGGGGGGGAGGGGGAAGGCCATTTTTCCCAGGTCGACAACGGAAATGTGCTTGATTGCCACGCCCTCGGTCTTCGCAAGAAACGCTTGCTGTGTTTGGGGGCAGTCAATGGCAAGTTGCAGATACCGTCGGTCAAAGTGGCAAGATCGCAGCCACAGCACTGCGACGCTTTGGTTGATGCAAAAAGGTTCTGTCGTTTCAACGATAGCCGATCTTCCGATGGAGCCATCCTTCGTTACCAAAATGTCTCCCGGAATTGGTTTGTCTTTGTCATTCAGCTCCGAATATGCGTCTGCCGTTGTCCGGTGCGCGGTTTCAAAAACAATCTTTCCGTAATTGACGTTCTTTCCCGTCACGATTGGAATTCCAGCGTCGGCGTGGGGCATTGGGCGGGTAAATCCATACGTAATCCAGTCCGTAATCTGATCCCATCTCGCCCAAACCCATTCCTCAGGAAGTGCACACCACTGTTCCTCCGTGGAAATTGTCGCGATGGTCTTTGATTTTCGGAGTGCCGTCGCACGTTTCTTTGTTTCGACTTCGACTAAGCCATCGATAGCCGCGCCGTCCTTCTTGTTCCGAGTCGTAAGTTCACCGATAACCGCCAAGCTCATAATCGATTGCCGAAGCTGCTGAATATGCTCATGGCGGGTGGTGAGGGAGGGGAGGTGGTGGAGGAGGAAGGTGGAGGAGGGGAATGGAGATGTGAGATTTGAAATTTCAGAGGAGGCGGCAGAAATTTCGGATTTCGGATTTGGGATTTCGGATTTGGCGTCGGCTTCGCAGACGCGGGAGTGGACTGCTGCCACTAACTGGTCCCGCCGGGTTTCCCGCTCCTGCTGCGCCCGCTCCAGCCGGTCGCAGAGGGCCATGAGCTCGTCCACTTTGGCGACGATCCGCTGCTGCTCGGCGAGAGGAGGCAACGGTATTGGCAATTGTGCGAAGTCGGAATCGTTAATGGCAGGGTACGCTTGCCCGCGCATTTTGGACTCGACGCATTCCACGAAGTACGGACTGCGTAGCACGATCCACAAATACTTCGGAATGACCAATCCGAATCCGTTAAGAATCGCGAATGCGGTGCTGGCAATTGGCGGCGGAACAATGTTGGTCTCGACGATGGCGATGTTCAGGAGATACGGCCGTACGCAGGAATAGATGACGTCTCCTGTATGAACGACCTTGCGCGCTCTGCTCGGCGCTTCGTCTGCCGATAATACTGTTGCATCGGCGATACAACCGACTTCCTTGTTTATGGCCGATACGTCGATGTACGTGAAATCCTCGCTAGGCACCATCTGTCCGCGGTTGCTTGTTACCTCGCGAATGCGCACCCATTTCCAACCACGGGGCGGCGCGAATGGGATATCGTCCTCGTCAATCGCTTCCATCGCCTTCGTTTTTCGGATTTCGCCTAGCTTTGCGAGTCTCGCCTTCTCCGCTTGAATTCGTTCATACAATTCCTCCGCCGGCTCATCCTTCGGATCCTGCTCGACGAGCTTCCCCCGCACGGCCAAATCCAGAATGAACCGCCGCAATTGCGGGATGGCATCGGGGGCGTCGGCGATCCGGTCGAAATAGGTCAGCAGGTTGGTTGCCTTTCCATTCGTGCCCAAGATGCCGCCTGAAGGCGGGACTCCAACGGCTTTCATCGCTGCAGGGCCTCCGCCAGAATCCCTTTCAATTCGTCCCGCAGGGAGGCGGCTGCCCGCTCGGACTCGGCCAGTTTGGCCAGCAGCTCGGCCGGGTCGCCGTGGTCGTCGGCCACGGTGTGTGGATTTTTGAAGTCGAGGTTGTAGCCGCGGGCTTTCACTTCGTCCGCCGTCACCTTCCAGGCGACTTCACTTTCCACCCGCCCCTTCCGCTTGGCCCCGCCCCACCACTGCACGCACGGCTCCAGGTATTCCACCTTGATCGGCCGGGTCATTGAGTAGGCCTTCTGCCCGGCGGGGACCTGGTGCTCGTAGAACCAGATGTCCTTCGTCGGCGAACCCTTCTCGAAGAACAGCAGGTTGGTGCCGATGCTGGCGTACGGCTTGAAAACGCTGTTGGGGAGCCGAACGATGGTGTGCAGGTTGCACTCCTCCAGCAGGTGCTCCTTGAGGCGGGTCTTGACCCCTTCCCCAAACAGCGAGCCGTCGGGAAGGACCACCGCGGCCCGGCCGCTCGGTTTCAGGAGGCGGATGATGAGGGCCAGGAACAGGTCGGCTGTTTCGCGGGTCTGAAAATGCTTGGGGAAGTTGGATTCGATCCCGTCCTCCTCCCGGCCGCCGAAGGGGGGATTGGTGAGCACGATCTCCACCCGGTCGCTGGCGGTGTAGCTGATGTAGGGGCGGGCCAGCGTGTTGTCGTGCCGGACGAAGCTGGGGTCCTCGACGGCGTGGAGGAGCATGTTGGTGACGCAGAGCATGTGCGGGAGTTGCTTCTTTTCCACGGCCCGCAGGGCAGCCTGCATCTGTTGCTCGTCCTTAACCTTCTTGATGTACCGCTCCCGCATGTGCCGCAGGGCGCAGGTGAGAAAGCCCCCGGTGCCGCAGGCGGGATCGAGCAGGATTTCGCCGGGGCGGGGATCGATCCGGTCCACCATGAAGGCGGTGACCGCCCGGGGCGTGTAGTATTCTCCCGCGTTGCCGGCGCTTTGCAGATCGGTCAGGATTTGCTCGTAGATGTCCCCAAAATGCTGCCGCTCCGCCAGGTTGTTGAAATCGACCTGGCTGATTTTGTTGACCACCTGCCGCATGAGCTGGCCGGACTTCATGTAGTTGTAGGCGTCCTCGAAGACGTCCTTCACCACGCGGCGGCGGTCCCCCGGCTTGCCGCTGGTGGGGAGGGACTTGAGAGCGGGGAACAACTCGCCGTTGATAAACTCGATCAGCGGCTCGCCGGTCGTCCCTTCCGGATTGGCGGCCCAGCTCCGCCACTGGAGCTTCTTGGGAATGGGGGACTTGTAGTCCTTGTGCAGCAGCTCGAGTTCCTGATCCTGGTCGTCGATGATCTTGAGAAAGAACATCCAGCAAAGCTGGCTGATCCGCTGGGCATCCCCGTCCACGCCCACATCCTGGCGCATGATGTCCTGGATGGATTTGACGGTGTTGCGGACGGACATGGGGGGGAGAAGAGTGAGTGGTGAGTGGTTGGTAGCCGCGGTAGCGGCGTTAGAACCCAGCCCACGGCGTAAGCCGTGGGTAAGGAATGGGACCATCATAAGAGAGCCCCGGCAGGGGCGAAAGGCGACAATCAGGCCGCTTCGCGGTAGAGCGCGTCTTGCAATTCCCGGACGGCGGTTTCGAATTCGGCTCGGCTGCCGAATTGCTTGATCAGCTCGTGGGCGGTGCCGAGCTTGCTGATGGGGGGAATCTGCAGCAGGCGCGGGTCGTCGAGGCCGATGACCCCTTCGTCTTGATACTTTTGCAACAAGGCTTCCAGCACCGTGCGGGCCTGCGCGCCGTATTTGGTGAACACGTCTCGCTTGCGGACGTTATCGGCCCGCTCCCGCCGGGTCAGCGGCGGGCGGTCGAAGGCGACGTGGCAGATCAAGTCGAACGGATCGAGGTCCTTGCCGACTTCATCCGCCAGGGGATCGAGCGGCAACCCTTCGCTCGCCAGCTCTTCAATAATGGCGGCTTTCCGCTCCGCGGCGTTCCACTTGTGGAGGAACTCGCTCAGGCTGGCGAAACGCTTGCGCAGGGCCTTCTTGGTGAAGTCGCGGAGGGTCTCGGTGACGAGCTTGCCGTTTTCGTCGAGGTATTCGACCCGCTCCAGCGTGATCGTTGCCGACACGCCATCCACGTAGATTTTGCCCCGTTTTTCGCCACCGGGTGGAATGGAAATATCGGGGGGCTCCCCCGCGACGACGACTTCGTCTTCGCCCGGCTGCGGGGGGATCGGGGATTCGTCGTCGTCGGTGAGCGGGGCTTCCACTTCGGGCGGTGTCATCGCGTCATCGGCCTGCGGCTCATAGATTTGAATGGGTGGGCCATCAAATGCCTTGTCGGCGAAGTGGCTGCTGGCTCCGCGGAAGTCGATGAGCGTGAAGTAGTATTTTTTCGTGTCTTCGTGAACCCGTGTGCCGCGGCCGACGATCTGTTTGAACTCGGTCATCGAGCCGACCGCCCGATCGATGACAATCAGGCGACAAGTCTGGGCATCGACGCCGGTGGAGAGAAGCCGCGAGGTGGTGACCAGGACGGGATAATCCGACTCGGGGTCGATGAAGTTGCCGAGCTGGGCCTGACCTTCGGTGTCGCTGCCGGTGATCCGCATCACGTAGCGATGATTCTCGTCCACCAGGTCCTGGTTTTCGTTGATGAGCGCCTGCCGCATCCGGGCGGCGTGCTCTTCGTCCACGCAGAAGACAATGGTTTTCTGGAAGCGGTCGCCGCTCTCCTTGAGGAAATCCGAGACTTTCTTGGCGACGAGCTTCGTGCGGGCGTCTAGGACGAGGGTGCGGTCGAAATCCTTCTGGTTGTAAAGGCGATCCTCGATTTCGATTCCGTCCCGGTCGAGTTTGCCGGATTCGGGGCGGTAGCCGTCGATATCCACGTCGATGTGGACCTTGATGACTTTGTAGGGCGCGAGAAAGCCGTCGCGGATGCCCTCTTTGAGCGTGTAGGAGTAAACCGGCTGGCCAAAGTAGTGGATGTTGGACGCGTAGGCGGTTTCCTTAGGGGTGGCAGTGAGGCCGATTTGCGTGGCGGCGGAAAAGTATTCCAGGATTTCCCGCCAGGCGGAGTCTTCCGCCGCACTGCCGCGATGGCATTCGTCGATCACGATCAGATCGAAGAAGCCGGGAGAGAATTCCTTGAAAAGCTTCTGGCGTTCTTCCGGGCCGGTGATTGCCTGGTAGAGGCCGAGATAGACTTCGTAGGCGGTGTCGATCCGCCGCTGCTTGTCGAGTGCGGTGGTGAGTTTTTCCTCGGTGCCATCGGGGCGCTCGATGGTCTTGCTGCTGGTGCTGAGCTTGGCCATCGCCGCGCCGAAGGGGCGGAAGTCGTTGACCATCGTCTGATCGACCAGGATGTTGCGGTCGGCCAGGAACAGAATTCGCTTCTTCCGCCCCGATTTCCAGAGCCGCCAGATGATTTGAAAGGCGGTGTAGGTCTTGCCGGTGCCGGTGGCCATGACCAGCAGGACGCGATCCTGCCCCTTAGCGATGGCCTCGATGGCTGCGTTCACCGCGTTGACCTGGTAGTAGCGGGCCGGCTTGTCGGTGCCGTAGTCGTAGTAATCCTGCAGGACGATGGCTTCCGCCTCCGGCGTCAGCCCTTTCCAGGCGCGATAGCGAGCCCATAGTTCGGCGGGGGAGGGGAACTGGTCCAGCGTGAGGTTGGTTTCCGTTTGCGGGCCGGTGCCTGTCCGGTCGTGAAAGACAAAGCCGTCGCCGTTGGAGGTGAAGACGAAGGGGATGTGGAGTGTTTCGGCGTAGTCGAGGGCCTGCTGCATCCCGTCCCCCATGCTGAGACTGTTCTTTTTGGCCTCGATGAGGGCGAGGGGAATGTTCGGCTTGTAATAGAGGATGAAATCGGCCCGCTTGGCCTTGCCGCGGGTGACGAGCTTCCCCCGGACGATGATCCGCCCCTTGGTGAAATCGACTTCCCGCCGAATCTGCGTCGCTTCATCCCAGCCGGCCCGCAGGACAGCGGGCGTGATGAACTTGCTGGAGATGTCGGTTTCGCTGAGCGTTTTTTTGTCCATCTGCCCCGCCTGCTGGATTAACCCTGATCGCTCCATTGTGACCGATGGGAGCGGGAATTACCACGAATTCCGCCGCGCGGGGATGATGCCGGAAAAGTCGGAAAATCTTTATGCCGACATCTTGACTGTGCCAACCTGGATGTATATACTTCCGTATAGTACATGAAGTGGCTGCGCGCGGAGGGTGGCAGGCGGCGATGGGGAAGCCATCTCTTGCCGCTCGCCTATAGGTTGCCAGCGGCGGAGCCGCGCGCGAGGGCCAGGGAAGGTGTGCTGTTTGACAATTTGGTTGTAAGGGAAGAAAGGATGCCGCTAAGAGGATTGGCGAGTGTGTAAGCGTGTTTGAAAAACAGCTTATAAAATCGCTGATACATCCCCTGAAAGAACGGGGGTTTTGGTGTATCAAAAAAACCAGCTCTGTATCGCGCGAGTCACGCGAGTAGTCGTCGTAAGTCGCGCTGGGATAAGGAGTTGTGCGCTGGAATCTGATACACGTGGGGCGAAAAAGGGAACTTGAAAACCTGTATTGCCATCCCCTTATCAGCCGCTTATCGCGCTGCGGAGCGTAACCGTGAATTCTGGCACGCTAAGGGGAAGGCCGGCCTGGGAAGGCCATCCTACATGGTGCCGGCGGGGAGGGTTCCCTGCTGGTTGAGCGCCTCTTGCAGCCGCTCTTCGGCCAGGAAGTGGTAGGGGAGCCGCTTGTGCCAGTAGAGGATGCCGGAGGCGGCGGCCAGGGCGAGCAGGACGGCGAGCGGATTGTAGACGAGCTGGTCGTCGGCAATCACGTCCGCAAACATCTGCCGCAGAATGGGGAGCAGGTTGAAGATGTCCGCCGCCGGAATGAGCAGCCAGGAGAGGATGGGATTGCCCTGCACGACCTCGGGAGAAGCGAAGCCGGAGAGGACCGCCAGGCTGTTGTGGGTGAAGTGGAACACGATGGCCGGCCAGATGCTGTTGGTCTTGACCGCGACATAGCCGATGACGATGCCGATCAGGAAGGCGCTGAGGGACTGCTGCAAGAGCATGTGAACGACGCCGAACAGGGCGCTGGTCACCAGGATGGCCCCCCACTTATGCCCGCTGCGGCGCAGGCCGTTGAGCACAAAGCCGCGGAAGGCCAACTCTTCGCAAACAGCCGGCAGCAGGGCGAGCAGCAGGATCAGTTGCCAGGCGGGAGTTCCCTCCAGGGCGGAGCCGAGGCTGGCCAACGCTTCCCGCAGGGCCTGGCTCTTGGGATAGACCGCTTCAATCCCAAAGCCGAGCCACATCGCGGCGGGGTGCAGGCAGGCGGCCAAGAGCGCCGCCGCCGGCAGCGTGGCCCAGTGCGAGGGGGCTCGCAGACCGAGCGACCCCAGCGGCCGGCGGGTGAGCATGATGGCCATCAGGCAGGCCGGGGTGGCGATGAGGGCTATCTGCACGACCAGCGTGGTGTTGATGAAATCGATCGGCCCGCTCGGCGGCGGCAGCATGAAGCTGGAGAAGAAGCGGATGACCAGCAGCGTGACCCCGCAGCAGACGGCTTCGCCCACGGTGGGGGCGTCCTCCCGCTTGACGAGCATTTGCCGCACCCACAGTCCCAGATGGAACCGCTCGCTTTCGCGGAACAGGACCGACTCGTCATTGAACTGATGGATGGCCCAGCGAATGGCGAACCAGCAACACAGCGACGTCACGCCCGCGACGATCGGCAGATACTTGAGGGCCTCCAGCAATTGCCCCTCAATGAGCACGCGCAGGAGGAGCATCACGCCGGTCAGCGGAATGATGGCCGTCCCCACGTCGAGCTGCGAATTGGGCAAGAGCGAGAGCATCATCAGCGGCAGCGAAATCATGAGCAGCGGCAGCAGGTAGTATTGCCCTTCCTTGGAACTGCGGGCGAAAGCGGCGACGGCCAGCGACAAGGCGCTGAACATGGCCGAGATCGGCACGAGGGCCAGCACCAGCCAGCAGATGGCGGCCAGCGGCGGCGGACCGATGTGGACCGGCAGCGATGTTGCTCCCAGCTTTTCCAGTTGCCCGGCGATGAACGAGCCGGTCGCTCCCATGCTGGCCAGGTTGAGCAGCGAAGTGGCCATGCTGAAGGTCATCACCGTCAGCAGTTTGCCCCACACGATTTCGCTCCGCTTGGCCGGGCTGGAAAGCAGCGTCTCCAGCGTCCCGCGTTCCTTCTCTCCGGCACACAAATCCACGGCCGGATAAAACGCGCCGGTCAGCGCCCAGACCAACAGCACGAACGGCAGCACCTTGGCCCAGAGCGCGGCTCGCGCCTGCAGAGGCTCGGCCACGTCCGTATTCGCCAGGTCGAACGGGGCCACAGCCGTCACGGGCAGGTTATTTTGCTTCAAGTTTCCCGCAATGATCGCATCTCGCCAGCGGCCGATGACGGTCGTAACTCGCGCGTGAGCCACCTGCGATTTGTCGCTGGCCGTGCTGAGAAAAATCTCCGGCTGAGGAAGGGGATTTTTGGTCGAGTTTGAATCCGTGGCTTGAGCAGCGGCCAGGCGGCGGGAAAACTCCCTGGGGAAATAGACGACGGCATCCCACTTGCCAGCTCGCAGATCAGCCGTTGCCGTGGCGACCACTTCCGCATCCGTCGCTCCGTGAGCCACCGCCTCGCTCAGCTCCATTTCCAACAATTGACAATCCTTTGCCGGGCAAATGGCTGTGGCGAAATGTCCCTCTTCAAACAGTGGTGGCTGGGGCGGCAGCCCTTCGGCACCGACCACCAGAATCTTCGACGGATGCTCCTTGCGAAACTGCTGCACCTGGAAAGCGAGCATCGCCAGGATGGGATAGAGCAATAGCGGCAGCACGACAATGGTGAACAGCGTCCGCCGGTCCCGCATTTGGTCCCGCAGCTCGCGGCAGTAGATCAGCTTGACGTTGGTCCAGGACATGCGGGAGGGCAGGGGTCAGGGGTCAGGAGTCAGGACTTAGGCGCTTCGTACTTCGAGCTTTGGATTTCGGATTTGCGTCGGCAGCGGCATTTGCAGTTCGCGGGTCATGTCTTCGTGGTCGCTGATGAGCTGGAAGAACAGCTCTTCCAAGTCGTGCTCGCAATGCTTCTCACGCAGCTCCGGCAGCGTGCCTTCCGCCAGGATGTGGCCGCGGTGCATGATGGCGATGCGGTCGCACAGCCGCTCCGCTTCCCGCATGATGTGGGTGGAGAAGATGATGCACTTCCCCTGGTCGCGGAGCTCGCTCACGGTGCGGAGCAGGGCCCGGGCGACCAGCACGTCGAGGCCGGCGGTGGCTTCATCGAAGATGAGGACCGGTGGGTCGTGGACGATGGCCCGGGCGATGGAGACTTTCTGCTTCATGCCGGTGGACATCTTGGCCCCGAGCACGTCCCGGATTTCGTTCATCTTCAGCCGCTCGAAGAGGCTTTCCATCCGGTCCCGCAGCAGGTCTTCTTTCAGTCCATACAGCCGGCCGAAGTAGGCGACCATTTCCCAGGCGGTCATCCGGTCGTAGACCGCCGTGTTGCAGGAGACGAAGCCAATCTGGTGGCGGACCAGCGCGGGCTGCGTCGCCACATCAAAGCCGTTGATGGACGCCGAGCCGCTGGTGGGGCGGAGGACGGTGCTGAGGATGCGGAGGGCGCTAGTTTTTCCGGCCCCGTTGGGACCGAGCAGGCCGTAGATCTCCCCACGGGCCGCATCCAAGGAAATGCCGGCCAGCGCGACGAACTCGCCGCGGCGGAGGTCCGCGTAGGCTTTCGTCAGATCCCGGACGTGAATCATGGGGAGGAGGGGGAGGGGGCAACCAGCGCAAGTGGAGCGGTCAGCGGTGATGAAGCGTACGTCACAGGGCACGCTCTGGAACGCCAAAAGGGCGCTGGCTCCGGTTATGAGGGTTAGCCGAATTCGGCAGCTCCTGCGGCCCCCGGAGGCCAGGCTGTGAGCTAGGTTTTTCCATTGGCCCCAATGTTTTCCGCGAGCCCAGCCCCATGAACGATTCCGCGCTTCTCGAGACCCCCGCAGCGGACGAAGCTGCCGCGAATTCTCCCGTTTCGCAAACGGTTGCATATCCGTTTGCTCCCCCCGCCGGCGAAAGCTTCTTTCCCCAGGAGCCCGCGACGATGGAAGAGGCCGGGCTGAGCCCGACCGACGTAGAGGCCCTGATACTTAAGCAACTGCTGATCGGCGGCGCCGCGACTGGCCGCAAAGTCGCCGAGCAAATCAGGCTTCCGTTCGGCGTCATGCAGGGCCTGCTCCGCGGGCTAAAACAGCAACTGCTGGTGAACTACAAGTCCCAGGCTTCGATGGGGGACTTTGAGCACGAGCTGACCCAAGAAGGCGAAAAGCGAGCTCGCTGGTACGTCGACCGCTGCACTTATTGCGGCTCCGCCCCGGTGCCGCTGCGGGAGTACGTTCGCAGCATCGAGCGGCAGTCGATCAAGAAGGTGCGTCCTAAGCTCAGCGACTTGATGAACGCCTTTAGCGACTTGTCCCTGCCGCCAGCGACCATCAGTCAGGTGGGCCAGGCAATTTACTCGGGTCATGGGCTGTTTCTGTATGGACAGCCGGGTAACGGCAAGACGAGCATTGCCGAGCGGGTGATTCGGGCGGTCAGCCAGACGATTTGGGTGCCGCGGACCATCACCATCACGGGAGAAATCATCCGGGTCTTCGACCCGGCCAATCACGAAGAAGTCGCGCCGGACTCTTCCGGCAATTTGCTCGAGCTCTCACGCTACGACCGCCGCTGGGTCCAGATCAAGCGGCCGTCCATCATCGTCGGCGGCGAGCTGCGGATGGAGCAGCTGGAAGTCACGAGCAACTCGGCCACCGGCATCATCGAATCCCCCTTGCAAATGAAGGCCAACGGCGGGGCCCTGGTCGTGGACGACTTCGGCCGCCAGCGGATGAGCACCGCGGACTTGCTCAATCGCTGGATCGTGCCGTTGGAGAAGGGGGTGGACTACCTCTCGCTCCCCTCCGGCCGGCAGATTCAAGTCCCGTTCGATCCGATCCTCATTTTCTCAACCAACATCGACCCCAGCAAGCTCGTCGATGAAGCATTCCTTCGCCGTATTCCGTACAAGATCGAAGTGCTCGACCCTTCGCCGCACGAGTTTCGGGATCTGGTCAAAGCCTGGTGCGGCAAGCTCGGAGTGGAGTGCCAGGACGACGCGGTGGAATACCTGATGACCAGGCACTATGGCGAAGCCAGCCGCCCATTCCGCTACTGCCATCCCCGCGACCTGCTGCTGCAAGTCAAGACCTTCTGCGAGTTCCACGAATTGCCGCTCGTCCTGACGACGAATGCGATTGACGTGGCGGTTAAGAACTATTTTGCGGGACTGTAGTTCAAGGAGTATCAGGGCTATCGCGTTACCACGATGGCCGCTGCAAATCCCTGATCGCGCGAGACCACGGAAATCTCCCGGTCAAATGTGGTCATCCATTCCCGCAGCGCCTTCCATTCGCCCTCCTCCCAAGCGTCGTACACGCCTCGCTGGCCCCAATCGCACAGCTCATCAAAGACGATGACCGTACCGGGAACGATGCGGTCATTGAGCAGCCGAAGCGTCAGCACGGTCGATGAATATAGATCCGAGTCGTTGTGCAAGAACGCGATCGGTCCGGGATGTTCCGCGAGCCAGGGCTCCAGGGAGGCGTCGAAGAAGCCGGGAATGAGCACGGCATTGTCTTGCACGCAGGGCAGTCCCTCCAGGGCAAAATGCCCGGCCAGATACTTGGGGCCGACTTTCGTGCGCTTCCACTCATGGGGCAACCCTTCAAAGGAGTCAAAGCCGAACACACGGGGGTCAGCGCGCGGGCGGCACCACCGGGCGAGCCAGTTCAGCGTGGCACCTTTGTGAACGCCAAGCTCCATGACATGGCCAACGCTCGGTGCGGTATTCAAGGCGTGAAAGAGCTGGTCGACGCGGTCTGAATAGACTGGCGCTTTGCGAAAGTCTTCGATCGTCAATTCATCGACAGTGAGGTGGAGCGGCGGATGGACGCAGCGCGCTGGTTTGTCGGCTAGGCGATCCCACTTGGCGAATACAGGCCGGCTGATGCGGGGACGACTCCTTGGCAACAGGCGGCCGGCTGCCGCCCGTACGAGCTTGGTGAGGCGGCTCATGTGTGTGCTTCCTTGCATCCTTTCCCATGAACGCGACTTGAAGGTCGCCAGCAAATTCTGCAGCTTCTTACAGCATTGTCTGTTGGCGGGCTATGGCAAACCGAAGAGTCCCCGCGAAATCGGCCCGCTAGCCCTTCTTCATTTCATCTCCACAGCAGTGGAAGTGGGCGTGGTCGTCCCCTTGGCACTTGCAGTCCGCAGTTACTTCCAGCGCCATGCCGCATTTTTCGCAGCGGAATTTGTCCCCTTTTTTCGGCGTACCGGAACTGCGCTGGTGGGCAGAATGCGGATTCGGCGTTTGTGTTGCGGCCATGAGAGCGTCCTTTTAGAGAGATGTGGCACAAGTTATGAGAGCAATTGCCGTGCCTGTTAACGGTCGACTGCCGTGACTGGTCGTTTATTTGCCGTTGAATCTCGGTCGCTATCCTGCGTTGAGTGCTTTAGAATTACACGATGCATGAAGTCATCATTGGCCGACTGTGGATTGGCAACGCGGTGGAGGCCCGAGATCTTCGCCGCTTGCTCGACCTGGGTGTCGACGCGCTAGTTGACCTGGCCATCGAAGAACTGCCGCCGGGCGTGGTCAGAGAACTGGTGTATTGTAGGATTCCGCTGATCGATGGAGCCTCCAATCCGACCGAGCGGTTGCGACTGGCAGTGGAGACAGTTGCCGCGCTCATTCGCAAAGGCACTCCAACCTTCGTCTTCTGCGGAGCGGGAATGAGCCGCTCGCCGGCGATTACGGCAGCGGCGCTGGCCGTGGTGGAAAGGGCTGATCCGAATGCGGTGCTGCAAAGAATCGTGCCGGGTCATCCGCACGACGTGTCGCCGGCGCTTTGGCAGGAGGTGACGGCCTGTTTGCAGACGCTCGCTTAGAAAATGCCGAGCTGGTCCCGGGCTTCATCCGTCATCTTATCGGGCGTCCACGGCGGATCGAGGACGATTTTGACTTCGACGGCGGCGACGCCGGGGAGCGCTCCGACGACTTGCTTGCTGTTGGCGATGAGCTGCGGGCCGGCGGGGCACATGGGGCTGGTCATGGTCATGTCGATCTTGATGTTCGTCTTCCCTTCGGCGGGGACGAGATCAACGTTGTAGATCAGGCCCAGGTCCACGATGTTGACGAACAGCTCGGGGTCGATGACCTTTTTCAGCTCCTCGCGGACGAGGTCCTCGGAGAGCTTGCGGGGAGTAGCATCCGCCGGTGGAGAAACAGCTGAGGGACTTCCTATCGGCGCGGGCTGTGGCTTGGCAGCGGCCGAGCTTGCTGGTGTTAGCGCTGGTGGCATGGGCGTGGCAGTTGAAGCGGCGGCAGCGACTTTCGCGGGCGAAGACGGCTCTCCATCGTTGATCCTGACATAGACCTGGCCGTTCTCCACCTTCACCTGGTGAGCGACGGTATCTTCCGTGGCCGGCATCGTCAGGGCCTTGCCGGTGCGGATATCGAACTGAGCCCCGTGTCGCGGACAGGCGATAGCGTTTTCCGCCAGCTTCCCTTCGCTGAGCGGCCCGCCGTCGTGCGTACAGACATCATCGATGCAGTAAAACTGCCCGCCGACGTGGAACAGCGCGACAATGCGGTCCTCCACCTCGACCAACTGGCGGCCGGGATCGGGAAGGTCGGAAACGGAGGCGACTTTGATGAAATCAGACATTGGGGACGATTCAAATGACGAAATTCGAATTCCGAATGGCGAATTGAAGGCAGATTTTCATTCGTAATTCGCCATTCGAATTTCGTCATTTCTCCTTACATGTACTCTCGAACCTTGCGAAGTATCGCCTGCCCCAGCGCCTCCCGCACGCTCTCGATCGTGATCCGGTCGAAAATCTGCTGGAAGAAGCCGCTGACGATCATGCGGGTGGCTTCCTTGCGGGTGAAGCCGCGGGACTGGGCGTAAAAAATCAGCTCTTCGTCCACCTTGCCGGTGGTGCTGCCGTGGGTGCAGCGGACGTCGTCGGCCTCGATTTCCAGGCCGGGGATGCTGTCGGCCCGGCTGGCGGTGGAGAGGAGCAGGTTGTCGTTTCGCTGGTAGCCGTTGGTCTGCTGGGCGAGGGGATCGACCTTGATCATGCCGCGCCAGACCGTGCGGGACTTGTCCTGCAAAGCTGCTTTGTAGAGGAAGTCGCTCTGGCATTGCGGGGCGACGTGGTGCTGCAACGTGTGGTAGGAGATGTGCTGCTTTCCTTCGGTGAACAGCACGCCGTTGACCTGGCAGGAAGCCCCGCGGCCGGCCAGCTCCACGTGCTGGTTCACCTTCGCCAGCCGGCTGCCGATGGCGGCGATGGTCCATTGCAGGTTCGCGTCGCGCCCGACGAGCGCCTTCTGATGGGCGAAGTGCCAGACCCCCTGCGACCAGTTCTGCAAGCTCACCAGCCGCAGGCGGGAATTGGGGGAGAGGACGACCTCCATCGCTCCGCAGTGGAAGCCGGGCTCATCGGCGGCATGGCTGGCGTTCTCGCACATCAGCGTCGCTTCGGATCCTTCTTCCATCACGACCAGCGTATGGGACAGGTCTGTCCCGCCGCTCGTGAGCGCCGAGAGCATATGCAGCGGCTCGTCGATGACGACATTGCGGGGGACGTAGAGGAAATGCCCGCCCGACCAGAACGCGGCATGGAGGGCGGCGAACTTGTCGTAGCTCGGATCGACCGCCCGGCCGAAGAGATGCTTCTGCACCAGGTCGCTGTGCGTATTCACCAGCTCGTCCAGGCTGCCGAAGACGATCCCCTTGGCCTGCCAGCGCTCCTTGAGCGTGGTGGAAAGCGGACGGCTGTCGAGGGCGCTCGTCCGGCCGGCAAGATTCACCCCTTCGGTCAGCAGCGGCTGGGTCGCTTCCACGGCTGCGTTCTGATCCAGCGGCGGCGAAAACTGATTGAGCTTGAAGAGGCGGATATCGGTGCGAATCCACTCCTCATCGTTGCGAGCTGGCCAATCGAGACGTTCAAACGTCTTCCACGCTTCGCGGCGCTGCTCGGTCAGCCAGGCCGGCTCGCGGCGGGAGCGAAGGAAGGCTTCAAAGGCTTCCTGGGTGAAGCCGGTGAGAGTGGAAACGACGGGCATGGAAGTTCAAATGGAGGCGCGGACTGCAAGCAGAGGAATCAGGAGGGCGGGCTGGAAGCCTACCCCACTAACCAACCGATCCTTCCATCTGCAACTGGATCAGCCGGTTCATTTCCACGGCGTATTCCATCGGCAACTCCTTGACGAGGGGCTCGATGAAGCCGTTGACGATCATCGCGCTGGCTTCGACCTCGGAGAGGCCGCGGCTCATCATGTAAAAGAGTTGCTCCTCGCCGATGCGGCTGACGCTGGCCTCGTGGCCAACGCTCACGTCCTGCTCGGAGATTTCAATGTAGGGGTAGGTGTCGCTGCGGCTCTTGGCGTCGAGGATGAGGGCGTCGCAAACGACGTTCGTCTTGACGTTCTTGGCCCCCTTCTCGACCTTCACCAGTCCGCGGTAGCTGCTGCGGCCGCCGTTTTTGCTGATGGATTTGCTGATGATCTGGCCGCTGGTGTTGGGGGCGCAGTGAACCAGCTTGGCCCCGGCATCCTGATGCTGTCCCTTGCCGGCGAAGGCAATGGAGAGAATCTCGCCGCGAGCCCCCGGCTCCATCATGTAGACGGCCGGATATTTCATCGTCAGGCGGCTGCCGAGGTTGCCGTCAATCCACTCCATGGTGGCGTCGCCATAGGCCATCGCCCGCTTGGTCACCAGGTTGTAGATGTTGTTGGCCCAGTTCTGGATCGTGGTATACCGGCAGCGGGCGTTCCGCTTGACCATGATTTCCACGACCGCGGAGTGCAGGCTTTCCGTGCTGTACATCGGGGCGGTGCAGCCTTCGACGTAATGCACGCTGGCCCCTTCGTCGACGATAATCAGCGTCCTCTCGAACTGCCCCATGTTCTCCGCGTTGATGCGAAAGTAAGCCTGCAAGGGGAAGTCAATCTTCACCCCCTTGGGGACATAGATAAACGAGCCGCCGGACCAGACCGCGGAATTGAGGGCCGCGAACTTATTGTCGTCAGCCGGAATGACCTTGGCGAAATAGTCGCGGACCAGGTCCGAGTGCTCGCGGACCGCGGTGTCGGTGTCGGTGAAGATGACCCCCTGCTTCGAGAGGTCTTCCTTCAGCGAGCCGTAGACCACTTCACTTTCAAACTGAGCCTTTACGCCGGAGAGGAACTTTCGCTCCGCCTCGGGAATGCCGAGCTTTTCGAAGGTGTTCTTAATCTCTTCCGGCACGTCGTCCCAGGTTTTTCCCTGGTGGTCGGTCGGCTTGAGGTAGTAGTAGATGTCCTGAAAGTCGAGGGCGATGTCCCCCCCCCACTTGGGCATCGGCTTGGCGAAGAAGATGTCGAGGGCTTTGAGGCGGAATTCCCGCATCCAGTCCGGCTCGTCCTTCATGTCGGAGATTTGATGGACAATCTCCGCATTGATCCCCTTCTTGGCCTTGAAAATCGCCTTGCTCTCCGTGCGGAAATCATACTTGTTGATTTCGCCCACGGGGTCAGCGGTGGCGGTTGCGGTAGTGAGTGTATCGGTAGCCATAGTTTTGCAATGACCAATGACCAAGCACCAATGACCAATTGGGTCAGTGGCTTACCTTGGTCATTGGGATTTGGACATCGGTCATTCTGCCTTTTGTAACTAACCAGCCTTCTTTTCAGTTTCTTCGAGCGTCTTATTTGCTGCGTCCGCCTCCGGATAGGCCTTACGAATCCGGTCATACCCTTGCGTGTGCAATTCGGCGGCCAGTTCCTTGCCGCCAGACTCGACAATCTTTCCGCCGAGAATCACATGCGTGAAATCGGGCGGGTTGTGCTCCAGTAATTTGTCGTGGTGCGTGATGATGAGCAGGCCCATCTTCTCGCGGCCGATTTCGGCGATGCTCTGGCTGGCCAGGCGGACGGCGTCGGCATCCAGACCGCTGTCGGTTTCGTCCAAAATGGCAATCTTCGGCTGGAGAATGGCGAGCTGCAGGATCTCGGCCCGCTTCATCTCGCCGCCGGAGAAGCCGTCGTTGACATAGCGGCGGGCGAACTCGGGGTCCATCCGCAGCTGCTGCATCTTGGTTTTCACTTCCTTGCGAAAATCCTTCATGGGAATCAGGGCTTCACCCTCTTTGCGGTCGGGCATGCGAACGTTCGTCGCCGCGTGACGGAGGAAATCGGCCAGCTTGACGCCGGGAATCGCCACGGGACGCTGGAAGGCATAAAACAGCCCTTTGCGAGCCCGCTCGTCTGGGGCTTTGCCCAACATGTCCTCGCCGTTGAGCGTGATGGAGCCTTCGGTCACCTGGTACTTCGGGTGCCCCATGATGACGAGGCCGAGCGTGCTCTTGCCGGAGCCGTTAGGTCCCATGAGAGCGTGCGTTTCGCCGCGCTTGATGGTCAGGTTCACGCCGCGGAGAATTTGCTTCCCCTCGACGGAGACGTGCAGGTTCTTGATTTCGAGTGTGTCGGTCATGTTTTGTGGTGTAGTGGGGGGGGGGGGGGGGGGGGGGGGGGGGGGGGGGAGGAAGAAACCCACCAACCCCACCCCCCCCCCCCCCCCCCCACCCCCCCTCTCCTCCCGCCCGCC
>JBPCKT010000127.1:0-71592 GCA_051004015.1 Pirellulaceae bacterium | reverse complement strand
CGTTGCCATCGTTGGGACTCCGTGCGAAGGACCGCTTCACACTGGTCATTCAAACCTCCCAACGATGGCCCTTTCAACCACACGCTTTAGGCTTGCTAGCCTTGCAATTGCATTTTGACGTCGCCGGCGGCGGGAGGATGGTGCGCGCCGCGAGTTGAACGGGACGGTCGTGAGAATCCAGGGAGTTGAATGCGTGGGACGACGAGGGACAAGGACTTTGAGAGGGGCTTGCGGGATGCAAAAAAAGCTTATCAACAGCGGTGCGAGGGGGTGAATCAAAAAGGGCCAAATCGGGGCAGCATGAATCAAGGTTACGGCGAGGCGTATTGTCATAAACGGATTGAAATCATGGAGTTACGACGAGTGTTGTCGACGCAAGTAGACGTGAAACAAACCTCGTTGGAACTGAATAATTTGGTGCTTTTGGGGGGTCAAAGGTGGTTATCAAGCGAGGAGTGAATCGGGACGTTGGTGGGTGGGCGAAGTGCTTTGCTTCCCTCACTTCCGCTTCGGGTTAGTGACCCGACCGCTTTGGCGACCATGGATTTACAACTTGCACATTCGTCCGCTAAAATACGAGGTTTCCGCGCGGCGAAATGGACGCTACCGCGCGACGTAACTGTTTGAAGGGATTGATTTTAGGAGTCGATTCCGCAAAGCCGGGCGGCGCGGCTGGGACCGCACGCTGTCCGGACGTGCTGCCTGTTTGTCGTTATTTGCCTGCTGAAAGATGTTCGAGTCTCTCCAAAACCAACTGCAGTCTGCCTTCAAGACCTTGGCCGGCAAAGCCAAGCTCAGCGAAGGGAATATGCGCGATGCGCTGAAGCTGGTGGAGACCGCCCTGCTGGAGGCGGACGTCAGTTACTCGGTGGCCAGGGATTTCATCGAGAAGGTCAGCGAGAAGGCCCTTGGCGAGAAGGTGCTGCTGGCCCTCAATCCGACGCAGCAGGTGGTGGCGATTGTCCAGGACGAGTTGACCAATCTGCTGGGGCCGGTGGACCCTTCGCTGCATCTCAAAAAAGACCTCAACATCTTCATGCTTTGCGGCTTGCAAGGGTCGGGGAAAACGACGACCTGCGGCAAGCTCGCCAAGATGCTGCAGGACAACAACATCAAGCCCTATCTTGCCGCGGCGGACTTGCAGCGGCCGGCGGCCATTGAGCAGTTGCACGTCATTGGGCGGCAGCTCGGCGTGCCGGTTTATTCGGAGCTGGGGGCGACCGACCCGGTTAAGGTTTGCCAGGATGCGGTACGCAAGGCCAAGGAGGACGGGGCCCAGGTCCTGATTCTGGATACCGCCGGCCGCCTCGCCATCGATGCCGAGTTGATGGGCCAGCTCCAGCAGATTGAAAAGCGGGTGCAGCCGCACCAGGTGTTGTTCGTCGTCGATGCGATGACCGGGCAGGACGCGGTGAACAGCGCGAAGGCGTTCAACGAAGCGCTGGAGCTCAACGGCGTCATCATGACCAAGCTGGACGGCGATACCCGCGGCGGGGCGCTCCTCAGCGTCAAGCACGTCACGGGCGTGCCGATCAAGTTCATCGGCGTCGGCGAGCATCTGGACGCCTTGCAGCCGTTTCGCCCGGAGGGGATGGTCGGCCGCATCCTGGGCCTGGGGGACATGCTGGGGCTCATCGACGAAGTTCGCAAGGCGGTGGACGTTGATCAGCAGGCGGAGCTGGAGAAGAAGCTGGCCGCTGGTGATTTCACGCTCGACGATTTCAAGGTCCAGCTTAAGCAGGTTTTGCAGCCGGGCCTGATGACCCGGATGATGAGCATGCTGCCGGGGATGGGAGAGCTCAGCAAGATGCTCTCCAACACGGACGCCGAAGGAGAAATGGGACGGAAAGTAGCGATCATCGATTCGATGACCGCCAAGGAGAAGAAGACCCCCAAAATCATCGACCAGAGCCGCCGCAACCGGATTGCCCGCGGTGCCGGCGTGCAGGTGCAGGACGTGAATCAGCTCGTGAAAGAGTACGACCTGATGGCCCCGATCATGAAGAGCATGGCCGGCAAAGGGATGGGGGGACGGATGCAGGCCATCCAGGATCTGCAAAAAAACCTGATGTCGGACCCATCGGGTAAAATGGCCAAGCCCAAGGGGGACACCGGCAAACGGCTGTCGCCCAAGGAGCGGATGGAGCTGAAGAAGAAGCGGGAGAAGGAATTGCGGAAGAAGAAGCGGGAGCAGCGAGGGGGATAGCAAGAAAAGTACTCCTCACGCTCCGCGTGAGGAAGACATCACGCGGAGCGTGATGAGTACCATCAAGACACAACAATTCAATTTACTTTTCGAGGAGTTTTTACGTGACAGTTCGCATTCGAATGAAAAAGATGGGGCGGCATCGGCGGCCGTTCTTCCGCCTGTGCGCGATTGACTCGCGCTGCCCGCGGGATGGCAAGGTGATCGAGGAGCTCGGCTACTACGACCCGCTGGTGCGGGACACCGACGCTCGCGCCATCCTGAAAGGGGAGCGGATCGCCTACTGGATTTCGGTGGGGGCCCAGCCTTCGGAGAAGGCGACCGCGCTGATCAAGAAGTACGGCCTGAACGGGACGCACGCCGAAGCCCAGAAGGCGGCGCTGGAAAAGATCAAGACTCATCGGCCCACCGCGCCGGCCATTTACATTCCGCCACCGAAGCCGCCGGAACCGGAGCCGACTCCCGAGGCAGCCCCGGCGGAAGGTGTGGTGGCGGAAGCCCCCGCCGCGGATGCGCCGGCTGCGGAAGGCGCGGCTACGTAATGTCGCCTTGTTCCCAAGCTCCGCTTGGGAACACAAGTCTCGAAGCTCCGCTTCGAGAGAAAGGGAAGCAGAGCTTCCGGGCGTGCGTTCCCAAGCGGAGCTTGGGAACGAGAATGGTTTGCAACATGCGATTTGACGTCCTGACCCTGTTCCCCGAGATTTTCTCGGGCTACCTGGGCCAAAGTTTGCTGAAGAAAGGAATTGACGCCGGGCTGCTGAGCGTGCACCTGCACGACATCCGCCGCTGGACCACCGACAAGCACCAGAAAGTGGACGACCGACCTTTCGGCGGCGGCCCAGGAATGGTGATGAAGGTCGAGCCGGTGGTGGACTGCGTGGAAGCGGTGCAGAAGCTGGCCGAGCCGGTGGGACGTTTGATCCTGCTCTCCCCCCAAGGGAAGCGGCTCGATCAAGCGGACGTGAAGCGGCTGGCGGCGGAAACGAGGTTGGTGCTGGTGTGCGGCAGGTACGAGGGATTCGACCAGCGAATCATCGACGTGCTGCAGCCGGAAGAGGTTTCGATTGGCGATTACATATTGAACGGCGGCGAAGCGGCGGCGATGGTGGTCATCGACGCAGTGATTCGCCTGATCCCCGGAGTGCTCGGCGACGAGCAGAGCAGCCAGGACGATTCCTTTAGCACACAGAGCGGCCAGCTCGAATTTCCGCAGTTCACCCGCCCCCGCGAATTCCGCGGACGCGCGGTGCCGGAAGTCCTGCTCTCCGGCGACCACCAGGAAATCGCCCGCTGGCGGCAGGAACAGAGTTATTTGAAGACCCGCGAGCGGCGGCAGGATTTGCTGGAATAACATAAGCGCACCACGAAGACCCGGAGGCCGTTGGCCTCCGGCTACTTACATTTCGGACACTTAGAATTTTGCAAGCGAAATTTTGACGCAGAAAGGTTGATGCCATGAACAACAAGTTTCTCGAGCTCGTGGAGAAAACGAGCCTGAAGGCGGAGCCCCCCCAGTTCGACGTGGGTGACACGGTGGACGTGCATACCCGCATCCTGGAAGGGGAGGACGAGCGGATCCAGATTTTCACGGGCACGGTCATCTCCCGCAGCGGTTCGGGAACGCGGGAGATGTTCGCCGTCCGCCGGATCGTCTCGGGCGAAGGCGTGGAGCGCAAGTTCCCGCTGCATTCCCCCAAGATCGCCAAGATCGAAGTCAAGCGATCCGGCGTCACCCGCCGCGCCAAGCTGTACTATCTCCGCGACCGGGTCGGCAAATCGATCAAGCTGCGGGAACGGAAAGAAGCTGGAGCCAAGGGGGCGAAGGGAGCGAAGGGGACGGAAGCGGCGAAGGCGTAGGGAGGAAATTCGAATTACGAATTCCGAATGACGAATGGGGAATTCCGATGTCGCTGCTGGCAGAGTTGCGAACGAAGTTCCAGTCCTGGCTCGCGCCCAGGTCGCTGGGACAACGGGGCGAGGATGCGGCGGCGAAGTTCCTGCGGAAGCTGGGCTACATCATTGTGGCCCGCGGACATCGGGACCGGATTGGCGAGATCGACCTGATTGCCGTCGAGGGGCGGACCGTGGTCTTCGTCGAGGTGAAGACCCGCACTTCCCAAGACGCTGGCCATCCTTCCGAGGCAGTGGACGACGACAAGCAGCGGCGGCTGACGCGGCTGGCGCTGGCGTACATGAAACGGCACGACTTGCTGGAATGCAGCGCGCGATTTGATGTGGTCGCCATCACCTGGCCGACGGGAAGATCGCGGCCCGTGATTGAGCACTACAAGAATGCCTTTGAGCCGATTGGAGTTCAAGGGATGTTTAGTTAGCAATGTAGGATGGGACTCCAGTCCCGTCCGAGCATCATCACGGACGGGACTGGAGTCCCATCCTACGAGAAAACCATGCAGCCATTCACCACGCATACCGGCCTCGTCTGCGCGCTGGACCGGTCGAATGTCGATACCGACCAGATCATTCCCAAGCAGTTCCTCAAGCGGATTGAGCGGACGGGTTATGGGCCGTTCCTGTTTTTCGATTGGCGGTACGAGGACGATGGGACAACGCCCCGGGGCGACTTTGAGTTGAACCGCCCGCAGTTCGCCGGGGCCAGCGTGCTGCTGGCCCGCCGCAACTTCGGCTGCGGGTCGAGCCGGGAACATGCGGTGTGGGCGATTGAGAACTACGGGTTTCGGGCCGTGATCGCGCCGAGCTTCGCGGACATCTTCTACAACAATTGCTTCAAAAATGGCGTGCTGCCCATCCGGCTGAGCGAGGAGCAGGTCGAGGACCTGTTCGCTCGGGCGAGCAAGCCGGGCTACAAGCTAACCATCGATCTGAACACCTGCAAAGTCACGGATGCGGCAGGGCTTTCGCTTTCTTTCGATATCGATCCTTCCCGCCGCCACAGCCTGCTCAACGGCCTGGACGACATCGCCCTCACGCTGCAAGTGGCGGACAAGATTACGGCATACGAGTCGGCGCGGGGGATGCTGCCGGTTTAACCGTTAGCTTGTCCAAGAATAGTACTCATCTCGCTCCGCGAGATGAAATTCCTCACGCGGAGCGTGAGGAGTACTTTTACTCCGCCTCGCGCTTCCGGCGGGCTCGTCGGCCCGGCGGCGGGGACGCCGAAATCGTCGGTGCTATCTTGGCTTTGGCCGTTGCCAACAGCCGCGGAGCGAAGAACCACAGGGCGGCCACCACGGGGACGATGAGGATCAAGAGCTGCCAGTTCAGCGTGGCGATGGCAATGCCAATCCCGCCGCCGATCAGCAGCCACCGCGGGGTCTTGGTGAAGAAACTGGTGAGCTGCGGTAGCGCCAGCCATAGCGCACCGGTCACCAGCCCCGCCTTAATAAAGCCGCCGGCGTAGGTGGCCGAGATGCCCTTCTGCGTCACAAGATACACCCCGACCACCAGCAGAGCGACGGTCATAATCAGCAGCATCGTGCGTGACGACATGGGCTATTTGCCGATCGCGTACAAGGCGTTGAAGGTGCGGATGTAAAGGCGGCCGCCGGAAATCGCCGGCGAGGCGGAGATCGGCTCCCCCAGATTGTTCTGCGACAAGATCTGGAACTGCTTCCCCGCTTGGACGACGGTGATAATGCCGTTGCGGGCACAGAGGTAAACCTTGCCGTCGCCATAGACCGGGGACGCCCGGTGGCGGTCGCGGGTCGTGGTTTCCTGATAAAACTCCTCGCCCGACTTCGCATCCGCCACAATCAGGTTGCCGTTCTCGCGGCAGAGGTAGAGCAGGCCGTCGTGAATGAGGGGCGAGGGAACGTCCGGCGTGTCCTTCGGCCGCCGCCAGAAGAAGGCATCCTCCTTGTCGGTCAGGTCTCCTTTGCCGTCGGGCTTCAGGCAGAGGACCGGCCCCTGCTTCGCGGAGGGGACGACAATCATGCCGGGGACCGCCAGCGGCGAGGCAACGAAGCGGAGGGTGTTGTTGTAGCTTCCTTTGGGGTTGAGGTCGCCGCAGCGCCATAGCTCGTGGCCATCTTGCAGGTCGTGGGCCACGATGTAATCGGCTCCATGCGTGAGCAGATAGGCCTGCTTCTCGTCCCGGTAAATCGTCGGGGACGCGTAGGAGTGCTCGCACTCTTTCTTCCCGTCGCTGGGGCGATCGACCTTCCAGATTTCGTTGCCACTGGCGGCGTCGAGACAGACGGCGACCGCCTCTCGCGTGGCCGGGTCGCCGTCCCCATGAATGAGTTGCAAATAGAGCCGGCCGCCGTCGAGGAGTGGCGACGAGGTCATGCCGAACTGGATTTTGAGCTTGCCGTATCGCTCGGGCAAATGCAGTTTCCAGGCTTCCTGGCCGTCGATCGTATAGCAGGCGAGCACGCCGTCGGCCATCATCGCCCAAACGTGCTTGCCATCGGTGCAGGGGGAGTTCGAAGCGGAATTCCCTTCGTCGCCGCGGACATCCTTGTTCCCCTGCGAAACCGTCTGCCGCCAGATTTCCTTACCGTACGTGCCGACGCACATCAGCACCAACTTGTCGCTATCCACGCTGGTCAGAAAAATCTTGTCCCCCCAAACCACCGGCGTGGCTCCCGCCGCCCCCGGCAACTCCAGCCGCCAGGCCATTCCCTCGGTCTTGCTCCACTTCACCGGCAGGTCTTTCTCGTGGCTCACCCCATCCAGCTTCGCCCCGCGCCACTGCGGCCAGTTTTCGGCCTGAGCTTTGGACGCCAAGGCCAGTGACAGAAGGACGCCTGCGAGGGAAATACGATGCATGAGCATGGGTCTGGAGGGTGAGTAAACTTCTGGTGGGATGGGCCGATGCAGCGGCCGGCAGGATAATACCAGTTTGGTTGATTAGGCGGGGCAGGTCAAGGAACGGTGAACCACCACCTGCGGATGCAGTGGACCTACCCTCACGGCCCCACTTCCACAACTGCTCCCGGCAGAATGCTCGCCAAAGCAGCATGCACTTGCGGCATGAGTGGAATGATATCGGCGAGGCGATTGCGGGCGGCCAGCATGACCACGAAGGCAATGCGGTGCGCTGCCAGATTCTGCTGAAAGCGGAGGCTCTGGTCCGTCGTCAGCAGGACTGCAAATCCCGCCTGAGCCATGAGTGCGAGTAATTCGCCGTTCTTCTTACCAGACCATCCCATCTGAGGTACGGTCCAAACATCATGAGCGGCCAGCTCACGGGCTAGCGGGCGCGGCACGCATTCATCGAGCAGGATCCGCACAGCTCACCAACATCTTCTTGGCAAGTTCCAAAGCAGCAACTGCTTGCTCGCGCCGGACCGATGGAAAATGGTCGAGGAACGTGTCCAGCGGATCGCCGGCTTCAAGATAATCGATGAGCGCGTGGACTGGAACGCGCGTGCCGCGAAAGACAGGCGTACCGCTCAGAATATCGGGATCGGAATGTACTACTTCGGATGAATCCATAACACTGTCATCCTACCATACGCCGTCCTTGGCTTGCCGTAACTTGCAGTTCGTTGCGTCTACCACTTCAACCCAAACTGATCGCCGCCGCTCCCTTTGCCGGTGCCGCCGCGCAAGGGGCCGCCGCGCTTGGGGACGGCGAGAGGACGGAGAGGTTCGTCAACCTCCACTTCGCCTTCTTTGGGCTTGTCCGAGGCCTTCTCCGGCTTGGCGAGCGTGGCCTTGAGGGAGAGACCCATCCGCTGCTGCTCGGCATCGACGGTCATTACCTTGACTTCAACCTCGTCCCCTTCCTTAATAAAATTTTCGATCTTGTGGACTCGCTGATGGGCGATCTCGGAGACGTGGATCAGCCCTTCGACGCCGGGGGCGACTCGGACGAACGCGCCGAACTGGGCGATCCGCGTGACCGGGCCGCGGATGGTGGTGCCGGGCGGGAAGCGGGTCTCGATGTTCATCCAAGGATGCTCTTCCGGGTTCTTCAGCGAGAGGCCGATCTTGCCGGTCTCCTGATCGATCTTCTCCACGCGGACCCGGATTTTCTGCCCTTCCTGCAGGATTTCGCTGGGGTGCTTCACCCGCTCCCAACTGAGCTGACTGATGTGGATCAGGCCGTCCACGCCGCCAATATCGACGAACGCGCCGAAGTCCTGGATGCGCCGCACGATCCCTTCGCGGAGCTGGCCGACTTCGAGCTCGGCCATGGTCTTCTTCTTCGTCTCGTCCTTCTCGCGCTCCAGAACGGCCCGGCGGGAGAGGACCAGGTTGCCGCGGCCTTGATTGGCTTCGGTGATGACGCAGACGAATTTCTGGCCGACGAGCTCGCCAAGGTTCTCGACCCGGAACACGCTGACCTGGCTGGCGGGGATGAAGCCGCGGACTTTCTTGACCTGGCATTCCAGGCCGCCGGTGTTGGCTCCGGTAACGACGGCTTCTACCAGTGAGCCCTCCGCCATGTCTCCCCAATCGCTGGCGACGATGGCTCCGCCGGGAACCGTGAGCTCGTGTAGCTCGTCTTCCGGATTGAAACCGGTGACGACGACGTCGATCACCTGGCCCGGCTCCGGCGGCGTGGCGAAGTTGCGGAGGGAGCAGACACCCTGGTTCTTGCCGCCAAGCGTGAAGAAGACGTTGTCGCCGTGGACCTCGACTACCTGGCCGCGGTGCCGTGATTCGTTTTCCAGCCGGCTGGAAGCGGGAGCGGCAGCGGCCTGGCCGCCGACGATGTCTTCCAGCGAAAGACCGCCGAGGGCGGCGTCGATTTCGGCCTGCAGGTCGTCCGGCATGGGGCCGCGGCGGTTGGGAATCGGTATCGGCGGCGGCGGCTTGAACTCGTTACGGTTCTCGCGGGGTTTGTCGTTGGTGCCGTCGTCTTTGTCATTGCGGCGTCCGCGAGGGCCATCTCCTTCTCGGCGAGGACGGCCGCCACCGGAGCGATCGCCGCGAGGAGGGCCCTTTGCTTGGGGTGCAGACGCAGGAGCGGCAGCCGCGGGAGTTTCGGCCGCGGCGGCTTGAGGCGCTGCAGCATCGGCAGCCGGTTCAGCGGCCTTCGCGGGCCGCTCGACCGTCGCCGGAGACGCCACGGCCGAGGACGCGGAAACCGCTTTGGCCCTTTTCAGGGCATCCTGGGCAAAGCCGCTAAGGCCGCCTCCGCCGCGCTGGCCGCCGCTGTGGGGCTTCGGAGCCGGGCGCGGCGGGGGAGACGTGGGAGCGGGGGAATCGGACGAGGGCTGCGTGGGTTCAGTGGACATTGCGCATCGAGAAATGAAGTCGGAAGGTAACTCGCCGGAGCTGCCGTTGGGGGGCATTCCAGCGAACCGATTCAGTGTAACCCGTGGAGAAAATCGACGATAGCAGCAATTGCCGTGTAACGGGCTAGCGAAAGCCCGCAGGTGAACTGCCCTTGGTCCCGCCGGCGCGATTTGCTACCTTCCCGCCGCTTGTTTCGCCCTCTCCGGGCTCGCATTTCGACACTGGAGGCTGCCATGCGCTCATCGTCTCTCGTTCGCCCGTTTCTGCTTGCCGCCATGATTCTGTCCTCGCCGGTGCTGGTAACTTCCTCCGTCGCAGCTCACCCGTGGGCCAAGCTCATCCCTTATGCCAAGGGGGTGGACGCCGACCCGGATAAGGACTACGAGCTGACCGAGTCTCACGGGCCGTGGATGATCATGTGTACGAGCTTCACCGGCGGCGTCAACGCGGAAGAGCAGGCCCATAACCTGGTGCTCGAGCTGCGGCAGAAATACCGCCTGCAGGCGTTCGTTTACCGCAAGCATTTTGATATGGGCGCCCCGGAAATCGGCCTGGGCATCAACAGGTTCGGCGGGGCAAAAGTCATGCGGAACAGAAATGCCTACAAGCGGGACGAGATCGCCGTCCTGGTCGGCAACTTTCATTCGGTCGATCAGCCGGAAATCGAACGGGCCCTGCAAAACATCAAGACGATGCAGCCAGAGACGTTGAACCCCGAGAAGACTGGGGAAAAGTCACTGCAAACCTGGGCGACCATTCGCGGGATGTACCGCGAGACGGGCAAGCTGCTGAAGAAGAAGGAAAAGGGGCCGATGGGAGCCGCGTTTGTCACCCGCAACCCGCTGCTGCCGGAGGAATTCTTCGCCGCCAAGGGGCTCGATCCGTTCATTGTGGAGTTGAATCAAGGCGTGAAGTACAGCCTGCTGAAATGTCCTGGGAAATACACGGTGAAGGTGGCTTCGTTCCGCGGCGTGGAGTCGATGAAGCCCAAGGAGTTCGACCAGCTCGCGGGCAAGCCTTACAAAACCAATCAGCGCGACTACGAGGGAATGGCCAAAATCGATATTGCCTGGGACAAGGCCGGTCGTTTGACGAAGGCCCTGCGCGACAAGGGGGTGGAAGCCTATGAATTCCACGACCGCACGGAGAGCATGGTCTGCATCGGCTCCTTTGACTCCGTCGGCGACCCACGGGACGACGGCAAGATTGAGATCAACCCGGGCATCCATCGGCTCATGGAAACCTATGGCCCTGTGAAGAAACTCATTCCCGGCCAGGCCCAAGCCTTCTTGCAGCCGCGGCTCTTGGAAGGCATTCCCTTCGATGCCCAGCCGCTGCCGGTGGTGGTGCCCAAGCAGTCGATCGCCAATGACTATGTGCGGCCGGCGAGCTATGAGGAGTAGAAGGGAAATTCGAAACTCGAATGGCGAATGACGAATTTCAATTCATTCGCCATTCGTCATTCGAATTTCGTCATTCCCCCACCACCGTTCCGATCCGTCCGATGAGCGGATTTACCAGTCCCTTTCCGTCCGGATGGACTCGGTTGCTGAGGAAGATCAGGAACAGGTCTTTCTCGGGATCAATCCAAATCGCTGTCCCCGTGAAGCCGCCGTGGCCGAAGGCGGCTGGCGAGGAGGATTCGCCCCGGTTGATGGAGTAGCCGGTCTTCATGTCCCAGCCCAGGCCGCGGAGCCCTTCGTACTCGGCACCCTTGTTGCGGCGGGCGGGGACTTTGTTCGGCGAGGTCATCTGCTTCCAAGCGTCCTCGGAGAGGATGCGCTTTCCGCCGCGCTCCCCGCGACGGAGCATCATGTTCGCATAGATGGCCAGGTCTTCCGCGGTGGAGAAGAGCCCGGCATGGCCGGCGATGCCGCCGAGCTTGTAGGCTCGTGGATCATGCACTTCTCCCTGCATCCATTTCCCTTCCCGCTGCTGGGTCGGCGCGGCGCGGTGCTTGAGAACATCGCCGGGCAGGTAAGTCGTCTCCTTCATTCCCAGCGGCTGGAAAATGTGCTCCTGGGAGTATTTGTGGACATTCTTGCCGGCGATTTTCTTGATGAGCTCGCCGAGCACGACGTAGTTCATGTCGCTGTAGGCGAACCGCTCGCCCGGCGGCGTCTGAAGCTTGAGGGCCAAGACTCGCTTCAGCGCCTCGTCCGCACCGTCGTCATAATCCTTGATGCTGTTGTCTGGAATCAATCCGCTGGTATGAATGAGCAACTGCCGCACGATGACTTTTTCTTTGCCATTGGCGGCGAAGTCCGGCAGATAAGTGGCGACTGGCTCGTCAAGCTTAAGCTTTCCCTTGTCAACCAGGATCATCACGCTCGTCGCCGTGGCGATGGGCTTGGTCAGGGACGCCACGTCGAACACCGTGTCCGTGGTCATCGGCTCCGCTGCCGGCTCGAGCCGCTTGTTGCCATAAGCCTTGAGCAGCACGATCTTGTCCCGCCGGCCGACCAGCACCACGCAGCCGGGCATCTTCTTCTGGTCGAGCCCTTCCTGGACGATGGCGTCGATCTGCTGCAGCTTCGCCGCGCTCAGGCCGGCCTCGGCAGGTGAGACATGCGGCAGCCGGGCAGGTTCGGCAGCGAGGGAATAAATTCCCGCGAGCAGCACAATCAGCAGACAAAAGTGCGCAGTGAAAGCTTGCCTTTTCATTCGTCATTCGCCATTCGGAATTCGTCATTTGCCTTAACGTCTCCATCATGGCACAATGACTTTTTGTGCCAAGGAGCCCTGCATGTCCGACCCGCGTGCGATTTTGGAGACTTTTGAAAACCAGTTCCCCGGCAGGGACTACGTCATTGAGATCGTCTGCCCGGAGTTCACCTCGGTCTGCCCCATGACGGGCCAGCCCGATTTTGGCACGCTGACGATTACCTACACGCCGGATCGGACCTGCGTGGAGCTCAAGAGCCTCAAGCTCTATCTGCAGAGCTTTCGCAATGAAGGGATCTTCTATGAAAACGTCACTAACCGGATCTTCGATGATCTGATGGGAGCGCTGAAGCCCCGGCGGCTGAAGCTGGCGGCGGCATTTACGCCTCGCGGGGGGATCAGCACGACTGTGACGGTGAGCAAGGAATCGGAGACTAGTTGAGCGGCGCGGCGGCATCGGACCGTGGGAGCAGGTCCTTGTCGAGCAATTCGTCGGCATGGATGACGGGACGGGCGGTGCCGGCGAGCATGAAAGGCGCCATTCCCAGACCGGCGGCGACGACCTGAATTGCCCGGTAGACCAAAGCGATCATCAGCCCCTTCTTCGCGGTGTCCGCCGGCGAGAACGCCTCGTAAAAAATCGTCAGCAGCCACTCGAGGAATCCCTGCGGCAGCGTCCCCGCCGCCATCGCCAGTGGGACAAACACGGCATGGTCCAGTAGCGGCGGCTGCGGCGTCGGCCGGCCGTGCGAGTCGAGTAATGCGCTGCCGATGACGTAGATCATCGCCACGAACAGCAAATGTACGCCCAGGCTCATCAGCATCGCCAGCAGCAACCGGTCGGCGCGTCCGCTGTAAATGTGCATCGCGCTGACCAGCTTCTGAATGATGCCGCCCAGAACCGGCGTTTTGGCCAGCCAGTTCCAAACGGAGGATGTGGTGAAGCCCGGCACAAACAGCAAGCCGCCAGCCGCAATCCCGGCGAGCGCCGCGCCGCGAATGACCCAGCAGAGGAGCGACAGCTTGCGCTGCAGTTCGGCATCAGCCTTGCCAATCTCGTTCACATCGATGAGCAGCGTTCCCAGCGAGGCCAGGATGAGCAAGGCCACCAGTCCAATCACCCGGTCAACGAAGACGGTCGCCACGGCCTGGGTGCGGCGCGTCGGATTGAGCCGAGCCAAAAAGACCGCCTTAACCGCGTCTCCCCCGACGAGCCCCAGGGGGAGCAGGTTCACCGCATATCCGAGAAAGCCCACCCGCAGCGCTTCGCGGGTGGAGAATTCCAGCCCCAGCGTTCGCGCCAGCATCTGCCAACGGCAGACGGTGAGAGCCACGGCCGCCAGCACCAGCAGCACGGCCCCGGCCAGCCGCCACCAGAGCCAATTCCGCCACCCTGCCAGCATGTTGACGAAATCAGGGTTTTGGAATGCGGAGAAAATCAGGTATCCCAAAATGGCGACGGAAACGCCGATTTTCGCTGCCAGCAGACCAATCTTTTTCAATGTCGGGTTCAAAGCGGGACGATGCTCTACGAGTGATGGTGCTGACAACGCAATCGACGGTCCGTGCAGGCGAACCCGCGTGCCAGCCGCCTGTCTATCAGTAATCGGCCGTCCTTGACAACGGGAAATGAGGCGGATAGCTTTGAAGTGTTGGATTTGCCGGAGAAATCACCGCATTTTAACCCAAATAGGGGGGTGACGACGAGGCAGCGCAAGAACAAGTGAAATCGGGGGATTAGCTCAGTTGGGAGAGCGCTTGCATGGCATGCAAGAGGTCATCGGTTCAAGTCCGTTATCCTCCACTTCAAGCCACCTTGCGATTCGTCGCCGGGTGGCTTTTTTCGTTGACCCCGCCGGTTTCGCCGCTCCCTGTCTACTCCTTAGCCGATGTCGCAGCAGCGGGGGGCGGGTACTTTGCCCGCTCGCCTTGCCACTTCTTCACTTCGTCGGGCTTGTCGCTGGCGGTGTAGAGTTCGATGAGCCGGTCGAGGGCTTCGGGGAGGCGGATCTTGCCTTGCTCCGGTATTTTCGCCTCCCGCTGCTTCATCCCCTCGTAGCCGGCCAGTAGGACATGTGGAGGCTCGTTGACAACGCGGCAAGGAGCCGATTGTACTCCCGCTTCGCCACAACTACGCCTTGGGGAATCTCCAGATTCCCAAGGCGTTCTTACCCAGCATCAGTTCGCGATCTGCGGCGGAATAGAAGTCGCAGTGCTTGTCCACGAATTCGAGTTCTTTGTCCATCGGCAGTTCCCAGCGCGGCCGGGGATAGCCGGTGCCCCACACCAGTTGCTTGCCGCCGAACTCTTCATAGATGGCCTTATAGAACGGCCAGGTATCCTTGTAGGGATAGCGTTTGAGTTCCGACATCTCGTAGGGTTCCGAGTTGCTGATCCAGACCTGCGGGAATCGTTTGAGGCGGAACATCTTCCGAAACTCCGGCCAGCAATCCGGCGACTTGAGGTCGGGCTTGCCCGCATGGTCGACGACGATTTTCACGCCGGGGAAACGATTCGCCATGTCCTCCAGCATCGGCATTTGATGAGGCGCGATGTAAAAGTTGAACACAGCGCCCAGCTTCTCCGCTTCGCGCCAGAGTGGGTAATGTTCCTTCGAATTCAACCAGGTCGATTTGGGATGATAGATCGGACTGAACCGCATCCCCTGAAATCCGTGCTCTTTCACCCAGTAACGCAGCTTGTCCGCCACCTTGGGATCTTGCGGATCGAGCAGTCCGTGCGCGACAAAAAGTTTCGGATGGCTTTTCAGGCAGTGGGCGATATAGGAGTTGTCCCAGCCGAAGTAGCGCGGATTGATCAGCACGGCATACTGGAGGCCGAACTCGCGCATCTGCTCTACCTGGTTTTCGATCGGCGCGGCCATCTCCACCTTCAGGTCCCGGCCGCTTTCCGGATGATTAAAGGGAAACTTGGGATCGAGCGTCCAGACCTCCACGTGGGTGTCGATGATCAGCCGCTCTTGCTCGGTCGCGGCGAAGGTCGCCGTGGGCGCGGCCGCCGTGGAGACAGCGGCGAGCGCGCCGGCGAGCATTTCACGACGGTTGAGCTGGGGCGGTCGGTTCATTGCAGTCTCCCGTGTCATGTTTCCAGAAGTGACGCCAATTTATCAGAGGGCGACAATCACCGTCACCAGCGGCAAGTCGCGCTGGTGGAAGCTGGCGCGGAGATAGCGCAAAAAGCACTGCTTGCGGTTCGACGCTGCTGAAGCTGTTCACTTCTGGGGACTTCCGCCATATTGCTGCTCGATCCATTTGGCGTATTCGGCCAGTCGGGGCAGCCCAGCCTCGGCACGGCGATTGTCCACGTTCGCTTCATCTTCGAGGGGACGAGGCTGCCATTTGCCGTCCACGGATGTGAACTGAGTTCCGTATCGTTGCCTTTTGCCTTCCGCCAGTAGCACCCGGTCGGTAAGGTAGGCCAGGTTCGCTGGCGACACTTCACCCTTTTGCAGCTTGGCCATCAGGTCAAGGCACTTGCGCTGGAACTTCGGCTCGGCGTCGGCATGCTGCACGAGCAGCCAGGCGGCGTTCGCCCCGTCCTCTCCCGCCATGGTGTTGGAGGGCCATCCGTGTCTTTCGACCACGCCCTTAAGCCACTGCGTGTTGTCCTCATCGACCCCTTTCACCTGGGCGCTGACTTTCTCAAAGTCCGCCTGCTTCTCCTTGCTCAGGAAGGCCGTCACCACCACGCCATTCGCTCCGTGGTCGTTCATCCAGGTGATCAGCGCCTGGCGAGCATCTTGGTCTGTCTTCGTTCGATGAAGCAACTCGCTTCGCAACTCCGGCTGCTTCGCCAGAGTCGGCTTGGGCACGTCATCGGCAAGGGCGACGAACCCGCTCAGCCAAACTACGAAGAAAATGGTTGTCTGCTTAATCGAAGCCTCCGCAGCCAAGTCACGCTGAAACCGATGTATAAGAACAACTCGCAGGACGATCGAATGCTGAAGCATCACTAACGCCATTCGCAAGGTGTCCTAGCGATGGCCCAGCTTAGCACGGAAGAGCTCTAAATCCTATCGCAACTGCGCGCGGCGAGCTGCGGTGTCATGGACGGGCGGAGGGCGATTGGAAATACCTGAACGGCATCGCAACATGCCGCCGATGCCTGACCGAAACTTGGGGACCACATGGAGCCGATCTTGCTGCATCCTTCAGCACCTGCCCCAAATCCGCCCAAGGACCAGGTAGAAATTCCAAACGGATGCACCACTACCTCAAGTGGGTAGTGGTACAGTTTGAAAATTCTTGATGCCTAAGATTTGGGCAGCGCAATCCTTAGGCAGAACTAGCGAATTGTGATGTCACCGCCGAAATATCTGAGCAGCAGGCAGATGAGCACAGCGATCAAGAGGACAAACGCAATTAGCATCCCCCCATTCTACCCGCGCAGCAAAAAGCCCCGCCAGAGTGACGGGGCAAAGAATCCAGCGACCTAAGCCGCCGTCACGTTTTCGTACAGGTCCGCGAAGCTCCACAGGTTCTTGACCACGCCAGCGGCCATTGCAGCGGGGCGACGATAGCGGCCAGACTCTTTCGGCATCCGGGTCCGCCAGACGTAGTTGTAATAGGCCAGGAACATCGCGCAGGCCGCTTCCAAGTTTTCCAGCTTCTTGCTGAACCCAAGCGACAGCCGGGTGAACCGCTTCATTAGGGTGCGGATGGTGAGGTTGTGCCGCTCTACGTGGCTGGTGCAAATCGACCACGGGGTTATCCCGCCTTTGATCGGCCGCCTGTTGGTGCCAACTATTTCCGAAGGGGTGTAGTCCATGTTCGCATTGCGGTACTGCTTGATAAGCACCCCGTACTTCACGTACTGACCGAACGCGAGGTCAACCGCTTCCGGGTAGCCGGGGAAGCCATCGGTAGAGATTGCGGGGGTTTGCGTTCATGGGCGCCGTTCAGTACGCTGCACTTGATTCTAAGTCTCGACACCAGCGGGGCATTTTTGCAGCCGTTCATTCTTCCGCCATGCGGAGTTGTGCTCATGTCAAGTCGCGTTCTTCGCCTGGCAACGGCGACCCTGATCGTCCTATTCATTGCCGCGGTCCTGGGCGGCTGTTCGTCATCGCCGGCGCCCAATGCGGGAACGGGAACAACTGGCGGCAAGACGGGGAAAGAGGATCCCACCCAAACCGTCAGAAGCGACAGCGAAGAAAGTGCTCAGGCCAAAGCAGCCGCGACGGCGCTGGAGAAGACGGGGGCGAAGCTGGTCCGCAAGGAGGGAGAGGTGGTGCGGGTGGAACTCGGCCCGGCGGGAAGCGACGCGGACCTGGCGCTGCTCAGGGACTTGCCGCAAGTGGAGCACCTTACGGCGGATAAGCTTGGCGTGACCGACAAGGGATTAGAGTCGCTGGCGGAGCATCCGGGGCTCAAGTCGCTAGATTTGACCGTCAGCGGAATTACCGATTCCGGCCTCGCTCACCTGGCAAACTTACCGAAGATTGAGGAAGTGAATTTCAAACGCTGCAAAGTTACTGCAGCCGGGTATGTTTCGCTGGCGAAAATCAAAACGCTCAAGCGGATCCGCGCCCCGCAGACGCACTTTGACGGAGCCTGCCTGGCTGCCCTCCAGGACTGCACCTGGCTGGAATTGCTCGATCTGCAGGACTGCAACGAGGTTCCCAAAGCGGAGTGGAAGATTCTGGAGAACTTCAAGAACCTGAAATCTTTGCGGATCTGGGGGCCGACGGTGGACGATTCCACGCTGGAATTCGTGATTGGTGCGAAGAATCTCAAGTCACTATCTCTGGAATCCACGGAGGTCACTGCCGCAGGGCTGGAGAAGGTCACTGTGCTGGCGGGTGTGCAGACGATCTCACTTACCAATGCCAAAAACATTTACGACGCAGAATTGGAGCCGATTGGAAGATTCAAAGAGCTCACATCGCTGGAGCTGCGGAACTGTGCACTCAACGGCAAGGGTCTGACGCACCTGAGCGGGTTGAAAAAACTCAAGCTGCTCGATCTTTCGGAGACCTTTGTCAAGGATGCGGGGCTGGAGAGTCTCGCGGGTCTGAGCAACCTGGAGGACCTCAACCTCTGGCACACGCAAGTCACCGACGCCGGCCTGGTGCACCTCGAAGGCTTGATCAAGTTGAAGCGGCTCAACCTGGACGATTGCAAAATCTCCGCGAAGGGAATGGCCCACCTTCGCCCCTTGGCACAACTGGAGTTTCTTCACATCGGCAGCAACAAACAGGTGGACGACGCGGCGCTCGAATCTCTGGCGGACCACAAGAATCTGAAGACGCTGGTCATCACCTTTCTGCCGAACGTGACCGACGAAGGGGTGAACAAGCTCAAGGCCAAGCTTCCCGGACTGACCGAAATCCGGCGGTAGCAACCGTGATCCGCATCCGCCCCATGACCGCGGACGATCTGCCGCTTGGCATGCTGCTCAAGAGCCAGGCCGGCTGGAACCAGACGCCGGCGGACTGGCGGCGGTTTCTGGCGATGCAGCCGGAGGGGTGTCTGGTGGCGGAGTTGGATGGCGTGGCGGTGGGGACCGCGGTCGTCACGGCATTTGAAGCCGTCGCTTGGATCTCGATGGTGCTGGTTGAGCAAGAGTTCCGTGGGCGCGGCGTAGGGAAGGCCCTCATGAACCGCGCGATCCAGGTGGCGGAAGAACTTGGAGCGAAGTCGATCCGTCTTGATGCCACTCCGCTTGGCCGGCCGCTTTATGAGGCACTTGGATTTGTGCCGCAGTATGAATTGACGCGGTATGAGGGAATGATTGGAGCTGTTGGCGAGTCATCCACAACAGATTCGCCGGTGGTTCGCCTTGCCGATTTAGAAGACATAAGCGCCATCCAGACACTGGATGCTGCCGTCACCGGCACCCAGCGCAGCAGGTTCCTCTCTCGCCTCTTTGCCGAGGAACCCGCCGCGGTTCATGTTGTCGCGCGTGCCGGCCGCATCGTCGGCTACTTCACCGCCCGCCCCGGTAGTGACGCTCTACAGCTTGGTCCGTGCATCGCCGAGGTTGCCGATGCCGGCAGCGCCCTGCTCATCGGTGCTCTCAGCCGTCACGCCGGCAGCCGGATCTATTGGGATCTTCCTTCGAGCCACTCCGGCGCTGTAGCGCTAGCACAATCCGCAGGTCTTTCGCTCCAGCGGCAATTCCTACGGATGTGCAGGGGCCACGCCGTACACGACGACGTCGCCAAACTCTGGGCGAGTTCCGGCCCGGAACTTGGTTAGAGTCAATCGCCAATCAGCCGGCGATGATCCTCGCGGGTGATGTTCTCGCCGGTGAGGATGACGCAGATGGAGTGTCCCCGTGTGTAGAGACCCCGGCGGGGTCCCGAACGACGTTGTGCTTTGCTACCCAGGCTGCGCTCGCAGAGCCGAGCGAGCCTGGGCTGGAATTGGTTGCCCCTGCGGGGCACGGGATACGCGTGGGGATCGCCTTGGAAACTATTTCCACAATTCTGGCCGGGAGGGCCTTGACTTTGTCAACTATACGGATGTACCATTACGGTAAGTCGGCAACAGATATGTCACTATTACTCAGGATAATTGTCATGACAGTGCGTAAAAAAACGACGAAGTGCGACCAAAATCAGACACAAGAGTTGACCCCACTGGCGGGGGAGGAGAACCCCAGGGGGGCTGAAAAACCCGGGGGGTTTTTCAGTTTGGGTGGGGCCCCCAGTGACCCCCTCGCTGCTGAAAAACCAGGGGGGTTTTTCAGCGGGCCCACTTCCGGGGGAGAGGCGGACGGCAGCGGGCCAGACGCTGAGCGAGCCCCAGGGAGAGAGCAGAGTTTAGGGCAGGCTGGAAGCCTACCCCACGCTGGCCACCCAGAGGAATGCGAAGAACTGCTCGAGAAGCTGGCCGCGCCGGTTCCCTGGAAGAAAGGGGGCCGGCCGACGGTGCTCACGCCGCATGTCCGTGAAGAGATCTGCAAACTCCTTTCGGTCGGCCTCTCCCGCCGCCAGGTGGGGGCCTATCTCAAGATCGATCCCACCACGATTACGCATGCGGCGGAGCGGGACGCGG
This sequence comes from Pirellulaceae bacterium, assembly GCA_051004015.1. Lineage (GTDB taxonomy): Bacteria > Planctomycetota > Planctomycetia > Pirellulales > Pirellulaceae > SXOA01. The sequence goes on along the minus strand of JBPCKT010000127.1, from coordinate 51,531 downwards.
AGTTCGCCCGCGAGATTCAGCAGGCGGAGGATCTGGTCCAGGTTCCCGCCATGGTTTCCCTCGTCGCCGCCAGCCGCAAGAATTGGCGGGCGGCCCTCTCGCTCCTGAACCGCAAACGTCCGCTAAGCGAAGAGGAGAAGAAACAGCGGCATCAGGAGCGCCTGGCGGCTGTGCGGCGGAAGAGGGAAGTGAGTCGCCTGGACAAGCTGCTGGAACTCGAGGCTGGGCGGGAGCGGTACCTCCGTGGCAAGGCAATCGAGGCGCACGATGCCGCGGCGGAGAACGCCCGGCAGCAGGCGGAGATGGAGCAGAGGAAGAAGGGGCGGAAATGACGCATACCGAGGTATGGGGGCAGTATAATCCTGCCAAGGTCCAGCACTTCTACGACGTAAGGACTCTGACCATGAATCGAGCTTTCTTGGTGTTGCTCCTAGCGGCAATCTCGGCCGCGATCTTTGCGTCCGTTGCCTGCGCCGAGCTTCCTCAGCCGACGCTCGCTCCTCTTCACGCCACGGCCGACCTCAATCTCGGGGAGTCGCAGGGCGTCCAAGTTCCCGGCGGCAAGAAAGTCACGCTCAAGGTCCTCGACCTCCAGGAGGAGCGGGACTCTCTCCGCGGAGCAGTGCGGAAGGCGGAAGTGAAGGTGCTGATCGATGGAAAAGAGGTCACGCTCGTTTCCGCCAACTATCGATTGCCGGTGACCGTGGGGGAGGTGCAAATCGATTGCCCGGTGACCCGCGGCTATCGGGACCGAGCCACGAAGACGACCGGCGGGCTCGATGTGTGGGGGTTGGAGAAGGCCGTGCGACTGCGGCTTTGGCCGAAGTCTTCGCCGCTGGTGAATCCTGGGACGTTCGTGTATCCCGCGAAACAGCGGTGGTTCGCCAGTCAAACGCAGATGGCCAACGAGCCGGTATATGTGGACGGAGGTGAGAAGCCAGGGCTGGATGCGAACATCTACTATCACTACGGCCTGGACATTGGCGGAGCTGAGGGGCTGGTGGATGTGGTCGCGGCGACGGCGGGGCTAGTGGTCTCGGTTGGGAAGGACGTGCTGCCGGGCTATGCCGATACGCCGGTTTCGCCGCGCTATGACGTCATCTATCTCCTCGACGACCGCGGCTGGTTTTATCGGTACAGCCATCTGCATACGATTCGACCGGAGATTCGGCCGGGCACGACGGTGAAGCTCGGCCAGCCGCTCGGGTTGCTCGGCAAAGAAGGAGGGAGCGGCGGCTGGTCGCATCTGCATTTCGACATCAGCGGCCGCCAGCCCTCGGGGAACTGGGGCATCATCGACGGCTACGCGTTTCTCTGGGAAAGCTACCTCCGCGAACACAAGCCGCAGCTTCTCGCCGTCGCCCGGCCGCACCATTTCGTCGCCGTGGGAGAAAAAGTGACGCTCGACGGCAGCCGTTCGTGGTCGGACACGGGATCGATTGCCTCGCACGATTGGACCTGCACGGACGGCACATCCACAAAAGGGCCGACGGTCGAGCGGAGCTACGACAAGCCGGGGGTCTACAGCGAAGTCCTGCGGGTGACCGACAAGGACGGCCGCATCGACTACGACTTTGCCATCGTCAACGTCGTGGACAAGGAACATCCCGAATCGTTGCCGCCGTCTATCCATGCCGCTTACGCGCCGACGCTCGGCCTCAAAGCCGGCCAGGAGGTGAAATTCCTCGTCCGCACCTTCCGCACTACCGACGGCGAAGAGACCTGGCACTTCGGTGACGGCAGTCCGCCGGCTACCGTGAAAAGCGACGGTAACGTGGTTCAGCTTGCCAAAGACGGCTACGCGGTAACGACCCACAGGTTTGAGAAGCCGGGAGTTTACCTCGTTCGCGTTTCACGCACGAACAAGCAGGGCTTCACGGCGACGGCCCATTTGAAGGTGTTCATTGAAGGGAACTGATGGTGTTTATTTTCCGTCCGGCTGTTGCCCGCTCTCTTCCAACGGTTCGAAAACCACAGGCTCGTCGGTACTCGCCGCCGGCGTCAGGCCAAGCTGCACAAGTCTGCGGATGAGCCGGGCGCGATGGATGCCCAGCAGCTCGGCGGCTTTGGTTTTGTTGCCGCGTGACTGTTCCATGGCGCGGCGGAGCAGTTCCGTTTCCATCGTCGCCAGGTAGGAATCGAGCTCAATCCGCTCCGGCTCTGCGGCCGGCCGCGCTTCCTTCTCCGCGGCGTGATGCAACTGCGGCGGCAAATCGACAACTTGCACCAGAGGGCCGGCGGCATGTTCGCAGGCCTGTCGGACAATTTCCGCAAGCTCGTCCACGTTCCCTGGCCAGGAATAGGCGAACAGCATGTCCGCCGCTTCGGGCGCAAATCCGGCGAGCTGCTTTACACCGCGGGTGTTGAATTCCTCCAGAAAGAACTGCGCGAGCAGTGGCAAGTCTCCTTCCCGCTCGGAGAGTGGTGGCAATTGAATCGTGAGCGGGCTGAGGCGGTACGCCAGGTCGGGCCGAAACTTTCCGCGCTTCGCCAGCCTGGCGAGCGACCTTGTCGCCGTGGCAATCAGCGGCAGCTCCACGCCCGGCAGCCGCAAAAAGCCAGCCATCTCCTGCTGGGCGTCGGCTGGCAATCGATCGGCGTCCTTGAGCAGAATCGCCGGCGGTCGCTCGCCGCGCCATTCGCTCTGCCGCTTGAGATACGCCGTTAGCGTGGACTGCATCAGCTCCGCATCCATCAGCGCGGCGTCCACCGGAACCAGCGGACCAACAGCCGCTCCGCCGCCGCGGGGTCCGTAATGAATAATCCGGGCAACCAGCTCTCGCCCGCTTCCTTCCGGTCCCAGCACCAGCACCCGCCCGCCGACTTGTGCAGCCACCCGCACTTGCTCCCGCACACGCCGCATCGGCGGCGATTGGCCAATGAGCTGGCCGATGTGAAAGCGGCGGCCCAATTCGCCGCGCAGCTCCTGAAGCTGCTGATGAAGGTTGGCAGGAGATGCTTCGGCGGTCTCTTGTTGCTCTTCATCTTCAAGAGACGCTCCCACCACAACGAGCACGCAAGATGCTTTTCCGTCCACATCCGGCAACTGCACAAACCACGCGGGGCGCGTAACCAACTTCCCTTCTTCCCCTGCCGCGGCCACGCGACCTTCCAATGCACTTTGAGCGTACGCCTCCGGCGGCGGAGCAATCGCCGCGGCCAGTTCCGTTCCACCGGTCAGTTCGCCGCTCGCGGAATATAAGCACTTGAGTCCTGCCAGCTCCTCCGCACTTCGCCCCACCCAGGCGGAAAACGCGGCATTGCCATAAACAAACCGATGCTCGCCATCCAGCACATACACCGGCTGCGGCGCAGTGTCCAGCAGCTTGGCGAGCGCTTTCAAGTTGGAGATTTTGCGGGGCATGAGTTCCATCCATATTATCACCAATTCCCATTTGACCCGCGCCCTAAAGTTAGCGATACTTTGGACTTGGCTCCCGCCCTGGCCCCCCATTATCTCCCTCCCGCCATGAGCCGTCCCTTCACCCACCCGCGCCTGTCTCGCCGGACCATGATCCAGGCTGGAGCAGTGGGATTGCTTGGCCTGGGGATGAACCACCTGGCTCCGTTGCGGCAGGCCGGAGCGGCGGCGGGAGGAAAACGGACGAAGGCGAAGTCCATCATTTACATTTTTCTCTCCGGCGGCCTGGCCCAGCAGGATAGCTTTGATCCCAAGCCAAGCGCGCCGGCCAACACCCGTGGCGAATTCCAGCCGATCGCCACCAAAACGCCCGGGGTGCAAATCTGCGAACATCTGCCGCTGCTCGCCGCTTGCAGCGACAAGTGGGCCCTCGTCCGCTCGCTGACCCATCCCTATAACGAGCATTCCAACGGCCACATGGTAATGCTCTCCGGCCGCACGCCGATGCCCCCCGCCTTCGACCCCGGCAAGCCGCGGCCGGCTGATTGGCCGAGCATCGCTGCCGTGGCGGGGGACGCCCTTCTGCCGGCCAATAATCTGCCGCCGGCGGTCGTGCTGCCGGAGCGGCTCGTGCATCGCACCGGCCGCGTCATTCCCGGCCAGTTTGCGGGCGTGATGGGGAACCATCGCGACCCTTGGTTCATCGCGGCTTCGCCGTTCAATGGCAAAACCTACGGCGCTTACCCTGAATTCGAGTTCCACCACGAGACAGGCAAAGCCGACAGCAAGCTTCCGTTTCAAGCTCCGAATTTGTCCTTGCCGTCGGGACTCTCGGTCCAGCGATTGACTGATCGAATCGCCCTGCGAGGCATGCTCGACCGGCAGCGAGGCGAGCTCGAAACAGCCGCCCAGGTGGAAAGGCTCGATCGGGACCGCCAGAACGCGATCTCGCTACTCTCGGACTCGCGGACCCAGGCCGCGTTTGACGTTTCGCGGGCTGATGAAAAAACCCAGCAGCGCTATGGCAAAAATTCGTTCGGCCGGTCGCTGCTGATGGCCCGGCAACTGGTCGAGCAAGGGGTCGCACTCGTGCAGGTCAACCTGGGAAACAACGAATCCTGGGACACGCACGAGTCCGCCTTTCCCAACCTCAAGAACTTTCTCTTGCCTCCCACGGATCGTGCCGTCAGTGCACTCATTGGCGATCTCGACGAGCGGGGCCTGCTTGACGATACGCTGATTGTGATGGCCGGTGAGTTCGGCCGGACACCGCGCGTCTTTGCCGGAGCCGGCAAGCTCCCCGGCCGCGACCACTGGGGGGCGGTGCAAACGGTGTTCTTTGCCGGTGGCGGCGTCAAAGGGGGAGCAGTGATTGGGTCGTCGGACCGGATCGGCGGATATCCGGCCAGCGATCCGCAGACGGCCGAACAAATGGCTGCTACGATTTACAATGCCCTTGGCATTCCCGATACGGCTGCGTGGCAGGACGAGGCGAATCGTCCGCACCACATTTATCATGGGACGCCCATCGTCGGATTGACCTAAGAGCAAGTTGAACTAGCCCATGTCAGTGCCATCCTTCATCCACCCGAATTTCTCTCGCCGAACGATGGTTCAGGCCGGGGCGGTCGGTCTGCTCGGACTGGGGATGAACCACTTGCAGGCTCTGCGGGCACACGCGGCTCCGGCACCGGGCGCTGCGGCTCCGCTGGGGAAGGCCAAGACCTGCATCTATATTTTCCTGTCCGGCGGCCTGGCCCAGCAGGATAGCTTTGACATGAAGCCGTCCGCGCCGGACAACGTGCGGGGGGAATTCAAGCCCATCGCGACGAAGACGCCGGGGATTCAGATCTGCGAGCACTTGCCGCTGCTGGCGGAGCGGAGCCATTTGTGGGCCCTCTGCCGCTCGCTCACGCATCCCTCCAACGACCATTCGCTCGGCCATCACATCATGCTCACGGGGCGAACCCCCGCTCCCCCCGGCTTCAATGCAAGCACTCCCCAGCCGACCGATTGGCCCAGCATCGCCGCCGTGGCGGGGGACGCCACCCAGGTGCGGAACAACATTCCTCCCGCGGTCGTCCTGCCGGATCGCCTGGTGCATTACAGCGGCCGCGTGCTGCCTGGTCAGTTCGCCGGCCTGATGGGCTCGCACCGCAATCCGTGGTTTATCGAGGCTTCGCCGTTCCACAACACTTCCTACGGGGCCTTTCCGCAGTATCAGTTCGACCATCAGGAGCGGGGGAAAGAGGACAAGCGGATCTTCCAGGCTCCGAACATCTCCCTGCCGCAGGGGATGGACACCGGCCGCTTCTCCGGCCGCAACGGCCTGCTCTCGAACCTCGCCCAGCAGCGGCGTGAGCTTGATGGCTTTGCCCAGACGGAGAATTTTGACCGCTTCCGCCAGGGAGTCATTTCGCTACTCACGGATGCGAAGGTGCAGCACGCCTTCGACGTCACCCGGGCCGACGAAAAGACGCAGCAGCGGTACGGCAAAAACTCCTTCGGCTGGTCGCTACTCATGGCCCGGCGATTGGTGGAGACGGGGGTCAACCTCGTGCAGGTGAACCTAGGCAACAACGAATCATGGGACACGCACGGCGAAGCCTTCCCGCATCTCAAAGAGAAGCTGCTGCCGCCGACCGACCGGGCCCTCTCCGCCCTGCTCGACGATTTGCACGAAAGCGGCCTGCTCGATAGCACCCTCATCGTGATGGCCGGCGAGTTCGGCCGCACCCCCCGCATCAGCCACCTGCCACAGCACTACAAACTGCCCGGGCGGGACCACTGGGGAGCCGTGCAGACCGTCTTCTTCGCCGGCGGCGGCGTGAAGGGGGGCAACGTCGTCGGCTCTTCCGACAAAATCGGCGGCTACCCCGCCAACCTGCCGCAAACCCCCGAGCACATGGCCGCCACCATCTACTCCTCCCTCGGCATCCCCGCCACCGCCGCCTGGCTCGACCACCAGGACCGACCGCATCACATCTACGAAGCGGAGCCGATCGCCGGGCTAGTGTAGGGAACTATTTGTAGAAATATTGTCACCAGTTCTTGACTGTGACATCAGCAAGTGTATACAGTTCGTGAAGGCTGGGAAGGGCCGCGGGGCGGTTTTTCCCGCAAAAAAGGCGTTCGTTTCTTGCCGAGGTGTCCCATGTCCACGAGCCAGAGTCGCAAAATACCAACTGTCCCGTCAGAAGGCCAAGCCTCTATTTCTCACAAATCAGGGAAAACAGACACGCACCGATTGGTCACAAACCTGAAGCGCGAGCGAACGAATGCACGACTGTCCTGGCGATGCCGAGCTGTCCTTCGCTGGCGCTTCAGGCTTGTGTGCCGCAAGCCGGAGGATGAATTAAAAAAGGCTGCGTGAATCAAGGTTACGGCGATGGAACTGCTCGTAAAATACTGAAAATAAACACTTTATGAAAATGTGAATTGTCGTAAGTGTCTAAAAAGTTAGCCAAGAATCATGAATAATAACCATCACATCAGGGGGGTGACGGGGCGTCCGCCGGACTCCGGGGACACCCTACACCCTGGTCCCCGCCAGCTCCGCGATGGCTTCCCCTTCGCTCACGATTGGGATGGGGCGGCCGGCGAAGTTGGGAATGGCCACTTTCTTGTAGTCGATGCCGAGGTGGCGATAGATGGTGGCCAGGAAATCGCCCGGGCCGACCCGCCGCTCGATCGGGTCTTCGCCCCGGGCGTCGGTCGCGCCGATGACCTGACCGGTGCGGATGCCGCCGCCGGCGAAGAGCATGCTGTTGGCCCGCGGCCAGTGGTCCCGCCCCGGCTGGATGACGCCGGCATCGGCGCTGGCCACTCCGCCGCCACTGGAGGCGACGTAGGAGATGCGGGGAGTGCGGCCGAACTCGCCCGTGACGATGACCAGCACCCGCTTGTCGAGTCCCCGCTGGTAGACGTCTTCAATCAGAGCGGAGACCGCCTGGTCGAAATTCGGCGAGCGGAATTTGTAGGCGTCGAAGACGTGTTGGTTGACCGCATGGTCGTCCCAGTTTTGCACGCGGCCGCAAAGCGGGCCGTCGAACTCCGTCGTCACCACGTCCACCCCCGCCTCCACCAGCCGGCGGGCGAGCAGGCACTGCTGGCCCCACTGGTTTCGGCCGTACCTGTCCCGCAACTGGTCGGACTCCTTGGAGAGGTCAAACGCCGCGCGGGCCGCGGGGCTGGTGAGCAGATTGAGGGCCTGGGCTTCAAACGAATCAGCCGCCTGCATGATGCCGGACGCATCCACTTGCCGCCGCAACTGGTCGAGCGATCCCTTCAGTCCCATCCGCCGTGCAAGGCTGCTCTGCCGGTCGCTGCCGGCCCCGATGTTGGGAATTTCGAAGCTCGGGCTGCTCGGATCCCCCGTCACCTTGAACGGCTCGTAGGCAGGCCCGACGTAAGTGGGACCGGCAATCGTAAAACTGTCGTACTGGTCGACCGGATTGACGGCGACATAGTTCGGCAGCGCGCGGGTGGGATCACGCCGCAGATAGCTGACGACCGACATCCAGTCCGGGTAGACCGGCTTGATTTTGTCCTGCGGATCGGGATCTCCCGCCAGGATCTGAAGCGAACCCGACGGATGCCCGCCGCCGGTATGAGCGACCGAGCGGAGCAGCGCGTATTTATCGGCCAACTTGGAAAGCTTTGGCAGCAGCTCGCCAATGCGAATCCCCGCGACGTTCGTATCAATCGGTCCAAACGGCCCGCGATAGTCCGCCGGCGCATCCGGTTTGGGATCGAACGTTTCCAAATGACTGCCGCCACCCCGCAGCCAGACCAGAATCACCGCTGTCTTTTCCGCGGGCTTCTCGGCTGGCTTCTGCGCTTGCGCCATCGCTCGAATGCGAAACAACTCCGCGAGGCTCAGGCTGGAAAAACCAACCAGGCCGGTGCGGAGCAATTCGCGGCGGGAAAGGGAAGACGTGCGGCTGGACATGCGAGGATGGTGGGAGGGAGTTCGTTGACAGGCGGGAGCCAGGCAGGCTGGCGCTATCGGTGGGATACACTTTATTCTACCCGGGGACCGCGAAAGCCGAAAGCGATAAATCCCCGCCCACTACTCCCCCACTCTTCCCTTGGGCATCGAAGGCGGCTGTTGCCATTTCCACTCGGATTGGTATTTGATGGCGAGGTACGGCGTGGCGACCACGCGCCCCTGCTCCTTACGGCTGATGTGGATAGCATCGAGAATTCCGCTGCTGAGGAGAGTCCGCTCCGCGGGCCAGGCCGGTTTGCCGGTGTGGATCATCTTCTCGGCCCCTTTGAGCAGATGCGTGAAGTGGGCGAAGGGGCGATCCTCTTGCAACAGAAAAAGGGTGGAGTCCGCCGTGCCATCGGCATGTCGCCAGGCCGCGGCGAAGTCGCCATAGCCGCCGTCCATCGTGAAGACACTGGCGCGAAGGCCGTCGCTATATTTCAGTTGCATCAGGCTCGGCATTTTGATCTCCTCACGAAACGTCTTGCCCGCCGGAACCGGATGGTTTTTGAAACGAGTCACCGCCGCGTCGAGCAGCTTCAGATCGAACTCTCCGCGCTCGCCGGCTTGCCAGACGGCGTCTCCTTCCAGGAAGCAAACTTGCTTGATGCCGGTCTCGCCCCCCTTCCGACACTCCGCCAGGCATTGCAGACCCTCCAGAGCGTGAAAGCCGTAGGCGTCGAGCGTGTGATAAGACGTGACGACGATTTCCTGAAGCGGCTGGTCCCGTTTGATATCGGTGGTGGGTTCCCGCCAGGCGGACGGAAGGGACGAGCCGGCCATGAACGGGATTTTCAGCCGCTGGGTCTGGCCGTAAATCCACTCGCAGTCTTTCCAGTTGTCCGCCACGTGCTTGTCGCTGAAGACGGGGACCACGCGGCCGCTTTTCTCGAAAACTTTAATCGTCTCCTTCCAGAACCGCCGCTTGGGGAATTGCGTCTGCCCCGTTTCGCTCATCGGATATTTGCCGTGCTCCGCGACGATGATGACTCCATCCACCGCCAGCTTGTCGCTGCCGAGCGTCAGGGCTCCCGCAATCGAATCAAAGATCTTGAAGCCATGCTTCTCCGCCAGCTTGCGGCTTTTGTCGCTGGCGGGGAACTGATCGACGTACGCGGAAACAAGCTTGAGCTTGGGGAACTCCCCCTGTCCATCCAGCGTGAAACCTTCCACCAGCCGCCCAGCGATGACATCGGCATGGGAATTCAGCCGCCACTCGGTAGTGATGACGGCCACGGTGGGGATTTTTTCGGGCTCCGCGGCGAGTGTGTGCAGCGGAAGGCCGACATGAAGGCCAAGAAGAAGGAAGAGGGAATGGGACACGGAGAACACGGAAGAACACGGCTGCTTCATTTTTCTGCCCTCCATTTTTTTGTCAAAACGAAGTCGCAATTTGGGTTTGCGACCGTTTTGATTGTACGATGAACGTGCCGGCTTCGCCTGCATGTCACCTCTCTGGTGTCGCCATGTCTCTCATCAGCCGCTTCAAGATTTCCCGCACCCTCCGCTGGATTCTGGCCATCGGCGAGATTGCCGTCGCCCTGGTGCTGCTGTTCATCAACTACCGCTTCTATCTTCCCGTGGGGACTGGCCCCGCTGGCCCGCCGGTCCCCGTCAAACCATTCGAGAAGCTGTGGTCGGAGCGGAAGGTAGTGCTGGTGGGAATGGGTGACAGCGTAACATTCGGGCAATGTGCATCGAAGGGAAAGAGCTATGTGGATCGCCTGGCGGAGAATCCGCCGGATGAGTTTGCAGACATGCAAGGCCGCTCGCTCCGGCGCGTGCTGCCGAATCTGCAAGTCAAGAACCTCGCTGTCTCGGGGAGCAACTCGCTGCAGCACGTTGGCTATGTCGCGAGCAAGTTGGAACAACAACCGGAGGATGTCTTTGGGATCGTGGTGATGACGTGCGGCGGCAATGACCTCATCCATTGGTACGGCCGCATGTCGCCGCGGGAAGGAGCCATGTACGACGCAACTCTCGCCCAGGCTCAGCCTTGGATTGTCAACTACAAAGCGCGGCTGGACGGCTTGCTGACGGACATCGAGGAGAAGTTCCCCGGCGGATGCCTGATTTTTCTGGCGGACATCTATGACCCGTCCGACGGCGTAGGCGATCCCGAAACGACCTGGGCGCTTCCCGCGTGGCCCGACGCGCTCCCCATCCTCGCCGCCTACAACCAGACCATCCGTGACGTGGCGGCCACGCATCCCAACGTCCGCGTCGTCCCCATGCATGACGCTTTCCTCGGCCACGGCATCCACTGCCGCCAGTGGTGGCGAAAACACTATTGCAGCAGCGACCCGACTTTCTGGTACGGCTACATTATTGAAGACCCGAACGACCGCGGCTATGACGCATTGCGGCGGGTGTTCCTGAACGAGATTGTCAAGGAAGAGGAGGGGCTGCGCGGACTGTAAGGAATTCTATTCGTCCACCACGACCGGAGGCGGAAACAGCGCGGGGGGCAACAACCGCGGCTCGCTGGATTTGGAGGTCCGCGCTGGCACGGCTGCCGCCGGCAGCAACACCGGGTCCACGTCGAGCGGCTGCAAGGCAATGCGGCCGGTGGATCGGTCCAAGCGAGAAGTTCTCACGGGCCCGGCAGGAGCCTTTTCGGGAGGCCTCTCGCCCGCCGGTCCGGGGAGGGCCTCTTCCGCGCCAGGCGCTTCTGGCGCGGCGGGCTGCGTGCGTTTGCGGCCTGGCTGAGGCGGCGCCGGCGGCAGGTCCTCGAAATCGAGGGGCATTTCCGCGTCTTCGGGGAGCACGGTCATCCCTTCCTTCCGCAACCAGGGATCCGTCTTGCCGTAGTCCGGGCCGATTTCGCCCGGGTCGCACCACAGCCCTTCGTTATCGAGGACCATCATCCCCAGGTCGAAGTCCAGAGTTCGCCGCTGGGCTTCGTAGTTGACCCAGATGTTCATGAAGTTGTTCTGGGCGGTGAGCAGGTCGGAAAGGGCGGAGACCGCATCGCGCGTGGCGGTGGCTCCTGTCGCCTGGTTCCCGAGCTCCTGCTGGATGCGGATGTCCTCGTTGCGGTCAATCTGGCGGGCGGCTTCCAGCACGGCCAGCCGTTGCAGCTCGAAGTTGATCTGCTGGTTGGCGATGGCCCGCAATTCCGAGCGGAGCGTCCGGGCGACGCCGTCCTCGAAGGCGTAGAAGCTTCGCCGAGCCTGCTGATACTCGATCAAGGCCTGGCGGTAGGTATTCCGCTCCGACAGCCGCGTGATCGGAGCATCAAACTGGAAGCCGACGCGGAGGCGGCCGGTATCGCTGTTGAGATTGAAGGGGTTTTGCCCGACGTTGCCAATGTCGCCGCTGAAGAACAGGTTCAGCCCGCTTTGTAGTTGGTCGGCGTTGAACTGGATGAGACGCCAGGAGTCGACCAGCGAGGCCCGGGCGTTCATCCAGTCGCGGCGGTAACGGCGGGCGATTTCCAGGGCCTGCTCGGCCCGCATATCGACGGGATTCAGGTCCACGCTCTCCGTCCGGGCCCGGGCCTGCACCAACTGCAAGGCCAGGATGTCGGACGGCAGGACAACGAAGATGTCGGGGACGGACCTCGTCGCCGGGTCATCGCCCCGTTTGGGATACAGGACTCCCTCGTAGAGCGCCATGAAGAGATCCTCAGGCGTCAGTGTCTTGCCGTCTTTCAAGAGGTCATCAATCTTTCCTTCGCGGAGCTGCAAATGGCTGCCGTAGGCCTGTTCCACCTTAGCCGAGAACTCGTTGAGCTGCTTTCGCAGCTCAGCCGCTTCGCGGTCCAGGCGCTCCACGCGAAATACTTCCTGATTGACGTCCGGTGCCGGCAGCAGCGGGCAGGGCTCCAGGCGGTAGGCTTCGATCTTCTCTTGCAGGCGGGCGACCCAGGCTTTGCGACGGGCAATCACCGCCTCGAAGGCGTCGATGTCGGCCTTGACCCGCGGCAGGTAGGTGGAGAGCAGCCGCTCGCGGATTTCTCGCGCGGGCTTCAAGGTTTCTTTTAAGTCCGCCAGGTCCTGTTCCAGCTCGGGATACCATTCCAGCACGCGGATCACCCGCGTGTTTGCCGGATTGAGGGGGTCGGGTTCCGTCTTGGTCGTGATGTGACTGGTAATGCGGAGGCGGACCTCGCCGAAGGCGGCGGTCACGCTGTCGAGCAGCCGCTGCTCGTTGACCGTTTCGCGGTCGATGAGCTGGAACGGGCTGAGGAGGTCGCTTTCCACATCCATGCACAACTGCGGCGGTAAGCCCAAGCGGATCTTGAACGCATCCAGGCTGTCCTGGTAGCTGGCCCGCGAATTGAGGATCGTGCTTTCGGAGTTGAAGAGCGCCTGCCGGGCCTGGGCGACTTGCAAATCCTGGCGAAGGATGTTGTCCACAAGAGCGGGATCGCCGGCACGGGTGCGAAGCTCCACCAGCAGTTGTTCCGAACGGAACAGGTTGCTGCGAAGCCGCTCGACGTTCTCTTCCTGGTTGCGGATGTTCTGCTGGGTTTGCAACAGCGACAAATACGAGAGGCTGAGTTGTTGCGCGCCGGCTCCGCCGCCACTGGCAACTCCTCCGCCGGCTGTGGTGATGGTGGAAACGTTGCCGAAGCCGCCGCCGCCGACGCCGGAGAAACCTTCCAGGCCCGAGCCGAACACACCACCACGACGACTGGGGCCGCTGCCGGCGTTGGCGCCGACCATGACTTGCAGGTAGAAGCCCTGGCGGTATTGTTCCATCGCCCGGACGTTATAGAGCAGCGTCCGTTCCGAGACGGTCAAGCGTTCCAGGATGCGGTCCCGCCCGGCGTTACGCAACAGCGGCTGCACGAGGGCGAAGTCGATGAGCGTGCTGCCGCGGTAGTCGTCCGGCCCGCTGAATTGCCAGACCAGCGAGTTGGCAAATCCGACGACCAATGTGCTGCCGGTGGTATAGGCCTTTTGCACCGACCAGCCGCGCGGGCCGCTGGAGAAAGTACCTGTTTGCAGGAGGCTGCTGGATTGCCCGCCGCTGCCCGGCCGCAGTGGGCCGTCCGCCGTGAAGAACGTCTGCCAACCGGCGAAGCCCTGGCTATCGAACCGGAAGCGTTCAAAGCTGACGTCGAGCGCGGATAAGTAAAGCTGTTCCAGCTCGGCCTGGTACTCGCGGGAGTTGATAAGACCGATGCGGACAGAATCGTCGGCGCTGATGATGAGCTTGCCGTTTTCGTCGAACTGCAGGTATTCCATCCAAGCAGGATTTTCCACTTCCATTCGCTGGCCATTGTCTTCCCAAAACGGCCAGCCGCGCTTGCCGTCCACGCAGTGCATGAAGCGGTGAGCGTCGGGATCGTCCTCGGGAATCGGCGGGCGATCGGGGTCGTACGGATCGTACATCCGGGAGCGAGGATCGACTGCGATCGAGTAACGGCCGCCGAGATCGGAGTGGGGGCTGACGACTTTTTCGCGGGTGAGGGCTAGAGCTTCCGCGTCCGCCTGGCGACGGTAATAGGCGCGCGAGCAGCCAGTCGAGGCGAGTGTGGCGACGAGGATGCCCAGGAGCGCGAGGGTGACGTGGCGACTCTGCTGATGTGGCGCGATCGAATTCACTTGCCGCCTCCTTGCTCCGTAGTCTCGGAATGGCTCCGTTGGCCGCTCAGTCCGTCAGGGTCAAAGGTATGCAGCGCCGGAGCGCCACCGGCCATGGGCGGGGATAGGCGAGCGAAGACTTCTTGTGTGGCTTGCTGCTCTCTCGCGGGAACCAGTTCGTCAAGCTGCAGGGCGATGCTGCTGAGCCTGCCGCGAACTTGCTGGAGCAGGTCTTCACCCTGGGCGAGGAGATGCCAGACCTGGCGGCGGCGGTCGACGGGGGATCGTTTCATTTCCATCAGCCCTCGTTTGCGAAGCCCTTCCACCATGCTGCTCATCAGGGCCGGCGAGACGCCGACCGCTGTCGCCAGGTCTTGCTGCGCCCAGCCCGCGTGGTGGGCATGCGTTGCGCACAGCCAGAGGACCAGGCATTCGGCACCCTCCAGGCCCAGCGGTTGGACCTGCTCATCGAGCAGGTCGCGCAGGCGGCGAAACGCCCCTCCCGCGGCATGAATGAATTCCAGCAGGCGATCGGCATCTTCCTCGCAGCAGTCGAGTGAAGGTGCCCGCCCGGATGTCGCCCATGGCATAAACGAGTTCCCCCCTCCCTGAAAGCGAACGTTGGCCGCCGTTGCAACCGGCAAAGTCGGCGCATCGCTTCGCTACGGAAAGATTCGGGAATAAACCGTTCAGACTTGAACGAATATGCCGAGGCTGCGGGCGATGCGTTCGTTTTCGCCCCAAATCGCGTCAGGATAGAGATTTACGCCGGGCTAACGTTCTTCCGCGAAACTTGACACTCCAAATACCCCAGTTTATTATCGAGTTCATGGCCTTTTCCCCCGCCCCACCCGGCGGTGTACGCGGGCCGCATCCCTAGAGCCACTCTCTTTCGCTACGGCGGTTCGCGATGGGCGATTACGCAATCATCTTTCAAGCCTTGGGCGTCCTGCTCGCCCTGTTCTTCATCTTCCTGACGGTGATGAACTTCAAGACGTGGCGCTGGCTCCATGCGCTGACGACGTTTGCCGTTTTCTGCGCCGTGGCGACTTTTATGGTCTACGCCGCCCTGGTAATGAAGACCCGCCTGGCTTGGAACGAATCCGTCGCGAAGTATACCGAGGCCAATGAAAAGCAGGCCAGATATGTCGAGAAGCTCGTCAATGGCAGTCCCGAAGACCCGGAATCCATTCAAACGTCGCTCGCACATTATCGCAGTGAGTTGGCCCGAGCCCTGGTGGACCGCGGCCGCGTATGGCGCAATTGCATCCCTGCCGGTACTGCGGACACCGTGACATTGACGATGAATCTGGGGGCTGCTCCCGCGCCGCCTGCGTTGGATCCGGCTGCTCCGCCCCCTGCGGTTCCCGCTGCGCCGGCGGCTCCTGCCGTGGCGAAGAAGCATGAGCTGAAGGCACAGGATATCGTGTTTGCATTCAAGGAATCACCCCCGCAGCAAGGTTCGCTGCCGTTTTATTATGTGGGCGAATTCCAGGTCACCGCCGTCACCGAGACCACTGTGACCCTCAAGATGACCCCCACGTACCTGCGCGGCCCCGTTCAAGCGAATGAAGTCGACACTCCCTGGATGCTATACGAAGTTCTGCCGCCCGACGCTCACGAGCCGTTTGCATTTTCCAAAGAAGTTCCCAAAGCGAAACGCCTGGAAGAACTCACCAAGATTGGAATCCCCGCCGCCGCCGCGGAAAGTTACGCCCGTGACAACGAGCCCGGCGACGCCAACGACCCCAAGGACAACACCTGGGTCGAAGTGAAGTTCACCAAGTCCCACGAAATCACGGTGGACGCGGCGTCGATGGTTTCTCCCGTCGAGGAGAAGCACTTTGATGCTCAGGGTCAGGCCCAGATTCCGCGCCTGCTTCGCACCAGGGACATCAAGACGCCCGAACCGGTGAAGTTCGCCGCGGGCGACCTCGCCATTTTCGATTTGGCGACCGCGGATGACCTGGTCAATCGAGGAATCGCGCAGCGACAAAGACTGATTTTTGTCCGCCAGCTCAACGACTATGAACAAGCCTTCCAGGTCATCAGCCGCAAGCTGTATGTGCTGCGGGATAAAACGGCCGTGGTTGTGCGGGACACAGCCACCGTGGTGGAAGCCCGGCTGGCGGCTGTTGAACAGACCAAACTGCAGGAGGCCGAGAAGTTGCTGTTGCAAGCCGACTACGACAAGGTGGTTTACGAGCGGGATGAAATGAAGAAGTACGCCGACGCCGTCGCCGCCCGCATCAAGGAAAAGCGTGCCGAGATGAGCCGGCTGTACCAGAGCAACAAGGCCCTGTATGCCCAGCTTCAGAAACTCAACCAAGAGATGACCGAAGAGGTAGAGCGAAAGCAGCGCGAAGAAACGCTCCCGGCTTTGGCGGATGAGAAGAAGTGAGTTCTACGCCGCTTCCGTGCCCTCTGGTTGAAATCGCGTGCCTGACACGCGAGATTTAAGGGACTCGCATCTTCGTCCCTTCAGC
This sequence comes from Pirellulaceae bacterium, assembly GCA_051004015.1. Taxonomy (GTDB): domain Bacteria; phylum Planctomycetota; class Planctomycetia; order Pirellulales; family Pirellulaceae; genus SXOA01. Next base: position 35,160 of record JBPCKT010000127.1, on the reverse strand, counting down.
AGAGAATCCGTCCATGAGTTCCGCACACCCCGTCTCTCGCCGTGATGTCATTACGGCTGGCCTGGCCGCCGCCGCACTGTCCGCGGTTCCACCTCTGCCTGTCGCCGCTGCCGAGAAGGAGCCAGCCGTGGACCTGAAGAAGCATCCCTACATTGACGCCCATTCGCACATCTGGTCCCCCGAGACGGACAAGTGGCCACTGGCCAACGGCAAGACGAGGGCCGACCTCGACCCGCCTAGCTTCACGCCCGCAGAGCTGCTCAAGCTGGCGCATTCCGTAGGCGTGGGCAGAGTCGTGCTCATCCAGCACACGCTCTATCACGGCTATGACAACACGTATCTGTTGGACGCCGCCAAGTCCCATCCCGGCGTCTTCGCGGTGACGGGAATGGTCAACGACACCAAGCCCGAGCCTGGCAAAGCCATGCGCGAGCTGCATAAGAAGGGAGTAAAGGCCTTCCGCATCACCTCCCGCCCCGGAATCGGCGCGAGCGGCGGGGAGAAATGGCTGAGCGGACCCGGTATGGCCGAAATGTGGAAGACGGCGGCCGAGACTGGGCAGGTGATGGCCTGCCTGATCGATGCCAAGGACCTGCCGGGAGTTGATGCGATGTGCAAGAAGAACCCCGGTACGACAGTGGTCATCGACCACTTCGCCCGCATCGGCGTCGATGGCACCGTGCACGAAGAGGACCTCAAACAGCTCTGCGCGCTGGCCAAGCACAAGAAGACGTACGTCAAGCTCTCTGCCTACTACGCCCTCGGCAAAAAGAAGCCGCCTTATTTGGACCTGGCCCCGATGATCCGCGGCCTCCTCGACGCCTTCACCCCTGACCGCTGTATGTGGGCCAGTGATGCGCCGTACCAGACGCAGGGGGACAACACCTACCAAGCCTCGATCGAGCTCATTCGGGACAAGCTTGATTTCCTCTCGGCCGGGGACAAGGACAAGCTGTTGACGAAGACGGCGGAGGGAGTGTATTTCACGGCGTGACACGCGCGGCCCCCCGACACTGCCCTACTCCAAAATCATGTCATCCACCGTCCGGCCCCCGGGGATCATCGGCAGCACGTGCTCGACGTAGGGGACTTGCACGTTCAGCAGATACGGCCCGTCGCTATTGATCATCTCTTCAATCGCGCCGGACAGGTCGTTCTTCTGGCTGATGGTAGCCGCGCCCCAGCCGTAGCCCTTGGCAATGGTGACGAAGTCGGGGTAGCGCTCGTTCACGAAATTGGTGCCACCCTTGCCCGTCGCTTCGAGGTGGTCGATGGGGCCGAGGTAGGTGTGGGCCCGGTTCTTGTCGTGGAAGCGGTCTTCCCACTGCACCACCATGCCCAGGTGCTGGTTATCGAGCAGCAGCACCTTGACCGGCAGCTTTTCGCAGAAGCAGGTGGCCATCTCCTGGATGTTCATCTGGTAGCTGCCGTCGCCGTCGATATCGACCACGAGAGCGTCCGGATGAGCCGCCTGCACTCCCATCGCGGCTGGCAAACCAAAACCCATCGTCCCCAGGCCGCTGGAGGAAAGCCAAGTGCGGGGATGTTTGAACTTGAGAAACTGAGCCGACCACATTTGATGCTGGCCGACGCCGACCGTGATGAACGTCTGCCGGTCTTGCGTTAGGCGGTTGAGCTCGGCGATCGCGTGCTGCTGAAGGATGCCGTCAAAGCCGGTGTCGAATTTGAAAGGATGGGCGTCCTTCCAGTCAAGCACGGTCTTCACCCAAGGCGCGATGTCCGGCGCTTCCACGATCTTGTTCAATTCCTGCAGCACCGGCTTCACGTCGCTGCAGACCGGGATGTGAGCCGTCTTGTTCTTGTTGAGCTCGGAGGCATCGATATCGACATGGATGATCTTGGCGTGCTTGGCGAAGGCCTCGATCTTGCCGGTCACGCGGTCGTCGAACCGGACGCCCAAAGCAATGAGCAGGTCGCAATCGCGGACCGCCCAGTTGGCGTACACGCTGCCGTGCATCCCCAGCATATCCAGCGACAGCGGGCCTTCGCTCGGATAAGCGCCCAGGCCCATCACCGTCATCGTGATCGGAATGCCCGTCTTGCGGACCAGCTCGCGGAGTTCCGCCGAGGCATTGCCGGCGATGATCCCGCCGCCGGCGTAAATCAGCGGCCGCTTGGCGAGCTTGATGGCCGCGGCGATTTGCTTGATCTGCTCGGGCTGGGCCTGCTTGTTCTTTCCCGTGTAGCCGGGCAGGTTCATCGGGACGTTCCAGTCCACGCTGACCTTCTCCTGCTGGATGTTCTTGGGCATGTCGATCAGGACCGGCCCCGGCCGCCCGGTGGTGGCGATGAAGAACGCCTCCTTCATCACGCGCGCCAGGTCGTTCACGTCCGTCACCATGTAATGGTGCTTGGTGATGCCGCGACAGACTTCGACGATGGGAGTTTCCTGAAAAGCATCGAGGCCGATGTTCCAGGTGGGGACCTGTCCCGTGATGGCGATCAGCGGAACGCTGTCCAGCTTGGCGTCGGCAATGGCGGTGACCAGGTTCGTCGCCCCCGGGCCGCTCGTCGCCATGCAGACGCCGACCTTGCCGGTGCTGCGGGCATATCCCTGGGCGGCAAAGGCCCCACCCTGCTCGTGCCGCGGCAGGATGGTCCGAATCTTGTCCGCATATTTGGTGAGCGACTGATGCATCGGCATGCTGCACCCTCCCGGATAGGCAAACAGGACCTCGACCCCGTGATCCACCAGCGACTTCACGAGGATATCGGCCCCGCTCATCAATTGGGTTTCGGTGGCAGGGGTCAGCGTAGGCATCACAAGCTCCGGCATCAGCTATTGGGAAAACGGGCGCAACTTCTTAGATTATGGCACATTGCTCGTTTCTTCAAGGGCTTCGCGGCCCGGCATTTGGCATAAAGGCTTACTGGTAATCACGTTATGACGAATCTTCCGCAAGTGGGGTAGGCTTCCAGCCTGCCCTCTAACTCCTCACCTCGAACCTCGCCCCCTCCCATGCGTGATGCCCTCCTCGTCGCTCTCGGCGGCACTCTCGGCGCCCTCGCCCGCTACGGCGTGGGCGTCGCATTCCCCCACACCCCTGGCAAGCACTTCCCCGTCGCCACGCTGCTGGTCAACGTCGTCGGCTGTCTGCTCATCGGAATGATTGGCCAGGTCCTGCAAAGGTTCGCGGCCGACGCCTCCGTCAAGCCGAATGCCTCCGAGCTGTTGCTCATCGCCACCCTCCGCCAGGCCATCATCGTCGGCTTCCTCGGCGGCCTCACCACCTTCTCCGCCTTCGGCTGGGACTCCACCCGCCTCTTCCTGGACGACCGCCCGCTCCTCGCCCTCTCCAACATCGCCGCCAACCTCCTCGCCGGCCTCTTCGCCGTCTGGCTCGGCATCACGCTCGTCAAAATGTGGAGTTAGTTCGATGCAGGATGGCCCTTTCCAGGCCGTCCCAATTCATGATTCACGCTCCTGTTGATACACCTTTTTGATCACTCCTTTCGGGAATCTCGCGCTGCCGGCCCGTCTCCCCAACTCCTTTCCACTTCTGACTTTCCGTCATAAACTTTGATACTTCTGTGATACATTTCCATCTCTTTTAACAAAATTTTGATACCCAACCTTTGCCTAACTACAATCGCGACAATATGTTGTGCCCTGTAACTTGTGATTCTTGACGTTTGACCGCTGGGTAGTCACAAAGAGATAATGGTGAATAAGTCGTGACGGCATTTACTGCCAGAGGCGATTTCTTCACTCCCATTGGACACCGGAGCAATGCCTCAAAAATCCCCTGAGGCGTTTTCGATTCCGCCTGAAGGCGGGACGCCAACGAAACTTCAACGGGCTCACGCGATCAGTTCCGGCACCACCTTGCCGTGCACGTCGGTCAGGCGGAAGTCGCGGCCGGCGTAGCGATAGGTGAGGCGGGTGTGGTCGAAGCCGAGGAGTTGGAGCATGGTGGCGTGCAGGTCGTGGACGTGGACGGGCTTGTCCACGGCGGCGAAGCCGAATTCGTCGGTGCTGCCGTAGGTCTGGCCCCCCTTCACGCCGCCGCCGGCGAGCCAGCAGGTGAAGCCGTAGTGGTTGTGGTCGCGGCCGCTGAGGGCGGGGAGCTCGGCGACGGGGGTGCGGCCGAATTCGCCCCCCCAGAGAACGAGCGTTTCGCCCAACAGGCCCCGCTGCTTGAGGTCGGTCAGGAAGGCGGCGATGGGGCCGTCCCAGCCTTCGGCCAGCTTTTTGTGGTTGGCCTCCAGGCCGTCGTGGTTGTCCCAGGGCTGCCCCGCCCCGCTCCAGACCTGGATGAACCGGACCCCCCGCTCGATGAGCCGGCGAGTGATCAGGAGCTCGCGGCCGTGGAGGGTGTCGCCGTAGGCGGTGAGCGTGGCTTGCGTCTCGCGTGAGATGTCGAAGGCGTCGGCGGCTTCGGTCTGCATCCGGAAGGCGAGCTCGAAGGACTCGATGCGGGCTTCGAGGAGCGGAGCATGTTGCCGTTCGGCGGCGTGTTTTTCGTTGAGGGCCCGGACCAGATCGAGCTGCTTCCGCTGATCGGCCAGCGGGATGCCGGCGTTCTTGATGTTGGCGATGAGCTTGTCCAGCTCCTTGTGCTGCGTGTCGAGGTATGTCCCCTGGTAAGCCCCCGGCAGGAACGCGGCCCGCCAGTTCTGCGTGCTGACAATCGGATAGCCACCGGAGCACATGACGAGAAAGCCGGGGAGGTTCTGGTTCTCGGTCCCCAGGCCGTACGTGGCCCAGGCCCCGAAGCTCGGCCGCGGCAGGCGGGCGTCGCCGCAGTTCATGAGCATCAGCGACGGCTCGTGGTTGGGAACGTCGGCCTGCATCGAGCGGATGATGGCCATGTCATCGATGTGGGCGGCTGTTTTCGCGAACAGCTCACTGACTTCAATGCCGCTGGCTCCGTACTTCTGGAACTTGAACGGCGAACGCATGGCGTGGCCCGTTTTCCGCTCGGTGCGAAGGTTCTCTCCCGGCAGCTTCTGGCCGTGATATTTTTCCAGGGCCGGCTTGGGGTCAAAAGTATCGACCTGCGACGGCCCGCCGTTCATGAAAAGGTGGACGACGTGCTTGGCCTTGGCGGGGAAGTGCGGTCGCTTGGGAGCGAGAGGGCTGACGGCGGTGAGGTTCTTGTCTTCGGCGGACAGAAGGCCCGCGTCGGAGAGGAGCGTCGTGAGACCGAGCATCCCCAGGCCGGTGCCGCAGCGGGTGAGCAGGTCGCGGCGGGAGAGGAGGGGCAATTGCAGATTGGGGATTGCAGATTGCAGATTGGAAGGGTTGGAACTCATGCTTGGCGGGACGGGCGAGGTGGGCAGTTATTCCAGCGGAATTACTTCGAGCGCCTTCTCCGTCACTTTACACGAAAGGCCCAGCGGAGTGAGGGTTTTGGCGAGCAACTCTTCCAGCGTGACATCCTTGACGGTAAAGCTGACGTCTTCGCGCAGTTTGTCCCGCAGCGACGGGTCGTATTTGAATTCCTTGCCCAGTTGTTTGGCAACGGTGTTCAGCACCGCGCCGGCCGGCTGCTTTTGCACGGTCATGGAGAAGACCTTCTTGATCGGACCTTTGGTGACGGTCTTTGTCACGCCAGGTTGGGGTATGTCGTCCAAATCGGGATCCTTTCCGCCGGCCGCTACTTTGTCTGGAGGCAATGGCGTGACACGAATCTGGCTGCCGTCGTCCGAAAATCGAAAGGTCAGATCGAATCCCGCCAGCACCAGGCTGAGACGCTCGGTCAGTGTCATGGCTGGCAAGTCGTAGACAGGCCAGACATCGTGCGGAATCTGCTCCAGGTTTTCGAGTTCCGCGCCGGCTTCCTGGGCGAGCGCCGCGGCAATGTCTCGCGGCGAGGCGGCTTCGTCCCATTTCAAGTCCTTCGACTTGCTCCACACCGTTCGCGCCTGCGGCGGCAGCTTGCGGAGATCGAGCTTCCGCTGAGCGATCACGCCGGTCAGCCGGCTGGCGGTGGACTTGGGGCCGAGGTAATGCACCTTGCCGACGATGCAGGTTCCCAGCTTGAGCTTCTGGGCAGCGAGCGACAGCACTCCGTCCACCGGCAGGTCCTGGGCCGAGAGATCGATCCTCTGATCGGGATCCACGCGACGGTCCAGAAAAATAGGGACTTCATACTTTTTGCCGAAATCCGTCAGCCGCTGGCGGAGCGGGACCTCGCCCCATTCCAGCGTCACCAGAATTCGCCCCTCTTTCCCAGCTTTACGCGGTTGTTGAGCGACTGCGCGATTCAATAAGCCAAGGCATATCCAGGCGCTAAAAAACGTGAGCGCCGTCACGACCCGCAGCCTTCCTCGGCACGTAGTCCAGTCGTTCGCCATTTGCTCGGTAATCTCCATGCCGCGGACTCCTGCTAGCCCCGCTTCTCATTTTTGACGAAGCGGCTGCCTGTGGGAAGCTAATTCGGCCGTTTGGCAGCGCAAAAGTTGAGAAGGACTTGCTGGCTAACTAGACTGGGACTTGCCATGCGGTTCGTATCATTCCACTCGCGGCCGACTTTCTTCTTCCTTTCGAGGTTTGCTTGAAATCCGAGGAAGCATCACGGCCGGCGTTGGAAGCGCTTTACCACCGCTTCCTGGAATCCGAGAATTCAGCGGCTTTCGTCCGCTCGGTGGCGCAACAGTACACGGTCTCCACTCTCTGCCGACTGGCGGATTACGGCGAATGTATCTCGCGCCGGGCTGCCGTGCTGGCGATCAGCTTTCTCGGGGATTACCGCCAGAACGCCGTTCTGGGAGCCGCCCTGCGAGACCGGGACCGCGGCGTGCGAATGCTGGCCGATAACGGCATCCGGGAACTTTGGCGGCGGCAGGGGAGCATCGCCGAGCAGAAGCAACTCGCCCTCCTGTCCCGACTGAATTCATCCGGCCTCTATGCCGAATGCCTGACCGTGGCCGGGGAGTTCATCGAAGTTTCTCCGTGGATTGGCGAAGGCTGGAATCAGCGGGCCATTTCCCACTTCGCCTTGGAGCACTTTGTCGACGCCGCCAACGACTGTCATCAGACGCTGGAGCTGAACGCCTATCATTTTGGAGCCGCTGTCGGCATGGGGCACTGCTATCTGGAAATGGACGAACCCTTCGCCGCCTTGGAATGCTTCCGCCGAGCCCTGAATCTCAATTCCGACCTGGAAGAAGTCCGGGTCCAGGTTGACTACATCCAGAAGCAGCTTGAAGGGAAGTAGTTCGTAAGCAGTCTGCACATGGAGTGAGCGGACCACTAGGGCTTGAAGTGCTCCGCCATCCTGCGTTCCAAATCCGGCACCCGCCTGCGGAGCCGGTCCGAGAGCTTCTCGGTTTCGCCGCCGGACTGGCAGTCAGCCAGGTAGCTGATGAGTTCGGCGTGGGCATCTCGGGGGCCGTGGATCATGAAGTGGACCCAGGCCCAGGCGTCGCGATATTCGTCGCGCCCCATGGATTTGAGGTCGCTGATTTCTTCCAGCGGTTCCAGCCGCGGCGAAGAGCCTTGGCGCAGGAGGGCCCGGATGGTGGCGAGGTGCGGGTTTTCGGAAGCCCGTTTGTCCCGGGGGACTTCGAAGTATTCGGCAATTCCTTCATCGAGCCAGAGGGGGACGGTCTCGAACGAGGCATGCAGCAAGGCGTGGGTGCTTTCGTGCCGCACGTCGATTTCGAAGTCGGTCCCTTGATGAGCGAAGACCATCCCCGGCCCGCGCCCTTTGATATAGAGAGCCCGCCGCGCGGGGACTCGCGGGAAGTACCGCTTCATGTAGGCCTCGTAGGTTCCCGGCTTCTCGAAAAGGAAAAGGTGCATGGTCTCGCGCGGCTCCTGCGTTCCCAGGATTGTGGCTACGTCCTGCTGCAAGGACTCAATCTCGGCGAGGAGCTTCTTGTGCGCCTCGAGGGGAAAATCCGCGTGGCACAGAAAGGGACCGGCCGTTCGTTCGGTCGGCCACTTCTCAGCGGCCATCGTACGCGAGCGCGCTTCGCCCGCGGCCAGTGCGCAGAGTACTGCCAGGCCGAGCATGAGTCGGGTTCGATTGCCAGCTCGCTGCAATGTCCGCTCCCGCTTGCCTGGTTGATGCCTGAGACATCGGCTGGTAGCGCCGAAAGGGTGGGACTGTAGGTGGAGAGGGGGCGACAGGTCAAGAGAAGCAGCGTAAGTACGGTAAGGGGCGCTGATGGGGCGTAGCACTCCAATTGACCCATTTCCGTAATCCCGGTATCGTTCAGTACCGGGGTCGAATTGCCACCCTCTGCCTGTTTTTTCGGGTCAGCCGTCTGCCTCGCGGCCCCGCCGACTCTTGCGAAGGCTTGTCCGTGAATTACGCCGCGATTGGTCCGATAGCCATTCACTTTCCCGAGCGCGTCGAGACCAATGCGCAGTTGCAAGCGGAGTTCCCCTCCTGGGACATGCCGCTGATCTTTGAGAAGACCGGCATTGCCTCCCGGCACATCGCGGCTCCGGGCGAGTGTGCATCGGACCTGGCGGTGGCGGCGGCCAACAAGCTGTTTGGCGAAGGGGGAGTCGATCCGCAAAGCATCGACTTTGTGCTGCTCTGCACGCAAACGCCGGACTATCCACTGCCGACGACAGCCTGTCTGGTGCAAAGCCGGCTGGGGCTGCGGACGAATGTCGGTGCGCTCGATTTCAACCTGGGGTGCTCGGGATTCGTATACGGCCTGTCGCTGGCGGATGGCCTCATCCGGGCGGGATGCGCGAAGAAAGTGCTGCTGCTCACCGCCGAGACATACTCCAAATATATTCACCCCACCGACCGCAGCCTCCGCACGATTTTCGGCGATGGGGCCGCCGCCACGCTGATTGAAGCCGCCCCGGAGCCGACGCTTTCCGCATTCCAGTTCGGCACCGACGGCACGGGTGCGGATACGCTGCTGGTGGCCAAGGGGGGTGCCCGCCTCGCGGAAGACGCCATCAAGCCGCGGCATCGGCACCGCTGGGAAAGCGACCTGTATATGGACGGGCCGAGCCTCATCAACTTCACCGTCGCCGCCGTCCCGCAGCTCGTGCGGAACATCCTGAACGCGGCCGAGTTGCGGAAGGACGAAGTCGACCTCTTCCTGCTGCACCAGGCGACGCTGAAAATGCTGCAGCAATTGCGCATGGCCCTGGACTTGGCTCCCGAGCGTATGCCCATCATGCTCGAGCATTGCGGCAACACCGTCTCGTCCACGCTTCCCATCCTCATCGACGACCTCCGCCGCAACAACAGCCTGACGAGGGGCATGAACAATGTGCTCGTCGGTTTCGGCGTCGGCTGGTCGTGGGCGGGATGCGTGTGGCGGGAGACGTGGAAGGGGTGATTGCGACTTCTTATTCCTACGGAGGACCGTGGGAACGAGGACTATTTCTTTCTTTGCGGCCTCCGCTGCGGCTGGGCGGTGGAGGGGTCTTCGGGCCAGGAGTGCTTGGGATAGCGGGCACGCAGGTCTTTGCGGACGAGAGCATACGTATTTGTCCAGAAGCTGCGTAAGTCATCCGTGACCTGAGCCACGCGCATGTTGGGCGCGAGCAGATGCATGAGGACCGGCACTTTGCCGCCGGCGAGGCGAGGTGTATCGAGTAGGCCGAAAATCTCTTGAATACGGACCGCCAGGATGGGAGGCCGCCCCACCTCATATTGCACGGCAATCCGGCTGCCGCTGGGGACTTCGATTCGCTCGGGCGCTTCGCGCTCGATGAGTTGAAGTTGCGGGTAGGTGAGGAGACTTTTCAACGCGTGGAGCCACGGCGCTTTCCGCAGATCGGCGAACGAGCGGCAGCCGGAGACAAGCATGGGGATCAGAGATCGCAGTGCCACTTCATCAAGCAGCGGCAGGTTCCAGTCCGGCCGCCAGGCAGAGAGGCACTGCGCTCGAGTGAGGAACTGCGTGAAGTCCTCATTGTCCTTGGGTAGGACCCGTTCCAGCTTTTCCGCAGCCGATGCCGCCAGTAGCGATTCGACCTTTTCTCCCGCAGGTAACGCCGCCTGCGACTCTTCGAGCAGCAGCCCGTTCCAGCTTACCTGCTTCGTGGCAGTGACCGCTTCGCGCTGCTCGTCAAACTGGGCGATGGTTTCAGTCATAAGCAATTCTTCGCTCAGCCACTCTCGCCGCACGCCGCTGGCCTGGCGGACGAGCGCTTCCCCCGCCGCACCGTCCACATTCACGCAGACAAACAGCTCAGCTTCGAGCACCGCGGATTCATCCGCCAGTTTGACGCCGCGTCCGCCGACCATGACGGCCCGTTTGCTACCGGTCTCGCGGCGGCGAGCGACCCGGTCGGGATAAGCGGCAAGGATGGCCCGCTGAACGGCTTCCTCAGAGGTCGCATCTTGCCGCGAATTGCGATGCCTGCTCGACTTTTCCACGAGTGAAAGCAGTTGCTCCCGCACTTTGAAAATCTGCTTCGCCCCCTGTCGGTTGATCGCGCCGGTACTGCTGCCCGCGATGCCGCGGTTCTCAAAGTCCTGCAAGGCGTGCAGCCGGTCCAACACGTCGCTCTGGCTGGTGTGACTGGCTGGCCGGCGCTGCGGGCCGCCACTGCGGAAGAACGGGTCGCGTTCCGAGAGCATCGCGGCCACCAGCGCTGCATCTTCAGCCGCACCCAGTCGCCGTCCCTCTGTCATTAACCGTGCAATGCGCGGATGAACCGGCAAGGCGGCTAGTTCTGCTCCCAGCGGCGTTATCTTCCCGTCATCGAGCGCCCCGAGCATGGTCAGTAGACCTTCGGCCCGCTCTAGCGCGACGGGCTGCGGCGCTTCGAACCAAGGAAATGCACGGTAGTCAGGCTCAATCCATGCGGCGAGTTGCAGGACCGCTCCCGCCAGATCAACGCGGTGAATCTCCGGCGTCTCATACTCCGCGCGGTGCCGGTGAGCCGCCTCCGGCCAGAGCCGCAAGCAGATGCCGCGCTGCGTTCGCCCCGCCCTCCCCGCCCGCTGGTCCGCGGAAGCTTTGGAGATGGATGCGACTTCCAGCCGGTCGAGCCCAGTCTGTTCATCGTGCCGCTGAATGCGAGCCAGGCCGCTATCGACGACGGATGTCACTCCTTCGATGGTGAGCGAGGTCTCGGCCACGTTGGTCGCTAGGATCGCCTTCCGCCGCGGGCCCGGCTGTAGCACCGCGTCCTGCTGTTCCGCGGGCAAATCACCGTAAAGCTCCATGATGGCGAGGATTTGTTCCTCCGCGAGTCTTTCCAGCCTCGCGGCTGTTTTGCGGATTTCGCCAACGCCGGGCAGGAATACCAAAACGTCGCCGGGGGACTCTTCCAAAATCCGGCCCACGCCTTCTGCCACCAATTCTTCAATTGGCCGCTTATCGAGGCTGGGCAAGTAGCGGATGGCGACGGGAAACATCCGCCCCGCGCTCTCAATCGTCGGGCAGCCGCCGAAATACGCCGCAATCGGCTCGGCGGCGAGCGTGGCGGACATCACCAGGATTTTAAGGTCGGGCCGCACCGACTGCTGGATTTGCCGCACCATCCCCAGAGCCAAATCGCTGCTCAGCGAGCGCTCATGGAATTCGTCGAAGATGACCGCCGCGATTCCTTCCAAAAACGGCTGCTCGTGGAGTATTCGTAGCAGTATCCCTTCGGTGATCACCTCGATCTTCGTCCGCGAGCTCGTGCGGGAATCGAAACGGACCTGATAGCCGACTTCCTCCCCCAGCCGCCTCCCCCGCTCGCTGGCCATCCGCGCTGCCGTGGCCCGGGCCGCCACTCGTCGCGGCTGAAGGACGAGAATCTTACCCCGCTCCGCCAGGCCCGCATCCAGAAGGGCTGGCGGCACGCGCGTCGTCTTTCCCGCACCCGGCGGCGCACGGAGCACCGCGCAGGAACTCTGGCGGAGCGCTGCCACGACCCGCGGCAGGACTTCATCAATCGGCAGCGGAAGGTGCGGGGACACGCTGAAAATTGTAAGTGGCGTCCAGCCGCGGTGGAGTGGCCCCGACTAGAATAAACGACGCTCCGAGACAGAATCGGATTCAGGCTCAAGCCCCATGGCAAACAATCCCATCGTCCCCGACTCTGTTCCCCAGCATCGCACCAGTCTCTGGATCATCACCGGCGAGGTGGTGTGTGTCCTTGTGGCGGCGGGACTGGTGCTCGCGCACGCGATGCGCGTAACAGGGGCATCCAATCTGCGCGACGCCTGGCTGCTGTTGGTCGTGCTGGTGGCCTGGCCCGCTGCGGATCTCGCTTCGGGGATCGTGCATTGGCTGGGGGATACGTGGGGGAGCGAGCGGTGGCCATTTCTCGGGCCGAGATTCATCCGGCCCTTTCGCGTTCACCATGTCAATCCTCAGGGCATGCTCGGATCGCGGTTCTTCGATACCAATGGCGATTCGGCGCTCGTGACCATTCCCATCCTTCTCGCGGTTTTGGCGCTACCGCTGGAAAATTCCGGCGGTCGGGCCGTGGCGGCGTTTCTAACCGCGTTCTGCTTCTGGGGGATTCCCACGAACCAGATTCACTACTGGGCACACGACAAAAATCCCCCCCGGTGGGTCGCCTGGCTGCAACGGCGGCGGCTGATCCTTTCGCCCGAGCATCATTTGCGGCACCATGCGTCGCCGTTCATGATCCGCTATTGCATCACCACCGGCTGGTGCAATGCGTTGCTTGATAAGATTCGTTTCTTCCGCACATTCGAGTTGGTCGTGCAGCGCGTTACCGGGGCCACGCCCCGCAGCGATGACGAGGAGTATGCGGCCAGCCTGCCGGTTGCGGCGGAGGCGGCGCGAGATGACTAGCCCGCCGCAGCCCGTTCCCCAGCCGCCGCGAGAGACAGGCTCTATCAGCGGCGTGGACCACCTGCCCACTCACTGGGGGAGCGGCTGGATCAGCGGCGTTCTCTCCATTGGGCTGGGAATTGTCGGTCTGGGCGCGGTCCTGTGTCTGCACTTTCCCTCGCTCTTAACGATGCCCGAGCTGCGCGGCAAGTACCCGCTGCTTATTATTCGTGGATTGCTGTTCGCGGTGCTCATTGCCTCGTTTGTGCTGGGGCTGGTGAGCGTCTGGCTCCGCGAACGAAAAGTCTTGGGCCTGACCGGGCTTCTACTCACGCTGGCGGCAATGTTGCTGGGCGGGGGGAGCGCCCCGGTTGGCGATGTGAGCCCCAATAGCCCATTTCTCGGGCTCGATTGGTTCCTCTTGAACCTGATCTTTTTCTCGCTCGTCTTTCTGCCGCTGGAGCGGCTGTTTGCCAAACGTCCCGAGCAGCCCGTCTTCCGACCGGATTGGCAAACCGACCTCAGCTACTTCTTCATCAGCTCGCTCCTGGTACAGACCACGACTTATCTCACGCTCAAACCAGCCGGCTGGCTCTTTGGCTGGGCCGAGATCGCTCCTCTCCAAGCCGCGGTGAGGTCGCAACCGTTCTGGCTGCAGCTGATCGAGATCCTGCTAGTTACCGATCTGACCCAGTACTGGGTGCATCGCTTGTTTCACCGCATCCCGCTGCTGTGGCGATTCCACGAGATCCATCACTCGGCCGAGGTGATGGACTGGCTGGCCGGATCGCGGCTGCACCTGGTCGATGTGATCGTGACGCGCGGATTGTCATACGTGCCCGTGTATTGGCTCGGCTTCGGCGACTCGGCGGTCTATGCGTACATCGCGATTGTCAGTTTGCAAGCGACCTTCATCCACGCCAACGTGCGGTTCGAGTTCGGGCCGCTCAAATGGCTGGTGGCGACGCCGCAATTTCACCACTGGCATCACAGCGCCGAGCGCGAGGCAATCGACAAGAACTTTGCCGTCCACTTGCCCATCTGGGACTGGCTGTTCGGCACGCTCCATCTGCCCAGCCGCTGGCCCGAAGCGTATGGCCTGGCCGAAGGCAAACACTTGCCACCGGGCTTTGTGCGGCAATTGTTGTATCCGTTTCGCGCTTCGCGCGCGGCTAACGAGGTGGGAGGTGAAGGCGACCCCCAGCGAGAGAAATCCTGATCACGCGAAATTCAGAGAGCTTCCTTTTGTCGCTTCGGTTTTTCAGGAACCGATGCAGTCTCTTGAAGTTTTCTAAGAATTTCTTGATTGTTCGGATGGCCACACTCACACGGTGTAGTTATCTCGGAAAACTGGAGCCCTAGACAATTGGGACAGCGCCCGCAGCATTTGCAATAAGGAAGGCAACACTGAAGACAGAGTCGTTCAGATTTGCCGAACCAAGGCGAGAGCCAGGTCGCTACTGAAGGATCGCTCGCAGAATTCGTCGCAGCAGTAGCCTCGGCGCTTCGATTGCGGCCACACCCGATGCAATGACCGCAACCAGGGCAGACCGGACGGTTATGTTCCACGACCGTTCCGCATCCAGGACAGTAGATAAATGCCGCAGCGGACATTTCCCTATTCCTTCGCATTAAGCCGGTGTGCTCAGCCGGTAGTCATGCAATGTTACGAGGTAGTCATCCTCGCGAATGGTGTACATCACGGAGATCGGATCAATCACCAGATTCCAAAGGTTCAAATCGCCATCGATGAGCTTGGGAGTTGGGCTTTCCGGCGACAACATCTTTCCGTACGGATCCACAGCAAGTTTCCCGTCAATTTGATCCGATGCAGCGGAAATTCGCGCCGCGAACTCGCGACTGAAGCGAGCGCTGTTTGGATTTGCGTGCGCTTCAAATAATCTCGCCAATTGTGCCGTCGTTTTCTCGTCACAAGTGACGGTGTATTTCATGCGCCAACCCCTTCACGCACCTCTTTGAGGATCTCATGAAGCGGTTGCCCCGATTTGCCAACGGACGCTCGAAGCTTGATGTCCGAAAATTCAGCGGGAGTGAGGAGCAAGGTAGCTTCGTTGAAGAGGTAGCAGCAAACCTTTCCGCTCGAATTCCTAACCTCAACGTACGGCGACTGAGATTGCTCTGGGCTGAGATAAAGTACGCTCGGACTGGACTTGCCGCAGGAAGGCAAACTGTCAGCTGGGGCGCGACTAATGCCCGAGTTTTCGACGGCATCGATCATAAAGATTGCTCCAAAGGCGCAGCGCGATTCGTCTACTCTTAATCTACGCTCCAGCGATTCTCGCGGCAACGATCGAACCTAGGAATGTCCACCAAAAGCCAGGTTGGGCCGCCTATTCCGGCGTGAAGTCCTTGAGCGAGCGTCCCAGTCGCTTTCTTTTGCCGGCGGCGATGCCCGCTGGTGAGGTCGCCTCGTCAGTAGCGTGAGCATCCAGCAGCGAAACCAACCGCTCTTTCCAGGCCTCATCTCCGTGAGGCGCGCCGATTTCTTCCACGGCGTCGTTCACGCCCAGAATGACGGACCGCCGCACACCTTCTCGAATCCACGCGAATAAGTTGAATTGCATGACCTCTCTCCTTGCTCCTGGCTGAATTCTCGGCCGCCTGCCCAGTTAAATGGTGAGCGAGAATCTAGGGAGAGACCGCCGTCACGTCCAGAGAAACTGGCGAAGGCGGGGGGAGTGGCTGGGAATCAAGCTCGCGGATCAGCCGGCACCCAGTCGATGGAAAGCACCACCAGCTTGCCGGCGGTGTCGACGTGTGCGGTGCACTCCTGGAGGTTCCTGTCAATCTGGCCCCCGGTGATGATGCTGCCTTCGATAGTGACGCCGGCTGCGATGCGGTGCGGATCGGCTTTGGCTCTTTCGGCAACCGACAATTCGCTGCTGGACTCGTCGAAGTACGGATACCTTTCCCACAGAACGGAATTCTTCACCGCGGCGTCTCTTCCCACCGTCCAGCCGTCGCCAATCACCGCATTTGGGCCGATGGTTGCGCCGGCTTCAAGGATGCAGCGGTTGCCGACGATCGAGGGGCCGACGATTTTGGCTTGGGGGTGAATGGTGGTGTTCGTTCCGACGAAACCCCACGACTGTTGTTGCAAGGGAAGATCGGCTTCCAACTCGCCCTCCAGCAGCTTGCGATGGACCTCCAGGTAGTCCCGCTTCTGGCCAACATCAAACCACGCTCCGTCGTATTCAATTCCCCACAGCAGATACTCTCGCGACAGCTTCGCGTACGGCAGCCGGCCGAGCATCGTGGGGAAGACGTGCTTGCCGAAGTCGTAGAACGGCTGCGGCTCCTTCAGGCTGGCAGGCGTGCGGAGTGCGTCGAGCTCTCGCAGCAGGTCCATCTCCAGCATGTAGATGGAGGCGTTGTTGAGGTTGCTGGGGGAATCCGGGTCCTTTTCGCGAAAATCGCTGATCCGGCCGGAACGCGAAATCAATCCCTGACGCTGCTCAACCCCTTCGAGCAAAACGGTGCCATAGTCCTTTCGGCGCTCCCACGGGACAGGGTTGAGGACCAACGTGAAGGCCGCACCCATGCGCTTGTGGATGTCGTACATCTCCTCTAGCAGGTCAGCGCCAAAGTTCGTCACCACGTCTCCGCTCGGAGCAATCAGCGTCGAGCCCCGGAACGGCTGCACGTCAAGCGGCTGTTCGTTGTGGAATGTCTTGGCTTCGCTACCTAGAGCTTGTTTGCAGACGCCGCCGAGCGTGCCGCTGGGAGTCTTCTCCTTGACGTAGGTGATGCTGGCACCAAACCGCGACCCATCGCCAAAGTGCCGCTCAATGGTCTCCGCCAGGACGCAGAGGTTCATCGAGATGTCGGTGATGCCGGCTTCGACCATCCGCCGGACCCAGATTTCGGCCAGCGGCGTCTTGCCCCCCAGCGGAAAGAGCGGCTTGGGAAGGTGCCGGGCGGTCAACGGCTCAAGGCGCTTCCCCAGCCCAGCCGCCAGGATTGCGCACTTGAGGTTCCCAGCGACTCCTCGCCGCTGAGCCCAGCCGATGTTGCTGGCGGCGGGAAGAGGCTGGGCCATCGGCAATCTTTCCTTGAGTAAGCGTGTAGAATATATAAGTCTAGCAGCCGAAAGGGATTTTGGCCTAGCGGACTTTTGGGATGCATCGCCTCAATACCTTCCTTCGTTGCTTGAAGATCTTCTTCAATCTAGAATCCGCAATCTCAAATTCCCATGGAATCCGCTCACGTCACCTGGCATCCCCATAGCGTCGCCCGCGAGGACCGCGAAAAGTTGAATGGTCATCGCGGCTGCGTGGTTTGGTTCACCGGGCTATCGGGGTGCGGAAAGAGCACCGTGGCCAATCTGCTGGAGCGGATGCTGTATGCCCGCGGCGTGCATAGCTTCCTGTTGGACGGTGACAACGTGCGGCAGTCGCTGAATCCGTCTCCTGCCATGCTGGCCGAATTTGGGGAAGAGTTTGCCCGGCGGTTCGGGCTGGGCTTTGCTGCCGAGGATCGGCAGGAGAACATCCGCCGCGTGGGAGCGGTTGCGGAGCTGTTTGCTTCGGCGGGGCTGGTCACGCTGAGTGCCTTCGTCAGTCCGTACCAATCCGACCGCCGGGCGGTGCGGAAGTTGGTGGAGGAGCGCGGGCAAAAGGGGGATTTTATCGAGGTCTTTGTGGATGCCCCATTAGCGGTATGTGAATCCCGCGATCCGAAGGGGCTCTACAAAAAAGCCCGGGCCGGGGAGCTGAAAAACTTCACGGGAATTGACGATCCGTACGAGCCCCCCGCGGCTCCCGAGCTGCATTTAGCCGCGGAATCCGCCTCGGCGGAAGACCTGGCGAAGAAAGTGCTAGCGTACTTACAGAATTCCATGAAAATTCCGCGAGCGTAGAGTTTTGGGCGTTGACATTCCACGCTCTTCCCGTAAAGTTAAACTCTTCACGGAAATCAGGGCGCATTTGCGGTCGGCAAACGACTGGAACTGACCCAGGCGGAAAACCGCGGATCCCTTTCTGGGGAACCGCTCACGGATGGAGGCCGAGGAAGATGGCCGAGTTACTTGTCGACGATGTTGTCGTCCATGCCAAGACAGTCCTGCAACGCAGCCGCATCTATGTGCTGCGGACGCTCCACGTTTTTCAAGACGGGGAGTCGATCATCCTGCGCGGACGCGTGGACTCTTACTACCACAAGCAGCTCGCCCAAGAGTTGGTCCGCATGGCCGTGGAAGGGGTGGAGGTCGTCAACTTGATTGACGTCGTCTATCGCCCCGAAGTCGAAGACGGCTTCCCGCGGGCCGAGTGGTTTTAGGGCAGGGGGCCGGAATTGAACTACCGGAAATCGGTCGCCGCAGAGGGAAGGAGATTGGGACACGGAAAACACCGAGGACACGGTGAGAGGTAGTTGCACGCGATGGGACCTTCTCCGATCCCCATGATTCTGCCTAAGAAAACCGCGACTCGCCCGATGATCTGAGTGATTCAACCGTGTTTCCCGTGTTTTTCCGTGTCCCATCCCACGTGTCGGTTTGGGGAACCGGTGGGTATTTCATTTCCGTCGTGCTGCCTTAACCTCCCGTCCCCAACTGCTGGATGACCTCCGCCACCGGCATTACGTCTCCCAGGTCCAGGTCGATGTCGAGCAGGTTCACTTCGTGCAGCAGCTCGCAGCGCTCCCCCACCGCTTCCTTGGGCACGATGACGCGGAAGCTATCGGTGGCGTCGCGGCAGGTGGCGTAGACGCAGTGGCTGGTGCTGACGCCGGTGACGATCAGTGTGTCGATGCAGAGCGAAGTCAGCATCTCGTGCAGGTTGGTCCCCTTGAAGGCGGAAGCATAGCGCTTGCGGACGAGCTTCTCCGTGGGCCGCCGCGCGAGACGCGGGTCGAGCTCGTACATGGCGGGATCTTGTGCCCCGGCCCCCAGTCGGAGCTTCTTGTTCTGCGGGCTGGGGGGATCGGACGGATCGAGCGCGTAGCTGGTGAAGAAGACGGGAATATTGGCGGCGCGGGATGCCGCGAGCACCGAGAGCGTATTCTGCACGACCGATTCGAGGTCGCTACCGATCTGCGTCGTCGGCTGAGTCCAGAAGATGGCCAGGTCAATCACAATCAGTGCCGGCCGCTCTCCAAACCCGACGCGCCCGCCCCAGCCGCGACTTTGAAAGCGGCTGTGCAACTGGGAGATGTGAGCTTGCAGCGGCCCACGGAGGTCATCGGGGAGGCGCAGATCGGACGAGCCGAACGGAATGGGTTTGGCGGACATGGTGGCTGCCTGGCTGGAGGTGTGAACCTACCAGCGGGCTTCCAGACCGAAGTTGATGCCTTGAGCCCAGAAGTCGCTGGCCCGGCCGGGATATTGCGGCCAGAGACCCGCATTATTGCCGTTCAAGGGGAGCGGGGGCCAGAGGTTGGGGTTGATGTGCTGATCAATCTGGTCGCCGGGGCGATAGACGCCGCACCAGTACATCAGCGAGTAGCCCGTGGTGAACCGCCAGCAGGGATTGATCTGGTAGCCGACGTTCAGGTCCACTTCCGGCAACATGGTGAAGGCGTTGTTGACGTGGCGGCCGCTGTTGGAGGAAACGGCCAGGATGCTGCCTGCGGGCGTTTGCGGAACGCCGTCTTGAAAGGCCACGCCGTTAATCAGCACCACGCTGCGGGTATTGCCGATGCCGACCTTCGTGGTCAAATCCAGCGACCAGCAGCCGCGGCGGAATTGCAGCATCGTTCCCAAATCGAAGCCGTTGAAATTGTTCTGAGTATCGAAGCCGTCGCGGCCGTCGTGAGGAACTCCATTCAAATCACAGTTCTCGATGAAAGTCAGGTTTTCATCGAGCCGCACAGAGCGATAGCCGAGCAGCAGGTCCATTCGCTTGGCGACGTTGACCGGGCAGCCGTCCCACCACGACGGGCCGCAACCTTCCCAGCAGCAAAGGTTGCGAAGTAAGCGAAACCCGCCTCCTTGAAACCGCGTGACAGCTTGGACGGCGAAAGCGGAATCGGGACAACCGAAGACAGCCGGCAAACCGTCGTTGGATTCGTCAAAAAAAGGAAAGGCCAGCTGATTGGTCGCGGTGGACGCGCCGGAAAAACTGGTTCGCTTATCGGTGAGGCCAAAATATTCCCCTTCCAAAGCCCAGCACGAATTGAGGTAAGTTCCAAATACAATCCTTCCGCCCGGGCGTCCCTGGCCATTGTAGAGGCCGTTGCCAAACAGGACCCGCGTGTTGGCGGGGAGGCTGCCATCTTCGTTGATGACGCCGGCGGGAATCGCCGTATTGTTGGGATCGCCAGCCGTGACCAGCGGCGGCAGATGCATCCCCTTGGTGCTCCAGAGCAGATAGTCCGCCCGAACATACATGCCGCAGCCCCCCGGATTGCAAAGGGTGTCGCAGCAAGTGCGACAGCGTCCGCAGTTGCCATATCCGCAATCGAAGCCGCCATGATCTTCGGCGAAGACATCGCCGAGCAAGGGATTCTGCGGGTAGTAGTCGTCGGCCTGGTCCGCATGATTTTGCCCGGCATGCTCATCCGCATCCGCGGCGGGCCTTCTCGGGGATGCGGGCGGGACTTTCGTCGCCGCGCGCGCCAGCGCGGGGGCGGGATCATCCGCGGCAGCCATCGCGGCCAGCGCGAGGACGGACAGGGCAGACAGGATCAAAGCCATGCGGTAAGAATGCACACGTATGTTCCTTCGGGCGGACGAAAGGCCGCGGTTCCACCGCGCAGCGAAAGCCGCCCGGCGGTTCAGGTAGATAAGGCCCCGGCTTGTAAGGGAAGGGGAGAAACCGTGTCAAGAGCAGTTCACGGGTTAGTTGCGGGGCGGCCTGCTCAGGCGGTACGATAGCGGCACAGACGTCACTTCTCCTGCCAACTGCTTCAAGGGCGCAGGTCAAAAGGATTGGGTTCTAGGATGCACGCACTATCGCAATGAGATCATATGAAGAACCTATGCTTATCACTCGTGATTGCTTTCGCTGGCGGTCTCCCGCTGTCGCGTCTCTTCGCCGGCGAAATCGTGTTCGAGCCAGGGGTCGAGTACTCGAGTCCCGGCGACGAGCACCTGCAACTCAACCTGGCGCGGCCCAAGGAAGTGCAGGAAGGGGCAAAGCTTCCCGCGGTCCTCTGCATCCACGGCGGCGGATTCCGCGCCGGCAAGCGGGAGCGCTGGGATGAGCTGTGCAAGCAACTGGCGGAGAAGGATTACGTCGCAGTCACCGTCACCTATCGCCTCGCCCCCAAGCACCAGTTCCCCGCCGCGGTGCATGACGTGAAGGCGGCCGTGCGGTGGCTGAAGGCGAATGCCGAGAAGCTCCACATCGATCCGGAGCGGATTGGGGTCGTCGGCGATTCCGCCGGCGGGCACCTGGTGCAGTATCTCGGCGTGACCGGCGATGTTCCTTCGCTCGAAGGGACCGGCGGCAATCCCGGACAGTCCAGCCGTGTGGCCTGCGTCGTGAATTACTACGGCCCCAGCGACCTGACGAAGTCTTACGGCAAGAGCGTGGACGCGGCTGAAGTGCTGCCGCTGTGGCTCGGCGGCGATGCCACGAAGGAGCACAAGAAGCACATCCTCGCCAGTCCGCTCTACTGGGTCACCCCGACTGCCGCCCCCACGCTCCTGATCCACGGCACCAAGGATCCCTACGTCGCCTACGAGCAAGCCACCTGGATTCACGACAAGCTCAAAGCTTCCGAAGTTGAGGTCGAACTGCTCACCCTGGAAGGGGCCGGCCACGGCTTCAAGGGGGATGATGCGGTGAAGGCAGAGAAGGCGATGCTGGAGTTTTTTGAGAAGCACCTAAAAGGAATGACGAATTCCGAATGACGAATGACGAATTTGGCGGAACCAATTCGCCATTCGCCATTCGAATTTCGGAATTCTCCTTCTCTCATTTCCGCGCGGTCTTAGGAATGTACTTCACCCACGAAATCTGCGTCACGAGCTGGTTCAGCGCCGCGTAGGAGATGTGGGCGTTGGTGGCGAATTTGGGGGTGCTGTTGGCCGGGTAGGTGGCGAGGGTGGCGTCGCCGACGAGGAAGACGTTGAAGTCCTTGCTCAGGTTCTCGTAGCCGGCTGTCGTTTTGCAGTAGCACATGTCGGTGGCGTAGCCGGTCAGCAGCACGTGGCGGATTTTGTGCTCCTTGAGGAATTCCCGCAGGGGTGGATAGCCGTCGCCGTCGTAGATGACAATGTCACTGGGGTCCGTTTCCAAATCACTCGTCACTGGAATGGGCAACTCCCAGAAACCGGCGTTATTGAATTTGGCGCTGGAGTCGAGACCGGGAAAGGATTTGAAGTAGTCGCGGACGGGATTGTCTTTCGAGAGCGCGATCGTTTTCGGCAGCGGCTCACCGGCGTAGCGGAAGCTATTGAGCTTCTCGGTCAGCTCCTTCGCCCCGATCTTGCGGGCTTCGTCGCTTGGTTTGCCGCGGATGCCGCGGTAGAGCTGTTTGCGGATGGGGTCTTCCTTGCCGGGGAGGCTGTACATCTGGAAGGCCACTTTGCCGCGGAGCGACTTGTGGAAGGGGCTGATGATTTCCTTGGTGTGGCGGGCGGCCAGGTGGTTTTTCGCGGGAGTGCAGAAGTCGCAGACTCCGGCCGGCTCCGGCGTCCGCCACCCCTGGCCGTCGTCGATGCCCCACGGATGCACCATGATGACGGCGGTATCCGCCGCCTTAAGCCGATTGGGCATCTCGATAATCCCACGGGCGTTGTAGGAGAACCGCCAGGCCCGGACCTCGAGGTCCGCCCCCTCGTCATCGACCAAAAGCGGCGCTTCATACCGCGCGAGTTCCTTCACCGGCTCGATGAATTCCGGATAATCGGCGAGCAGCGGCGGAGGGTTTTTGAGCAGCGTCAGCGTGTTCTGATATTGGCGAACGGGCTCTTCGGCGAAGGTGGCCTGTGCCAACAAAACGGCGGTAAAGAGCGACAGCAAAAATCGGGTACGCATGATTTACTCCTCGGGCTTCTTGGCGGCTTGCAGGTAGGCGAACAGATCGCGCAGCTCGTCTGGCTTGAGCTGCTTCAGGATGTTGTCAGGCATGAGGGACGTGGGGGATTCTTGCAGCTTGTCGATGTCCTCGGAGGAGACTTCCGTCTTCTGCCCCTTGGAATCGACGAAGACCATCTTCGGAGGCTTGTTTTCCACGATCAGCCCGGTGACGACAGTGCCGCTCTTGAGCAGGGCGACGTGGCTCTGAAATTCCTTCCGCACAACCGCGCTGGGATCGACCGTGCTGACGAGCAGGAAGTCCCGGTCGGTCCGATTGGCAAAGGTCAAATCCGGCCCGACTGCGGCTCCTTCGCCAAAGAGCTTGTGACAGGAGGCACAGTGCTTCGTATACAGCACCTTCCCCGCTTTCGCATCGCCGAGAAACGCCCGGAGGTCGTTGTTGAGGCGACGGACGTCGGCGAGGACTTCTTCTTTGGTAGGCGGGGAGATTTTGCCCCAATGCTTTTTGACCAATTCATCGAGAGCCGGGTCGTGATGGAGGGCCACGAGCCGAAGCTCCTCGATCGTAAAGTCCTTGGCTGGGAACTTGCCAAGCGAAACTTCTTGCAACACAGCCAAAGTCCAATCCGGTCGGCTGAGCAACGTCGTTCGGACCGCCGCTTTTTCACGCTCTGTAAACTTGGAATAGGAGGCCAGCACAGCATAGCGGGCGCGGAAGTGGGCGAAATTAGCTATGACGGCGATTTTGACTTTTTCCGGCTCCGAGCGGTCAAGAATTTCTTCAATGCTTGGCCAGTTCTCGATCTGGCGTCGAATCACTGGGAGCAGTTCCAGCAGAGCAACGCGATCCGTCTCCGGGGCCTTAGAATCGAGAATGATGGCAACTGCTCGGGAGGCGGCCGTTGAATTTCCGGTTCGCACTAACGTCCGCAAGACAGCGGGATTGTTTTGTTCCGACTGCTTCAAAAGCAGTTCGGCTAGCGCTGGCGCTAGTCTCTCTTTACCAGCCGGCCGCTGTAGCATACCCAGGTCCACCGCGGCCAACAGCGGCGGCAAAGACTCTTTGGGAACATGGGTCAGAATCTCCTCGACAGCTTCATCAATATGATCTCTCCCTTCCGCCACATACCGCCGCACCAATCGCGACAGAATCGTGTCCCTCACAATCGGATTCTTCGCCGCTGGGCCTTCGGTGAGGAAATCGGGGAGGTCCAGTTCCGCGGCCACGCAGTGCTGCTCGACGGACCACCAGAGGAGGAGCGGGATGTAGGGGTCTTTCTCATCGCCGGAGTCGCTTCGCGCGAGAAGGGCCTTGATGATCGGCATCGCGTCCTGCGTTGGCAGGCGTTTGGCGGCGGAGGCGAGTTGGCTACGGACGAGGGGGCTTTCATCCTCCGCGGCCAGCTTCCTCAGCCGGGCGGCAGTGGCGGGTTCGACCTTTTTGGGATCGCCAAGGAGTCGCACGACCCAGCGGCGGATGAGGGGGCTTTTGTGATCCAGGAGTTCGCAGCCGAGCTTTTCCGAGAAGCCGCCGCTGACGTCGAGGGCCCAGAGGGCTTTGAGGGCGTCGTGGTCGTCCTTGGAATCTGCGATGAGCTTCG
Organism: Pirellulaceae bacterium; assembly: GCA_051004015.1. GTDB lineage: Bacteria > Planctomycetota > Planctomycetia > Pirellulales > Pirellulaceae > SXOA01. The sequence continues at coordinate 10,922 of JBPCKT010000127.1, read as the reverse complement.
TTAAGGGAATGTAGACGTTCGCATCCCGCTTTTCGCCGAGAATTCGCCGGGCGCGGGTCGCTAGCCAGTGGTTCTTACTGAAGAGGAGCGGAATCAGCTCGTCGGAAGAGAGCTTGGCGAAGTCGGGGATCTGCTCTTTGGCGGTTTCGTCACTCCCTCGCTTACGCTTCGGGTTAGTGTCATCTGTCCCTCGCTTGCGCTTCGGGTTAGTGGGGGTGTATTCGATCTTGTACACCCGCCCGTTCCGCCGGTCCCAGTCCGCGTCGGGATCGGGATGAGCGGTTCGCTTGTCGTGCCAGTCGGCGACGTAGACGCAGCCGTCGGGGCCGAGGCAGACGTCGCTGGTGGCGAACCAGGTGTCGTTGGCCACGAGCAGCTCGCCGCCGTGTTTCGTCTGGAAGGTGGTCCCCCGCGGCTGGATGTCGTGCCAGTAGACGCCGTGGCCGAGGAGGTCGCCGGCGATGTATTTGCCGCGGAGTTTTTCTCCGTAGGCGTCGCCGCGGTAGACGATGCCGCCGACGGTGACGTGGCCGCCGAAGAAGTTCTGGTGCGGGACGTGGTCGAAGTAGCCGTAGGCGTGCGGGTTGTGCAGCTCGCCGTGCTTGCCGAACTGCTTCCAGAGGTAGGCCCCCTGCACGCCGTGCAGCATCACGAAGCCGCCGTGGTTGGTGCTGTAGAGGAGGTTGCCGTCGTCGTCGAAGTCGAGCCCCCAGGAGTTGCCGCCCCCTTCGCAGAACAGCTCGAACTCACGGCTGCGGGGATGATACCGCCAGACCCCCTGCTGGAACTCGATGCCCCGGATGTTCGCCGTGACCGTGCTCCCCTGACAGCCGTACAACCAGCCGTCCGGCCCCCAGGTGAGCGAGTTGGCGACCGAGTGGGCGTCGTCCATGCCAAAGCCGGCGAGCAGCACCTCCGGGTCGCCGTCGGGCACGTCGTCGCGGTCTTTGTCGGCGTAGAACAGCAGGTACGGCGGGTTCAGGACGTAGACGCCGCCGTGGCCGAACTGGAAGGCGCTGGCGAGGTTCAGGCCGGAGAGAAAGTCTTTTGACTTTTCTCCTTCTACAATCGTCAGCCGGTCTTCCCCCTTCGGTCCTTTCGGCGGCGGCTCCGGGATTTTGTCGTACTTCGTCCGGGAGAAGCGGTCCACCTTCACCCGCTGCAGCCCCTCCGGATTCGGATACTGCAAATACTGCATCACCCACAATCGCCCCCGGTCATCAAAATCAATCGCCACCGGCTGGCGGATCAGCGGCTCGCTAGCGACGAGTTTGGCCGAGAAGCCTTCCGGCAGTTTCATCTTGCCGGGGGCTTCCGTGGGGGAATAGCCTTGGCCGAAAGCGCCCGACTGAATCAGCAGCAGGGACACAAAGAGGAAGGCAGGGGAGTGGCCACGAAAAACACGAAAAGGCTCGTAGAGAAAACGAGAGGCCCTTCCGCTGATTTTCTGTTTTTGTGTCTCTTTGTGCATTTTCGTGGCCATGCCCATTCCCTCCCAATTAGCTGTGGTCATTCTGACGCCACTTCCGGTCCATTGCCACCGGCAGACCGCCTGCGGTCAATCTCCAGTTGATAAGAGGCGGAATACCCCCAGTGCAGCGGGTCGTTATGCACTTTTTTGCGCTCCGTTTCACGCGGGAGTCCGCCTCCGGCCCATCGTCAGAAGTCCCTTGGCGTCAGGCTGTTGCGGCAATTCATGGGATGCATAATTCAATTCATTTTCGTCAAAACAGCGAAATGCATTATTCACAAACAAACGGCCTTGTGATAAGTGGTTTTTCAGGTCGTTGGAATCGCAGCCAGCCTCACCGCTCGGCAGTGGTCTCCCCGCCGGACGGCATGCCCAGCGCGCACCGGAGGCCACTGGGTTCCTATCTCAAATACTATACAATTGTTACAACGCGGTCAAGCCCAGGGTGAAATTTTCAGCCCCATCACGAGCTGCCTCACCGGCCAGCTTACGCAGGCCGCTCGCCTGTGAGATGCCGGCTCAGCGCCGGGTCTGCCATCCCGTTCTCCTGAAATCCTTTGATCCGCAGTTGGCAGGCGTCGCAGCGGCCGCAGGGTTTGCCGGTGGTTTCTTCGGGGTCGTAGCAGGTGGTAGTCAGGCTGTAATCGACGCCGAGGTCCAGGCCGCGGCGGATGATTTGGGCCTTGGTGAGGGTGATGAGCGGCGTGTGGATGGTGAGACGGAGCTTTCCTTCCACGCCGGCTTTGGTGGCGAGGTTGGCCATCTGCTCGTAGGCGGCGATGTATTCCGGCCGGCAGTCGGGGTAGCCGCTGTAATCGACGGCATTGACGCCGAGGAAGATGTCCGCCGCCCCGAGGACCTCCGCCCAGGCCAGGGCGAAGGACAGAAAGATCGTGTTGCGGGCCGGGACGTAGGTGATGGGAATCGACGCATCCATCTCCGCCAGGCTCCGGTCCTTCGGCACCGCCAGCCCCGCCGACGTCAGGGCCGAGCCGCCGAACATAGCCAGGTCGATATCGACCACGATGTGTTTGGCAACCTGCATCTTTTCCGCGATGAGGTTGGCCGCAGCGAGCTCGACGCTGTGCCGCTGGCCGTAGCGGAAGGTCATGGCGTGGGCGGAGAAGCCTTCGGATTGCGCGATGGCGAGCGTGGTGGTGGAGTCGAGGCCGCCGCTGAGGAGGACGACGGCTTTTTTGCTCCCACTATTGGGACTCTCATTCATAGAGGAGGTGTCCTTCGCTTGCGCGTCAGGCTGGTATTGTGCGGCTGGTGGCAGACCTTTAGTCCATAGAACTCAATCGCCGTTTGTCCCTTCAACATGCCTCGCTCGGCTGCGGAGTATTGCGAAAATAGGTCGTCCGCGGCTCCCTTCCACCGCTCGTAGGAGGCGGCGAGGAGACAGACCGGCCAGTCGGAGCCGAACATGCACCGCTGGGGGCCGAAGCACTCGATGGCGTGGTCCACGTAGGGCTTCAGGTCGGCGATCCGCCAGGTGTTCCAGTCCGCTTCGGTGATCAGGCCAGAGATTTTGCAGTACACGTTCGGGAACTTCGCGGCAGCGGCCAGTTCGCGCTTCCACTGGTCGATTTCGCCGTGCTTGATCCGGGGTTTGGAGCAGTGGTCGAGCACGAGCTTCAGATTCGGCAGCCGGGCGGCGACGGCGGGGGCGTGCCGCAAGTGGCGGGCGAAGAACAGCAGGTCGAAGGGGACGCCGTGCTTCTCCAGCACCGCCAGGCCGCGGAGCACGTCCTCCCGGATGATGAAGTCATCATCCGGCTCGTCCTGCGTCACATGCCGCACGCCGACAAATTTTGGCTGGTCCTTGAACACCAGCAGTTGCCGCTCGCAATCCGGGCTGGCCAGATCCACCCAGCCGACGACACCGGCGATGAATTCATGCTGCTCCGCGAGGGCGTGCGTCCAGCGGTTCTCCGCCAGGTCATGCTGCGTTTGCACCACCACCGTCCTCTCAATTCCCGTCGCTTTGAGCAGAGGCGCAAGATCCGCCGGCAAAAAGTCACGCTTGATCGGCGCCAGGAGGGGCTCATCCAGCCAGCGGTAATTCAGCGGCTGGGAGAGTTGCCAGAAGTGGTGGTGAGAGTCGATGGTCATGGGAATTTGAATGACTAAGCACTAATGTCTAATGACTAATGTGAATGCACTTCGCACCAGAGTCATTAGACATTAGTCATTAGGATTTGGTCATTTCCTAGTCCATCCTCACTCCAATATGCAGCAGCACGTTCGCGTACCGCTGCTGGTCGGCGGTTTGAATGGTCAGGACGTGGTCGGGTGTGGCGACTTCCTCGTAGAACTTCCATTTCTCAATCGGCTCGAGGGTGAGTTTCAAGCCGGCAGCCTTGATGGCGGCGCGGTACTGGCTCCAGGCGGGAGGGTCGGCAGTGAGAGCGTAGGGGCCGCTCGTTTCGTATTGCATGGTGTGGATCGCTTCGACCGGCACGGCCGAGAGGATCGCTTCCAAGACCTGCGTGCAATTCACGATCCCCGGCGAGAGATTGAGCGAGATGACCTGGGCGTTGGGCCCCTTCTTGGACGATGCCGGATAGTTGCCGTCGGCGATCAGCACCGTGGAATGGTGTCCGGCCGCACCGAGAATGGCGTTGATCTGTGGATGGATGAGCGTGTGTTTGAGCATGGTTGTTCTTACGGCGAGCGGCCAGCGTAAGCTGGCTGATATTCTGAGTCGTTGGCGCTTAGTATCAGCCAGCTTACGCTGGCCGCTCGCCGGGGACCTTTATCGTGGAAAGTGTTTTTTGAACGCTTTAATCGTCTGCTCCGCCGCCTGGTCCGAATCGGGATACGGCAGGGCCTCGGCACTGCAATAACGGTCGTATCCGGTTTCTCGCAGGGCAGCAGCGATGGGGACGTAGTCGAGATGCCCCAGGCCGGCCGGGCGGCGATTGGAATCGACGAAGTGGACGTGGCCGATGAAACCCTTCGCCGCGCGGATGGCGGCCGGCAAATCGGTCTCTTCAATATTCATGTGGAACAAGTCGGCGAGCAGCAGGACGTTGCAATCTCCGAACGGCCGCAATAGCAAAGCCCCATCCACAACGCTCGTAATCAGATTCGTCTCGTACCGGTTGATTGGCTCATAAAGCAGCGGCACGCCGAATTGCCGGGCGTGGCTGCCGAGCTCCTGCACCGCATCCTTCAGATAGCCCATCGCCGCCTCCCGCGTCACGCCGTCCCCGTGCCGCCCCTGCATCGAGCCGACAATCGCCGGTGCCCCGAGCGGCCTCGCAAAGTCGATGATCGACTTCACAAAGTCTCGGGCCTTCTGCCGCACTGCCGCATTCCCATCCGTCAGCCGCAGCTTATGCTTGACCCATCCCGCCCCGGTCCCAACCGCCGCCAGCGACAGCCCGTGGTCGCCAAGCAGCGATTTGACCTCGCTGATCTTCAACGCCTCCGGCCCCGGCGGAAAAATCTCCACGGCATCAAAGCCCAGCTTCTGCGCCTTGCGGACGCTTCCCGCCAGGTCGTCCCAAAACACAAACGGCCCCCCGCGTGCTTCGGGGACCAGGCAAATCGTTACGGCTGATTTGATCATCGCTCCATTCTGCCAAGGCGAGCGGGAGGCGTCAGCCCCCAATGAATGACCAATGACTAAATCCTAATGTCTAATGCCTAATGAAGACCGCACTCCGCCATTGGTCATTAGTCATTAGTGCTTAGTCATTCCTCCTACCCCAATTTCTTCTTCAGCCTCAGCGAGCTAAACACCAGCATCCCAATCGCCATGCACCACAGCACCAGCGAGTGCTGCCACAACTCCCGCCAGCCGCCGCCGCGGAGGATCACGCTTCTGCTGGCGTCGATCAGCCAGGTGGCGGGGATGCAGACGGAAACCTGCCGCAGGATCCAGGGCATCGAGTCGAGCGGGAAGACGTAGCCGGAGAGGAAGACGGAGGGGAGGAACGTCCCCATCGCCAGTTGCCCGGCTGCATCCACGCTACTGGCCCGGGTGGAAATCCAGAGGCCGACGCCGAGCATGGTCAGCACGAACGGAAACGTGATGAGCAAAAGCGTGATGAAGGCCCCGCGGATCGGGACGAAAAAGAAAATCCGCATCAAGAGGGCGATCATGCAGAATTCCAGGTTCGTCAGCACCACGTACGGCACCATCTTGCCGATAATCAATTCGCTCCTTTTAACAGGAGTCATGAAGAGCTGCTCCAGCGTGCCGGCTTGCTTCTCGCGGACGATGGCGTTGGCGGAGAGCATCGTCGCCATCATCTGGCACATCACCACCATCAGGCCGGGGATGAAAAAATTGGCACTCCGCGTATCCGGGTTGAACAGGACGCGCGGCCGGGCCTCGATGGGAAGCTGCTGCCGGTCCCCCAGCACGCGGATCAGCGATTCCCGCAGCGTGATCGCGTTGCTGATGTTCACCGCCGACGCGGCGATGCTCGATTCCGTCCCATCCACCAGCACCAGGATTTGCGCCGTCTCGCCGGCTTGCAACCGCTCGGAATAGTTCTGCGGAATAATGATCCCGATCCGGGCCTCCCCCGCGACGATGAGCTGGCTCGCCTCCTGCTGCGAATAGGCCCGGCGGACCAGCCGGATATCCTGGCTGTTCTCAAACTGCTCCAGCAGCCGCCGGCTCTCCTGGGTGCCGGCATAGTCCACAAACACGGTCCGCACATGCCGCACGTTGGTATCGATGGCATACCCGAGCATGAACAGCTCGACGATGGGAATCACGAGCGTAAAAAACAGCGTCTGCGGATCCCGAAAAATATGCAGCAGCTCCTTGCGGGCGACGGAGAACGTGCGTTGGAAGGAAAACGAGGGGAGCATGGGGGTATTGTAGCTTCACGTAGCCACACGCGGCTCGCGTGTCGGCTTCGACACTAGCCCGCCGCGCGAGCGAGGGAAAGGCCGTAGTCTCTCTCATTTGCGCACCGGGCTAGTGTTATGCCTTGGAGGATCATTTCGTTGATATCAACGAAATGATCAGACTCGGTGGCGTAGGCCAGCGGCTCGACGACCATATCGTTGATATCAACGATATGGTCGAAATCGGTAAGGGGGAGCGCGCGGTGAAAACTACGCTCCTGTCCGCAGATGCCGCACGTTGGTATCAATCGCATACCTCAGCATCAATCAGCGCCTCAACTTCCGTTTAACCCTAATCGTCACCTTCTTTGGCGAAAGAAAGGGCGTGATAGCCGTCAACAGCGCGTCGTGGCGGTCTGCGCGCCTCGCTTTGTCGTTCGAGCCTTTCTCAATCGCATTGGCGTATTCTCGGGCGGTTTTTGGCGTACGGATGGATTTGTCCTCGAGCATGGCGGAGACGTTCTCTGCAAACTCTATTAGTGAGTCACGCAATTGAGACGCAGACTTTTCCGGTAGGTTTTGACTTTCCAGTTGACTACCGAGTGCTATGAATAAGGAGTAAAAGTCCGCGCGATTTCCCCAGCGGGGCACATCCTGAATTTCTGGAAACAGTTGCTCAATAACTTCTTTGGTTTTGACAAACACCCGCTTGATTCGCAATTGTTCTGGGAATTCGTCGTCAAATTGTTCGTATTGGTCATAGTATTGGTCAATTATTTTTGATGATCCTCCCTGCGGTCCATGCAACAGGCCAATTAGAATGTCGCTCATCATTTCGATATCTGCCATTCGTCGAATTGCCGCAGGTGTGACAATCCGATTAACCGCCCAATACTCATCGTCAGCGAGTTCTTCAGCTAGCTTTGGAAATGCACCGTGGAAAGTTGCGTTTCGCATTTCTTGCGGCTTTAGCGGCAGGGTGAACTTGTTCAATCGTTTGAACACATCCTCAACCTCTTTGGAATTCTCTGTGTACAAAAACCGAACGCATATTTCGTACCTAAATAGACGCTTTCGCGGCTCACCGGTGATATCCGAGTATGACTTGTCTTTGAATGCAGACGAGTCTGGCAAGACATCTAGCTCAAAATTATTGGCATCCTCACCGCCGTCTTGATCTTCGGTGCTCTCTATTCCAATGAATTGCAGAATCGTCCGAAGTCGTTGCTGGCCATCGACGACACCGTACTCTTCGGAACCGTCGTTAGACTGCGTTACCTGGACGTACACTTCGGGAATTGGCACATCCATTAGTATCGACTCGACCAATGCGCAGCGTTGCTTGGCAGCCCAAACCGGCTTGCGCTGGAATGGCGGGCGCAGAGTGAGATTGCCAGCCTTGTACTGGTCTTGAAACCATGAAATGGACTGCGGGCGGGATGCGTGCTTCACGGCAAGTGCCTCATGCATGGAGTGATTGTCGAAGAGCCGACAAGCTATTTAGGTGATAAAGTTCAGCGTGATTCCAACTGCGATAGAGTCTCGCGTTAATGTCTTCGTGCCGTCGTGGTGGGTGTTGTGACGCGCGCTTAAGGGCCGTAAACCAGCGAAGCCGGAATTCGTTCACAGGCTTTGCCCTAGCGCCGTAAATCTTGCCGTCAAGGCGTATTGTTTGGGGCGTAACCCATCCGGTGTAGATCTCCTTGCGACGTGCTTCAAGCCAACCGCCTAGACGCTGAATGGCAGGCATTCGAGGGTATGCGGCAGCTAGTAGCGCTAACCACAGTTCGTCGAATAGAGAATGGTTGACAACCACAACGTCAATGTCAGACCGTTCGGAATATGACTTGAAATTGTTTCCAGGTTTCAGGCTAAATCCTAACCGACCGCTCCCGACGATCGCAATGTCATCCGACACGACTCCTAGCTCAGCGGCAATTTGATCGCGGAAGTCTTTCCAAGATTGTGGTCTGGGCTCAAAAACAAACGGCAAGTCTTGATCGCGCAGACATAGCCCGAGCAACTCGTCATCTCGCTGCGAGCGGAATACATCCCGAAACTCATCCCGCGTCATGGCTATTCGGCCCGAAGGCCGTTCGCTGGTTTTGCGGTACAGCATCTCATTCTGGCAACGCCAATGATGATTCGACCGACTACAAGAGTAAAGGGGCAATGCTGTCGCCTTCTCCTTTGGGGACAGCCGGTACGCAACGGGCTAACTCCGCTAGGCGAATCGCAGGCGGTCGTTACACTTACGGCATGAAGAATGGCAAGTCCCATCCCTTGATGCTCGATTACGATTCTGCCCATATCGGCAAGTCCTGGATTTGTCATGCGGACTGCCTGGAATGGCTTAGCCGAGTACCCGAAGACTCGATACACGCGATCGTGACAGACCCGCCATACGGCGTTAAGGAATACGACGTGGACCAGTTGGAGAAACGCGCGGCAGGCCACGGGGGAGTTTGGCGGATTCCCCCGTCATTCGACGGTCACACCCGAGCGCCGCTACCACGATTCACGGCGCTTGACTCCGCCGAGCGCGAACGCATGTTGCAATTCTTCATTGACTGGGGCAGGCTCGCGGGACGTGCGTTGCGTCCCGGCGGTCATGTATTCATGGCGACGAATGCGTTTATTTCACAACTGCTCTACGATGCGCTGGTTGACGGTGGCTTGGAATTTCGGGGGCAAGTCATTCGCCTAGTTCGCACGCTGCGCGGCGGGGATCGTCCAAAGAATGCCGAGAAAGAATTCCCCGGCGTGTCGTCGCTTCCAAAGGGCTGCTATGAACCGTGGGGCTTGTTCCGCAAGCCGATACCGCCACGCATGACGGTTAGCGAATGCCTGCGGAAGTGGCAGACGGGTGGACTACGCCGGATTTCGGACGACCAACCCTTTGAGGATATCATCAAGAGCGAACGAACGCCAAAGCGCGAGCGACAAATTGCCGATCACCCCAGCCTAAAGCCTCAATCGTTCCTACGTCGCATCGTTCATGCCGCCTTACCGCTAGGGGAGGGCGTCATCGTCGATACCTTCATGGGATCGGGGTCAACCATCGCGGCTTGTGAGTCATTGGGCTTCCAGGGGATCGGCGTGGAACGATTCCGCGACTATTTCGAAATGGCGAAAGCCGCCATTCCGAGACTTGCCGGGTCAAGACAGCCGTCCCTCTTCTGAGTAAACCCAGTTGGCTTCCATTTTGTCAAAGCCGGATCGCTTCACGCTGGCGGTAATCGTGCGACGGCTGGTTTCGGACCGACCAGAGAATTGCCAGTCCTCTTTCAGCAGCTTTGCACCTACGACTTTGACAAACTTAAACGGCTTTGGTTCGATGCCTTGGCCGGCATCGCGTGATGTGTTGGAGTCGAACACAAACACCATTAGCCACATTTCTTGGGCATTGTGACCTTGCCAGCCGCTTGTGTGCCGGCTCCCCTTGATTTCGATGCCTTCCGGCCCGTGCTGAATCGCGTCTTCCGGGTACTGCCCCGTTGGAACCATATCTGGGTGGCCGTTGTGATACTTATTACGCTTGACCGTTTTGCAGTGTTTCGGAATCGCTGCACCCATGAACTCGCCGACGATACTGCTAAAATTTGCGGGCATCAGAAACGACTCCAGGCGCTCAATTTTCTTCCTATGAAGCTGGGCGTTGATGAAACCCAGGAAGTCGATAAACTCTTGCATCGCCTTCCGAATGTGGTCCGTCGTGACCGCATAGGGTATCACTGCCCTCGAATTGAACCCATCCGGGTTAATCGGCACTGGCGTACAGGCCACCGCTTCCTTGCTGGGCATAATCTCTCCCTAGAATTTGGGGAGAGTCTACAAGCTGTCGGCACTCGATACCAGATCAAAAGATGCGACGAATACGGACGACTGTGCCCCAACGGCGATACACAATGATTCGAGGCGCCACTTTGCCGAAAAGCAACCGGTGGGCTTGGTGGGGTTCCTGAGAACGTGCGGATAGTTGATTACCGGCTTGGTGGTGTGATCCCGTGAAGGTTGAAACGGACTCGCCATTATCTGCGAGAATCGCTAGGACAAGAAAAGTCGGAAAATCTTTGTGCCGACCTATTGACTGTGCCAACCTCTTCTTATACACTTACGTACAGTACACGGGAAAGGGGCTGCGCGCGGAGGGAATGAGGGGCTGAAAAGGAGATTTGAGATCTGAAATTTGAGACAGGGCTGATAGACTGCGTAATAGTGTTTGAAAAACAGGTTATTAAATCGCTTGGATATACCTCGGAATGGTGGAGAAAACGATGAATCAAGAAAAGGGGTGATTCAGGGGGCTGGTCGAGCCGTGAATCATCTGAAGTGGCTGGAGAATAAGGAGTTAGGGCGACAAGGTGAGTCGGGTGAATCAAGAAATAACAGGCGTGAATCAGTGAATCAGGGGGAAAGCGGAAGTCGGAAAGCGGAGAGCGGAGAGCGGAGGAGATGACCCTCACCCGGCCTCTCCCAGGGGGAGAGGAGAGATTGAAGATCTTTTGGCAACTTGGGTACGCCTTGAAAAGGTGTTTGATGTTTTGCAGGTGCAAGTCCTGTCCGGCAGGGGTCGTTCCAGCCGGTAGCAACTGGAGGGGTGGTGGAGGTGACGAAGCCGTCCGAGTCTCCGGTGTAG
>JBPCKT010000126.1:0-14691 GCA_051004015.1 Pirellulaceae bacterium | reverse complement strand
GGCGAAGAGGCGGAGGCAGTGGACGTGGGAAGGCGGGGGGCAGGAGGCAGGGGACGGAGCTCATTGGCGAGCGGCCGGCGTAAGCTGGCCGTCCACGTCGCACCGCCAGGGGGTCGGGAGTCTTTGGCGGCAGTGAGTTCGCAATAACGGATACTCGTTGACGCCAAAGACTCCCGACCCCTTTTCGTGGAGCGCGCGCAGGACTGCGGATGCGTTTATCGACGGGGGAATTATAGCGCTTGAGGGAAGTTTGCCTGCTGACGAGACTTGGTAGGATGCGTAAACCATTCCAGGAACTCCGCCCGTGACTACCATTTCCGCTCCAAATCTCGCCGCTCAACTCGGCAAGCTGAACGCCGCCCAGAACGCCTACGCATCGCAATTTGTCAGCGAGCTGCTGGCAGCGGCCTGCCAGCAGGGGGCCAGCGACGTTCACCTGCATCCCACCGCTAGCGGCCTCGAAGTCCGCTGGCGGATTGACGGCGTGCTTCAGCCGGTCGGCACGTTCCCCCCTGGCGAAGCCGCCGACGTGGTTTCGCGGCTGAAGGTGCTGGCGGGGCTGCTCACGTACCGGACCGATGTTCCGCAAGAAGGACGACTGGGGGAAACAGCCGGTGGGGTAGGCTTCCAGCCTGCCCAGAAAATCGAAATGCGAGTCAGCACGTTTCCGACGCTTTACGGCGAACGGGCCGTCGTCCGCATCTTTGCAGCCGAGGGGCGATACCTGTATCCCGAAGAGCTCGGCCTGCCGGAAGAAGTTCATGCGGGGCTGCTGCGGAAGCTCGATGAGACGAGCGGGGCGCTCCTCATCACGGGACCGGCAGGCTCGGGCAAGACGACCACTGCCTATGCCGCTCTCCGGCATTTGGCGCGAACGGTCGCGGGGTCGAAGAGTCTGGTGTCGTTGGAGGATCCGATCGAAGTCGCGCTGCCGGGTGTGGCCCAGTCGCAGGTCAACGCGGCGGCGGGATTCGATTTGGCCACGGGTCTGCGCTCGCTGATGCGGCAAGACCCGGAGGTCATTCTCGTCGGCGAGATCCGCGACCGCCCTGCTGCCGAAACCGCGTTTCAAGCGGCCCTCACTGGCCACCTGGTGCTGTCCACCTTCCACGCCAGCAATTGCACCAGCGCCCTGAGCCGACTGGCCGACATGGGGATCGAGCCCTACCTGCTCCGCAGCGGCATCCGCGGCATTCTGAGCCAGCGCCTGGTGCGCAAGCTGTGCGCTTGTGCTCAGCCCATCGAGCGCGAGGAGCAGAAGTTGGGCCTGCCTGTTGCGTCGGCAAAAATCGCCGGCAAGTGCGAGGCCTGCGCCGGCACCGGCTATTCCGGCCGCCTGGTGCTGGCCGAGCTCCTGCCGCCGCTGGAAGGGGAACTCGCCACAGCCGTCCTCACCCGCCGCGACAGCCAGCAGCTTTTCTCGACCGCTGTCAACGCCGGCCTGATCCCCCTCCTCACGCGCGCCTGCCAGGCCGCGGAAGCCGGCCAAACCGACCCTGCCGAAATCCGCCGGGTGCTGGGATTCGAAATGCCGTAGTGGGGGCCGTTACGGTGCAACGCACCACTACTCCTTCCCTTTCCCTTCCAGCTTCTTCAGCCGGCTCTCCAAGTCTTCATTCTGCTTCCGCAGGGCTTCCACTTCTTTGCGAAGATCCTCGGCGGATTTGTCTTTGTCGCGAAGTTTGGCGATGGCTTCGTCGATGTCGCGCACCGTGCGGCGATGCTGTTCTTTTTCGCGACGGGCTTGCAGGGCGGGGATGGCAGCTGGCTGGGCGAGGGCGACGAGACTTTCGACGGCGGCGCGGCGGACGCTGACGCGGTCGTTGGAAAGCTGCTCTTCGACTTGCTTCACGACAGCAGCATCGCCCCCTTGCAACCGGGCGAGCGCGCCGAGCAGGACGATGCGGCGCTCGGGGCTGAGCGGCGACTTCAGCAGGGCGGCGATCTTCTCCGCGGCGGCGGTGTCCTTGAGTTCGGCCAGGCCATCGCAGGCGGCCCGGAGTAGGACTTCGTGATGGCTGGGGCGGTCGAGAGCGGCCAGGTGCTCGTCGCGGACATGGTCGCGGTCAATCTTGAGCAGCGCCCGGAGTGCCTCCGCCGCTGCATAGTAGCTGCCGTCCTTGTGAAATACTTCCCGCAGGGCGGCTCGGCTCTCGTCGTGGGCGAAATTCCCAAGCGCGCTGACGGCAGCGCGGCGGACAAGAGACTTTTTGTCATCTTTCGCCGCGGCAATGAGCGACTTCCGGGCCTCATCGCCGTTCAGCTTACCGATCACCTTCACCGCTTCCTCGCGGATGCCCCAAAAAACGTCCTTCGCCGCAGCCGTCATCAGCGCGGCGGCAACCTGCGGATCTCCCTTTTGGGAATCGAGTCCCTGGATCGCCTGCAACCGGCAGATGACATTCTTATCGTTCGCGAGCTGATCGAGCAGTTCTTCCTTGCTCTTGGAAAAGCTCAATTTCTTCAGCAGCCAGTCCTTGGGATCAAAGCAAACTCGCGTCGGCCGCTCCGCGACCTGAAAGTGATACGTCTCCTCGGGCTTGGTAATTTGAATCTTCTTAGTCAGCGTCTCGCCGGGGAGAGCGATCTCAATTTCTGCTGCCGTGCGGAACAGCGGCGTCACGTCGTCCACTTTCTGGGTCTGCTTCACGGTCAGCCGCACGTCTTTTGTCGCCGAGTCCCACTCCCAGCTCACGGTGAATTCCGGGTGGCCGCCGTGGTAGAGCCACTGGTCGCAGAACCAGTTGAGCCCCTGACCGGTGGCGTCCTCGATGGCGATCCGGAGGTCGGCGGTTTCCACGGTGCGGAACTGGTTGACCTCGGCGTAGCGGCGGAGGGCCCGCCAGAATTGCTCGTCGCCGAGCTCGAAGCGGAGCATGTGCAGCACGCGGCCCCCCTTGGGGTAGGCGTGGCTGTCGAAAACGTTCATCGGCGAGTTGTAGCGGTAATTGACGATCGAGCGGCGGTAGCGGGTATCCTCGCTAAAGTAGTTTTCGGCCTCGTGATACCGCGCCCAAGCCGCCTCATCCCAGCCTTCGTCGTGCTCGGTCCAGAGCGTGGCGAAGTAGGTGGCAAAACTCTCGTTCAGCCAGATTTCCCCCCAGTCCTTGCAGGTCAGCAGGTCACCCCACCACTGATGGGCCAGCTCGTGAGCCACCAGGTTGACGCTGGAGACGTCCGCGTGGGCCCGCTCGTCGTGCAGCGTGTTGAGGTTGAGCGTGGTGGCCGACGTGTGCTCCATCCCCCCCCAGCCGTATTCGTCCACGCAGATCTGGGCGTACTTGGGCCAGGGATAGCGGTAGCCGATTTTCTCGCTGAAGAACGCCATCATGGCCGGCGTCTTGTCAAAGCTCCGCGCCGCTTCCGCCAGCCGTCCGCGGGGGACATACGACAGGACCGGGATGCCGTCCCAGTTCTGCTCTAGCACTTCAAAATCGCCGGCCACGACCGACATCAGGTACGGCGAATGGCTTTTGACCTGCGACCAGTGCCAGGTGAGCGTCTTGTCGGCGTTCTCCTGCTTGCTGATGAGCGAGCCATTCGACAGCACAATAAAATTCGCCGGGGCGACCGCGACAATCTCGCTCGTCAGCCGGTCGTTGGGGGAATCGAAGCAGGGAAACCAGTAGCGGGCGTCCTCCGGCTCGCTTTGCGTCCAGACCATCTTCGGCTGGCTCGGCTCGCTGGCGTCGGGGATGACGAAGTGGGCCCCCTGGTTGGGCTTGGTCACGACGTAGTCGATGGCGATTTGCAGTTTCTGGCCTGCGGGATATTCCTTGCCAAGCTGGATGGTGAGCTTGTTCCCCTGGTGATTCTTCTGGAGCTTCTGCGCCGGGTTCGCCGTCTCCTCCGTCGCCAGCGTCACTTCGCCGATCGCCATCTCCGCGGCATCCAGCTCAATGCTCGACGCCGGAGCCAGCAGCGACAGCGTGTGCGAGGCCTTGCCCTTCATCTCCTGCTTCTCCCAGTCAAACTTCAAATCCAGCCGCACATGCTGCTGGTCAATGGCGCGACTGCGGACGGAGCGTTGAGGAGCCGTGAACGGCCCCGTCCGCGAGGCGGGCTGCTGAGCGAGGAGGGTGGCGGGAAGGAGGGCGAGAAGGAGGAGGAGAATGAAACGCGGCATGGTAGTGGGTCTGTGGTTTGGTGGAATTGGCGTGATTCCAGGATAACTGGTGCGGAAGCCAGCCGGTAGTCGAACACTAACCCGAAGCGCCAGCGAGGGAGTCCAAAGCCGCTCTCGCTGGCGTTTCGTGTTAGTGCTACTTTTCTGTCTCAATAAAAATGCCAGTAACTTTGCAGGTGTTGAAACTTACCCCCTCTAATTCAACACGCTCACGGGATGAAAAACGGGGTCCGTCATGAATTGGTGGCCGGGAATTCACCACCAGGGGGGATTTGTTCAGTCTCAATAAGGCCCGTCTCGCGCCGCTGACCGCAGGGCATCCAGGCCGCCAGCGATGCGCGACGGACTATTATACAAAAGGGCAGTAAAATACTAAGTGTCCAGTTCGCTGAGGGGCAGCGAAGTTCAATGGGCCGCGCGAAGGGGGTCGGGAGGAATTTTCGCGGAATGGGTTTCTTGGCGACGCACTATCTACCACCGCGAAAACCCCTCCCGACCCCGTCCGTCACGCTCCCCACGTCGCCGGGTCCACCTTGTAAAAATCCCGCAGGATGGCGTATAGGTCTGGGTGCTCCTGCTGCAGCTCTCGCGGCTGTTCGTAGAAGCATTCGGTGGCGACGGCGAAGAATTCGGCTTCGTTTTCCGCGCCGTAGGGGTCGAGGAGGGTGTCCTGGCCGGCTTCGAGGTCGGCGAGGTGGCGGTCGTACTCCTGCTCCATGACTTGTTCCCAGCGGGCTTGTTGGGCGGAAGTTTCTTGAGGAGGGAGGCCCCCCATGTCGCCGTCCAGGCCATCGAGATGATGGGCGAACTCGTGCAGGACGAGGTTGATGCCGTCGCTGGGGTCGCGGCCGCCGCGGAGCGCGTCGGGCCAGGAGAGCCGCACGCGGCGGTCGTGCCAGGCCTCGCCGAGGTTGATGGCGTCTTCATCGACGAAGCCGAGGCCGCTGTGCAGCCGATGCTGGTACGTAGTGAGAGCCGCTTTGACGCGGCGGGGATAGAGATAGATTTCGCTCATCCGGTCAAAGTAGTAGTCGTGTCCGCCCAGGATTAGCAGCGCCGCCTGTGCCGCCACGGTGATCTTCATCTCATCGGTCACGACCAGCCCGCTCGCCCCCACGAATGTCCGCTCGGCCACCAGAATCCGCGCGGCATCCCGCATCCGCTGCTGCAGCTCCGCCGGCAGCAGGGCGTAATGTCCCACGTTGTTCCCCAGCACCTCCAGCCATGGAGCAGGGAACGGCTCGGCGAGGAGCCTTTTGCGGCGGGAGGAGCGGAACCAAGAGAACATTGACGAAATCCGAGTGACGAGTTAGACCACTCCTTTTTAACGCAAAGGCGCCAAGGCGCGGAGACGCAAAGGGGAGAAGAGAGACAGAATAATGGGAGAAGGACAATGGTCAGAGTTGGAATCGGAGTGCGAACGCCACGTGTCTGGCTATTATTATTCTGTCCCCAATTATTCTGTCCTTACTCCTTCTCTCCCCCTTCGAGACTTTGCTCCTTTGTGTCTTTGCGTTAAGAAGAAGTTAGGATTAAGATGCGGTTCCAACCACTCCCCTGCCCTCCCCTCCTGCCAGGAGCTTGTTTCATGACTACCAATCCGCAGCCCACTTTGAATACACCCGCTCCTTCCCGCCGCGATTTTCTGGCTTCCACCACCGCAGCGGCGGTCGGGGGGACGCTGGTGAGCGCGCTGGCCAGTCCGCCGGCGGTCCATGCGGCCGGGAGCGACATGCTTAAGGTGGGGCTGATTGGCTGCGGCGGACGCGGGAGCAGCGCGGCGCTGAATGCGATGCATGCGGATGAAAATGTCCAGCTCACGGTCCTGTGCGACCTGTTTCCGGACTACCTGCGGCACTGCAAGGAAAATCTCTCCCGCACGCTCGGCAAACAGTTCGCCGTGAAGGACGACCACTGCTTCACCGGCTTTGACGGCTACAAAGAGGTGATGAAGAGCGACGTGGACGTGGTGCTGCTCTGCACGACTCCCGCCTTCCGCCCCGTGCATTTGAAGGCGGCCCTGGAAGCGGGCAAGCACGTCTTCTGCGAGAAGCCGGTGGCGGTGGACGCTCCGGGCGTGCGAAGCTGCCTGCAATCGACGGCCCTGGCGTCGGCGAAGAATCTCAACCTGGTTTCCGGCCTCTGCTGGCGATACGACTACGGCGTGAAGGCGACGATGGAGAAACTTCTCGGCGGGGCCATCGGCGACATCGTGACGATCCAGGAAAACTACCTCACCAATCCCCTCTGGTATCGCGACCCGAAGCCCGAATGGACCGAGATGGAGAACCAGTGCCGCAACTGGTACTACTACACCTGGCTCTCGGGCGATCACAACGTGGAGCAGCACATCCACAGCCTGGACAAGGCGATGTGGCTCAATCGCGACGTCCCGCCTGTGTCCTGCTTCGGAATGGGGGGCCGGCAGCAGCGGACCGAAGCCCAATGGGGGAACATCTACGACCATCACGCCGTCTGCTATGAATGGGCCAGCGGCGTGAAGTGTTTTGCCTACACGCGGCAGATGAAGGACTGCTCCACCGACGTGGAGGACTACGTGCTGGGCACCAAAGGGAGCGCCCGGGTTCTGAAGCACGAAATCACGAGCGGCACCGAGACCTGGAAGTACCGCGGCGATAAGCCGAGCATGTACGACGTGGAGCACGTCGAACTGTTCAAAGCCATCCGCAGCGGCAAGCCGATCAACAACGGCATCTACATGAGCTACAGCA
Organism: Pirellulaceae bacterium; assembly: GCA_051004015.1. Classification (GTDB taxonomy): domain Bacteria; phylum Planctomycetota; class Planctomycetia; order Pirellulales; family Pirellulaceae; genus SXOA01. Next base: position 7,833 of record JBPCKT010000126.1, on the reverse strand, counting down.
CGATGCTGGCCATCATGGGGAGAATGGCGTGCTACACGGGGCAGAAGGTGACCTGGGAAATGGCGATGAACAGCCAGGAAAGCCTCGTGCCTGAAAAGCTCGAATGGGGACCCGCGCCCAAGGCGGAAATTGCCGTGCCGGGGATCACGAAGTTTGTATAGGCGGCTTCGGCACAGCGGCGCTGCCCTCATGCTATAATCAACCCCGCAACCTTAACGCGGCGAGCGCAAGAAATCCGGGGCGCGCACAGCCGCAGGCAAGAGGAGTTGGCAGATGGTGTGCTTGAGGAATGCCTTCTACTGCGCGCTGGCGCTTGCTAGTTTTTTCGGTCCGCAGAAAACGACGTGCTCCGCGGAGCCGGACCGCTATTGGTTCTTGATCCATGACCGGGCCGTGCTGGCGGAGTTGAAGCTGACGGCTGCCGAGCAAGCAGCGGTGCGCAAGGAAATCGACCCGCTCGATGTCCGGTTCATGGCCCTGCGGGGAACTACCCCGGAAAAAGTGGCTACGGAGCTGCCCAAAATCATTGCCCAGGCCAGGCAGGGACTGAAAAAGGTGCTGCGGCCGGAACAAGAGCGGCGGCTCAGCGAGGTGGTGCTGCGGGTGCAAGGGCCGACGGGGTTGCTTCGCGCCGAGATTACGGCCCCGATGAAATTCACAGCCGAGCAGAAGAAAGAGTTGGAGAAAATCATCGGCGATACGCAGCAGGCAATCGCCGAACTGGACAAGCAGATCCAAGACGGCAAGCCCGCGGAGCCGCTCGAGAAAGAATCGCTGCGGCTGCGGACGGAAGAACAAACGATGGTCTTCAAGCTGCTCACCAAGCCGCAACAGACGCTATGGCTCAAGCTGGCTGGCCCGCCGTTCGACGCCTCGCGCCTGGGCCGGATGGCGTTCAAAGCCCCCGAGCTGACGGGAACGAAAGACTGGATCAATTCGCAGCCGCTCACGCTTTCGCAGCTCAAAGGGAAGGTGGTGGCCTTGCATTTTTACACCTTTGGCTGAATTAACTGCGTACGCAATTACCCCTGGTACAGGGGTTGGCACGACGCGTATGCGACGAAGGGGCTGACGGTCCTGGGCATTCACACGCCCGAGGGGGACGGAGAGCGGGACATCGATTCCATCAAGCAGAAGGCCCAGGACGAAAAGCTGGCCTTCCCAATCGTGGTGGACAACGACAAGCAGAACTGGAACGCCTGGGGCAACTCGATGTGGCCCACCGTCTATCTGATCGACAAGCAGGGCTACATGCGGACGTACTGGATGGGCGAGCTCAAATGGCAAGGCACCGACGGCGAGAAAATCATGCGTGGGCAGATTGAGGAGTTGCTGAAGGAAGAATCGTAGCGCGACAGGAGCAAGGCCGCTCGCCTCCCTTGCCGCACCAACTACGGTGCCTTTTCCGCCTGTAGGAAGTTAACGGCAGGGATTCTCACGCCAGCCTCGTTTTTCGCGGGTTGTAGGGCGGATTCGCCGCCGATACAATGACGCGAAAGAGCGGGTTCCCAGGAAGTCTGACGCAGGAAAACAGGAGACGCACATGGCGATTCGCGTGGCAATCAATGGGTTCGGTCGCATCGGCCGGTTGACGGCGCGGGTGATGAAGCAGCGGGGGGACGAGATCGACCTGGTCGCCATCAACGACCTGACGAGCACCGACATGCTCGCCAACCTCTTCAAATACGACAGCGCCCACGGCCGCTATGAGGGGGAGGTCTCGCACGACAAGGACAACATCATTATCGATGGCGACAAGCTGCGGGTGCTCAAGGAAACCGACCCCGCCAAACTTCCTTGGAAAGACATGGGCGTTGATATCGTCATTGAAAGCACCGGGCGCTTCACGGGCAAAACGAAGGATGGAAAGTCGGGCTATGACGCGCATATCACCGCGGGGGCCAAGAAGGTGATTCTCTCCGCGCCTGCTAAGGACAAGCCGGACCTGACCTGCGTGATTGGCGTGAATCATAAGCAGTTGACGAAGGAAATGCAGTTCATCAGTAACGCCAGTTGCACCACCAACTGCCTGGCGCCGATTGCCAAGGTGCTGCATGAGAGCTTCGGCATCCTCTCCGGGCTCATGACCACCGTTCATGCTTACACCAACGACCAGCGCTTGCAGGACCTGGCCCACGACGACGCCTATCGGGCCCGCGCTGCTGGAGTGAACATCATCCCCAGCAGCACCGGCGCGGCGAAAGCCGTGGGCGAAGTGCTGCCGGATTTGAAGGGGAAGCTCACGGGCATCGCTCTCCGCGTTCCCGTCGTGACTGGCTCGGTGGTCGATTTGACCGCGAACCTGCGGGACGAAGTGACCAAGGACCAGGTCAACGCCGCCATGAAGGCCGCTTCGGTAAAGGCATTGAAGGACGGCGGGCTGGAGGGAATTCTGGGCTACAGCACCGATCCACTGGTGTCGTCCGACATCGTCCATGATCCCCGCAGCAGCATCTTCGTGCCGGATTGGACGATCGTCCTGGGTGACAAGGGGAAGTTCGTGAAGGTCATGTCCTGGTACGACAACGAATGGGGCTACAGCAGCCGCACCGCGGATCTGGTGGTGATGCTGGGGAAATTGCTGTAGCATGGCGCTGCATGTCCGTTCCCCCTAAGAGTGACATTCCGCCCGGTGAAATTGAGCAGGCGGCCGCGATTTTGCGTGCCGGCGGCCTGGTGGCGTTTCCCACGGAAACGGTCTACGGCCTGGGAGCCGATGCGGATAACGAGGCGGCTGTGCGGAGGGTTTTCGCGGCCAAGGGGCGGCCGGCGGACCATCCGGTGATTGTGCATTTGGCGGACGCTCAGGAGATCACGCTCTGGGCGGAGCAGATCCCGGAAGAGGCCTGGCGACTGGCGGAGAAGTATTGGCCGGGGCCGCTGACGCTGATTTTGCCGCGCTCATCGCGGGCTCGCGACGTTGTTACCGGCGGACTCCCTACGGTGGGGCTCCGCGTCCCCAGCCATCCGGTTGCACAGGCGCTGCTCCGCGCATTCGGCGGGGCGATCGCGGCCCCTTCCGCCAATCGCTTTGGCCGCGTCAGCCCCACGCGAGTCGAGCACGTGCGGACAGAATTCGCGGACAAACTGCTGTTCATCCTGGATGGCGGCACCTGCGAGGTCGGGCTGGAGAGCACGATTGTCGATTTCTCCACCAGCAGCCCGGCCATCCTTCGCCCCGGCGCAATTACGCAGGAGCAGGTGGAAGCGACCTGCGGACAGACTCTTCGCTCACCCCAATCCATCACAACCCGTTTCAGCGGCGGGCTGGAAAGCCATTATGCTCCCCGGGCACTTGTGGAAATCGTGGAGCAACACCAGCTCTATGGTCGCGCCACGGAGTTGATCAAGCAGGGGAAGAAAGTGGCCATTCTCGGCCAGTCCGATTGGACATTGCCTGCCGGCACAGAGATCGTTGTGTTGGGCAACGATGCCGCCAGCCAGGCCCGCTCCCTTTACGCCGCTTTGCGAAAAGTCGACGACCTCGGCTGCGACGTGGTTCTCGCCTGCCCCCCTGCCTCGCAGGGCCTGGGTGCCGCCCTGCTGGACCGCCTGCAAAAGGCCGCGGGACGGCGGGAGTAGTCTGTAAAATCAAAGAGATAAACGTCGGCAAATCGTCTCTGTGAAGCCGCCGAGAATTTGCAATGGATTTCTCTGACAAGTAGTTGCCAGAGCGAGTACAAGTGCTATCTTGATTGCCAGGCGCTCGTTCGAGGCCGGAGGATCTCATGTTGCACTTGGGTGGGTTGGGTCAAATCCGCTTCTGGCGGGCTGCTTGGATTGCCCTGTTGCCGCTGGCGTTTTCGTCCTGCGGCAGCGGCGATAGGCCGAGCGTGCCACTCTTGCCCACGAAGGGGCAGGTCTTCTATCAGGGCCAGCCCGCGGTCGGCGCCACGGTGATTCTGCATCCCCTCACTGAACAAGGGGATTGGAAAAAGGGTTATCCCAGTGGCGCAGTGGTTGCCGACGGCAGCGTGAAAATTCAGACCGCGGGCGAATGGGACGGCGCGCCCGCTGGGGAATACGCGCTGCTCGTGGTCTGGATGCCAGACCAATCCGGGGACCAGCAGACTTCCGAAGAAGAGATCGAGGATAAGCTGGGGGGAAGATATTCGGATCACGCGAATTCGGCCTGGAAGGTGAAGGTCGAGGGAACGGGGTGCGAGTTGCCGAGAATTGACCTGCAGTAAGCGGAGAATCGGCGTGCGCTAAACGGGTGAGCAATCATAGAGCGATGCACAAAGGGGGAAGCGTCATGGCTCGGAAGTACAATTTCGGACTGCGGTGCGGCTTTACGCTCGTGGAACTACTGGTGGTGATCGCCATTATCGGCGTGCTAGTGGCGCTGCTATTGCCGGCGGTTCAGTACGCCCGCGAAGCGGCCCGGCGGGTGCAGTGCTCGAACAACCTCCGCCAGATCGGCATTGGCATTCACAACTTTCACGACGCGATGAGAGTGGCTCCGCCTGGCGCCGTCGCGGGCACCGTGGCGCGAGAGCCGCACACTCGCTTCAGCATCCCGACGGGGCTGGACCACGGCTGGGCGGTGTTCATTCTGCCGTTTACGGAAAACAAGCCCCTGGCGGACAAATATCGGTGGGACCGGGACTGGCGAGATCCGGCAAACACGGTCGTGCGAGAAACGCGAGTGCCGATCTTCCGGTGCCCTTCCACGCCCAACGCCAACCGCTTGGATAGTCGTACTTCTGGCGGCTTCACCTGGCGGTCGGCGCCCGGCGATTACGCCCCCAACAATGCCGTCAGCACGGCCCTCTTCGCCGCCGGATTTATCAGCCCGCTGACGAACAGATTCCCCAGGGGATTCCTTGAAGTAAACGAGTCTCGCGGTTTCAGCATGTGCTCGGATGGGATCTCCAACACGATGTTCATTTGCGAGGACGCCGGGCGGCCCGCCCGCTACCGCACTCGCGGCAAGATCGTCTCCGGCACGTGCAGCGGCGCAGGCTGGGCCGACCGGAACGCGGAGTACATCACCCACGGCTTCACGCTCAACGGCGTCACCGCCCCAGGCGGCTTCGCGGTCAATGTCACCAACGACAACGAAATCTACAGCTTCCACAGCAACGGTGCCATGGTCCTGTTCGGCGACGGCTCGGTGCGACTGCTGGGAGAGATGGTGGACATCAACATCGTCTGCCGCATGATCACAACGGGCGCCAATGAGCCGATAACGAAGTATTAGTACGAGGATGTCCCAGCCGCGTGTCCGATCGCTTGACGAGTGGGAGGCGTCAGCCCCCCGATACTTCCCGCCCCGCGCTGAGTCAATGCAACAGCCGGGGCGCAACCAACAGAGTCAGCCAAAAGGGGACGAAATAAACGCAGCCCAGGGCGATTAGCCAGCGGTCCTGGTGGGCGCGAAAAAGCTGGCAGGTTACACCCAGGGCAAACGTCACCCCGCACGCGAGCTGCGGGAGCCAGAAGAACAGCCCGAGCGAAATGGGATACCACAGGAATTCGTATTCGCCGCGTGAACTGTAATATTCGTCCAGGCGCTCGCGGTTGGTCGCCAGATACCAGCCATAGAGACACGAGACGACCGCGATTCCGAGCGCCACGATCAGGCACCAGCGGAACAGCGAGTCCGGCCAGGCCCGCTGGGGAATGTTCCGCCAGGGGGAGAAGAGGCTCAGCCATAGGATCAGGGGAACGATGTTAGCCAAGGATGCCAGATGCCAAAGTCCGTTTCCGCGGTACCACATGATTTCAATCCCTTGGAGCCAAGCCGCCAGAAACACAAACACGAGCCACGAGGTTTCCACCAGCAGGTGAATCAGACTCACGCGGCGGAGCGTTTGCCAGTCGTCCGCAGTGGACGCTCGGCGCGCGAGCCAAATGATTGCGGCCAGGCTAGGCCAACAGAGCCAGGAGGCAGAGAGCAGCACGATATACGGGGCGAAAAAGGGGGCGAAAAAGGTGTCAGGAACCAATACCATTAAAGGGTTCCTGACACTGTTTCCGACACCTTTTCCACCCCCTAATAATCCTCGGGAGGGCCGCCGGGAATAAAATGCGGATTTTTCCTTCGAATCTCTGGATCTTCAAGTATTTTCCTCAATTCCGCGAGGTTCGCTTGAAGGTCGTTCCATCCACCCCTGCTCCTCAATGCCTTCTTCGTCGTCTCTTCCTCGGCCAGTTTGATTCGCGCCAAAACGATCAAGCGTTCTTCCTCAAAAGGGTCAAGGGCGCACGCACAAAACATCAGTTCTTCCCGGCTCCTTGGTTCATTCATGTAACCCAGGATTCCCGCAAACACTTCCGGTCCTCCAATGCGTCGGAGCGCCGACATCGCCGGGTAACCGGCGAGCCTAAAACTTGTAGGGGCACCTCCGAGATTGATGCTCGGCGAGACGCCGTCTTTCCACGGTTCCCCGGTACGGTGCATGGCAATGTTTTGGCAGAGGACATAGATGCTCCCGGAATCGCTGGCCCGCAACTCGCCAAGCAAATCCGCGGCCATGGTTGCCCGCCGATTAAGTTCTTCCGATGGTTTTTCATCCCGCCAACGGCGCTCGAGGATTGTGATGTATTCTTCGATCGCGCCCCTGCGCAGGCGCTTGATACGCAAGACATCGGCTGAAGTCTCCAGCTGAAACGCCCCTTCGTCGCCTGGAGGCGACGGCTTCTTGGGAGCGTCTGGCGGTTCACCAGCTTGCAGAACGAGCGTGCCCGCAAACAGCAAAAACGCCATCCCCCGGAACAGGAATGTCCATAGTTTCGACATAGCAATACCTTTTTGTGTGCAATGAACGCCGTTCTCGTGGAAAAAATTGGCGAGCTGGTAAAGTCGCGGCCCGCCGCTACCCCCCTTCGTTGATGACCAGGTGGTCTAAGCCCACCTCGTTTTCCATGGCCCCTGTGCGCACCCACTTGCCCTTGGTAACGCCATCCGCCCTAAGAGCCTCCGGATCCCAAACGAGTGTAGCCTGGTTATGGTACTTCCCCCGATCCCGATCCGAACAAATCGAACCCAAGAGAAATTCCTTCTCAGGTTCTTCCTTGAAGCTAACACGAGCGAACTGGTAGAAGTTCTGCCTGACCCATTTCTTGTCGGTGTCGTCTTTGTCGGGTCCGACTCCCATTCCCGGAGCGTCAAGCACAAACATATGGTCTTGGTCGTTGGGGGAATAGCTCTCGTCGAATTTGTCTCCGAACTTCTTTCCTTCCGGATCTTCCGGATCGTCGTTTGGAAGTTCCCACGGTATCGGCCACTCAATCTTTGTTCCCGGAGCAGGAAAAGTCTGCCCCGTCGCTTCAATCCTCAACCACTGGCGCGAGAACGCTTGGCGAGTGACCTGCCGGCGAACAAAAGGTGTCAGGAACCGTTTTTATGAATAAACGGTTCCTGACACCTTTTCTCCCTCCCGCCCCACGCCTCGATTGAGCACGTGGTACACGTAGCCACCCGGCGCGACTCGCGATGTTCGGGGCATGCCCACAGCGTAGAATCGCTCCGACGCTTCGTCAATGTATGGACCGGTCCCCGTTGTTTTCGCCGGGATTCACTCTCCAAGGGCGGCGGAAAATTTCCGAAATTCTGGTGGACCAGGGCTTGCCTGTGCCAACCTGAGTGTATAAACTTACGTACAGTAGTCGCAGGGCGGTGGAAAGGGAGTTTGCGGGCGCTCGAGTCCCGCCTTCGGGCGGTCTTGAGGAGCCGCCTGAAGGCGGGACTCCAACGTTGTTCTTTGACAATTTGGGTACGCCTTGAAAAGGTGTTTGATGTTTTGCAGGTGCAAGTCCTGTCCGGCAGGGGTCGTTCCAGCCGGTAGCAACTGGAGGGGTGGTGGAGGTGACGAAGCCGTCCGAGTC
>JBPCKT010000125.1:0-42792 GCA_051004015.1 Pirellulaceae bacterium | reverse complement strand
CGCTGAAACAACGCCTCCGATGCCATAACCGTCTCCTGAGAAAATGCTTTAGCGAAGCCAACCCTCAGGGAATAGTATGGACGAATCACCTAAAACAAGCTGCCCCGTGATAGCTTCACAGGGGTAGAAACAGCACCCTACAAGAGAAACTTCCCCAGCCGCTCCAGCGTTTGCGGCGTGCTCAAGCTCAACTTACCAAAGCCGGGCTCAGCGCCGACGGCAACTGCCGCAGCCTGGTGATCCTCATAGTTGGTGATCAGCATGACGGGCGTCTTGGCGAGCGCGGCATCGCCTTTAATGGCCCGGAGGATGTCCATCCCGTCGCTGTAATCCTGGTCCAGCTTGCGGTTAATGAGAACCAGGTCGAACGCTCCCGACCGCAGCTCGGCCAGCGTGTCCTCGGGGCCGTGCGTCTGAATCACCTCCGCGCCAAACGTCCGCTCCAGCAGCGAACGAATGGCGGCGTGGTCGGGCACGCAATTGCCGACATCAAGGACGCGCTTGGGCATCTCCGCTACTTCCCTCCGCCGGCCGCGGCGGGTGACTCTCCTGCCTTGCCGGGCTTGATGGCAAAAATCTTCTCGCGGGTGGCGATGAAGAGCGTGTCGTTCGCCAGGATGGGGCTGCTGAGGACGGAGCTTCCCATGTTGATTTCCTTGCCCACCAGCTCCATTTTCGAGCTCAGCTTGAGGATGGCGATGTCGCCGTCTTCGTCGCCGACGTATACGTAGTCCCCCACAATCAGCGGCGAACCCCAGGAGGCGGCCAGCATGTCGTAGGTCCAGTGGACCTTGCCGGTCTTGGCATCCAGACAATGGAGCAGGCCGCTGTAGTCTGGCGCGAAGAGCAGGCCATTTTTGATCGCCACCGTGCCGATGCTGCGGTGAAACTTCTCGGTGAAGCCGTCTGGGTTTTCTTCGTTGCCGATCTTGCCGTCGCCGTCGTTGTCTTGCTCCGTGTACTTCCAAACGACGCCGGAATTGGGATTGGGAATCGCCATGTCCCCTTCCTCTTCCACTACGGCCTGGACCCGCTTGAACTCGATGGGGGTCTTGGGATCCTTGCGATTGACCGCCAGCATCTCGCTGATGTCGCCCCGTTTGGTCGGGTCGATGCACCACAGAATGCCCCTGCCTTCGCCGTGTTCGGGATCCTGCCCGGTGGGAAAATAGACTTTGTCGTCGTAGACCACCGGCGTGGCGATGATGTCGTTGCGCGTTCCCTTGCCGCCGAGCTCCAGGATCGAGTCCTTGGGGTTGGCGTCAAACTTCCAGAGAAATTCCGGCTTTCCGTCCTTCCCCTGGTCGGCCTTGAAGGAGTACATCCAGCCGTCGCCGCCGCCGAAGATGACCTGCGGAACGCCGCCGATCACGGCCACCGCGGGACTGGACCACTGCCCATGCAAGATGTTGCCGCGGGGGGAGTTGTCGGTCCACAAAACCTTGCCCGTCGTCTTGTCCATGGCGACAAAGCTGGGAGCGTCGGGGGCCGGGGGAGCGATGTGAGCGTCGTCCACGCCGTTGGATGTATTCACGAACAGGATATCGCCATAAGTGGTCACCGAGCAACTGCACATGTTGTGCTGGAACGATCCCAGCTCGGTCATCATGTTGAAGCTCCAGATTACGTCGGCTTCGTCTTTGTCATCCGGGGTGGTGATCCTGAACGCGGCGAGCCGCGGGCCGGTGAGCGTGACGAAGAAGTCCCGCTTCTTGCCCCCCACTTCGGCCTGGAACTTCCATTTCTTGGCGGGGCCCTGGGCCGTTTCGTCCTTGGTCACGACCACATCGCCGTCGATCTTCGCGCCGGCCTTTTCCAGCCGGGCCTTGATGTCGTCCGTCAGCTTGCCGGCGTCCAGGCCGTCCATGATGGGCTGGACTTTATCTTCAGCGACGTCTTCGGCCTTTGCCAGGTCGAAGAGCTTGGCCGGTTCATTCTTCACGGGGCCGTCATCCTCGCCGTCCAAGTAGCCCTCCAGATCGAGGCAGCGGACCTCGCCGCGGCTGGTGACGAACCAGAGCTTGTCCCCTTCGATCAGTGGCGCGCAGCAAATGCCCATCAGCGGCCAATCGTTGACGCGGCCCGTGGGAAGCTTCTCGCTGGAATGCTGCCAGAGGAACTTGCCGTCTTTTTCATCGAAACAGAGGAGGCAGCCCAGGTCGATGTCATCGGGATAGCGTTTCAGATACCCAAAGCTGTTGTTGGTGCCGACCAGAAGCCTACCGCCGGACACCACGGGGTTGCCATAGGTCTGGCTGCCGACGGAGGAAACCCAGAGGATGTTTTTCGCCTTGTCCTTTTTCCAGGCCCCAGTCTTGCGATCGAATCCGCCCGGATGGAAACCGGTGAAGACTTCGCTGGACTCGGGCGTGTTGTTCCTCATACTGTTGCCCCCCCACTGGGCCCAAGGGCCTTTCTGGAGTGGCTTCACCGGAAGCACACCATCCGCGGCTGTTGTCTTTTCGGCTGCGGGCTTTTCCGCAGCGGCCTTTGGGGCGGATTTTTCGGCAGGCTTTTTCTCGGCCTTCGTCGCGACGGGCGCGGCCGCATTCTTGCCACCGGTCTTCGTCGCCGGGGTGATGGGAGCACCACTGGTCGTCAGGGACGCTCCGGAAGGCGCCTTCAGAGGAATGGGCCGGGGCGCGGACGGTGGCTGACAGCCCGCAAGGAGCACCAGTGAAAGGGACGCGGCATTGGCCAGAATAACGGAAAGGGTTTTCATGGCGGAATAGTCTCCGGGAAAGGAAGCGGCATTGCGCCGCGCTGGCAGGCTGTTTTTTGGCACGTGATCAGCTCACTGGGTGAGCGCGGTATTTCAGGAATGCGGGCCGGCACACGAAGTGTGCCGGCACCCTAATCGTTCGGAGTCACTGTAATGTTGTCAATGAAGATTTCGGCATTGGTGGCGTCCCCGTACAGGCCGGGACTGCCAACGATGTTTGGCTGGGGGTCGATGAGCTCCAGTGTCCAGTCGGCCGGCTCTTTCTCGCCGCGCTTCCAGATTTTGGCCCGCAAGACCGCCTTCTTGTCGGAATTCTCGGCCCGCAGTTTCAACGTGTACCAGACCTCGGGCTGGAGGACGAACTTTTGAGCGACGAAGGTCCGCTTGTCATGTGCCTGCCAGCTTTGGATTTGCATCCGCTTGATTTCCCCTTCGAAGAAGAAGGTATAGCCCTGGGCGATAACGCCGAAGTCCGGAATCTTGTTGGCCAGTTTGCCCGCCTTGAAGTCCCCCTGGATCGTGTAGTCATGCAGATCGCTCTGGCCCATCGAGAGGCGGCTGCGGGTTCCCTTGGGAATCGTGGTGATTTTCACCATCGCGGTACTGTCGTCCACGTTCCGGATGACGTGGCGGTGGCGAGCCCCCACCCACGTTGCCGGCGGGTCCTTGAGTCCTTCAAAATCAAACTTCCAGGGCAGCGGCGGGATAGTCCGCAGCCGCGCCTTGCCGGCGAGATCGCCGACCTTGGCGGTGATCGCCGTCGTAGTGTGGCTGTTGTCCTGGGCGGCCGTAAAAGCACCTTCTTTCGTGATTTCCCCAGGCCCCGTCAGCGTGAACTCCGCCGGGCTCTCCTTGAGCAGCTGCCCGCGGGCGTTGAACAGCCGCACTTTGAAGTCCTGCTTGTCTCCTGGGCGTAGCAAAGTCTCGTAAGGCACCACCTGCACCTGGGCGGGCTTATCGCCTTCCGCCACCGGCGTCACCTCCGGCTGCTTGGGACGCGGACCGGTGCCCTTTTCCTTCTTTTCATCTTCAAAGCAGTACAGGGCTCCGGTAGTCTGCAAGTAGAGCCGGCCGTGGGAAACGATCGGGGACGACCAGCACTGAATCCCCTCGTCGAAGGTTCCGAACGTCTTTCGCGCGGGCTTTTTTACCCCCAGTTCTTCGTCGCGAGTCAAAACGTACCAGCGGCTCATTTCCAAGTGATAGATTTTGCCGTCCGCATAGAGCGGGCTGGCATAGTTGGTGGTTCCCAAGTTTTGCCGGCCAATCGGTTCGCCGGTCGCCGCCTCCAGAATGTTCATTTTGCCGGAGTCGTCGCAGCAATAAATGCGGTCCTCAAACTTGAGGATGGAGCTTTTGCCAACCCCCAGCCCCAGCTCTTTCCAGATTTCTCCCTTGGTTTCCAAGGGTTTTTCGGTGGCATAGTCGATGCCCGTAATGTTGCCCGTGAGGTTGCCGTGCAGGGCGGCTACGGCGCCAAACTTCGTGCCACGCGGGTTCTCCTCGCTGTGTCCGACGTAGACCGCGTCACCGTCAACGGTGGGGGATATATTGAGCCCGCGTTTTGAGAAATGATATTCCCACACCTTCTTGCCAGTCTGCGGCTGGAGGGCATAGAGCCAGCCGTCGCCGGAGCCGGTGAGGAGGACTTTCTGCCCATTGAAGACAGCGACCGTGGGGCCGCTGTGGATGGTGTCTTCGGGACGGAGGCGTGTCGTCACCATCCAGTGTAGTTCCCCCGTGGCCTTGTCAAAGCCAAACACGCGGTGTGCGGGGATGCCATTCTCTCCCCAGCCAACGGTGACCGATCCGAGAATGACCAGGTCGTCAACCACAATGGGATAGTTCGTGCGGCCGCCGTAGGTGCTGACGAGGCCATACCGCTCATGCATCGGAACCGACCAGATTGTTTTGCCACTTTCGCCGTCGAGGCACTGAAACAGACCGTTGACACCCAGGGTGTAGATTTTGCCTGTTGCGGGATCTCCAACGGGGCTCGACCAGCCGACGCGCGTATCTGGAACCTGGCTGGACCAGACATTGAACTTGTTTTCCCAGACGGTCTCGCCCGTGGCGGCGTCCAGGCACATCACCTTTTCCCGCTCCAGAGCGGTGCCGGGATTATCGCGAGTCAGCAGGTAGATTTTGCCCCGAAGAATGATCGGAGTGCCGCGGCCGGCGGCCTTTTCCTTCTTCCAGAGCAAGTTGCTCCCCGCTCCCCCGCGGGGATTGATGGTATCGGGCAGCCCCGTCTCGCGCGAGATGCTGTTCCCCTCCGGCCCACGCCAGTAGGGCCAATCCAGCGGGTCGATTTTGACTTCGTCCGCAGCCGTGGCGAGTGAAATGGAACAAGTCAGAGAGGCGAGCGAGAGGAATACGTGCCAGAAGCGTTTCATGGGTTCACCGGGGCGTGAAGAAACGAGGCAGGGAGAGGGAAGTCAACAACCTTTAGGATAGGACTTTCCTTAGTCGCCGACAAGCAGATACTTGTTCAAACGAGTAATTTTTGGATCGTCGGTCGTATCGAGGGAAAAGGCCGGGGAAGTTGGCAAAATGATGGATGGCAAAATCATGGGAGCCGTTCTGGCTTGGCCTTTATCATTTTGCCATCCATGATTTTGCCATCCCCTGCGCCACAACGGGGTCGATGCCTCTTTGGCAGGTGTAGAGTGAGAGGTATCATGAAAGTATTGTCTCCATTCTCAGACTGCCCTCTATGTCCCAGCACGAACGCTACGAAAACCCGCTCATCTCTCGTTACGCTTCGCTCGAAATGAGCCGGCTGTGGGGGGAGCAGCGGAAACATAGCACCTGGCGGAAGTTGTGGGTGGCGCTGGCGGAAGCGGAGGCGGAGTTGGGGCTGCCAATCACCGCACAGCAGGTAGCCGAGTTGCGGGCGCATACCGACGATATCGATTTCGCCGCGGCCCGGGCCTATGAAAAAAAGCTGCGGCACGACGTAATGGCGCATGTCCATGCCTATGGGGATGTTTGTCCTTCCGCAAAGGCCATCATTCATCTCGGCGCGACGAGCTGTTATGTCACGGACAACACCGACCTGATTCTGCTCCGCGAAGGTTTGCAGATGGTAGCCCGCCGCCTGGCCGGAGTCATCCAGTCGCTGGCGGCCTTCGCGAAGGAACATCGCAGTCTCGCGTGCCTGGGTTTCACGCACATGCAACCGGCCCAGCCGACGACGGTGGGAAAGCGGGCATGTCTGTGGGCGTACGATTTGGTGATGGACCTGACGGAGGTCGAGCATCGCATCGCTGGCCTGAGAGCCCGTAGCGTGAAAGGGACGACCGGAACGCAAGCCAGCTTTTTGGCTCTGTTTGACGGCAACCACGCCAAGGTGCGGAAGCTAGAAAATCTGGTGGCCAAGAAGCTCGGCTTTGAGGAGAGCTATGCCGTTACCGGGCAGACTTACACGCGGAAGGTGGATAGCCAGGTGCTCGACGTGCTGAGTGGCGTTGCCCAGTCGGCCCACAAAATGGGGACGGACCTGCGGATTCTGGCCGGTCGCAAAGAGATGGAAGAGCCGTTCGAGGCAGACCAGATTGGCTCGTCGGCGATGGCGTATAAACGCAACCCCATGCGGAGCGAGCGGATTTGCTCGCTGGCCCGGTTCGTCATCAGTCTGCAATCCAGCACGGCGAACACCGCGGCCACGCAGTGGTTGGAAAGGACGCTGGACGACAGCGCCAACCGCCGTCTCGTGTTGCCACAGGCTTTTCTGGCGATTGACGCCATTTTGATTCTGCTGCAAAACGTCAGCACGGGGCTCGTCGTTTATCCACAAGTCATCGCCAAAAATCTGGCCGAAGAACTCCCCTTCATGGCCTCCGAGAACCTGCTGATGGCTGCCGTTCAAGCAGGCGGCGACCGCCAGGAATTGCACGAACGAATCCGTATCCACAGCCAGGAAGCGGCCCAGGTCGTCAAGCAGCAGGGGAAACCCAACGATCTGCTCCAGCGGCTCGCGGGCGACAAAGCTTTTGCTGGCGTCAATCTCGCGAGCGCCTTGGAGGCCAGCCAATTCGTCGGCCGCGCGCCGCAGCAGGTGGATGAATTTCTGGCCGAGGTCGTGGCGTCAATTCTGTCTCGATACGCAGGAGAGAGCCTGAGTGCCGAAGTGATTGTGTAAAGACGTTGCCTAAGCCGCTTTGCGCCAGGTAGACAGTCGTTTCTTTAGCGAATGGATAAGCTTTTGCAAACCACGACGTCGGCGTGTAGCGAGCGTCTCGAGCTTCTGCAGGATGGGCAACTGTTGGGCCTGCAACTCTTCCTGAATCATTTTGCGCAGGTCCGGGACTTCGATTTGAGGCGGTTGTTTGCAGCGGGACCAGGATTGTAGGAGCCGGGCCATGCAGCGCTGTTCTTCATCAGCAGACGCATGCTTCGCGGCGAGATGGGAAGAGATAGCCTGCTCGTAGAGCAAAATCAGTCGGTCGACCATCTTATCCAAGCCACAGTCCTCGCGAATCCGCCGTGAAACTTGCGACGCATCCGCCGCATCGTAGCGCCCGAGTTGGGCGTGAACGGCCTGCTCACTCAACTGCGTTTGCAACAAGCGGCGGCCAAAATTGCGCTGGCGAGTGAAGTCGATATTCTGCGTGGATACGAGCGGACCGAGGCCCCAGGTATCGCAGACGATGACGGCGACGCCGCACGCGAGCGCCTCCCAGGCGCAGCGCCCTTTGGCGAAGACCAGGTCGTACTGGCCAATGAGCTTCTCCGGCTGTGAAGAGACGTTGCCGAGATTCGCCCCCACACCGTCTACGGAGATTCCCCGACTCGCGCACGCGGTCCGAATACGAGCGAGCTGCTCGAAAGACATATAGTTGCTAAAAACGAGCGCCCGTCGCGGCGCCCTGGGGAGCTCGCCCCGCGGGAGGAACTTTTGCAGATCCACGCCATTATTCACCACGCTCACGCAGGTTTCCGGGATGCCTTCTCGATGAATGAGGCGGTCGCGGACTGTGGCGTCCACCGCGACGAATTGCCTGATGCGAGAGATTTGCGGCGGCATGTCATTTTCCCAGGACCAGTCGTGACAGACGTAAACGGCCGGCGTGTGGGAGAAGTGCAATAGGGCAGTGGCGGACTCCAGCGTGTGTTGGCCATGAATGATATCGGGTGGCAGGGCCACCCGGCTCAGGTCATCTACTACGGCCACGCTGGCCAACGCAAGATCCCGCGCGAGTGGGCCCACGCGGGGAGAATAGACAATGGGCGTGTGCCCCCGGACCAAGAGCCCCTTGGCCACGTCATGCACGTACATTTCCGTGCCGGTGCGGCCGGCCAGCATGTGATTGGTAATTAGCACCCGCAGCGGCTGTGTCATGCAGCCTCTCGGAGTTGCCGGCCAATGTTGGTCGGGCGGCGGCCCTGTTGGAGTGCCTGCAGAATAGGGAGGACGTGCTGATGATAGCGCACCACCTGGGAGTAGACCCCCGCGGCTACTTGACGCTCGCCATGCAATTCATAGTGGTGCGACCGAAACGAGTCGGCGTTGGCTTCGCGGACTTGCGAGGGAATGAACAGCTCGCTGCGCAGCGATTCCTCTCCCTCGCTCGAAATGACTGCTTCAACTTCCTGGGAGAGCTCGGGGTAGGAGCGGGTCGCGGCGATTTTCCCCTTGAGCTCGGCATCGCTGAGCCGGAGCATAAGCGCCTCGGCGTGGGATGGGGCAGGGTTTGTATGGGGTTCCTCCAGCAGAAACTCATAACTGGCGAGTGGCAGCTGCAGCGACGGCTGCGCCAGCCAGATGGCGCGGTTGACAACGCCGCGCCACAGGTCGTGGGTCAGGATCGCGCCTTCCGCGGCATCCCCAACCACAACTTCGATGTGGTTGCGGACCAGTTCCAAGGCCAGCTCGACGGCGAGGTCCAAGAAGAGGCGTGTGTTTCCCTCCAGGACCGCCTGGTAAATCTGCCGATCGGGAAAGCGGCCGAAGAGGCAACCCGGCCTGGCCCCCGTTTGTCGCAAAATCCGCTCGGTCGACGCCAGCCGCGACGCGCCTTTCCCTCCCGAGCCATCGGTGAGCGCCAAGACCAGCGGCCGGGCCCGCTGCATCCAGCCAAAGACGCGCAGCTCGTGCCCGGGGTGTGCGATCGCCAGCGCGGCGCGGCCCGCGGAAACAACCAGAATCTGTTCCAAATTTCCCTGCCCTTCTCGTCCAAGAAATCCTCAGTAGGCGAAAGGGGCGGAGTATACCGGGGGTAGCCGAGTGGACAAGAGCGTTCTGACGGCGGAGACGCTAGCACCCGCCAGGTAACTAACGCGTTGGGGCGATGAAAAAATCCCGCGCCCACGCCAAGCCGTGGACGTTCCGCCCCATGGTCGTATTCCGCCGATAAGTCCCGATCCCTTGTTTATCCACGGCCGACCAGCGGCATCTTGGTGGCCATCACGGTCAGAAAGAGGATGTTGGCCTCGAGCGGGAGGCGGGCCATCGCCAGGACGGCATCGGCGACGCATTGCACGTCCATGAGCGGCTCGGGTCTGATTTCGCCGCTGGCTTGCAACATGCCGGTTTTCATTTTGGCGGCCATCTCGGTTTCCGCGTTGCCGATGTCCACCTGCCCGCAGGCGATATTGTACTTGCGGCCTTCGAGAGCGGTGGATTTCGTCAGCCCGGAGATCGCGTGCTTGCTGGCGGTGTAGGCGGCGGAGTTTGGCCGCGGGACCTGGGCCGAGATGGAGCCGTTGTTGATGATGCGGCCTCCCATCGGCGACTGGCTTTTCATCAAGCGAAAGGCCTCTTGCGTGCAGAGGAACGGCCCCGTCAGGTTGACATCGACCACGCGTTTCCAATCATCAACTTGCAATTCCTCCAGCGGAGTTGCCGGAACATTGATGCCGGCGTTGTTGAAGAGCAGGTCCAGTCGGCCGAAGGCTTGTTTCGTCTGCTCAAAGAGCGCGCGGACGGCAGCGGGGTCGCTGACATCGGTGGGGACGACGAGAGTCCGAGAGCCAGCTCCTTTCGCTTTGGCGGCCGTCTCTCGTAAGGCTTGGTCTCGCCGGCCAGCAAGTGCGACCGAATAACCATCTTTGAAAAGCGTCAGCGCGACGGCTCGGCCGACTCCTGAACCGGCACCGGTGACGATGGCAATTTTGCCAGTAGCGGACATGGGTGAACCTTTTGCTGAGAGAAACAAGCGCGAGTGCGGGTATTCTACGGCCTGCTCACAGGCTTCGCAGCACCGCCACCGCCTGGTCAGGCTTGTTCGCTGCCAGAGCTGCTGCCGCTTCTCGAATCGATTGTTCCTGCCGCTGCGTGAAGGCCATTGCTTCACCGCGCGAAAGTGGAGCGGGTACAAGTTGCTGGACGATTCGCTGGCAGAGTTGGTTCAGCCCTTGGCCCGAGAGGGCGCTGACGAGAACTGCGGTCGTGCTTCGCGGCAGTGTGTCCACCGGTAGCAAATCGGCTTTGTTCTTTACGACAAGAGAGTCCACGCCCACGCAAAGCCGTGGGCGTGCCACCACGTCGCTCACTGTCTCAGTTGCATCTTCGACCCATAGCACCAAGTCCGCCGCCGCTAAACCCGCAGCAGCGCGGGCTACCCCGGCGGCTTCCAGGGCATCGGTGCTTTCGCGCAAGCCGGCGCTGTCGACGAGCTCCAGCGGCCAGCCGTCCAAGGCTGTGACTGCGGTAAGCAAGTCCCGCGTCGTCCCCGGCTGGTCGAAGATGATGCTCCGTTGATAGCCGACGAGGGCATTCATCAGGCTGCTCTTGCCGACGTTTGGAGCGCCGGCAATGAAGACCCGCCAGGGCTGGGTAAGGTGCATTCCGAGTGGTGCGAGTGCGAGCAGCCGCTGGAGACGTGCCAGAGACGTAGGGCAACTACCAGCCTGGGTTTCGATGGCTGTCGCCAGATCGTCCACGCACGTCCGCAGTGCCCCCTGATATTGTTCCAACAAAATAGCCGCTGTCTTCTCCGTCCGAGCCGCTGCCAAGGCAACGCGAGCTTCCGCCGCAATGCGGTTCGGCTCCATATGCTCCGCGACCTGCTGCCAGGGAATGATTGCCGCGCCTTCCTTGGCCAGCACTTTCATCACGGCAGCCGCGGCGAATGCTCCTCCGTGACAGTGGATTTCCACATGGTCCGCAGCATGCAAGCCAACGACCACTTCTTCCGCTGCATCGGTCAACGAGCGAAAAGTGCCAAATACAACTCGCCCCATTGGCAGCTCGCTCAAGGACTTGCCCGATGCCGGCGAAAAGTGGCGGCCGACGAATTCGATAGCGCCAGCGCCGGCCACCAGAATGCTGGCCACCGCCCCGCGGCCTGGCGGCGTGAGCTGAGAGATGAGGATACCGGCCAGTTTCATGAAGCACCGCGGGGATTCGCCAGCCGCCTCATTGTAACAGCCGGCTTACCGCCGCAAGCCGTTGGCGGGTTTGACAGCCGCTTCTCCGAGCGCGTTTTGCTGGTAGATTGCGGTCGTGAGCTGGACGAATTGATCACGGACCTGCGGCTCGACCTTGGTGAGCTTGCCGGTCATCTGCTCCAGCTTCGGACCGTTCTGTTCCGCGGTGAGGGAGACGCGACCGAGGAACTTGGCCGTTTCGGCGAAGTTGGAGTCCGCCGTGCTGCCGACCAGCGGGGAAAGCGTTTTGGCAATCAAGTCCAAGCCGGCGTTGTCCACGGTCAGGAAAACATCGAGCAAGCTGGCCACGCGGCTCCGGCCATCCTGCGAATAGCCGCTGCGGATGAGCAGCACGCAGCGTCCGGACATGCGGCGTTTGAACAGGCTGCCTTCGTAAAAGCCCTCGCCGTAAATGATGTGCAGGTCGCTGGTTCCAAAAGCTAACTCCACATCACACTGCGTCCCTGCTCCGTCGTTTCCCTTCCAGGTGAACGGACCGGTCCGCTGGGCGGTCATGTTGGAGATGCCCATCACCTGCCACATGTTGACCACGACCTCCGGGTTGCGAATCAGAAACATGTACAACCCGGAGTCGCAATCGATGGTCTTTTTCGGCATGCGGCGATAGATGCTCGGAGTCTCCACCACCGAACGGAGCTTCCGCTGCGTTTCGTCGTTGAGCTTGTTCCAAGGGATGACCCGCAGCGCTTCCTCGCGGGCTTCGCGCGTCGAAACGGCCTTCTCTTCCTGGGCCTCGCGGTTCTGGCGGGTCGGGGCGTAACCTTGCGCGGAGGCCAACCGCGGCAGCAGCCAATAGCCGCCGACCGCTACGCAGGCTTGCAGCAGGTCCCTGCGGGAAACAGGCGCAGAGAGTGAGCGCAATAACCCCATCGTCCCCCCTTGGTCCATTGCCGCGCAGCGCGGGCCCAATCAGCCCAGCGCGGCAATATGTGCCGGTTCAATAGTTTATTCGGCCAGCGGTTGCATGAAGGGCCAATGAAAACAGGGGACAAAAGGAGCGAAAGAGCTAGCGGCGCGACTCCCCAAGGATTGCTAGCTCGTCACGTTGACTCGGTTTTCCTCCCGCCTAGAATGCAGTAATCCTGTTCAAACTCCTAGTAGATTGGGGCACTGATGTCTTCTCGCTGGTTAACCGCGTTACCCGTTTATAACGAGGCCCGGCATGTAAATCCCGTGCTGGACGAAGTCCGCCGCTATTGCCGCGAGGTGCTGGTGGTGGATGACGGTTCGACGGATGGAACGGCCGGCCTGCTGCGAGCGAGGGAAGACGTCCACATCGTCACGCACGAAGAAAACCGGGGCTACGGCTCGGCGCTGATGAGCGCGTTTGAGTATGCCCGGCGGAACGGTTACGAGAAGCTGGTCACTATCGACTGCGACGGCCAGCACGAGCCGCAAAGGATTCCCCTGTTTTTCGACGCCTGCGAAGAAGGGATCGACGTCGTCTCCGGCAGTCGTTATTTGCAGGTTTTTCCGGGGGACACGCCTCCTCCCGCCCAGCGGCGGCGGATTAACGAGCAGGTCACGGCGGAGCTCAATCGCCGCCTGGGGCTGAGCCTGACCGACGCCTTCTGCGGCTTCAAGTGCTATCGCGTCGATTCTCTAAAGCACCTGCACATCACCGAGCCCGGCTATGCCATGCCGCTGGAGGTCTGGGTCCAAGCCTCCCAAGCCGGACTCAAAGTCATTGAGCTCCCGGTGCCGCTGATTTATCTGGACGAAAAGCGCTCTTTCGGCGGCGTGCTGGACGATGCCCAGACGCGGCTGGAGTACTACCACCTCACACTCGACCGCAGCATTGCCGCGGCCCATGCCGGCTCGTCGTTCTGCGCCGGGGCGGCTTGTGAGTAGAATGAAAGGCTCGCTTCACCGCCTGGCAGAGCTTCCCGATGGCCTCGGTGGTTTTCTCGCTCCCGCCGCTTTCTCGGCCTGGCCGATCAGCTCAAAAAGAAATCGGCTGGGGATGGTATCGCGGGGTTTGCCCCATTTCATACGTGTGAGAGCGAGCGAGAGCGTCAGCTTCTCCTGAGCTCGTGTGATGCCGACGTAGCAGAGCCGCCGCTCTTCGTCGACGTCGTCCCCACCTTCCTTGAGCGATCGATGATGCGGCAGGATTCCCTCTTCCATGCCGACCATGTAGACGTTCGGGAACTCCAGCCCTTTTGCGCTATGCAGCGTCATCAGGGCGATGGCATTCTTGGCAAGCTGCTTCTCCTTGTCGTCCGACAGATCCCGCTCCCCCAGAGTCAGCTCGTCAAGGAAGCCGCCGAGCGTCGCCTTCTTATTCGTTTTCTCGTAGGCGGCGAGCGCGTTGACCACTTCTTCCACCGCGCTCCATCTAGCCTGCTGCTCGTTGGGATCCTGATACAGCCGCTTCAGCTCCGCTTCGTAGGCGATGTCGGCGACCAGGCGGCGAAGGAGGTCGGCGAGCGGCTTGCCATGCTTGATATCCGCGCGGTACCGCTCAACGAGGGAAATGAACTTGCGGACGCCGTCGACGCCATTGGGCGGTATCTGCACTCCTTCGGGTGAAATCATCGCGTCCCAAATCGGCTTGCCGCGGGCAACTGCTGCTTTCATCAGGACCTCGACCGTCTTGTCGCCGATGCCACGAGGGGGTGTGTTGACGATGCGGAGGAGCGAGACTTCGTCCTGCGGCGAGTCGAGCACTCGCAGGTACGAGAGGATGTCCTTCACTTCCTTGCGGTCGAAGAAGCTCATGCTTCCGAGCAGAATGTACGGCAGCTTCGCCTTTCGCAGCTCCGTTTCAAAGGCCCGCGGCTGCTCGTTGGTGCGGAAGAGGATGGCGATGTCCCGCGGCTCCAGCTTGTCGATCTGAATACGCCGCTGGATGTCCTGCACCGTCTCCTTCGCTTCGTCGGTCTCGTTGTTGAATTGCTGAATCCGCGGCTTATCGCCGCCCATCCGCGCCGGCCGCAGGATTTTGTCATGCCGGTGGCGGTTGAAGGCAATCAATCGATTGGCGGTCTCCAGGATGGCTGCGGTGGAGCGGTAATTGTGCTCCAGCAAAATGACCTTCGCCTCCGGCCAGTCCTTGTTAAACCGCAGGATATGCTGCACGTCCGCCCCGCGCCAGCCGTAGATGGACTGGTCGTCGTCGCCGACGACGCACAGGTTGCGATGCTCCTGGGCAAGTGCCCGGATGATGCGATACTGGCTGCCGTTGGTGTCCTGGTACTCATCGACGAGCAGATGGTCGAAGAGGGCGGCTTCCTGGCGACGAACATCGGACTTGGTCTGAAACAGCTCCTCCGTGCAGAGGAGCAGGTCGTCGAAATCGACCGCGCCTGCGAGCTTCAGCGCCTTTTGATAGCGGCGAAAGGCCATCGCGGCCAGGTGCTCCTTGTCGGTCTTGGCGACTTGCGCCGCCTCCGGTGGACGGATGCTGTGCGATTTCCAGTTGGAGATTTGAAACAGCAAATCACCCGGCCGCATCATCTCTCCAGGTACTTTGATTTCCCGCAGAACATTGCGGGCCAGACTTTCCTGGTCGCCACGGTCGTAAATTGCGAACCTTTGCGGATATCCAAGTTGGGAAATATGCCGCCGCAGCACTTTGACGCAGTGCGAATGGAACGTGGAAATCAGCGGACGGGACTCGTTCTTCTTGCCGATCAGCCCGCCAATCCGTTCCTGCATCTCCGTGGCGGCTTTGTTGGTGAAGGTGACTGCGAGAATGCGGTCAGGCCGCGTGCCGTGGCGGATGAGATTGGCGATTCGGTACGTGACGACCCGCGTCTTCCCGCTTCCAGCGCCGGCGAGCACCAGCAGCGGCCCTTTCAGCGTGTTCACCGCTTCCTGCTGCGGCGGATTGAGGCCGTTGGACATAGATTGTACTCCTCACGCTCCGCGTGAGGTCAGTTCCTCTCGCGGAGCGAGAGGACTACTTTGGTTAAATCTCCAGCGGAAAGTCGCTGAGCAGCTCCACACCGGTTTCCGTCACCAAGTAATTGTTTTCCAACCTCATGCCTGCCCGGAGGATTTTTTCATCGTACAGCCCCGGCTCCGCGGTGAAGACGTCGCCGGCTTCAAAGGTGTCGTTCCAAAACGGATTGAGGTGCGGCCCTTCGTGCGGGAATAAACCGATGCCGTGACCCAAGTGATGGTTGAAGACGCCGATGGGAGCTTCGCTGAGCATCTCTTGAACTTCGTGATAGAGCTCCTGGCAGTTCTTGCCGGGCTTGACCGTTTTCTTGAGGTGCTCGAAGACCTTTATGATGTAGGTCCACGCCGTTTGCTGCTCGTCGGTCGGCTTCTTATTGACGGCAATGGCCCGGCAGGTGTCCGCAAAATAGCCACGACAGGCGGGGCCGAGGTCCAGGATATAGAGCTCACCGTCCTGGGCGGTTCGGCCGCCGCGAGGGGGCCCGCCGCGAGCGCCGCAGGCAAAGTCGTTGCCGTCCGGATGGTCGGACATCTTCTCGCCAATTTCATCCACCGCGGCCGATTGCAGGCGATTAAACACTTCGAGCTCGCTGATGCCCGGCTGAATGATTTCTCGGGCCAGGGCGTACATCGTGCCGCAAGCGGCAATCGCCCTCTTCAACCGGGCCAGCTCATCGGCATCCTTGCGGCGGCGGAGGCGATAGAGGACCGGCTCGATGTCCACCCGCTCGCCCGTCAGGGACTGGAAATGGAGGCTGAAGGTGGAGAACTCCACGCCGATGCGCTTGGGGGATTTGCGGCCGGCGAGAGCTTCCACCAGGGCCTGCGACGACGCTTGCCGCTGGTCGTTCCGGAGAGTGCTGTGCCACTGGGCGTCGTAGGTTACCACTTCGTCCGCCGCCGCTTCCAGCACGGGCTTTTTGGGGGCGCAGAGCGTGACATGTCCGTCCGCCCAAAGTGCCGCCGCCGGGGACATTACCCACGGGAATCGCGGTCCGCACAGCCACTGCACGTGCTCCGTCTGCGTCACGATCACCAAATCGAGCTGCAGCTTTTGCATCTGCTCCAGCAGCCGTTTTTGACGGGAGCGGCAGCAGCCGGCATTGAAATCGAGGTCGCTCATGGTAGGTTTCCTGGAAGAGGAATTAACCTATCTCCACCAGCCGCTCTTTGCCAGCGGGCGAACTCTTTCAAAACGATGCGAGCTCGGACCATTGCCATCGGCGACATCCACGGCTGTGCGGCTGCGCTTGCCGCGATGCTGGCCGCGATTGAGCCGGCGGAGCGGGACACGCTCGTGTTTTTGGGAGATTACGTCGACCGCGGCCCCGACAGCCGCGGCGTGATCGAGCAAGTTCTCAGCCTGGATAAAAAGTGCCGCGTCGTCCCGCTCCTCGGCAACCATGAGGTCATGTTTCTGGACGCTTTGGACAAGGGCGCCGAAGGTGGCGGCTGGTTGCAATACGGCGGGAGCGAGACGCTGGCCAGCTACGATTGGGCCATCGAAAATATACCCGCGAGCCACCTCGACTTCCTCCGAGGGCTGAAACGCTGCCACGAAACCGCCACCCACTTCTTCGTTCACGCCAATTACATCCCGGACATCCCCCTGGCCGAGCAGCCGGACTACGTCCTGTTCTGGGAGCACCTGTTCGCTTCTCTCCCCGCTCCGCACGAAAACGGCAAGACCGCCATTGTCGGCCACACCGCCCAGAGGAGCGGAGAAATCAGGGACCTGGGGCACGTCGTCTGCATCGACACTTATTGCCACGGCGGCGGCTGGCTGACGGCACTGGACGTGGAAACGGGAGATGTGTGGCAAGCGGACAAGCAGGGGAGGATGCGCGGCTGATGCGTTAGGGAAAACATTTACCAGCCGTCGCGCTCGCTGTTATGATAAAATCGAGTCGAAGCATACAATTGACCCTGGTGAGGTTGCGGATGAAGACGGTGGAGCATCTGCTCGATGAGCTGGACATCAACCTGGAAGACCTTGCCAAACGGGCTGGGCTGGAACTCGAGCGCACGCTGGCAATTGCCGACGGCCGCTGGACGCCGAGCCCCAAAGAACGCGAGAAGCTGGCCGCGGCACTTGGCCTCCCAGTCACCGAGATCAGTTGGGGGCACACGATGAGCCCGCGGAACGTACGGTATGGGCGGTTCGGGCTGAAGGAAGATTTTGGTCAGGCGTCTGGAATCAAAGGTCAGGAGTCAGGAAATGGCACAGACCGTTGAAGACCTCTGCCAGGCAGGCAAAATCACTTACGCCCAGCTTGTGGAAAAGTCAGGCCTGGAAGAAACGCGCGTTCAGGCCATCTTGCTGCAACGCTGGACCCCCAGCCCCGCCGAGCGGAAGAGGATTGCTGCCGTGTTCGGCGTCCTTCCCGATGACATCGTGTGGGGACACGCCACGCCGATTCAGCATCTGTACGGCTCCGGACCGGGATAGGCTTTACTCGGGGTGCGGTCTGAATGCCGCCCGCAACGTGCCATTGTGCGGCTCCAACCGAGTGACCACGATAGCCCCGGCGCGGCCGTCGGCGAGCTGCAGCAAGTAGTGTCGTTCGAGCTCCAGCTCCTGGGCCTCTTGCTCGGTCACGCAGAGCCGACCGGACAGCATCCAGTCGGCATGGCCATCGAGCGGCTGTTCTTCTTCGAGCTCGACATGCACGTTGTGCAAGCGGGATCCCCCAAGCAAGAGTTCGCCGTGAGATTCGTGCATGCCAAAGCTCCAGGAGTGAGAGGTAGGTCGCGGGAAAC
The DNA here is from genome assembly GCA_051004015.1 of Pirellulaceae bacterium. Lineage (GTDB taxonomy): Bacteria > Planctomycetota > Planctomycetia > Pirellulales > Pirellulaceae > SXOA01. The sequence goes on along the minus strand of JBPCKT010000125.1, from coordinate 25,010 downwards.
GTAATCCGCTCACTCGTGAGCGGACCTGCCGGCACTCGGAGTGTGCCGGCTACGAATTAGTTCTGCACTACAATTCCTTCCGCCACAGCGGCGGCCAGGATGTCCGCAGTGGTGCGGATTTTGGATTTGTCGTCGAGCGCCAGCACGGGCGGGTCGAGCGACTCGATCACGCCGCTCGTCCAGCCGCCGCCGTCCTTGTACTTGATGCGACTGCCGACGGAGAGCGCGTTCTCCGCAGCGCCGTTCTTCGGGCCGTGGCCGTTGGAACCGTTAGCGCCGTTGGCCTTGGCGGGAGCTTCCGCGGGCTTCTTCGCGGGTGCGTCCTTCTTCACACCGCGCACGCCAGCCAGTTCCTGCAAGATGTGCCAATTCTCCAGCCGGTCCTGCTTGGCACGGAGAAGCGTCTCGCTGGGATTGCCGTCCTTGTCAAAATGTTTGACGAACCGTCCCTCGCTCCGGGCGAAGTCGATGAAGTCGACCTGGTCGCCGGTCTTGGGGTTGGTCCACCAGTCATCGTTAATGGCGGGGTTCCCTTGCAACGTCATGTGTTCGCGGATCGTGTCACCCTTGCGAGGATCGTAAATGATCAGCGGGAAGGCCCGCGTATCCACCGCCAGGCGAGCCTGGTCGGTCGCCATGTTGTCCGCCACGCCGTGCTCCGGCTGGCAGGTGGTGTAGCACGAGATGAGGGCCGGGCCGTCGAACTCCATCGCCTCAAGAACGCAGCGGTAGAAATGGTTGATATGGGCGCAGGTCGTCTGGGCGACGTACGTCCGGGGATGCATCATCGCGATCTGGGCGATCTCCTTCCGCCGCTCCTGTTTGCCGTCCACGGCCTTGCCATGCACGCTCATCTTGGTGTTCTGGCCGGTGTAGCTGGCCGTAGAAGCCTGGCCCCCCGTATTGGAGTACACCTGGGTATCTAGCACGAACACCTTGACATTCATTCCCGATGCGAACAGGCGACTGAGCGACTGGAAGCCGATGTCGAACATGGCTCCGTCTCCGCCAATGCACCAGATTGGCTTTTCGCCCCAGCCCATCTGGTCCCAGCGTGCGCGGACGCCCATCGCCGTGGCGGGAGCGTTTTCGAAGAGCGAGTTGATCCACGGCACCAGGTACGGATTATACGGATACGTGGAGGTATAAACCGTGTTGCAGCCGGTGGCTGCAACCAGGGCCCAGTTGTCTCCATGCTTGAGACCGGTGGCCGAGCAGAGCATCCGCAGCGCGGTCCCTTCCCCGCAGCCGGCGCAGCTTCCCGCGCCGCCGACGTAAATGTGGGTCTGCTCTTTGAGCATCATGTCGATGAGCAGACTGTCGTTGATGTAGCGATCGTCCGAGGGACCGACCTGTTTGAAGAAGCGGTGGCTCTTGCGGACGCTGGTCATCACCTCTTCGGTCTTGGGGATCATTTTCAGGGCGTTGTCGTCGCAGACGGTGACGCACTCAGCGCAGCCCTTGCATTTGCTGGGGTCGATGATGATCCCAAACAGCCCACCCTCGCCCGTCTTCTTGGCCGGTCCGTCGTAATACTTCCGCGTCTTGCTCCATTGTGCACGGAACGCCTCTCGCTCCGACGGATCGATCGAGGCAACCCGCTTCTCGAACTCCTTCTCGCCAATCACCTTGCCCAGAATGGCCGTATCGGGGCAGAGCGTGACGCAGTCCATGCAGCCGGTGCAGTTTTCCTGGATGTACTCGGGTATGTCGGGGGCGATGTAGCTGAAGTCGCGCAGCGTGGCCGTGCCGGCCGGAATCAGCGAGCGGGCCAGCGGAAGATCGGCCGGCAGGCCGATTTCCGCGGAGCCGTCTTCATACGCCCGGATGGTGCGGTTGTTGAAGTCGTCCACGTCCAGCATCGGGAGCGTGACCCGCTTGTAGCCCGAGTCCACCAGCGTCCCGTACGAATTGTTGTTGTACGGGTCGCGGTCGCTCGCTTCGTTCATCGAGGGATATTTTTCGGCACTCATATCGTCTTGCTCCGGAGAGGTTTTTCTACTTGTTGGTTGGTTGTCAGATCTACTAAACCGTCACTGCTTCGCGGGTCTTCTGAATAATCTCCTGCGGCACTTCGCGGAGCTGTTCGTATCCCCGCTTCACGCAGTTCATGTTGTCTTGCACGACGCGATCGCCGCGCTTGCCAAAGTACTTTCGCAGGGCCTTTTCGACACCCTCGTAGACCTGATCGACACTCATATTGCTGTGTGTGCCGTAGGGGGTGAGCTTGAGGAACGCCCCCAGAAGCACAATTCCTTGCATCCGCATTTGCAGATCGGCGACGGAGGCGACTTCGCGGGCGATTTGCACCATGTCCGCGTAGAAGACGCGAATTTTCTTGCCCTGGATTGTCTTCTTGTGATGCTCCGGAATCCGTTGCCAGACGTCCGCCGGCTCCGCGTAGGTCGATTGCATGATGATGGATCCGCCGAGGACGAGGCCGACGAGCGGATTGCCACTGAACAGGGCGGTCGTGTCGTTGAGCACGACCAGGTCCACGTCGTTGAGCTCGCTATGGAGCAAGATATGGTTGTTGGAAATTGTCAGGTAATACGTCGTCGGCAGCCCCTTCTTCTCGGAGCCATACTTGGGATAAGCCTGCACGTCCTTACCGAAGACGTCGCCGGCAATCGTGGCGATGACCTTGTTCGTGGTCACGGAGCCGAAGCCGCCGATGCTGTGGCCGCGCATGGAAAACGTGCCGGGGCCGCGCAAATCGGGGTCGTCGGTCACCTTCAGCGCCAGGGCGTGGTCGATGCCGACGCAGAAATAGTCCTGCCCGTCTTCCATCATGTTTTCCACAACCGCGATCAGGTCTCCCGGCCGCACATCGCGGCTGCCGAGGCCCGCGGAGCCGTTGTAGATTTGCGGAATGCGGGCGATGTTTTCTTGGCCGTTCTGGCCGTTTGCGGCGTCGCAGAAGGCGGCTTTGATCTCGCGGGTGAGGTGGTTGCCGGTGGTCGAGAGCGGGTCGTCCATCCGCTCCAGCACGGCGAACGCCTTGCAGTTTTTCAGAGCCTCCACAATCTCCACCATCGGGAACGGCCGGAAGCAGACGACGTTGAGGCAGCCGACCTTGATTCCTTTCTCATGCCGCATGTAATCCACCGAGGCCTGCGCCGTCTCCATGTAACTACCCATACCGACGATGATGTAGTCGGCGTCCTCGCAGCGGTACGGCATCACGAAGTCGTACTTGCGGCCCGTGTTCTTATAGAACACGTCAAACGCATCCTGGAGAGCGGGGCCGACGCGGTCGTAGTACCACCGCTGGGCGATTTTCCCCTTCATGTAGGAGTCCTGGTTCTGCACCACGCCGGACATGATGGGGTTGGCGGTATCCATCAGGTTGTGGAGCTTCTCGGCGGGGCTGCCGATGAACTCCTTCATAAACTCCTTCTCGCAAAGGAGGACTTTTTCCACGGTGTGCGTGGTAAGGAATCCGTCCTGCACGGAAAAGAATGGAGTAAACGAGGCTTCAGCCGCTCGTCGGGCAATGAGGCACATGTCCGAGGCCTCCTGAGCGTTGCGGGCGAAGATCATCCCCCAGCCGCAGTCGGCAACGCTCATCACATCATCGTGGCCGGCATGAACATTTAGCCCCTGGCTGGTGAGGGCGCGGGCACCGATGTTCATCACCACCGGCAGACGCTTGCCGGCGATGGTGTAAAGCACCTCCTTCATCAGGACCAGACCTTGGCCCGAGGTGAAGTTGGTCACCCGCCCGCCGGTGGCCGCGAAACCTTCGCAAAAGCTGGCTGCGGAGTGCTCGCTTTCCGGCTCGACGAACAGCAGCAAGTCTCCCCACAAATTTTTCCAGCCGTTCATCACGGCGGCGTTGTACCCGCCCCCCATGGTGGTCGAACTGGTGATGGGGAACGCGCCGGCTCCCTGCGTCACGTTGATTTCCACATGCACGACGGCGTCCGCGCCGTCGCAGGTGGTGGGAATGCCGGGGTAGGGAAACACCTCCGCCCGTGCAGAAGCCAATTGATCTTCCGTCATCGCCAGCTCCGTATGAGAAGAGCGCCGAGAAAAGCGATTTGTGCTTCGCCTCAAGCGCGCAAAAAGAACGAACTCTCCGCGAGTGGTCCTTTCAAACCACCGCGGTACTCACGACGCTTTTGTTACCTGCCGCGCCTACGATAGTCGCGGACGCACCACCCTATCTATGGCCGAAAAGAGCCGAAGCCCCCTCGGCGGCAAATGGCAAACAAGCGATCGTGCGGCCTGCCACCAACAAAGATGCTGATCACGGACGAATGCCCCAGCGGCAGGCCGGGCGACTGCACGTAACCTAAAGCGCCGCAGGGAAAAAGTCAAACTTATTCTCGGGCCGGAAGGATGACATTCCGTTAGGAATTCGGCGGCTGGTTTTGGTACACTGGAATGAACCCCGCCATCTTCCCGCCTGTAACGCCCGCCCCAGGATCCAGCCATCCAGCCCTATGCACCGGATGATTTTACGCCCCGTATTGGCACTCCTGGTGGGAGCGGCATTTGGAATGCTGACCGCGCCAGCGAAGGCCGCTCCGTTGGACTTTACCAACGACATTGTGCCGCTCCTCAGCAAGCAGGGGTGCAACAGCGGAAACTGCCATGGGAAGGCAATTGGGCAGAATGGGTTTAAGCTGTCGCTGTTTGGGTTCGACCCGGCGTTTGACTATGGCGCGCTGGTACATGAGGGACGGGGCCGACGGATTTCAGCGGCTGCTCCCGACGATTCGCTGATGCTGCTCAAGCCGGCGGGGGGAATGGCACATGGCGGAGGGGTTAGATTCTCGCCGGATTCCGAGCCGTACAAGCTGCTGCGTCAATGGCTTGAGCAGGGTGCGCCGTGGGGAGAGGAAGACGCTCCGCGGGCGGTGAGACTTGAGGTCAGCCCGGCAGAGCAGATTGTGACCGGCAAGGCGGAGTTTCCGCTCAAGATAGTCGCCCATTTTTCGGACGGAAGCACGCGCGATGTGACCGCAACCGCTCGCTATGACAGTCAACAGCCGATGATGCTGGAGGTTTCCGCAAGCGGGGTAGTGACGACGAGCGGGCAGGTGGGCGAAGGGGCCATCATGGTTCGCTATGGCGATTTGGTTGCCACGAGCCATTTCACGCAGCCGTATGGTACGGCGCTGGCCGATGATGCCTACGCCAGCTTCCAGCCCAAGACATACATCGACGAGTTGGTCCTCGCGAAGTGGAAGAAGTTGCACATCGCTCCCAGCCCGGCGTGCAGCGATGACGAGTTCCTGCGGCGAGTTTGCCTTGATGTCATGGGAACGCTGCCCACGCCGCAAGAAGTCCGCGACTTCCTGGCGGATGCATCCCCCGACAAGCGCGACCGACTTGTGGAGCGGCTGCTGGAGCGACCGGAATATGCCGACTACTGGGCGCATCGCTTCGCGGAAATCCTGCGGGTGAAGGTGGGGGATTCCAGCTTCAAGGACCACACGGTCAAGTTTCACGGCTGGATACGACAGTCGCTGGCCGACAACAAGCCCTACGACCAGTTCGTCCGCGAGATCCTCACGGTCAGCGGCAAGCGGGCGGAAAATCCTCAGATGGATTGGTATCGCCAGGCAATCAGCAATCAAGTTCGCGTGGAGGACACCGCCCAGGCCTTCCTTGGCCTGCGGGTCTCGTGCGCGAATTGCCACAATCACCCTTTCGAGAATATCAGCCAGACAGACTACTGGCGTTTCGCCGCCTTCTTTGCCCGCGTCGGTTCCGTCACCTACGGCTCCGTCGACGAGATCAAGCTCGACGAAAACGGCATGGTCAAGCACCCCCGCACCGAGCAGCCGCTGAAGCCGCGGGGTTTAGGAGCCGCCTATGGCGCGGCGGAGATGGAGTACATCAAAGGCGAAGACCCGCGGCTGAAGCTGGCGGACTGGATGGCAGCTCCGGACAACCCCTATTTTGCCCCAGCGATTTGCAACCGGATCATCGGGCACTATCTGGATGTCGGCCTGATCGATCCCGTCGATGACATGCGGGCGACGAATCCCGCCAGCAATCCCGAGCTGCTCGACCGGCTGGCGAAGGACTTCATCGAGCACAAGTTTAACCTCAAGCACCTAATGAAGCTCGTCATGACTTCGCGAGTCTATGGGCTCTCCTCGAACCCAATCGATACCAACAAGCTCGACATGCGGAACTACGCCCGGCACTATCCGCGTCGCCTTTCACCCCACGTCCTGATGGACGCCATCGATGGGGCGACCGGCGTGCCCACGAAGTTCGATGACTATCCCGAGATCAAGAAGGCCCTGCTGCTTCCCAACGAAAAGGGACGCAGCGACTTCCTCGACATGTTCGGCCGCAGCAGTCGCGACACGCCCTGCGAGTGTGAAACGAGCCTGTCGCCGAATCTGTCGCAGGTGTTGTATCTGCTGCACGCGGAAGAAATACAGCGAAAGCTCGCCGACAAGGACGGCATCTGCGGGCAGCTTGCCAAGTCCGGCAAATCCAGCGACGAAATGGTCCAGGAGTTGTTCCTCCGCACCTTCAGCCGTCTTCCTCGCGCCGACGAACAGGCAGAAGCCGTTTCGTTGCTCGACACGGCCAAAGACAAGCAGCCGGTGATTGAAGATTTGCTGTGGACGCTGATGAATTCGAAGGAGTTCTTGTTTAGCAGGTAGAGAACCTTATGGCATCAACGTTAGATATCTCCCGCCGCGGCTTCATTCGCTCTGGTGCTGTTACTTTTGGCGGAATAGCCCTGGCAAACTTGCTGCGGAGCGAGGCGGCGGCGGGCGTGTCGGCTGCGGCGGACAAACGGAGCGTGATTATGCTCTGGCAGCCGGGGGGGCCGAGCCATTTGGATATGTGGGACATGAAGCCGGATGCGCCGCTGGAATATCGCGGGGAGTTCACGAGCATTCCCAGCGACATCCCGGGTTACCGGGTCAGCGAATTGATGCCCAAGCTGAGCCAGATGTGCAACAAGCTGGCAATCCTGCGGTCGGTGCATCACACAATGAACGAGCATTCGCAGGCGTCGCACACGGTGCTCACCGGGTACGCCCCCATCAAAGGGGACCCGCTCCAGGAGGCCCCGAGCGTCGGGAGCATCGTGGCGAAGGAGTTGGGCTGGCGGGCCGGACTGCCGGGGTACATCGCCGTGCAGGAGGCACTCGGCCACGGCCGCAGCGGCTATCTCGGCGTGGCGAACGATCCCTTCGAAACCTTCGGCTATCCAACGAGTCCCGGTTTCCGCGTCCGCAATCTGAAGGCGGCGGACGGCATCAAGGATGAGCGGGTTTCGACTCGCAAGAAGATGCTGGAGAAGTTCGATACGGTCCGCCGGGACGCCGACGCCAGCGGAGCAATTGGCGCAATGGACGAATTCCGCCGGCAGGCGTTCGAGCTGACGACCAGCCCGCAAATCCAGGAGGCGTTCGATCTCAACAAGGAGAGCGACAAGACCCGCGAGCGGTATGACAAGAAGAGCGGCTCCGGCCAGGGGGCGCTGCTTGCCCGCCGCCTTGTCGAACGGGGAGCCCGCTTCGTCACCGTCAGCATGACTTTCGCCAAGCCCTGGGACTCGCACCAGGACAATTTCACCGCCCACCGCCAAAACGTGCCGGGTTATGACTTCACCGCTTCGGCCTTGCTGGAAGACCTGGCCAACCGCGGCCTGTTGGAAAACACGCTGGTCATTATCGGCGGAGAGTTCGGCCGCACGCCGCGAATCAACGACAAAGCGGGGCGCGACCACTGGGCGAGCTGCTATACCACGGTCCTGGCCGGCGGCGGCGTGAAGCCCGGCATCATCCTGGGCTCCAGCGACGCCTTGGCCGAGTTGCCGAAGGACCGACCGATTTTCCACCAGGACATCATGGCCACGATGTACCACCTGCTGGGGGTGGATTACACCAAGAGCTACCTCAATGAAGCCGGCCGTCCGGTGCAGGTTTTGAACTACGGCAAGCCGATTGAGGAGATTCTGTAGGTGCGACGCTTGCTTGTTACTTTCATTGCGGCGTCTTTCGTGGTGGTGACGTGCGCACTTCTAGCCGCGCCCATTCCCATTGAGGCTCCCGCCCGCGACAAGCCGGTGGACTTTGAGGCGGAAGTTCTGCCCATCTTGCGGGCGAACTGCATTGCCTGCCACAGCGAGCGGAAGCACGAAGCGGGCCTCTCGCTCGAATCTCCGCTGCACATTGCCAATGGTGGCGAGAGCGGTCCGGCGGTCGTTGCGGGAAAGAGCGGCGAGAGCCTGCTTTTGAAAGTGGCATCGCATCAGCAGGAGACTTTCATGCCGCCGGCGGAGAACCAGGTGGGGGCGAAGCCGCTTACGCCAGCTCAGCTCGGCATTATCAAGCTGTGGATTGATCAGGGTGCGGCAGGCACTGTTTCTTCCGCTCGCTCCGTCCGTTGGCAGCCGCTGCCGCGGGGGCATCAGCCGATTTTTGCGACGGCCGTCACGCCGGATGGGCAGTATGCCGCGTGCAGCCGCGGGAACCAGATTGACGTTTATCATGTGCCGACCGGAAAGCTGGCGGCCAGGTTAATTGATCCCGCGGTCCAAGCCGCGCATACCGACGTCATCCGCTCGCTGGCTTTCGACGCCAAGGGCGAGCTTCTCGCCTCCGGTGGCTTTCGGGAAGTGAAGCTGTGGCGACGGCCGCGGATGTCGGTGAATGCCCAGTGGCCGCAGGACGCGCCGCTGACCGCGGTTGCGGTGAGCAGTAGTGGAGCACTCGCCGCGGTTGGAGATGAGAAGGGTCAGTTGCATATCATCGAAATCGCTGTCGGGACCCCCCGGCATTCGGTTGCCGCACATCCGTCCGAAGTGACCGCGCTCGCGTTTTCGGCGGACAATAGCGTGGTGTTCTCGGCATCTCGCGATAAGTCCCTCCGAGCATGGAGCGTTTCGACTGGCGCGGCGGTGGGAACCTCGGTGCAAGCTGGTACGCCGCTTACCTCGGTGGCATCCATCCAAGGGGGCGAATGGCTCGTCACCGGTGAAGAAGATGGCAGTCTGCATGTGTGGGAGACGAAAGCTCTCCGCGAAACCGCAAGCGGGACCGAGACGAAGCCGCTGAAAGAAGTCAAGGCTCATGGTGGCGCGGTCACTGCGCTCGCTGCAATCCCCGGCCAGGCGAATGAATTGCTCTCCGCCAGCAAAGACGGTCTCATCCGCCGCTGGGACGCCGCTGAGGGGAAGCAGCTCAAGGAGTGGCGGCACGATGCGCCGGTCGTCGCGCTGGCCGTGAGCATCGACGGCAAGCGGTTCGCCTCCGCCGGCGAGAACCACGTCGTCCGACCATGGAATGTGGACAACGGCGAGTCCGTACAGATTCAAGGCGACCCGCGGCTGGCGGAGAAAGTCGCTGCGGCCGACGCCGCGGTTGCCTTCACAAAGTCCGCCCTGGACCATACGAAGCAAGACATCAAGTCCTACGAAGGGACCGAGCGGCTGGTGATGGTGAGGGCCATGGACGTGAAGAAGGCTGAAGAGGAGAAGGCGAAAGCAGAGAAGATGCTGGAGGAGAAGAAGCAGGCCCTAGAGAAAGCCAAAGGCGAGAAGAAAGACGCCAAAGCGATCGAACAGGCCGAAAACGCCGTGGCCGAAGCGATGACCGCCGTGCAAGTCGCCGGAACCATCATCGAGCGGGCCAAAGTTGTCGCCGAGCGGGCCGTGGCCGACTTTGCCGCCGCCCAAAAACTTGCCGCGGACTATGAGGCCACGCTCAAACTACAGCAGGAGGCGAAGGATGCAGCCGTGAACGCGGCGAAAGCGCCCCGGCCGGTCAAGTCGCTGGCGTTCACAACCGACAGCCAGAAATTGCTCGTCGGCTGCGAGGATGGCGCTCTCTGCAGCTACGACGCGGAAAAGGGACTGCCGCTGGAGGTTCACGCCGACCATACCGCGGCAATCCGCTCGCTGACCCCAATCGGAACCGAAGCCCTGATCTCCATTTCCTCCGACAAACGGGCCATCCTCTGGAACGCCCCGAGCGCATGGAAGCTCGAACGAACTCTCGGCGGCATGGACCACCCGGAGCAGCTCGCCGATCGCGTACTCGCTCTCGACTTCAGTCCCGATGCCCAGCTCCTCGCCACCGGCGGCGGCATCGCCTCGCGCTTCGCGGAGCTGAAGCTCTGGAGCGTCGCCAGCGGGCAGGTGGTTCGCTCGCTCCCGCAGCCCCATGAGGACACGGTCCTGGCCGTGAAGTTCTCGCCCGATGGACAGCACTTGGCCTCGGCCAGCGCCGACCGGATGGTCAAGGTCTTTGGCACGGCGAGCGGCGAACCTGAAAAAACGTTCGCCGGGCACACCGCCCACGTCCTCGGCCTCTCCTGGCACAGCGGCGGAAAGCTCCTCGTCAGCTGCGGCACCGACCGTACGCTCAAGCTGTGGGATTTCGAGAAGGGGCTGCCGGTGCGAACGATGAAGGGCTCGACCTATCAGATTGGTCCGTACAAAGGAGAAGTCACGAGCGCCACGTTCATCGGAGCCAGCGAGCAAATTCTGGCTTGCTCGGGCGACGGCACGGTCAGGCTCCATCGCAGCAGCAGCGAGAACGACATCTTGACGTTCAGCGGCAGCAAAGGCTATCAATACTCCGCCGCCGCGAGTCCCGACGGCCAGGTTCTGGTGGTCGGGGGGAGCGACGGAATCCTGCGCATCTGGTCCGGCCAGAACCGCGAGCCGAAACTCGTGTTGCCGCCGATGGGTCCCTGATGAGCCTAATCTTCTTTCCTCCGCATGGCCGCCGCAATTGCCACGGAGATGACCGAGCCCACGCACATCGCCAGCGCCGCGGGCAAGAGCTCGCGCGGCTCGACGAGGGACAGCGGGCCGGCTATCAGGCCGACGCAGAGGCCGGCAATGCCGCCCGTCAGCAGGCCCCGCCAATGTGGAAAGTAAAGCCCCCCCGCGCAGACTCCCACCAACGCCAAGACTCCCGCTCCAATGCCGGCCGCGATCAATGGATCCCACCATTTGAGCTTGTCGGCGGCCACGGCGCGGAAGGCGGGCGCGAGTCCGGCCGTCAATACGGCGCTGATCGCCACCAGCACGAACAACGTCCCCAGCGGATAACCGCGACGGGCCGGCGCTTCGGACTCTGGTGCTGCGGCCATGAAACTTGTCCCCCTTTAGAATTCAGGCGGCAGCTTGCCGTCGGCGCGGTGGCCAAGCTGCTGCAAGATGGCGGGACTGAGCGACTGATTGAGGAAGTGGATGCTGCCGTCCCCGAAGGCGAAGATCGCTCCCTGGGGATGCTCGGAACCGAAGCCTCCGACAAAGCTCGGGCTGCCTAGAGCGGCGGCCGGCGACTTGCTTCCCGCGGTGCTCCGAGATTCCACGGGGGCAATCGTCGCACTGGGGACCGTCGGCTGCTCGTCCGATTCCAGTCCTGGGACATCCAGCGCGTCGGTCGCGCTCCCGGTTGTTCCCAAATTCCCGTCGTAGGGAGATCCCGAATTTCCTGTCACCAGGCCGTTGCGCGCCGTGAGCTGGTTGATCGTCCAGCCCGTGTTGCGGAGAGTCCCCCGTGTCCCGCTGCACCATTCCATGTCCCAAGCGTCTGTCAACTTCTCTCCCAGGAAGATCGTATGCGAGGAGCCGTCCTTGATATCGCGGTACCGCAGGCGGCTGTTGAGAAAGAAGACGCCGTTGTCTCGGGCGTCAATCGCCGCCTCGGCATCGTGGTGGCAGGCCGCGTAGTCGGTCATCGGTCCGCCGGCCCAGGACGAAGGACAGAGCAACCATTCCAGCTTGAGTTTTTGGATCGGCCCGTTTTTTGTGTGGTAAATGCTCTGTTGCCGATCCACCGCATTCCACACGTTTTTCTGCTCCAGGTAGGGGAGCGTTTGCACGATCCAGTTGTGATGATATCCCAGGCGAGCGTTCAGCACCGGGCCCTTGGCGTCCACCGTTCCCGGCGGGTAAACGCCATGAGCCATCTCGTAGTGGTTGACGGCCACGATCAACTGCGTCATGTGACTGGTGCATTGCATCCGCCGGGCCGCCTCCCGGGCCACCTGCACCGCCGGCAGCAGCAGGGCGACCAGCACCCCGATGATGGCGATCACCACCAGCAGCTCCACCAGCGTGAAACCGCGGCGAGGAACGGGCGCTCGGGGAGTTGCGATCAACGGCAAGGATGGTCGTGGATACATGGATGTTCTCCCTCAAGGGAATCGAGTGCGTTATTCATTGACCGGCAACTTGCCATCGGACCGATGGCCCAGTTGCTGCAAAACAGGAGCGGCCATCATCTGGCTAAGGAACCGCACACTGCCGTCCCCAAAGGCGAACTGGGCCCCGTTGGGATGCGGCGACGAGAAGCCCCCCACAAAAAGCGGGCCGCCAATCGCCGCCGGCGGCGCTGCCGCCTTTCCGCCCGTCTTCCCTTTCGCTGCCGTTTCATCGACCCCCTTGATCGTGGCGGCCGGCTCGTCCGCTTTCTTGTCGGATTCCAGGCCGGGAACATCCAAGGGGTCCACGGCTGGAGGCGCCTCCTGGCCTGCCGGCAAGCGAATTCCCATTCTCATGGTCACGGCTATCTGGTTGATCGTGGAGCCCGTGTTGCGAAGAGTCCCGCGCGTGCCGCTGCACCATTCAAAGTCTCCGAATTCGTCCCGCTTTTCCCCCAGAAATATCGTGTTGGAGGTGCCGTCCTGGATATCGTTGTATCTGACGCGGCTGTTGAGGAAGAAGACGCCGTTGTTGTCGGCATCAATGGGGGACTCGGTGTCGTGGTGGCACGCGGCGTAATGGCTCAGCGGGCCACCGGGCCACCTTTGCGAAGGGCACCAGACACTGCTCGGCGCAAATGCGAGGACTGGAGCATTATTGGCGTGGTAGATGCTCTTGTTCTTATCGACCGCGTCCCACACGTTCTGCTGCTCGAGGTATGGCAGCGTTTGCACTAGCCAGTTGTGATGGTAGCCCACGCGGGAGTTCAGAATGGGCCCCTTGGCGTCGATGGTTCCCGCCGGATAGACGCCATGAGCCATTTCATAGTGGTTAACGCCCAGGATGAGCTGCCCCAGGTTATTGGCGCAGTTCATGCGCCGGGCCGCTTCGCGGGCGAATTGAATCGCCGGCAGCAGCAGGGCCACCAGCACGCCGATAATGGCGATGACCACCAGCAGCTCGACAAGGGTGAAGCCTCGGCGCGACGGCCTACGGGGTATGTCCCTCGTTCCCACGGTCTCCGTGGGAACGCACGTCTGGGACGCTCTGCGTCCTTTCCGATGATGCCGGGCGTTATGGCCGCGGAGCGGCGAAGACGTGTGTTCCCACGCGGAGCGTGGGAACAAGGAGTGATTTAGGGTCATGGTTTTGCGTCCCCTTGGGAAACTGGGTAGGTCATTTCGCGCGACGCCTGGGCGCGGTGAATCGGGTCGCTGGGGTAAATGGCGGTCACCCAGATGCGGCGGGAGTTGGGCTCTCCCGCGACTCTCTCCACAAGCGTTACTGCCAGACCGGCGGAATTTGGATCATGACCGTCCGCATTTTCAGCAGGCAAGCCCGCCAGATTCACCGCCCAGTTTTCCCCTTTCCAATCGGCATCTTGGTGAAGCAGAGACACGGCTCGGCTCAGGGCGGCATCGGCCAGCAGTTCGGCCTGCATGCGCTGTTCCTCTTGCCGCGTTTGACGATGCGATTGCAAGATGGCCCGCAGCGCCAGGCCGGAGACCAGCCCAACCACCAGCAGCACGACCAAAGCCATCACCATGGCCGCGGCTCGACGGCGTCCACGAAAAGAGGTCGGGAGTCTTTGGCGGCAAAGACTGTTGAGTAAAGAAAAGACATTGACGCCAAAGACTCCCGACCCCCTATTCATGCGTCTTGGGAAACTGCGTCTCATGGCTGGGACCTCCCTGCCGGAGGAGGATTGCCGATGCCGACCGCGGCTTCCAAGATCGAAGGACGGGCGATGCGAGAATATTTGCGAAATTCCGGAGCGGCCACCAGGTTTAGCCGGACCAGCGGCCGCTGCCGCGATTCATCGACGGAAAAGTCAGCCGACAGTCCTTGCAGGGAAAATGTCTCGCGCTCCGAGACGACGTCGGCCTTGCGCCGCACGCGGTGAAGCGAATTCCCCTTGATTTCGTATTCGACCTTGTCCCCTTCCGTCAGGAGAAAAACGCAAACTTGCGGCGAGGCGCAACTGGCACTACTCGCCCAGTGGGCATCAGTCCGCAATTGCACCGCCAGGCGGGTACGGGCCGATTGCTCGTGGAGGTCGGCCCACAACATTCCCTGGCTGCGCATCAGCGCGGTCAATAGCATGGCGGACATCGAGAGGACCACCGTCATGAGGGTGATCACCACCATCATTTCCATGAGCGACCAGCCGCCGCGCCTCTGTGGGGAAGTTTTCATGGCCGGGCCTCCTCGGCGCGGTATTTCCAGGCAGTCAGACCCAGCGGCGCGACGCGCTGGCCCCTTTGCTCCCAAGAGATCTCCAGCCGCACCCGTTTTCCGCCAGTTGGACCGGGCTCGTCATGGACGCTGGCCGTCAGCTTCGCGGCCGGCAGGATTTCTTGGACAGCCGGGGTGAATTCCTGCTGTTCCATCGCGGCTGCGTTCACATCGTCCCAACTGGCGGCCAGCACGCGCTCCAGCCGGTTGGAGATTTCCTCCAGGGCAAGTCGCCGCTGGTCGGCCAGCTTGCGCTGCTGGGTGGATGCGACCAGAAACTGCGCCAGCAGGACCGCGGCGGCGAGCAGCGTGACCAGGGCCAGGCTGACCTCGATGACGGTGAAGCCGCGGCGGGTTGCGCTCGAATGTCGGATTGCTCTCATAGCGCCACCTAAGCCAGGCCTTGAATCAGCCCCACCAGCGGGAGGAAGAGAGACACGACGACGAAGCCGACGCAGCCTCCCATCACCAGGACCATCAGGGGAGCGAGGATGTTATACCACGCCTGCCAGCGATAGATTTCCCGCCGCAGCAAGCTCTCCGCCATCTCTTCCAGGGCCCAGGGCAGGTTCCCCGCCCCTTGTGCCGCCCGCAGCACCACCGCATCGGTCGAGTCAATGAGACGCACCCTGCGGAGCGCTTCGCACCAATCCTGCCCTCCCTCCACGGCGGTGGAGGCTCGGCTGAGCCAGGTCCGGACGGTCCCTAGCGGGTAGATGTCGGCCATCAATCGCAGGGAGCTGCTCAGAGTCTGGCCGCGGCGAATGGCGAGGGCCAGCGAGCGAAGCACAATCGCTCCGTCGTAGCGCCGGAACATCCGGTTCAGGATCGGGGCGCTGCGCGGCAACCAGCCGATAAAGGCACAGATGCCGGCCAGACAGGCCAAGAATGCCGCCATCGTCAACAGGAACAGGGGAATCCAGCCGTAGTCCACGATCCAGCGAGAGAAATTGATCAGGAGCACCGTCATCACGGGAAGCTTCAGTCCGAACTCCGAGAACATCTGGTCGAACACCGGCACGATCCAAATCATAATGAACGTGACAATGAATTCCCCCGCCAGCAGCATGTGCAGCAGATAGACCCAGCGTGTGAACATCGGCCGCACCAGGTCTTCGAGCTCATGGGAAGCAGCCGCCTGGGTGCGCAGGGCGGGGGCCAGCGCGCCCAGCGAGAGACCGACGCGCACGGCCATGCGAGTGGCCGTGGAGCACTTGATCCAGGCGTACGAGAGTGCCTGATCCAGCGGCACCCCTTGCTGCAGGGCTTGGGCCAGCCACAGTGCTCGCCGGGCGCCTCCCGAGTTCATCTCATCGGCGAAGGCCAGAACCACCTCCGGCAGCGGAATCCCCTTCTCCGCGGCGACCCCGATGGAGGCCAGCAGCGCCTGATGCTCCAGCCGCATCCGCCGGTCCAGAGTCATGACCCAAATGACCAAAATTACCAGCGCCGCGGCAATTCCGGTGATCCAGCCCATTGTGGAAAAGATGGCGCCCCCGAGCGCCGCCAGCAGCATCAATCGCCCCCCAATCCGCAGCAGTAACAACGCCGAGTCCGGCACGGCCGACGGCTTGCGGCCATAGAGCAGGCGGACGCAGAGGAGCAGCGCCATGCCGGGAATGGCTAGGAGCACCAGGTTGAAGGGACCGAGGGATTGGTTCATGACCCATGCCTCTTCAGGCGGCTAGTTCCGGGGTAGTGGCGATTCGCAAATACCCCCTGATAGTACTGGCTTGATTCATGATTCAGACGAGTTGTTTTTCGCGGACTTACGGCGATTCACCTTATTGCAAAGGCTGTTGCGGCAAATGCTTGTGATGATTCACGCGGACGTAAGTAGTTGATTCATCGTGGTTTTAGATTCATGATTTTCAACAAGCCGCAGGCGACCTTCCTGGGACCTGAACCGCTCCATTTAACGCCGTGACGCTAAGGCGCAAAGTCGCAAAGGTGTAAAGGTGTAAAGAAAGAAGTAATTGAGGTGTGTCTGAAAATGACTCTCCTTTCCTTCTCTCTCTATCTCTCGCCTTTCTTCCCCCCTTTGCGCCTCCGCGCCTTTGCACCTTTGCGTTAAAAGCTCCCAGGTGGGGCTACGTCATTATACCTGACTACCTCACTATTTCATGGATACTTGACAATTATTTATGGATATTTTTAGCCATCATTTCCACACAGTCTAGACGCTTACGACAGCCCTTGAATCAGGCCGATCATCGGCAGCATGAGGGCGATAATGGTCGTGCCGACCAGCAAGGCGATGGCGACGAAAACCAGCGGCGGCAAGATTTGGATGATCAGGAGCGAACGGTTGTTGACCCGGTCTTCCAGCATTCTGGCCGCCGTGCGGAAGGCGGAATCGAGGGTTCCCTGCTGCTCCCCCTGTCGCAGGACCGGAATGATCGACATGGGGAAAAGCCG
This sequence comes from Pirellulaceae bacterium, assembly GCA_051004015.1. Lineage (GTDB taxonomy): Bacteria > Planctomycetota > Planctomycetia > Pirellulales > Pirellulaceae > SXOA01. The sequence goes on along the minus strand of JBPCKT010000125.1, from coordinate 8,209 downwards.
CGTGCGGATCAAAGCTTCCCACAGGGGCTGGCCGGCCTGGGTCCGCTGGCCGAGTTGCCGGCAAGCCTGGCCCGTGTAGGGGTCGGAAACGCCCCCGGCTGCCAGGGTGAGTGCTTCGGGGAGCGGAACCTGATTTTCGACCAAGAGGCCGACGGCCCGCAGCCCTTCCGCCGAGCCCGACCAGTACCACAATTTGCCGACAATGGGGAGCGCTCCGACAAGTTGTGAATAGGCTCCGCCTCCGCCGAACAGCCGAACCGCGGCCACCCCCAGCGCGATCGCAACGATCGTCACCAGCAGCAGGGGCGAGGCGACGTCGCTCATCCGAAAAACGACCAGCGTCGGCACCGGGAGCTTCAGCCCGAACTCGGTAAACATGGTCTTGAAGGGCGGCACGACGAACAGGGTCAGAAACAGGAATACAGCCACCGCCAATGCCAGCGAAACCAGGGGATAGGCCAAGGCGGCGGCTACTTCCCGCCAGCGGTTCCGCGTGGCCCAGCGGTTTTCCACCCATTCCGTCAGGACGACACCGAGCTTGCCCGTCCTTTCCGCCGCTTGCAAAAGACCTCCTAAGTACGCCGGCACCCGCCGACCGCAGGCGGTAACCGCCTGCTCCAGACTGCTTCCCTTTTCAATGGCATGAGCGACATGGTTCAGCGCCCTCCGCATCCGCGGCGAAGCGGCTTCGCCCCCCGCTGCCCGCAGACCTGCCGCCAACGGGAGATTGGCAGCAGCGAGTTGCGCCACGGAGCCCACGAGGGATTCCGCCTCGCGGGGGCTCAAATTCGGCGGCTGCTGATCGCTCATGGCTGAAAGCCCGCCTCCGAGAATCGGTACAGGATGAGCAGGAACGGCCCCAGCGTGACGATGGCGTATACAACCACCGTCCCGCCGCCGAAGACCAGCGTCAAGATCAGCGGCACATAGAGCCGGAGCCACCGGGCGTGGCGATTGGCTTCGTCCCGATAGACTTCGGAGGCCCGGCGGAGCACCAGCGGCAGGTCCTGCTGCAACTGGCCGCTGGTCAACATCCAGGCCAGGAGAGACGGAAAGTGTTTCACGGGCGCGGTCGCCCGCTCGCCACGGGTCATTTGCTCGCCCAACGCCTTTGCCGCTTTCTCCAGCTTCCTGGCACCGGTCGTCCGGGCGGCCAGTGGCACCGCTTCCGGCAGCGGCACGCCATATTCCGTGAGCAGAGCCAGACAATCGCACATCGCCGCCAGGCGTGCCGCGTGGCGCATTCTCAGCATCGTGGAAACGGCGCCAAAAGAAAAAAGCGGATGCAATTCCACGCCGGCCGCGACACGCCCCGCCCGCCACCACAGCCAGGCGAGCCAGCCAATAACCAACACCGGCAAGGCGAAACCCCAGAGCCAAACCGTCCTCCCCAGCCAGGCCAGCCCTTGATGGACCGGCGTACTCGGCACTCCGTGATCGGCAAGTGCCTCCGCCATCACGGGGGCGAGATGGGTGAGCGTGAACGTAAACAGGCAATATCCCACGCTCATCACAATCAGCGGGTAGATAATCGCCATGCTGATGGTCGAGCGGAGTTGAGCGGTGCGGCGGGCCGATTGCGAAATCCCCTCGAGCGCCGCCGGCAATCGGCCGACGCGAATTCCCGCTTCCACCACAGCCTTGTACGCCGGCGGCAAGCCATCGTGCGCCGCAATGATGCGATCCAGTGGCTCGCCCTGTTGCAAGCGCTCGCCCACTTCCGCGGCGAGTTTTCCCAGGCGGCCGGGGAGGTCACGGCCAAAGGCGGTCAGCCCCGGTCCCAGCGGCACACCGGCGCGCGCCAGAGCGGCGATCTCGTGGTTGAGCGCCACGAAATCTTCCAGCGTGACGGTGGTGGGAGTAAGCACTGCCGCCGCAGACAATTCGCACCGAGCGGGCTAATGGGGAAGAGGGGAACCAGGTTGATTCTAGAGAGCGGGGCGCGAATCGCAACTAGGTTGGAGTCCCGGCTTTAGCCGGTCTTCCGCCTTTAGGACCGGCTGAAGCCGGGCCTCCAGCGCGCTACTCCACCACTTCCAGCTCTTTGCGGAAGTGCTCAATCGCTTGCAGAGGATTGAGGTTGAAGAGAACGCGGCCGTCGGTGCTCCACTCTTCGCCGTCGAGTAGGAAGATGGCGCTGGCGGCCCGCAGGTTGGCGACGTTGGGATTATCTTCCATGCCGCTCCCTTCAATCGCCCGAAAGCGGACGGTCATGCCGACCAGGGCCCGCAGCCGTCCGGTGTGGCGGTCGCGGGCGAACGAGACGGGGTTTTCAAAATCGCAGTCCACCCATTCCAGGCCACGCGGCTTGCCGGTACTGGCGGCGAGCGTGAAGAATTTGGCTTCGAGCCATTCGCGGCGGAGATGGAACAGCTTGCGGGCCCGTTCCAGGTTTACCCGCCACGGCCGCCGGCGACGAAGCAAGGCAAAGCCGAGCGCGACACCCGCGAGGAGCATCACACCGGAAACTGCCAGAATGATTTGCCACTGGGACATGACCGCCGCCACCCGAAAAGAGTCCTCGCCGCTGCGCCGAAATCCCTCCAACAGCCGCCCGCACGCTGGCAGTCTACCTGCCGGCCGATTTTTCCGCCAGCTTTAGCCGCCTGCAATTATTCTACGCCAATCGGGGAAAAGAAAGCAACGGTCAAGGGCCCGAGGAAATAAAGGCGCGGCGCAAACATCGTATTCCTGGTGCTCCTGGTGAGTTACCATGAAAGTCCGCCGGCATGTGTGGGAAATCGTACTGACCGTGAGTTCGGATGTTAGCCAGACACCTTCGCAGACGCAGGAATCCGCTCATTTCCGCGCGGCAGGCAGCGCTGGCCGCTGGATTCCTGGCCAGCCTGGCGTTTGTGACTTCGGCAGTCGCGCAGTCTCGCTCAACCCCCGAGCGTTTCGTCGCACTCTTCGCGGACGGCAGCCGGGCGAAAGGTCCGGCGATGCAATCCTGGCCGCTTTTGGGCGCGACTGCCCGGCTGGAGGGGAAGGAGCTGTTTGACGCCGCGAATCCGGTGCGGCTCCTTCGGGACCAGACGGCGGAAGTGGAGAGTGAAGCGCCCCTGGTCGTGCTGGCCAATGGGGACGTGGTGAACGGCTCGCCGGTGGGATTGGTAGAGGGTGCAGGCGGCCCACGGCTGAAGGTGCAACTGGAAACGCCGCTGATGCCGGTATCGGGAACGCACGTGCTGGTGCGGCCCGACCGGATTCGGCGGATTGTGGGGACCGCCAACACAAGTCGCGCTGAACCGCCGGAGGGGACAGTTCTATTGACCGATGGCCGCAAGCTGGTGGCCCGCAGCATCCGCTGGAGGGAATATGGTCTGGCGGTTCTGACGGAGGCGGGCGTGGTAGAGGCGAGTTACGAAAGCGTGGCGGATGCGGTCTTTCCCGGCGTGGACGTGGTCTCCGCCGTGCTGGAGGACAATCTCTTTGCGGGCGGCACGTCCCCCGCCGCCATCAGTCGCTTCACGCTCACCAGCGGAGCCACGCTCACCGCCAGCCGCGTGAGTCGCGAGGTGGAGCGGGTCCGCAGCGGCCGCAATCGAACCGCGCCGCAAGTCTATTACTACCTGCAGCCCGCCTGGTCGTCCCATGCGATTGCGGTCCCCGAGCAGGAAATTGCCTGGTGCAGTTACCGGGCAGCGGACGAAGCTCCCCTCTCGCTCCTGCCGGCCCAGACCCAGGCCAATCGCCGTCTGCTGGGGGAGGCTGAGCCGTGGCGTCGGAACGAGAATGCCACGGGAGAGAGACTGCTGGCGGGCGGCGGCCGCGAATCGGACCTGGGGATTGCGACGCATTCTTACAGCGAGGTTGCCTTTACGTTGCCCGCGGGTGCGAAAACGCTTTCCCTCGCCGTCGGACTTGACCGCGCCGTGGGCGAAGGGGGCTGCGTCCGCTGCCGCATTTTCGCCGACCGGATGGATGGCAAGGAACTGTGGGAGAGCTACCTTCTGCGCGGCAATGATGGGGCGAAAGAAACGGGCGAGTTGGACGTAGAGGGCGTCAAACAGGTCATCCTGGTCACGGAGTATGCGCACGACGACCGGCCGGAAGGGGCGGACCCGCTGGACATTCGCGACGACGTGCTCTGGCTCACTCCTCTGGTGCGGCTGGACTGGACGCCGCAAGCCGGCAGCGACCTGGTGCGGGCGGCGCTCGATGGCCTCGGCGGTTGGGACGCCGGTGGCGAAGGCTGGCAAGAAACCCGTCTGGCGACGCAGTGGAATGAATTCGGCAAATGCTGGGACCCGGTGCTCGTGGTCAGCAAGGAAGCCGAGTTGATTCTCACCCGCAAGGTCCGCATCAGCGAAGCGAACGACGTGGTGCAAATGCTGGCGGCGGCTCCCAAAAATCTTGAAGAGCACCTGATTCACTTGCGCGTCGACGATGAAGCGGTCGGCTGGACGACCAGCACGGACCGCGCGCGAATGCGGGAGTTGTACGCTGCCGCGAAACCGACGCGTCGAGACCCTTTTCAGGATCGCCGGGGTTTCCGCAACCAACAGCCGGAAGTGCGGGAACCCTCGGACACGCTGGCCTACTGGTGGGACCTGCAGAAATGGCGCGGCCGGGAAGTGACGCTGGAATTGACGATCCGCGGCAATGAGGAACGGAATCAGATTGCTTGGCGTGGCCTTTCCCACCGCTCCGCGATCCTCAGCCCGCCCAAAGGGCAGAAGTGGGTGGAGCCGGATGTCTCGCTGACTTCCATCAATCCCCGCAGCCTCTCCCCCGTCAAAGAACGCGGCGGCCCTTCCAAGGATTCACTCCCCCTCAGCCGCAAGCCCACGCCTATCAAGTTCCTGGGCCAGGAATACTCCGGCGGCTACGCGATGATTCGCTCCAGCCAGGTCACCTTCGACCTCAAGCCCGAGTACAAGCTCTTCACCGCCCTCGTCGGCTGCTGTGAAGGGGAAAGCGGCCGCGCCCGGATCCTCATCGACGGCCACGTCATGTGGGAACGCCCCAGTCTCTCCGCCCTCGATGCCGCGATTCCCGTCCTCATCCCCATCCCCCCCGGCTCCAGCCTGCTGACGCTGGAAACCGGCCCGGAGCAAAAGACGCTGGGGATCACGGGGTTTGCGAAGGCGGGGTTTGTGAAGTGAGCGCAATCGACTGAGGTTTTGACTCACACAGGGGCGCGGAGGCACGGTGAGGAAAGGGACGAAATCGCGGAATTGGCGCAGCCGCACACGAGAAGGCACCATAGAATACTGATAGGCAGATTCAATCGCCGTTTAGGGTCTATCATGACACTCACACTAACTCCAGAGCAGCACGCGGCGCTGGTTAACGCGCCGGATGCGTCCGCTGTCCCCGTTCTCGATCCTGCGAGTAATGCAGCCTATGTGCTCGTGCCGCAAGACGTGTATCGTCGGCTAGTTCCGTACGACGATTCCGAGTTCAATGTTGACGAAGCATATCCCGCGATGATGGAGATGGCGGCAAAAGCAGGCTGGAGTCACCCGGCAATGGACGTTTACGACAAGCTCTATCCGCGCGATAAACCATGAATGTGCAGCGTGGCGAAGTCGTCCTTCTTGATTTCTTGTTTCCCGATGGTAGCGGAGCGAAGAACCGGCCTGCGGTAGTGATCCAGGCCGACAATGAAAACCGGCGGGTGAATACCACGATCGTGGCGATGGTGACGACGCGAATTCATCGGGCCGCACTCGAACCAACGCAGGTCTATGTTGACATCGCCATGCCAGATGGGAAGCAAACCGGGCTCAACGCAAACTCGGTTGTGAATGCGATCAATCTGGTTACCATCTCCAAAAGCAAAATCTATCGGGTTATCGGACAATTGTCAGTTTCACTGATGGCACAAGTTGACAAGGCGCTGCTTGCGGCATTGGAACTCTAACGCCCGGACTTAATTCCCCACATACTTCGCATACACGCTCCTCGCTTCGGCCACATCCTCGGTTCCTCCAATCACCGCGCGGCCGTCGGGGAAGACGGTGAGTTGGTAGGCGTCAATGGCGGCCCGAACGAGATAGCGGTTGCGGGTGACGGAGCCGACGGCGGAGAGTTTATCGGCGAGGTCGTCGAGCGAGATGGCGGCGCGGCCGGGGAAGCTGAGCTGCACGGAGTTGCGGCCGCAGAGGATGGCGGTCTGGCTGCCGCGCTGGCCGGAGAGCCAGGGGAACTCGCGGCCGCTGCATGCCGGGCAATCGCGCTCGGGGTGAAATGAATCGAGCTTGATCTGCCGGGTCGTGTTGTCCCACAAGTCGAAGACGTTCCAGGTGCGGCTGATGGCTTCGCGGTGGCCGGAGAGGATTTTGAGGGCTTCGTTGGCCTGCATGGAAGCGACGACGCCAATGATGGTCCCCAAGATGCCGGCGCTGTCGCAGGTCGGCGTGCTTCCCGGCGGCGGCGGCTCGGGCATGAGGCAGCGGAGACAGGGAGTCTCGCCCGGCAGGATGGTCAGCGTCTGCCCCTCCGCCCCGATGCAGCCGCCGTAGACCCAGGGGAGCTTCAACTTCAGAGCTGCGTCGTTGATCAGAAACCGCGTTTCGAAGTTGTCGGTCCCATCGACGATGCAGTCCACTCCTTCGCACAACTTCACGATGTTCGTGTGATCGACGTCGGCGACGTGGGCCTCAATTTCAATCTGCGAATTGATCTTCCTCAGCTTGCTTTGCGCCACAATCGCCTTCGGCAGCCCCGCCGCCACATCCTCCTCGTCATACAGCACCTGCCGCTGCAAGTTATTCAGCTCCAAAAAATCTCGGTCCACCAGCCGCAGCTTTCCCACCCCCGCCCGCGCCAGCGTATTGGCAATCACCGACCCCAACGCCCCGCAGCCGACGACGAGGGCGCGTGAAGCCAGCAGCTTTTTCTGCCCTTCCACGCCGATGGGGGGGTAGCGCATCTGGCGGGCGTAGCGGGCCAACAAAGAATCGGCGTTCACGATTGCATCGGACATGACGGGAGACTTTCAGGCTACGTAACCGGCGAATTGACCCCGAGGAGCTAACTCGGCCTGCATTCTGTCGGCGGCCCGGCGACCCTCTTCGAAGGAAATGTACCGAGGCTTCTTGCCCGGAGCCGTTCTGGGTGCGCGGATGACTACTAATGGAAACGGGTTAAGGGCGTCGAATTCAAAGTCCCCAGCCGTTCCAATCATCACATGATGAAAAATTCGCTCCACCTGAGATGGATCAACAGAAGCGCGGTTCCCTGGATAGAGCCCCTTGAGCGCGTTGGGAACCACGTTTAGGAGATCCTCGGGAACCTGATCATATTGCCGCTTTGCGGCAATGAGAAAGCCGGCCAGGCACGGCCACTGGCCAAAGGCGATCATGGCGTCTACCAGCACGGGCGTTCGCGCCATCAGCGGCAGTGCCACCCAAGTCAGGATGCCCCGCTCTGAAGCCACTCGGAGTTGCTTATCCAAGGGAGGGTCGAGGAAAACCAATGAATTCGAGCGATCCTGCCATGTGGCAATTGAATTCGCGTCAGCCGTTTGGTCAGTCACTCCTCGGAGCACCCACGGTTTGCCTTCCCAGGTGAAAGACCTGCCGGAAATTCCCAGCGGTTTAAACCCAATCTGCCGCACCTCGCTGGCAATGATCTTGCCACTGCGCCGCAGCTCGACCGTCACGTCATAGATATTCGGCGTTTCGGGGCACCAATAGCACGGGTCGGTGACGAGACTCTTCGCCAGCAGCGATGGACCAGGCCCGGCATCTTCCAAGCGGCAGGTGGATTGCAGTGTGGTGGAGTAAAAACAGCGTGGCCCGCGGACAAAGCCTCCCAGTGACATCCCGTCCGTGTTTTCCAGCCCCTCCAGCCGCGCGTAGACCGTCGCTCTGGCAGGGGTTAGTTCGCCGTAGAAGACATCCAGGTTGTCGAGGAGGCTCGGCATCACCTCATCGTAACCCGCACAGTCGGTATGCGCAAATGCCGCCCACACGACGGAGTGGGGGGCATTTAGGGCATAAGTTCGGCCTCTTCGTCGCCCGCTACGACAACATCTGTTATCCTCGTACTTGACGCTTTACCCCCTCGCGAATCCGCTCGGCCACTGGACCGAGCGAAATCGCCAAGTTCTTCTGGTCAGGGTCAAATGTTGGTTCATCCGACTAAAGCGTACTTGGTTTGATGGAGTTGATAGAGTTTTAGTTTGAAGAATTCTTTGTCTCGGAGTCCGTAGTGCTGGCGGTTCATGGTTTTGATTTTGTTGTTGGTGCCTTCGAGA
>JBPCKT010000124.1:0-30140 GCA_051004015.1 Pirellulaceae bacterium | reverse complement strand
GGCCAATCCCTCCGCTAGCACCAGACCGAGGCTCCACGGCATCCCAGCCGCGACTCACAACCCCGTGCTCGACGGAAGATCATACCGATTCACGACTTCTAACGCAAAATCGGTGCGTAGGCCGTGGCGATGGCCGCCATCTGAGCCCGCCGCCGCTCCGCCCTCACAGCGGCCCGCCGGTCGAGTTCCGCCTCCATCTCCCGAACGGCAGCCTCTTGGCGGGCCAGGTGGGGATCGATGACGTGGGTGACGAGCCGGTCGAGGATGGCAGCCAGAGCAGCAAGGGCACCGTGATCGATGGGGCTGGGGCGATTCGGACGCGGGCGAGGCTTTTTTTCGACTGGGAACATGGCGGCTTCTCCTTCTGTTGACTTGCGTTTCCAAGAGGTAATAAGTACAACTCCGCGCCGGTCAACCAACAAAATGGAAAGATTTTCCAGATTCCCCCGCCGGGCAGATTCCCAGGCGGGGGAGGGATGATTTGGCCGAGGCTCAGGCTATCGCCTGGACATTTCCAGCCTTCAATGGCGCGGCAATAGCGCCGCGGGTAAACGTCATTTCGTTGAAGGCGCGAATGAATGCGTTTCGCGGATCGTTTTGCTGGACAACGCGACAGAGCTTGCCGTCAACGTCGTAGATGCCCAGCAGCAGCGGCGGAAAGTGTTCCGGCGACTTGGCGGGCATGGACTCGGACGCGGCAGCCTTCTTCTTGCCGCCCTTCTTCTTTGCAATGACCGTGCTCATGATAGACTCTCCTGAAAGGGTTTTGCCCCGCCACAGCGGCCGGGCTTTTGCGGTACTAGCCGCGAGAATCCGAAAGTCAACCAACAAAACCCAAAGATTTCGCGGCCGACGATGGTTATACACTTCTGTATCACCTTCGTCAATACACTTCTGTATTAACCAGTCAAAATGACCACGAGCCTGATAGACGCCCTCAGAAAGACAGTTCAGGACTCCGGCCTGTCCGACAACGCCCTCGCAAAGCTGATCCACGTATCGCAGCCGACGATATCCAGGTTTCGGGCCGGGAACGACATCAAATTTTCAGTTGCCGCCAAACTGGCAGAGCACTTTGGCCTTGAGTTGCAGCCGGAGAAGAAGCCGGCGAAAAAGAAGTAGCGGCCAGTCGCTTTTTCCCCGGCGGTTTGGTAGGGTGCCGGTTTCACCCGAGGAGCAACACAAAATGTCATTCCTGAGAAGCGACCTAATGGCCATCCTGACAATGATACGGGCCGAGCGATCCGTCATTATGCACGAGGGGAAGAAAGGTCCGCCCAGCTACAGCGAGCGAAAGACCGCCTACGATACGCTGGAGCGACTCGTAAAAGAGGTGCAGCGATTGGATGAGGAAGTCGAATCGCTCAAAAAGAAGCAAAAGCGGAAAGCCTAGTACGAATAACCCGCCGGACGCACCGCATACGAAGCCCGCGCCTCCATCTCGTATTGTGCCGCGGTCAATTGTGCGGCCCGCCGGGAGCGGATCGCCTTCAATCGTTGTCGAGTTTCCTGTCAAAAATACCAAGCCAATGCCCAGCTCGTTGCCGGCCTCCATGCGGCGCAGAACGAAATGGCGTACAGGGCGAACTATGCGGCTTGGTCGGCGGGGAGATGACGACATGACCAATGCCGAGTTGATTATCGGGGGAGTGATGCTGGCCGACTTCGATTGTGCATGAAATAGAGCGCTGGCGAACGGGAGTTGCGACTTTGCCGTTGTGCGCGGGCAGCCTCAGCGACATCTTGATGCACCGCCTCCCCGAGGTGGGAGAACGTCGTCCCGTCCGCGTCCGGTGGTCCCCCCACTGGTGGTCACTTTGCCGGCAGGTCGAAAAGCCGGCCAAGGGGAGGAACCAGGCGCTTTTTGGGGCGGAATCGGTTAAACTCCACCGGCCGCCCCTCACGAAAGTCACGAACGTGAAGCTCGCCTGTCCCCACTGCCAAGCAATCCTGGACTTAACTGGCGTCCGTTCTGCCCCGTCGTACAGGTGTCCTACGTGCAGTGGTGAGTTTACGGTGAGCGAGAACGATTCAAAGCCGCCAGTTCTGCCCCCTCCGCTTACGCGGCCTTCAACTTCATCGCCCCACATGGGGGCAGGAAGCAAATTCTGTTTCGCCTGTGGGAATGAGCTTCATCCGCTGGCAAGTATTTGTCCCAAGTGCGGAGTCGCCCAGCAGATTCAGCAACAGGGGCCTCCGCCCGGATCCCCGTTCATTCCGTCGTACGCCCCAGCCGGCCGGAGGGAACCAGCAATCGCCGTTTTGCTTTCGTTTATTTTTCCTGGACTCGGACAGCTCTACAACGGAGAGACCGAGAAGGGCGTAATCACCCTGATCGTGGACGTGATTTTAAGCGTAGGCACCATCACAATTTGCCTGCCGATCATCTTTTTGATTCCCCTTTGGATATGGGCGATGTACGACGCCTACGTGGTTGCGGATTTCCAAAACAGGTCATGGAGAAGGTAGGTCCAATGAGCAATCCCATTCCCCAGCCGCTTCCAAATCCATCTCCCCCCCCGCCGCCAATCGTTGGGTATCGGCCTGCCCCACCGGAGCCGCGGCGCAAGTTTGGCCCGGCGACGGTCGTTATTGCCCTTGTGCTGTTGGCGGCAGGTGGCGTTTCCGTTGCCGCCCTTGTCGTCTCGACATTCACCGGCAGGCAAATCGTGATTCAGCCGGCGCGACTGGTTGGCACGCCCGAGCAACAGGCGGTCAGGGCGTGGCTAAAGGAAAACAACAACAGTAGCCAATGGGAGGAAGTCAGGTGGCTGGCTGTCGAAAAAGAAAAAATTCAATGGATTACAACGGAACATAAGGGGCCGGGAGTCTCCGTGACCAGGCTCAAATACCGAACGCAAATGCTTGGCGGCCAGATTCTGGTGGACTGCTATTTTGTCATCGAGAACGGCAAGGTCGTTGATGCCTGTCCTGCTTCGCTCGTTGACTTAGCGGAAACGTCGAACAAGGAGCTGGAAAAACAACGCGAAATATCGCGACAGTCGGCCAACCGGTACGCCGAATTGCTCCAAAGCAGGCTTCCCTCGACCGAGACCGTCAATCGACTTTCTGCGGAGCGTGACGCCGCCGCGGAGCGCGACGCCGCCGCGAGGCGCGAAACCGAACGACGTTCTGCGGAGCGCGCCGCCGCGGAGCGCGAAACCGAACGACGTTATGCCGAACGACGTTCTGCGGAGGACGCCGCGTTCAGGGATCGGGGGATGCCGGGGATGCCGGGGCATGTTTCCGGTGCCCCCCGCAGAAGCCCGCCGATAATCCCCGACGATCACCGAGCGAAGCGGCCGCCACGCTAGCCGATCCCCTTCGTGTCTCTGGCGTCGAAAGTCCACAACGGCACTGTGAGAGACGCCATTTTGTTTGCGGCTGGGGCCAATTCCACCCACGGCCTCAAGCGAACGAACGCGGACAAGCGGAACTCCGTGCTGGCGTTGCTGAATGATGACGAGTGGGTGAAGTGGAGCGACAGCAAGATTGCGGAGCAGGCTGGGGTGAGCGTCAATTTCGTCGGCGACGTTCGCAAACAGGTGTCATCCGATGACACCTCGCCGGCAGTGAGGGCAAAAAATGAACCACGAAAGGGAAGGGACGGAAAGAAACGGCAAAATCAACGTTCGCGGGCGACGCGGCTGTAGTAGCCATCCGGCATTCCGGGATGCGTCATTCGCAAGTCGTTTTCACGCCAACTCCTGCCGCTGGTCACAATGCCAAGCCGCGCCGCGTGTGCCGGGCCGACGTACATTGAGGTCGGGTTCCAGCCGCTTTCTGAGTGCAGCGTGGCCCACTTCTGGACGAACGGCAGCGCTATTGCCGTCGCCATTGCCCGGTCAGCATGGCCGTTCACGTCGCTTGCTGCTGTCAGCTTGTGGCCCCAGGGGCGTTCCTCGATGGTAAGGCGCAGGAAGTCGCGCTTGAGTTCGGGATCGTCATAAAGCTCAAGGGTTTGAGTTTTGAAGGCACCCATGAGGCAAACCGCGATGTTATTGAGCGTGGCCGCGGAGAAGATTATTTCCTCACACACAACCCCAAACGTCCGCAGCCGCTGGGCCATGTGTTGGGCTTGATGACCATCGTAGAAAAGCCGCTCGATGCCGTAGACTTGCTTCACCCAGCGGACCTTGTTTTCCACTTCTTGCAGGTTGATTTGCCCGCCCCGAGGCGGCTTCCAACTAAAGCAGTTGGCCAGCGTCACCTTGCCGGAGCCCGACTTGATGCCGAGGACGACAAGGGCGGCGTGGTCATGTGAAATTCCCAGGTCCAAGCCGGCAAAAAAACGATACCCACGAGTATGAACATTGCGAACCAGCGGGCCGCCGAGGACGGTGCAGGCCTCAATATCGGCTTCGCCAATGGCGTCCCCGTTGCCACTGCTCCACTTGCCAAACCAAAGCCGCTGGAATCGCTCGGAACTGTTGCGGATGCGGGCCTCTTCAATCTCATCGGCCGCGAGCCAGGGGGCTGGCTGGTCGAATTGATGGTAGCTCCACCGCGGGGACGTGCGGGCCAGCTCTCGCCATTTGAATGCTGGCGTATTAGTGAAGCCGGCATTTGTCGCGACGATGACAACGCCGTGCGGGACTTTGCTGGCATTGTCCGCGAGGTTCTCGACAAACTCCCATTTCTCAATGTGGCTGCACTCATTCACGATCAGCATATCGGGCCGAGCCCCGTGGCTTCCGGCAACATCGGCCGCCACGATCAGGGCCTCCACCCCATTGGACGTACCGAGGATCCGCCAGTTCTGGATTTCAGCCCGGTCATTGAGCCAGGCGTTATTGTGCAGCCACGTCTTGCCAGCCTTCCGCAGCTCATCAGATTGATCGGCATCGGCAGCCGCGATTTGGATTGTCAGGGGCTGAGAGGAGAATACCGCCAGCCACAGCACGGCAGCGGCGAGAATCGTATCTTTTGCCGCGCCCTTCGTCCCTTCCAGCCAGAACTTGCGGACAGCCTCATCGTCGGCAGGCTTCCCGGCGGCCAGATCGGAAAGCGCGGGGGCCAGGGCCTGTACCCATTCCCGCTGGTGGGGAGCCGCAACCAGCCCCCAGAGGACCAGGCCGTGCTTGGGGTGTTTTATCAGCAGGCGTTCGCAGAAGAGGACAAACCCGCCAGGGCCTGCCATCGCGGCAAGGGCGTCCCTATCGGGCCGGTCGGATTGAACGGGGCGGATTCTGGACTTTTGTCCTCGCATGGAATTCTGTCCTATATGGGTGCCGTAAAATCGTTCCAGACGCTCCCAGCGGGCCGCCAGGGGCTTCCGAGCTACTCGTCGGTGTCTTTGGGCGGTTCGGGCTGTCCGGAGGCGTTTACGGGGCTTGGGGGCGTTACTGGCGGGAGGAAGTCGCCGGCGAGTGGCCAGCGGTCAACTTGCCCAGGAGCGGCATCGAGCCCCAATTTTTCCAGCACGCCATCCCGCTTCTCGGTTGCTTGGGAAATGTCCCGCAGGAGGGCCAGGCGATCCGCGAGCTCCATTTCCGCCGGAGCCAGCCGCAGCCATCGCTGGAGCAGCTGCACCCGTCCCTCGTGGCGCAGGGCCGACTGGATGAGGAGCGAATTACGCAGGTCGATTTCGTCCCCTCTATGGAATAGCGCCTCCTGCAAAGCAGCCTGGAAGCCCCTCAAACGACGCGAAATGTAGCCGCATTTCGCCGGCAGCTTGGAGTTGGCGAGGAACGCCGTTACTCCGTGCTTCACCTGCCCGCCAGGTCCGCCAGGATTGCCCGCCGCGTTCTGATTTCCGGGGGGGCCGCTGTGCCCTTTGATTCCAGCCATTTTCCAACCATCCTTGCGCGCCCGTTGCGCGCGGCGAGTGTCAATTAACGTAAGTCCTTGCGCCGCAAGCTACCGCGCTGGACTCTGTGTCCTGCCGCCGTCGAGCCATGCGTCAACGGCCGTCCTTCGGAACAGTCGCAGCCGGCCGCGGGATGCCACCGGGAGCCGTTGCCGGCGGATGAGGTTCCGCAGCCGCTCCTTCGGGTTGCCGTCCTTGGCATCGAGCCGCAGATACGCCGCAGTCTCTTCGGGAGTCATTAGTTCGGGCAGGTTCGTCATCGTCGCCGTCTCGCTCATTTCGCGCTCATCCGTGCAGTAGGCGGGGGTTCCGTGGTCGTCTCGGGTAAAGCCGGCTGTATCGCCACCGGCCGCAGCCGATAGCTTCGAACCAGGCATTTTAGCGCCGCCCTCAGCCGCCGAATGCCCAAGGGGTCCGTTTCGTCGGGCATCGGCTTGAGTGTCAAAACGTAGGCGGGCTGGCTCATTTTTTGAGGGTTCCAAAACAATCCTTCCCTCCCCGATATCCCTCGCCCCCAGAGAGAAGCGATCTATGCTTCTCTTACTGGGGGGTGTGGGGGGGGAGAGAGATATATTTCTTAGGCCGCTTGAGTCGAAAAAAGTACCAGCCGAGCGTCGTCCGGATCCTTCGAGCGGAACGCCAATTTCTTCGCGGCGGCGGTGCTCAAGAGCTTCTCGGCCATCTTGTTTGTCAGCCCCGCCGCCACCGCGTTATCCAGGATGGATGGTTTCGGCTGCCTGGTTTCGGTGATGAATTGGCTGGCGAACCGCTCCGCGGTCCAGGGCAATTCCTTCTCGGCCGCCTTCCGTCCGCGGTCAGGGCGGTAGAGTGCCGCCGGGTCGAGGGAGTGATCCACAAACCATACCGGCCAGTCCCACCGCAGGACGACCGGATTCTCGAGCGGCGGCCAGCTTCGAGCGGCCAGGTCGAGGACAACCGCGTCCGGCTCTTGATGCTGCCGGAGCACAACATGCGTATCAGGGGCCCGGCTTTGTGAACCCGCGCCGCTTCCGACGTCCGTCACTGATTTGCCAGCTTGATCGCCCTTGCTTGAATGGGTAATGCAGACGATGGCGCAGCCCAACCGCCTGGCGTAGCTGTCGATCAAGTTGTACATCCTCGTCATGTCGGAATTGCTATTTTCGTCCACACCGGGCGGCAGGAATCGATAAAGAGCGTCAAGCACGATCAGGGAGAATTCGCCGGGCCGGAACTGTTCGAGGTAGGCCCCGAGCTTCTCCAGGTCCATGTTTTGTCCGCGGAAGAATTCCATTTGGACGCTGCCGCCCCAGTCGCTGACATCGAGCCCCATTGCTTCCGACACGCGGAGGTATCGCTGTTTCGCGGTTTCTTCGTGCAGCTCATTGTCGAGAACCAGCACCCGGCCTTTCGTACATTGAAACGATCCAAGCCACCGGCCGCCCACGACAATCTGCAACACCAAGCCAATAACCAACCAGCTTTTTCCGCGCTTGGTGGGCGCCACGACGTTCATCGTCTCGCCGGCCCGCAGCAAACCGGCGATAACTGCTTTCCGCATATCTCCGGCGGTTTCAATGATCGTCGCCATGGTCTTTGGCCCTTTCCGCTTGTTGCGAGACTCCCGGTTTCGTTCCGCCCAACCATCGACAATTGCGGCCACGTCCTCGATTGGTTCGCCGGCCTCAATTCGCTGCAATAAATCGAGCGTCTGCCGTTCCTGCTCTCGTCGCCACCAGTGCTCGACAATCGTGTTGGAATACTCGACCGAGTTGCAGGCGACGGCCTGGATATTGATGACCTTCGCCAAATAACCCGCACCGCCGATGTAATCAATCGCCTTCTTCCCGGCCACCGAGCGACGGTTCAATTCGCCCAGGAGTGCGGTTATCTCAGGGGAAGTACCGCGGCCGAAGAGATCGGCGATGGATTGATAAATCTCGCGATTTGCGTCGTCGAAGAAATGCTCGGGCCGCAGGCCAAACGCCTGGACATTAACAAGCTGCTTGGGCTCATTGAGAATGGCCGAAAGAACGCCTTTTTCGGCCTGTGTGTCCGCATGTATCCGCGGCTCTGGTGGTTGACACCCGCCGCGCTTTTTCGTTATCATGATAGAAGGGTTTGGAAGAAGTTACGCAACAACGAATCAAACTTCCGGGCCTTAGAAATGAGCTCGGCCGCCACGGCCGGGCTTATTTCGTTTCGGGACCGCCAAGAGACTCAACAGCAATCCCCAGGGCTTCGGCCACCTGGCGGAGATTGAACCGCAGCACTTTCCGCGACAGCTTGACCGCGGGCACTTTCCCGGCCTTCCGCCATCGCAGAAGGGTGCCATAGCCGACACCAAGCCACCTGGCGACCTCGTGGCCGTCTACCAATGCCTCATTCACAGGCATCGCAGTGGTGGTGGGTGGTGTCATATGTTCAGTTTACCAAGTCGCGCCGCCCGGGGTCAAATGACAGCGCGCAGCGGTCTGTCGATGCCGATGGCTACCATTGATGATTGAGACAAAGAAACGCGAGATCAGCGCCGAACCGCCGAGGCCACAAGAAGTATTTCTGCCATTTTGGCAATGTCCAGCGCGTCTGTCTGGTGGGTGCGCGCAACCGGCGCGCAAGACCAACTGCCATTTACCCCCAACCATGACCGCGAGTGACCTGAACGGCCAAATCGTAAGCCGTTACCAGAGTTGCAACTTACGGCGAATCAACACTTTAGGACTTCATTGAAAACAGCATCCTAAGTCCAGCGCGTCTGCCAATTCCGCCACTCTCGCGTGGGCTGCTGTTTCAATCTTCTGTTTAGAGTTTGCGGGACGAGGAGAGGTTCGTCAACCGCATTGGCCTCCGGCACTTTGCCTTGATTTTACCACTAGTCCAGCTTACAATAAACATAAGCCGCTATTGATGATAGGACACTCCGAGAGCTGTAATGACAAACGCGCGGGCCAAAGTCGGCTGGGCGGTATCTCTCAGCTTTTGTGCGGGGTTTTTGGCTGGCGCAAACGCCGCTGATGGCGAGCGGGAACCCAATTTCATCCAGGACGTCGTGCCGGTCCTGACGAAAGCCGGCTGCAATGCGGGGGCATGCCACGGGTCGTTTCAGGGCCGGGGAGGATTTCGGCTCTCGCTATTGGGATTTGACCCAGCCGCGGATTATGAGGCGATTTTCCAAGGGGCGCGGGGCAGGAGGGTGTCGTTGGCAAGTCCTGAAAGCAGCCTGTTGATTCAGAAAGCACTCGGAGTGGTGCCGCATGGTGGCGGTCGGCGGATTGAACCGGATTCTGAATCGCAGCGGATTCTTCAGGGATTCTTGAGCAAGGGCGCGCCGGCCCCCGTTGATTGGAAGCTGCAAGTCCAGAGCCTGTCGGTCCTGCCGAAGTCAGCCACGCTCCAGCCGGGCACAATGCTCGCCATTCAATCGCGAGCGCGCTGGTCGGACGGTAACGAATTGCCGATTTCGCCTTTGGCTCTCTACGATTCAAGCGACCCGCTTGTGGCCGAAGTCAGCGGCAGCGGTGAAATCAAAGCACTCAGCCCCGGCAAGACGACGGTCATGGTCCGCTTTGCCGGTCAGGTGGCGGCAGTGGAAGTGACCATTCCCTACGGACCTGAGCCGGACCTGAGCCAGTTCAAACCTGTGAACTACATTGACGACCTGGTTGCCGCGGAATGGAAGCGGGTTGGCGTGACACCCGCGGGAACTTCGGGCGACAGCGAATTTGTGCGGCGAGTTTATCTAGATCTCATCGGTACATTGCCGCGGCCGGAGGAGGTGCGAAAGTTCTTGGCGTCAGGCGATCTCGAAAAGCGGAACAAGCTCATTGACGAACTGTTGGAGCGGCCGGAGTACGTGGAATACTGGGCACTTCGCTGGGGCGATTTGCTGCGCGGTCATAAACGATATCTTGGTGAGCGTGGGCTGGGGAGTTTTACTTCCTGGGTCCGAAAATCCCTGCGTGAAAACAAGCCGCTGGACGACTTCACGCGGGAGGTGCTGACCTCGCAGGGCAATCTTTACACGACGGGACCGGTCGCTTTTTACTTTGTGGATGCCACGCCCGAGGAGTTGGCGGAAACCACGGCGCAGGTGTTTCTCGGCGTTCGGATGCAGTGTGCCCGCTGCCACCATCATCCGCTGGAGGTCTGGAGCCAGGACGATTACTACGGCCTGGCCGCGTTCTTCATGCGCGTCGAAACCAAGAACAGCGGCGACAATGGGCGGTTCGGCGGCCTCAAGAGCATCCGCCCGCTTGCCGCGCCGGTCCCCAATCGAGGCCTCAAGCCGGAGGTTCAGCCGAGGGTGCTAGGAGAAGTCGTTGCAGCCGCGAAATTACCGGACGCCGCTGCCGTTGCGATTCTTTCTGAGCCAGATGTACGCAAGCGGCTAGCCGACTGGATTGCCAGCCCGCAGAACCCGTACTTCGCCCGCAACTTCGCCAATCGCTACTGGTCGTATCTCATCGGCCGCGGCATCGTTGAGCCGATCGACGATTTGCGAGCGACTAACCCGCCAAGCAACGCCGCCCTGCTCGATGCTCTGGCTAAGGATTTCTCCGACCACAAGTTTGATGTAAAGCATCTTCTCCGCACCATCTGCCGCTCGCGGGTTTATCAACTTGCCGCTGAGCGGGCGCCAATGCGCGACCGGGACGGCTCGCTCTTCACGCACCGCTCGCTGAAGCGCCTTTCGGCCGAGGTGCTGCTCGACGGCGTCAACCAGGTTTGTGAAACCAGCGAGAGCTTTGCGGGGCTGCCGGAGGGGACGCGGGCGATTTCACTCCCCGACCCAACGACCGTCTCGTACTTTTTAGCGACGTTTGGCAAGCCGCTCCGCACCACGGCCTGCGAATGCGGACGGATGGCAGGGCCGGACCTGTCGCAAGCCTTGCATCTGGCCAACAGCACGGCCTTGCAGGGGAAGCTCAGCAGCGACAAGGGGCGTATCGTCCGGCTCATCAAAGAAAACAAGACCGATCACGAAATTGCCGACGAGATTTATCTGGCCGCCTTTGCCCGGTTGCCGAGCGAACAGGAGCGAAAGGTCATCGAGGAGACGCTCCGCGAGGTTCCCTCGCGCCAAGAGGCATGGGAAGATGTCCTTTGGTCCCTCTTGAACAGCTCGGAGTTTGTGTTTCAGCATTAAACCCTTGGTTCGGCCCTAATGTCCATGTTCCAAATCAATGACACCTTCGCCAATTGCCAGGGACTCGGCCGCAGGCCGTTTTTGCAGGTCGGGGCGCTCTCGCTCTTCGGCCTCACGCTGCCGCGGCTACTCGCGGCGAGGGCTGCGCAAGGAGCGGAGGGGGGCCGCGACATGAACTGCATTCTGCTGTTCACGGCCGGCGGGATGAGCAACGTCGATACCCTCGACATGAAGCCGGACGCGCCGATTGAGTTTCGGGGTGAGTTCAAAGGCCTGCCGACGAAGATTCCGGGACAACTTGCCTGCGAGCATCTTCCCAAGATGGCCGATTGCCTGGACAAGGTCTGCCTGATTAAGTCCATCGTGCATGCTGAAAGCGGCGACCATGCGGCCGCCATGCACTACATGCTCACCGGCTATCCGCAGCGCCCCGATCCCACCGGTCAACCCGCCGGCGCGACAATCTATCCCATGTTCGGCAGCGTGGTTGCTCGAGAAAAAGGCTGGAAGGGGGGAATGCCGGCGAACGTACAAGTGGGGGAGCAGGTCGCCTACTCGGGAGCCGGCTATCTTGGCTCGCGGTTCAATCCGCTGGCCATTCGCACCGACCCAAACGCCGCCGACTTTAGCGTGGAGGACGTCAGCATTCCCGCCGCGATTGGCGAACCGCGCACGGCCCGCCGTCAGCGTCTCCTCTCGCGGCTGGATGCCTGGCAGCAGGCCACCGAGAAGAACGCTGGGGCCGTGCTCGACCGAAACGAATTCTACCGCCAGGCGTTCAGCCTGATCACATCTCCCGCCGCCAAGCAGGCCTTCAATCTGACGCAAGAGCCTGAAAAAGTCCGCGACCGTTATGGCCGCAATGCCACCGGGCAGGGCGTGCTTCTCGCCCGTCGGCTGATCGAATCGGGGGTTCGGTTTGTCTCGGTAATCTCCAGCGGCTGGGACACGCATGACAACAACTTTGGCCGGCTGAAAACACCGCTACTGCCGACGCTCGACCAGTGCTGGTCAGCGCTGCTCGAAGACCTTTCGCAGCGGGGACTGCTCGATTCCACGCTCGTCATCTGCGCCGGCGAGTTCGGCCGCACTCCCAAGGTGAACGGAGCAGCCGGCCGTGACCACTACGCCCCTTGCAACGTCGTCGGCCTCTCTGGCAGCCGCGTGGCGATGGGGAGCGTCATCGGCCAGACCGACGCCCGCTGCGAGCGGGTCAGCAGCACCGCGAACAGCACCGTCGACTATGCCGCGACCATTTACCGCCTGCTCGGCATCGACGAGACGCGGGAATACATCTCGGAAGACGGTCGCCCCATCCGCCTCATCAACGGCGGCAAGCCGATTGCGGGAGTCATCCGGTGAGGAAGGTAGTACCTATCACGGCGACTTTCTGCATGCTGCTGGTGGCGGGACTTGCATCCGCCCAACCGGAAGCTCCGCGGTACGAGTCCTGTCTGCTCGAATATATCTTTCCCGCCGGCGGCCAGCGCGGAACCACCGTTGCCGTGGACTTCTTCGCCAATGGAAATTTCCCCGGCCTGGCAGATGCCAAAGACATTTTGATCGATGGACCGCCCGGCATTCGGGTCAAGGAGCTCAAGAACATCAAGGGTCATGAGTTGCGTGCTACCCTGGAGATCGCC
Organism: Pirellulaceae bacterium; assembly: GCA_051004015.1. GTDB lineage: Bacteria > Planctomycetota > Planctomycetia > Pirellulales > Pirellulaceae > SXOA01. The sequence continues at coordinate 17,563 of JBPCKT010000124.1, read as the reverse complement.
GCGGATGCTGCTCCGGGCCGCCGCTGCGTCCGAGTCCTTAATGAAGGAAGCGGCCTCACCAACATGGCCTGGTTCGTCGTTGGCTCGCTTCCCGAAGTCATCGAGGCCGAGCCGAACAACGACGCCGCTAAGCCGCAGGATGTAAATGCTCCAGTAGTCGTCAACGGACAGGTCAATCCCGCCGCGGACGTGGATGTCTACAGGTTTAGCGCCAAGGCGGGGCAGAAGCTGGTGGCGTGCATTGCCGCGCATTCCATCGATACTCATGGCCAAGGGGGTAACTATGGCATTACCGATGCGGAGCTGACGATTGTCGACCAGCAAGGCCGCGTCATCGCGGAGGCCCAGGACACGCTCAGTCTCGACCCGCTCGTCGAATTCACCCCCGCCATTGATGGGCAGTACCAGGTTCGGGTGCAGCTCAATTCCTTCCGCGGATATCCGCAGGCGGTCTATCGGCTGACCATCGGGGAAGTCCCGGTAGTCACGAGTGTTTTCCCACCCGGGGGGAGGCGCGGAGAGACAATCTCGGTGGAGCTTCGCGGGCCGAACATTCCAGTCGGCACGCGCCGCGAAATTGCGATTCCGGCCGATGAAAGCTCGCCCGTCTTATATCTCGCGGCGGATGGCCCCGCAGCCGGCAATCACGATGTGCCGTTCTTCGTCAGCGACCAGCCGGAGGGAATCGAAATCGAACCCAATGATGAATTGGCAGGCGCGACCAGGCTATCGCTGCCGGTCGTGATGAATGCCCAGTTTGATAAACCCGGCGATGTTGATACCTATCGCGTGACGCTTCGCGCGGGAGAGACGCTCGATTTGGAGACCACCGCCCATCGCTTTCTGCGCGGCCCTGCCGACACTCGGGTGGAAGTTTTGGATGCTGCCGGCAAGCTGCTGGCCGAAAACGATGATGGCTTCGCCCTCGACTATATGTGGATGCACGACTACCTCTCCACCGACAGCCGCCTCTCGTTCAAAGCTCCTCAGGACGGGGAATACACCTTACGCGTCCGCGAAGCGGCTGGCCTCAGCGGTCCGCGGGTTGTTTACCGATTGACCGCGCGACTGGCCACTCCCGATTTTCAGCTTTGGCAATTCCCGGATGGCGTTCCCATTTGGGGACCGGGCTCCACCGCGGGACTGATTGTCAAGATCGAACGACTGGCCGGATACGAAGGGAATGTGGAACTGTCGCTGGAGGGTCTGCCTGTGGGTTGGAAGGGAAGCGTCAGCACCAGCTTCGGTGGCCCCAATCCACGCCCCGCCTACCATTTCCGCGACCGGGTCTTCTTAACCATCACCGCGCCGGTAGACGCCAAGCCCGGAGATTGCACAACCTTTCGTGTCGTCGGCAAAGGGATGCAAGGCGGCCAGGAGCTGGTCCGCTTCGCCCAGCCGCTCACGCTGTTCTACAGCAGTGACACCGGCTACTTTCGAGCGACTCCCGTTTCGCGGGCTGCCGTGACCAAGCCGCACGGCGTCAAGCTGCAATTCGCCGGCGAAAGCGTGGAAGCGACGATCGGCAAGAAGCTGGAGATTCCGGTTGTCGTCACGGGAGTCGCGGACGGCATGCCGATCAACCTCAGCGTCAACTACGCTTCCTCGGGCGTGGCTTGCGGACATGAAACGCCGCAGACATTGACGGTGAAGGAAGGGAAGGTGCTGCTCCCCTTCACGGTGTCCGACCAACTACCGCCGGGCACTTACAACATCTGCGTCTGCCTCGCCTGGCGGAGCGATATTCGGATTGGCATGCCCGGCCCCTGCACGCCGCTGTTCCCGCTCAAGGTGTTGCCGGCGGCGAAATGAGATAGATGGCGTAGGTTGGGTTCAGCGGCTCATCGTCGGGGCGGAGCCGCGGCAAGGCGATGATGCGGTTCGTGCGCGTCCGGTCGACGACGAGGTAGCTCGCCCCGTACTTCTGGGCGATGGTAAGGATTTCGGCATCGCTGTTCGCCGCTGCGTCGCTGCCAAAGCCCTCGGGCGGAAAGACCTCGCTCAAGATACTTCGCCACTCCACCAGGCCGGCGGCATCCTGCGGAATGTCCTTCCAAGTCACCACTTCCGCCCGCTCCGCGTACCACTTGAAGGTCTGCTGATTGCGGGGCGTGAGGAACTTGGCATCTTTGGGTGTCTTGTCGCGAATCCAGCGGCAGAGGTTCTTCCATTCCGCGAACCGCCGCCGCGACTCGGCAAGCTGCTCGCGCCCTTCGTCCCCGCGCAGTTGCCAGGCCCGCCATCGGCTGTCAGGCGTCGGATGCGGCTGAATCCAAGCCCCCGGTAGTGGCCGCAAGGAGCGGTCGATGCAGATTTCCACGATGTTGAGGGAGCCCATGGCGAGCGCGGCAATCAGGCCGCAAGAGGTCAGCGCCGGCCGCGAGTCTCGCCACTGGAGCAGCAAAGCAAACACCGAAAGCGAAACTCCCATCGGCACCAGCGCATCAGACAGCCGGAAGAAGTAGTACCGCAAAAGCGGCGCGGCGGAGGATTGATAATCTTCCTGAGATGCTCCGGTGACCGTCGCCCACGCCACGAGTCCTTGGTCGATGGCAATGCCGATGGCGGCGATGAGCACCGCCCCCAGCACCATCCCCTGCACCCGCGGCAATTTCGACCGGTTCCACCAGGCCAGCATTCCCCAGCAGGCGACGAGCGCCAGGTGCCGCGCGATGTACCAGTTGCCAAATCGATGGAAAACCAGATGGTGCGGCAGCCGGTCGAAGACGTAGATCTGATGTGCGGCGTTAACCGTGGCCTTGTCCTGTCCCCAGGTGAGCAACAGGCCGGGAATGAGTCCCTCCAAAGCCAGCACAAACGCACACGCCAACCCCGGAAGCATTTTGAGAAGCGGCGGCCTGTCCTGCGGCGCGACGAGCCAGGCAACTCCCAGCGCCACTCCCGACCAGCCGCCGACGATGACGTGCATCGCGCTCGCCGCTCCCATGAACGCCCAGGTCCAGTTCCAGCGGCCGTGGGTTAACTCCCCCATTCCCAGCAGCACTAGCACGTACGCGAAGACCTTGGCTTCCACGCCTCCCACCAGAATCAATTCTCGGGACATGTGGCAACCGCGGAGGAGCGCCAGCATCAGCCCGGCGGAGAGGATGGACCAGAACCGCTGCGGAGCCACGGCCCAGCTCAAGCGCTGCCAGGCGAACGCGAAGCCGAGCCAGGCGACGGTGCGGAGAATCCAAGAGGTGGCATCCAGCGAGCAGAACCTGGTCAGCCAGCCGAAGACCCAGCAGAAGACCAGGTGGGCCTCGGGCGACTCCAGGAACAGGTCGCCGCGGCAGAAGTCGCGGTCCCAGTAGTGCTTCGCCTTCACCAGGTAGTGGGACTCGCCGGCATCGGGGGGAGGCGAGCCGACGAACAGAAACAGGACCAAGAAAATGAAGAAGATCTCCAGCGTCTGCCACCGCCAGTCTTGGCTCAACTTCTTATCCACGTGAGATATCGCCGTCTTCATGGGTACTAATGTAGTCCGCTCACTCCGTGAGCGCGGAGTTCCAAAAAAAATCCGGGCCGACACTCGGAGAGTGCAGGCTACTATCTACTTGTCATCCTCCGCACCGCCGCGCTATGATTGAATCAGCATGACTTCTTCGCCCGGCCGCCTGCTGCGGGACATTATCGCGGAAGGGACCATCCAGGTTCCCGGAGCGACCAGCGCGCTTGTGGCGCGGCTGATTGAGCAGGCGGGCTACGAGGCGATGTACCTTTCCGGGGCGTCTCTTTCCTCCAATGTCCTGGCCCTCCCCGACGTCGGCCTGTTCACGCTCTCGGAGCTTGTCCAGCAGGCGACCTACCTGACGCGCAGCAGCAACTTGCCCCTTATCGTCGATGCCGATACCGGTTTTGGCGAGCCCCTGAACGTCGAGCGAACCGTCATCGAGCTGGAAGCCGCCGGCGTCGCCGCCATCCAGCTTGAGGACCAGCAGCTTCCCAAGCGGTGTGGGCATCTCGGGGGCAAATCGCTCGTCGAACCAGCCGCTTTTTGTGCCAAGCTCCGCGCCGCCGTCACCGCCAGGATCAATCCCGACCTCGTCCTCATCGGCCGGACCGACGCCCGCGGTGTGACGAACCTGGAAGACGCCATCGACCGGGCCAAGCAGTACCTCGAGGCCGGGGCCGACTGGATTTTTCCCGAAGCCCTGGCCAGCAAGGACGAATTCGAGCGTTTCGCCCGCGAGATCGAAGCTCCGCTCATCGCCAACATGACCGAGTTCGGCAAGAGCCCGTTGCTCACCCTCGATGAGCTCACCGACCTCGGCTATGCGGTCGTGCTCTATCCAGTCACGCTCCAGCGCGTCGCCATGAAGGCCATCGAAGCCTCCCTCGCCGTCATCGCCGCCGAAGGGACTCAAGAGGGCATTTTGGATTTGATGCAGACCCGCGAGGAGCTGTACGACCTGCTCGACTATGCCGTCTACGAAGAACGAGACCGCTCGCTTGCCGCAGGCGAGCGGGGGGCGTAAGCCCCCTGATACTAGATTTTCAATTTGATACCACATAAAGCACCTATGAGCGAAACCTACTCCCCCGGCCTCGCCGGTGTCGTCGCCGGCGAAACGGCTATCAGCACGGTCGAGACCGGCCTGACCTACCGGGGCTATGCCATCGAGGAGCTGGCCGAGCAGTCCACCTATGAGGAGGTCGCATACCTCGTCCTCTACGGCGAGCTGCCGACGGCCGCCCAGGCCGCCGGGTTCCGCTCGCGGCTCGGCGCGGCGGCGAATGTCCCGCCGGAAATCATCGACACGCTCCGCAAAATTCCCGCCGGCGTTCCCACGATGGACGTCCTCCGCTCCGCATGCAGCCTGCTCGCCCATTGGGAACCCGAAGTCGCCGATAACAGCCACGATGCCAGCGTGCGCAAGACCGAGCGCCTGCTCGCCAAATTCCCCGTCATTGTCGCCGCCCGTCAGCGGCTCAAGTCGGGCCAGCAGCCGGTGGCGGCTGATCCGGAACTTTCGCTCCCCGCCAATTTCCTGAAGATGCTTCATGGCAAGAAACCGACCGAGCGGCAGGTCAAGGCCCTCGACGTTTCGCTCATCCTCTATGCCGAGCACGAGTTCAACGCCTCCACCTTCGCGGCCCGCTGCATCTGCTCCACGCTCAGCGACCTCCACTCCGCCATCACCGGGGCCATCGGCACGCTCAAAGGCCCGCTCCACGGCGGGGCCAACGAGCGGGCCCTGGAAGTCCTCCTCTCCGTCGGCTCGCCGGACAAAGCGAAAGCCTGGGTCGAAGGGGCCTTCGCCCGCAAGGAGCTGCTGATGGGCTTCGGCCACCGGGTCTACAAGGACGGCGACCCCCGTGCCGTCATCCTCAAACGGCTCGTGGCAGCCGTCGCCGCGGAGACCGGCAACCAGAACCTGGAACAGACCGCCGAAATCATCGAGCAGACCGCCTGGAACCTGAAGAAGCTCCCCCCGAACGTCGACTGGCCCTGCGCCCGGCTCTACCACTACTTCGGCCTTCCCATGGATCTCTTCACCCCCCTCTTCGTCATCGCCCGCGTCGTCGGCTGGAGCGCCCACGTCATCGAGCAGCTCGACAACAACCGCATTATGCGCCCCCGGGCGATCTACAAAGGCCCCGCCCTCCGCAAACTCCCGCGGTGACCACCTGAGGGGGTCGGGAGGAGTTTTCGCCGCGAAAACCCCTCCCGACCCCGTCCATCCTTGCGTCCATTCTTGCCCTCGACTTACGTCAAATCCACTCGCCGTAAGTCCCCAAAAGCAGCCCCGTTTTTTGATACACGGAGCACCCCCAAGAGGCCCGTTTTATACAGGTTTTGGAGTGTCATTTCACGGCAAGTGTGCATCAGCCAGCTCGCCGCAAGTCATTGTGCTCAGACTGTTTGCGAACACGCAACTTGATACAGCAGCGACACTTTTCGGCCACTCTTAATACACCCCCCTTACGGGGGAATAAGCCGTTGCCTCCCTGCGCGACTTACGTCAATTCCCATCGACGTAAGTCCGTATTCACCTCACCGTTCTCAAGTCTCAAATTCCAGATCTCAAATCCTTCGCTCCATCGTCCGGCGCGCAGCCTCTCCCCAGCCGTCCACGCACCTTTGCCACCCACTTGTCAAAGACCCGCCGGATTCTCGCCGGCCCGCTTGATAGCAATTGTACACATTTCCTAAGTGTCCGTCAACCCCCCCATCGGGTCATGGATCGGATGGACGAATTCGTCGGCAGTGCAAGTCGCGGGGTCAAAAGGTCTTATCGACCCAGACGATGACGCCTACGACTGTCGCAAGAACGGTCATGACCACGAAGAGGCCGCGGAGGCTGAATTTACGCGGACACCAGGGAATGACAAGCCAGGGGCACACGAGAAATGGAAACATGCGCTCGATGCAATGTATTCACCGAGCCTTAGTTATGCGTCTGCGAGCAGCTCGCGGAGCGTATCTTTCCAGTCGCGTCCATCCGGTCCGGATTCGTCGAGAATCTCGAATTTGAAGATGTGATCGCGGAACTCTTCACCTAACTTCTGCCATGGAACGCGTTTGCCGGTTTCAGAGAATAAGGTTGCCAGATTCCGCTTGTACTCGGTATCTTCCACGTCCCGCATATCCCCTTTCCCCTCCAGAACGAGCACTAGGTGGTTTTCTTTGGGGACCGGGGTGCGATGCACCAGAAAATCAGGGAACACCTTCTGCTTCCGGTAACCCTGGATGTGAAAATGCTTGTCACCGACAAGGTTGCGATACCACCACAGCACGTCGGCGTCTTTATCCAGGCAGAGGGCAATTGCCCGCTCAAATTTGTTGTGTTCCTTATCGTCCACAAAGTCAAACAGTGACCGCTGCACCGGCTTGCCGTCATCATGCATGAGAGGTTGCAGTGCTCCGCTTTGCTTGAGGGGGAGACTGGCCGGAATCTCATACCGGCAATTCTCGCACGCCAGGTAAAACTCGATTCTGTCCTCCGCAAACAACTCGTCGAATGCCGCTTCGGTCTGCTTGTCAAGCTGTTCCTGGATGAACGCTTCCGTCTTGTTGCGCACTACGAATTTGACTAGTGCCAGGCGGTCTTGCAGAAGCAAATCAGCCTTCTTAATCTGCTGGTAGACACGCTCAGCCACAATTCCCAATTCCTTTTGGCTGAAAAAATCGAAACGCAGGCTGGCCGTCATCCAGCCGAGCACTTCTTCGTCCGATTCCAGCACCTCGGTGTCCTTTTCACTGACACGAGTCAATTCTGTTCCAAGGGTGACGCGATAAAAACGGTCCTTGGCTTCCAATAGCTCTTTATTGAGTTGCCATGTGCTCACGCCGACGTATTCGAACTTTTCCACGTCCACGCGACTGATCAGGTGACGAAAATAATCCAGGGGCTCGTATTGGGCGGCTTTCCCCTTTCCCGTGCGGACACAAAAGCGGGGAAGGTAAATCTTTCCTGCAAATGGTTTCTTATAGAGCGACGAAAACTCCGGCCGGATCGCCGTCATGCGCTCGGTTTTTGTGGATGTCCGCCCCGAAGCATCCACGACGAACCCTTCCCCCTCGTAGCCTTCCTGCTCCAGTGCCTTCTTCACCTGCTTGGCGATCTCACCGGAAGTGGCATGCAGGCAATAGATGTAGCTTTCGTTGAGTTCTGCGTATTTTTCCGGCGCGCGGCGCTGGTACGGTTGCCGCAGCACGCGTCCGACTAATTGGGTCATGTTTTGCGAGCTGCCGGTGCTCGAGAGAGAAACCAGGATGTAGGCGAAGGGACAATCCCACCCTTCCTGCAGCGCGCTTTTGGTGATGATCCATTCCACCGCGCAATCCGGGTTCATTAAATCCACGTCTTCCAAACCGTCGTTTTCGGCGGATTTGATTTTCACTTTCTCCCTCGGCACTCCTAAATGCTGGGTCAAATATTCCGCCACCTGATTCGCGTGGATCTTCCCTTTTCCCTCCTGTTCCGCCCCCGTTCGTTCTGCTTGAATCAGGACGATCGGTCGAATCCGTAGCTCGGGATCGACCTTCGCGGAGAGGGCCACCGCCTGGACCGCGAGCGATTCACGCTTGTCGCGGGCTTGGGTGACTACGTCCTCCCACTTATTCAGCTTCGACGTGGCAATGTTCAGCGGCAACTTGATCATCTCCTCGTCCAGCAACTCTTTGCCGGAGACCCGCGAAATAATGTTCGTTCCCACCCGCGGCGTGGCGGAGAGCTCGACGATGATGGAAGCGTTGAACCCTTCCAGCGTTTTGCGGGCCAGTTCGCTGGTTGCCTTGTGTCCTTCATCTAGAATTACTGCCGGACGGCACAGGCGAACCAGATTGCCGATGGACGTGGCTGCCAGATGCTGCCCTAGCTCCTCGTCATGGACAATCATGTCCAGGTTGGGGATTCTCTCTTTGAGGGCCTTTTGAGCCGCCGCATCATCCTCGGGGGGAAAGTGCTGCACGATATTGCCGCCGCTATCCCGGAAGAACTTGAGTTGCTCCTTAGTTTCGCGATTGGTGCTGGCGAGCTGAATCACCAGAATATTGAGGCATTCCCGCAACCGGGCCGGAGTCAGCCGGGCGATTTCGTCCTTTTCCCAAATCTCAATGCGCCGCGAGAGGGAATGTTCCAGCATGACCCGGTAGAGGTCGCGACGGTCCGAGAGACGCTTGATTGTGTCGCGATAAATCTGGCTGCTGGGGACAACCCAGATGACCAGACCCGCGCCGTTTTGGTCGGCTAGAATCGAGCGATAGATCGATCCCAGGATTTGCGTCGCCAGCAATGTTTTGCCGCCGCCGGTGGGAACTTTGATGCAGAAGTTAGGCAAGTCCTGACCAACGCCGTTTTTGCGCCGTTTGTATTCCCCGAGCTTGCAGTCCTTTTCCCAGGTGATTTGCGAGCATTGTTCGGCAAAATCGGCTGGCGTATTCTTTTGCCTCAACGCCAGCGCGGAGAGAAACCGCTCTACCTCTAGATCGACGCGCTTCTGATAATCTTTGAGCATGGACGCTTAACGCAACTGGAAGGGAATCTGCATCGGGCGGATTTTCTTGTTGTTTTCGCGCTCGAACTTGCGGAGCTCGTCGGGCTGGACCCAGATTTTCTCGCAGTAGATGACCCAGTTTCGATTCTTGTCCTTTTTGAGAATCGCATTGAGTTGGTCATGGCTCATCGGCAGGCTCTTTTTCGCGTCGGGGGTATAGAATAAGTAGTAAGACGTTCCCCCTGCTCCTTCCTGCGAGCCGACAAAGCCGCTCTCGGGCTTCATCTTGGCCGCCTCAATCTGCCGGCTGGTTTCGGTGTAGAAGATGTACTTGGCGAGGTCATCCCACTTGGGGAGCTTTTTGTTGAAGAGGCCGTACTGGTTGAAGAGGGGTTCACCCACGCGAGCGTAGGTGAATGAGCCGCCAAGACCTTGTTGTTTTGACTTCGTCCGTTTGCCGCGTGCACCTTGCTTCACGAAGTCGTATCCTTTGCAAACGCGACGAACTCGTTCCGCCGTTAGTCGTTCGCAAATGTTGAGCTTGGAGGTTGCGTGCTCCTTGGTGTCGTACGGCTGCTGGACGAGTACGAAACGGCGTTTATGCTTTTCGTTTGCATTAAGTTCCAAGACCGCCTGTGCACTGGTCCCCGTTCCAGCAAACGAATCCAGCACAATGTCACCCGGCTCGGAGGCAATAACGCAAACGCGCTCGATTAGGCTCACTGGCTTGGGCGTGATTGCGGTATCCAGGTCTCCGAAAATGCGAATGACTTCCTTTTTGGCATCCTGGGTATGCCCAACATCAGAATACGTCCAGATTGTCTCCGGAACGAGGTCCTTGACTTCCGAAAGGAATCGCTTGATGGAAGGAGTGCTATCGCCGTCTTTCCCCCACCAAACCCGTTTGTCGGCGTCCATTTCCCATAACGTATCTTCGGATACGCGCCAGTAGGTTCCCTCTGGTGGTTTCTGGATTATACGTCCGCTTGGGGACTCAATTGAATAAATGCCCTTGCTGTAGTAGTTTCGAGCGGACAAATCTCCAGATTTCCACGGCCCGCGGGGGTCGTTGTCAGGATTAGAGTAGCGTGCGTTAGCTTCTTCCGTTCGCGGCAGAAGGCGAGGTGACCATTCCTCCTTGTTCTTCGCGAAGACGACGATGTAATCGTGATTTTCCGACAGGTACTTTGCAGAACTCTTCGGAGAATAAACCTTTTCCCAAATCACGGTGGCAACGAAATTCTGCTCGCCAAAAACTTCGTTCATTATCTGGCGCAGGGAATGGACCTCGTTGTCATCAATGGAAATCCAAATCGATCCGTCCTCCCGCAGCAACTCCCTGAGCAGCATGAGCCGCGGGTAGATCATGCAGCACCACTTGTCGTGGCGGCAGGCATCTTCTCCTTCCTTCCCCACCGTCTGGCCAATCCATTCCTTGAACTGCGGCTGAGTGAGGTTGTCGTTGTAGACCCAGCCTTCGTTGCCGGTATTGTACGGGGGGTCGATGTAGATGCACTTCACCCTTCCGGCGTGGGTGGGAAGGAGGGCCTTGAGGGCCAGCAGGTTGTCCCCCTCGATGATCAAGTTCCCTTCCAGGTTTGGCTTCTCTCCCTTCCCAAGTAGCGACAAATCGGGGACCAACTCCAGACGGTGGTGCGGCACCGTGTAGGCGTAGGTCTCGATGACGCTCTTGCCTTTGAACTGAAGTGTCGGCACGGGAAGATTCCGGATAGGAAACTGAATTTTGTGAGTGTACAACTATCCAGAAATGCAGGCAAGTAGGCAGGGCACTTTTGGTCCCGTAGCGTAGCGTCCTAATGCCTGATCCTCAACCGCGGGGGCGAGAAACCGGATGCCAGGCGCACTGGTCGCAGCACAACCAAATTCAGACCGATTGTCGACTGTGGAAAGACTGTCGAAAACCTAGCCGCAGGACCCACGGCTCTGCAGAGAGCATTTACTCGGCGCGGCCTTCAAGCATCATCGCTATGTTATCGCCGCCGTTTCGCCGACGGGCTCTGCGATTTCAAACGTGTTGCCGTCGGGGTCGGCGATGACGATGTCCCGCAGGCCCCAGGGCTGAACCTTGGGGAGTTGGCGGATCGTCGCTCCCCCCTGCTGGAGTCGCTCATGAACGCCGTCCAGGTCGTCCACCATGAGATGAGCGTGAAATGAGCCGGCCTTCGCGGGCTCAGCGGACAGGTGCAGCTCCGCGTCCCCTTGCTTCAAAACGGCGAAGCTGACTGGACTGCCGCCCGTGAAGTGAACGTCGAAGCCGAGCAGATCCCGATAGAAGCGGATCGCGCGGTCCATGTCCGCCACAGGAACACCTGGCGCGACTCGACCAAACGTCGCCATGGGAGGACCCCCTTTCGTCTGCATGACCCAGCTCATCGGCGGCGGGAGGGGCCTGCCGAGTACGTGGAATTAGCTGATGACCCGCCGTCCGCTGCAGCGCCTGGTTCGGCGTCTGACTTAGGCAACCTGTCGCTTCTGCGGACCCGAACGAGCAACGGGGAGCGGCGCCAGGCAGAGCACCAGACCGATGATGCCGGCCGTCACCGCACAGCCTCCCAGATAGGAGACTAGGGAAGCTCCTTCGGCGTCGCCGCTAACCAGCCAAGCGCCGAGGCCGCTTTGTGCGGCGGCCGCGAGCAGAATGGCACCCACGTAACGGGGCCACCGCCTAGCCCATCCCCAAGAACCACTGCTTGTGTCAGCCATCGTAAATCCTCCGCCGAACCAGTTATTATCCTGCGCGCCTCCGTGTTAAAGTAGCGGTCCAATTCTCAGAAGTCAATTCTTTTCGGTTTCAGTCGTGGTACTGGGGAGCACTACCAGCGCGTTTGCCTCCGTGGAATTCAAGGTTCAAGTCGCAGTCTCCATGATCATCGGGTTGTAAAGCACGCCGTCTGAGTCTTGCATCGGGTGTGATCGACGGAAACCAAGAGATTCATAGAAGCCCACGGCATTGTTTGAGGAATTGACCGTATAGCGGCCCGGATTGCCGGCGGCCTGGCAGGCCTCTTGTGCCACCTGCCACAGTTGATGAGCGATGCCCTGGCGTTGAAACGACTTGGCGACAAAGAGGTGGTAAAGATGCGAATTGTCGCGAATTCCAACAAAACCGATGATCGCCTGGTTACTCTCCGCAACCCAATACTGGAAACCATTGGCGATGAAGCCGTGGATCGCGGCAGCATCATTGCTGCGGAGGAACTTCTCCTGGGCCAGAGGCGAAAACTCGCCTGTTATCGAAGTTCTTGCCAACTGCTCCAGCAAAGCGGCGACGTCCGCAACGTCGTCAGGTCGAAGACGGCGAATCTGGATTGTTGACATGGCTCAAATCCCAGGTCAGTCGCAAGCCAACAGGCGAACTGTCGGAACTACGTCAGCGGAATCCTTTGTCCGTCGTAGGCGAGCTCCATGCCGGGGGGGAGTTTTGCGCTCGTGCCGGCATGACCGAGGTCGTGGCAAATGTGGGTGAAGAGAGTACGGTGGGGGCGGAGTTTTTCGGCGACGGCGATGGCTTCGTCGAGGGAGAAGTGGGTGATGTGGGGGCGGTGGCGGAGGGCGTCGAGGACGAGGACGTCGAGCCCTTCCAGGAGGGCCAGGCTTTCGTCCGGGATGCCGTTGGTGTCGGTGCAATAGGCGAAGTTGCCGATGCGAAAGCCGAGGACTTCGAAGCGGGGGCCGTGCTTGAGGCGGATGGGGATGATCTGCTGGCCGAGGACGTCGAAGGGGGCCAGGCCGATGCGGCGGAATTCCAGGCTGGGGACCGCCCCGTGGTGGGTCTGCTCCTGGTCCGAGAAGGCGTAGCTGAACGACATGCGGATCCGCTGCTCCACGGCCTCCTCGCAGTAGAGCGGGATCGGATGCCCCAGGTAAAACGGAAACAGCCGCACGTCGTCGAGGCCGAAGATGTGGTCGGCGTGCTCGTGGGTATAGAGGACGGCATGGGCGATGCCGACTTTCTCCCGCAGGAATTGCTGCCGCAAGTCGGGGGGGGAATCGATGAGCAGGTTCCCCTCCGGCAGCCCGAGGAGGACGCTGCACCTCGTCCGCTTGTCCCGTGGGTCGGAGCTCGTGCAAACTTCGCAGCCACAGCCAATGGAGGGGACGCCGACGGACGTGCCTGTGCCGAGGAGGATCGCCTGGCCGCGGATGTTCGTGGTTTGAAATTCGAGGGGCATTTAGCAGATTTTAACGCAAAGAGGCAAAGGCGCGGAGACGCAAAGGGGAAGAGGAAGAGGGGAGAAGGGAGGGGACACGGAAAACACGGAGGACACGGTTTTGAAAGCAGAAGAAGTTGTAATTCTGATTCTTGCCGTGTCTTCCCGTGTTTTCCGTGTCCTACTCCCGCCTCCAGAATGTTTATGAGCATGCTCATTTAAGCCCTTGACCGCTTCCGGCCGAAGAGTAGAATATGAACGTGCTCATAATACTGCGGGAGGCGGGTCATGCGGATCACGGCTGAGGAAAAAGAGGCGACGCGGGAGCGGATTGAAGGGGCGGCGCTGGAGTTGTTCCGGACGCGGGGGTTTGAAGCCACCACCACCCGCGATATCGCCCGGCAGGCGGACATCGCCGTCGGCACCCTGTTCAACTACTTCGCCGCCAAGGAAGCGATCGTCGCCGCGCTGGCCGAAGAGGGGCTGACCAAAGCTCAGGCGACAGCAGAGAAGCAGCCAGCGGCGGAATCGCTGGAGGAAGACCTGTTCGCCCTTGTTGCGGCCGAGCTACGTCAATTGAAACCGTTGCGGAAATTCATTGCCCCCGTGCTGGAGACGGCTCTTTGTCCGTTGGCGAGTGCGACTCAAAACGGAGAGGCCTCCCTTCGCATTCGGCACCTGGAAGGCGTCGCTCGCATCGCCCGCGCTCACGGCGTGGCTGAGATTTCCGCCGTCGCCTTGCAGGTTTACTGGTCCCTCTACACCGGCGTGCTGGCGTACTGGGCTGCCGACAAATCACCCAAGCAGGAAGACACGCTCGCCCTGCTCGATAACTCACTTCACATGTTCTCCGCCTGGCTGCAGGATGCCCCGGCTGAACCTCGCTAACGAAAGGCGATCCCCATGGCGACTGTCACGGAACTCATTGCTTCACTTCCCGAAGAGGAACTCGAAAAAGGTCTGCCGCCCGCCCAAGGAGTCTCAAGGCTTCTTATCGAAGCCTCTCAGCAGCCGGTGCCGATCGGCCGATTTCGCCGGCTGACGGCGCTGGGGAGCTTGCAAGCCAAAATCGGAGCGGCTTACCTGTTCCACTGGCTGCGGGGCTTTTTCAAATCTGCCGAGGAGAACAAACGGCTGCTGGCGGAAGCCCACTGGAAAAATGCGCTGCGACTGCTGGATTCGATGAGCTATCTCCGGGGCGCTGTAATGAAAGTGGGACAGACGCTAGCGAACTTTCCCGATATCGCCCCGCCGGAATTCGTCGAGACCCTGCAAAAGCTGCACTTCGACGCGCCGCCGATGCACTGGTCGCTGCTCAAAGAGATGGTTCACAGCGAGCTGGGGGACGACCCGGAAAATGTGTTCGCCCAGTTTGACAAGCAGGCCTTCGCAGCGGCCTCCCTCGGCCAGGTTCACGGAGCAACGCTGAAAACGGGTGAAGAAGTGGCTGTGAAAATCCAATATCCGGGCATCGCCCGGGCCATCGAGTCCGACTTCCGCAATCTGACTTTGTTCCTCCTGCCGGCGCGGCTCACCAAGGACTGGGAGAGCACCAAGGACCAGTTCGCGGACCTCTCCCGCCGCCTGGCCCTCGAAGCGGATTACGAATTGGAGGCGGCCAATCTCCGCAAAGCCGCCGCGCTGTTCAGCGATGAGGACGGCATTGTAATACCGCGGGTCTATCCGCAATGGTCCACCGGGCGGGTTCTGACGATGGAGCGGCTGCGAGGGATGCACCTGCGAGAGTTCATTGAGAGCAATCCATCGCAGGAGGAGCGGAACGAAGTGGCCCGCAGACTCTTGCGGGCCTGGTATCGGATGATGTATGCCGGGAAGATGTTCTACGCCGACATTCATCCAGGCAATTTGCTCGTTCTGGACGGAGGCCGCCTGGGAGTTCTCGACTTCGGATTCATCATGAAGCTGGAAGGAGAAGAAGGAGAGCTCTTCCGAAAGATGGACCGGGGACTGACGACGGGGCGGCTGGAGGACCGTGTCGCGGCTGTCAAGGAATGGAGCAACATTGGCGACAACGAGACCGAACGGCTCGAGCTCATGGAGGGGTATGCCGATTGGTGCTGGCGGAGCCGCTATTGCGGCGGCGTCTTCGACTTCGGCGACGAAGCCGACTTCCGCGAGGGGATCGATCTGTTCACCGAGATGATGCGCCGCCGCTATGGCCGGGCCCGCCCGAGCACCCCGGTGATTGCCCGCTGCCAATTCGCCTGGCGGTCGATTCTCTACCAGCTCAGGGCGAAGATCAACATTCGCGACATCGCGGAAGAGGAGGTGAAGGCGACGGGGTGGGATCGGAGCGACTATGCGGAGAAACAAGCGTGATTGAATTGCTGCGACGAGAATTCACGGTGCAACTTCCGGTGGAGAAGGCCTGGCAGCACCTGGCCCGCTTAGAGCAGTGGCCAAGTTGGGCCAAGCACATCCGCAAGATCAAAGTTGAGCCGCCAGGGGAACTCATTGCCACCTCCAAAGGCTCACTCCACTTAAAGAATGGCATGAAGCCTGAGTTCAAGGTGACCGAATTCAACCCGCACCGCAATTGGAAATGGGTGGGCAGCTTCTTGTGGGCGACGGTTCATTACGACCATCACTTCGAGGAGCTGAATCCGGCACAGACCAAGCTCACCTGGGTGGTGGAAGCCGAGGGATTCGGCATTTCAGTGATTGGCAGGATCTTTGCGAAGATTTACAGCAAGGATCTGGACAAGGCGATTCCGGCGCTCATCGACGAAATGAACAGCGGGAGGTTGTAGCTTAGGGGATGAAAATGCGCGAGAATCCTCGGTAGTCTTCGATCTTCCAAGCGATCTCTTCGATCCGGGTTGCGCAGTCGGCGCGGTAACTGGAATCGAAGTAGATACGGTTCATGTTCGCGATCGTCAGTACAGGTATAGACTCATCCGTCCTTTCGTCGCGCAGAGTCTGCTCGAGAGAATCCGGACCATCGTCGTTTCGGTTTCCGGTAAGCAGGAGCATTCCATGCGCCTGGGCAAAGCGATAAATCTCGCGGTCGTTTGCCATGGGCGAAAGATTCACGTCTCGAAACCGCCGAAAGCTCTCGACGTTGAAGGAATTCCATTCCAGGACGCTTAACGCCGACCAAATAAGCGCAGCGTGACCTTCGTCGTTGTAGTCGATGAGGACTGAAATCACTTCATTCCGAGCTTGCGCTTCCTCTCCTGCAGCATGGCAAACTGAGCCTCTTTTCCTGGGGGTGGCGGCATGGCTGCGATCTGCGCGAGGCGCTCCCTGTTCTGTTCCTCATAATACTGGCGCAGCTCTTCGGCGCTTTGAAGGATGTACTGATACTCGGCATCGAATGCTGCCCGGTTGCTCTCGATGAAATTGATCGCCCCGCTCAATTGATCGGGAGTGATTCGATAAAACGCCGGAACTTCCTCTCGACGCATGCCATGGAGCAGGCTCTCCCATAGTTGGTATAGCGTTAGCCGCGTACCGCGTACAACGAGGCCGCGTTCCGTCCTGTCTACAAGAGGATGATCAGGGGAAATGGGAGTGCGCGGCGTTTCGCACTCTGTCTCCGGTGTCACGGTCGCAGTGGAGCTTACTTTCGAATTGTCGCTAGCGGAATCCATAGACACCTCCCAGAAGGCAAGCGGACGATACCTACTGCATTTTATCCGCTCAGTGGAAGCTGGACACCTCAATCTGCCCGAAAACTACACAAACTTCGGCACGTCCGGCTCCTTGATCTCCTTCAGCAGCCGGTTGATGAGGTCTTCGTTGGTCATCCCTTCGGCCTGGGCCTGGAAGTTGGTGCTGAGGCGGTGGCGGAGAACGGGGACGGCGATTTTTTTTACGTCGTCGATGGCGACGCTGAAGCGGCCGTCCATGGCGGCGAGGGCCTTGCCGCCGTTGATGAGGAACTGGCCGGCGCGGGGCCCGGCGCCCCAATCGACGAGATCCTTGACGAACTGCGGCGCGGTTTCGTCCTTCGGCCTGGTCGCTCGAACAATGCGGGCGACGTACTTGACGATGTATTCGCTGACGGCGACTGAATGCACGAGCTTTTGGAGGTTGACGATCGCCTTGGCGGAGAGGATTTTCTGGACCTCGATCTTTTCGGTGCGCGTGGTACGAGTGAGAATCCGCTCCTCTTCTTCCGACGACGGATAGCCGACCTTGATGTTGAACATGAAGCGGTCGAGCTGGGCTTCAGGCAGCGGATAGGTGCCCTCGAGCTCGATAGGATTCTGCGTGGCAAACACATAGAACGGCTCGTCGAGCTTGTAGGTGCGCCCCTGAATCGTCACCCGATGCTCTTGCATCGCTTCGAGGAGCGCCGACTGCGTCTTCGGCGGCGTTCGGTTGATTTCGTCGGCAAGTACGATGTTCGCGAAGATCGGCCCGGGCGCGAACATCATCTGCCGCCGTCCGGTCGCCGGATCCTCGTTGATGATGTCGGTGCC
>JBPCKT010000123.1:0-62122 GCA_051004015.1 Pirellulaceae bacterium | reverse complement strand
GCCTACCCCACCGGAAGTACTAGACACTTAGGCAGAAGTGCCATTCTGTATAATAGAGGAACAAGGAGCGGAGCTCCGCGCGAGGGCGGGGCGGGAAGTGTTCAGTGTTCAGTTTTCAGTGTTCAGGGAGGACCGCCTGAAGGCGGGACTCCAACGATCGGCTCTTTGAAAATTTGGTCGTCAAGGTAGTTGTCAGTTTTCAGGGTTCCGTGTTCCGTGGGGAACGGCAGGGAGAACCGGGAGGCGGGCGGGTGGAAGGAGGAATACCCCCCTGGTGTTGAATTAGAGAGAGGCCAATTCATCACAGACCCCTGTTTTGCATGCCGTGGGGGGTGATGAAACGGGGGGGTGTGGATTCATCGGGGGAAGGCATTGGGATTTGGGATTGGAGGCGGAAGAATCATGCTCGATGCGATTTGAAAAAGACCTTATCAAAGACGGAAGTTTTGGTGAATCAAAATCGACTGAAAAGAGGGTGATGAATCAAGACTTACGGCGAGGGTCATGGGTGGAACTAGGTATCCCATAACGGGTTCGGTTGATTCATGGGGACGTAAGTCTTGCGAGATAGAACCATGTGAATCAATGAATCAAAACACCCGTTAGGGGGGTTATCAAGGTGCTTATCGCCGGGGAGAGGGTGGTATCAAGAAAACCTGCTTTGTATCGCGCGAGTATCGAGAATCGTCGGCGGAAGTTGCAACGGGCTAAGGAGTTGTGCGATTCGCGCTGATACACGGGGGGCGAAAATGGGAACTTGAAAACCGGTATCAAGGGAGGGTGGGAGGCCGCTTATAGAGCGATTCAGGGGGAAGAGGATTTTTGGCGCGTTAAGGGGACAGGTCAAGCCCTCACCCCAGCCCTCTCCCAGGGGGAGAGGGGGAAGAGGATTTGAGATTTGAGAACGAGGGGGGTGAAAGCGATCCCTAAAGTCCGACATGCCAGCGCTGGACGCCCAAGGCGCCACCAACGACCAGCAACGTCCCGAGGAAGGCAACCAACAGGTTCTTGAGAGGTCGTCCGGCCCGAGTTGCGGAGCTAAAGGGGTGGCTGAGTACGAGGCCGCAGAGAAAACCTCCGGCCAGTCCTCCCAGGTGAGCCGCCATACCGATGTTCGGCATCATCATGCCAAAGACCAGGTTGATCACCAGAAAGCTGAAACCGCTGGAGCGCAAATGCTTGAGCGTTTCGGTCGGAATCGAGCCTTTCCCCCGCAGCACCAATGCGAGCAAGCAGCCAAAGACGCCGAAGACGGCCCCGGATGCTCCGGCACTGACTACCACCGGATTCCAAAACAGGCTCGCCACCGAGCCGCACAATCCAGCCGTGAGATACATCAGCAGGAACCCCACATTGCCGACCATCCGTTCCACCAAGGGTCCAGCCGAATACAAAACCCACATGTTAAGCAGGATGTGAACGATGCCAATATGAATGAACATGCAGGTGAGCAGCCGCCACCATTCGCCGGCCAGGGCCTTGGGGCCAAAGTTCGCCCCCCAGAGAAGCAAGTCGGCAATCGCCGGCGAGGTGAGGCTGACGCCGGAAAGGGCCATCGCGACAAAGACCAATACATTTACCCCGATCAGGACCGGAGTGACGTAAACCCGCGGTGTGAGCTCGACCAGGAGGCGGGCAAACTCGGCGTTCCGGTTGCGCGGCGGGGACAGAGGTGGACCGTACAGGGCACCACTGCCGTCGCCGCGCGGTCCGGGGTGATGGGGCCGGGGAAAGTTTTGCGGTGTACTCATGGGAGGCCAGCGATGGTGCAGCGATGCTTAAGAAATCGACTAGGGGGAATCCCAGCCGGTGCTGGTGGTCTTCCCCTTCTTGGCGGTGCCGGCCATTTCCGCTTCGACGGCGCGGTGGGCTTCCAGGACGTGGGTGATGATCGACTGCATCCGGTTTTCGTCCACGTAGGGAGAGAGGACGTAGGACTTGAGGGCGACGATCGGCTCGCCGTAGCCGCTGTGGCGGTAGCTTTCCGTAAAGCCGATGGCCACGCCCCGGCCGGTGAGGGCTTCGTGATGGACCCGCTCGTAGATGCGGCGGTTGAAGTCGTTGTAAGCCCGCAGTTGGCTGACGAAAGCCGGGTCGCTGCGTTCCCGCTCCTTGACGCGAAAGGTGTCGACGCCGGTTGGATAGGCCCGGAAGAGCGTGACGGGTCCGTAATTCTCCTCGTTGAGGATGGTCAGCTCGGGGCGGGAGATGATCAGCTCGCGGAGGATCTCTTCCATCTCGACGGCGTGGCCGATGAGTGTTTGAAAGCCTTCCTTTCCCAGCAACAGCAGGTTGGCCAGGGCCGCCATCACGCCTCCCGCTCCGCGGCTGGTTTCCAGCGAGAACATGCCGGGGTGGTATTGGCCGGAATGGTAGAGGTACGGCATTGTCTCCTTCTGCCGCGAAACGAGCCGCAGCTCGTCCCGGTTCTTCAGCAGGAAGAGGGACGAGATATAGGGGGCGAAGCCCGTCTTGTGGAAGTCGGCGCCGAAGGAGTCGGCCAGGCTCAGATGGCGGATGCGGTTGGTGGCGGCGGCGAGGGCCCTGACCGTGCGGCCCCGGAAACCGAGCGAGTTGGCGGCGAAATCGTAGTCGTCGAAAACGGACCAGGCCCAGCCGATCACCGCGTCGGCATGGATGTGGGGCGTATAGTCGAGCGAGAATTCCTGGACCAGGCGCTCGCGGACTTCGTGGATGGCCGCCAGGTCGTCGATGCCGAAGGCGTCGGTGGTTCCCAGCGTGGCGATGATGGCGGCGATGCGTTTGCCTTGGCCGATGGCTGCTCGTGCCGTCTGCTCGAATGCCGCGACGTCCATCGAGTTGTCCTCGTGCGTCGGGACTTTGAGCACGTTCTTCTGCCCCATCCCCAGCCAGCCGGCGATGCTGAGGCAGGCATAGTGGCTTTGCTCGGAGGCGATGAGGACCGCGGAAGGATCGACGCCGTTTTGCAGCGTGCTCGGGAACGCCTTTTCCAGCCCGATCTTCACGCCGTAGAGCAGCGTGCCGGTGCCTCCGAAGGTGAACAGCCCGCCGGAATGCTGCGGGTCGTACCCCACAAGCTGGGCGATCATCGAGGCGACCCGGACTTCCGCCTCGGAGAAGCCGCGGCCGCTCTCGTCGGTGCAGAGGTTGGGGTTGTAGAGGGAAGGAAGGACCACGCCGATGATGCTGGCGATGGAGGGGTGAGCAACGACATTCACCTGGCTGCGGGGATGTCCGAATATCAGCAGGCCATCCAGGCAATGCACCAGCTCCGGGATGACTTCTTCCAGCGAGCGCCCCGTGTGCCGCAGGCGAGCCTCCGCGGCGGCAGCGTAGTCCGGCTCACGGGGAGTGCCGAGGATGGGTGCCTGGGATTTGAGCGCGTCGACGCGGTCGAGGGCTTTGACCAGTGAGAAGACGACGTAACCATCATGTACCGGATCGGAAACTGGCGCGGGAAACGCCTGGCGAAGCGACGCAAGCAGATCGTGGTAGCGTGACATGTCTGCCGCCTTCGCCGGCTGCTATCTGCCGCGCCCTCGTCCCCGGCCGCCATGGTCCCGCCCGCGGCCACCGTGGTCCCGGTCGCGGGACCGGGAGGACATGTTGGTTTCGATTAACATGCCCACGGTCTCCTGCCAGGTCGGAATTTTGGAGTGGCCGTGCGCGTCGTCACGATCTTCGTCATGCTCGTCCACGTCCGTCGCCTCGTCGTCGTTCTCTTCCAGTCGCTGGCGGGCGCGGGCGGCAATCTTATCCTCTGCGTCTTCGTCGACATCGGGCAGGGAAGGCGCGGAGCTACTGGTGCGCTCCTTGCGCGAGGGCCGCTCTGGACGGCCGCGGCCGCGGCGACCGCGACGGCGACGGCGGCCTGAATCTCGCTCCTCACCTCCCGCGTCTTCGACACCGCGAGCCCGCGCGGGACGATCCGAGACTTCGCCGGTGGGGGCTTCCTCCACGTCGATGTCGTCGATCCGCGGCAGGATATCATCCTGCTCCAAATCGGCATCCAAGTCCAAATCAAGGTCAAATTCCCCCTGGCGAGGCTCCTCACGGCGGACCTCATCGCGACGAGGCTCTTCTCGCCTTGGCGGCCGGTCATCGCGGCGCGGCGCCGGTGGGCGCTCGTCCCGACGCGCTGCCGGCGGGCGCTCATCGCGGCGCGGGGCCGGCGGCCGGTCGTCTCGCCGCGGCACGGGTGGGCGCTCATCGCGGCGCGCAGCCGGCGGGCGCTCGTCGCGGCGGCGAACGTCTTCGCGCCGGGGCTCCTCGCGCCTGGGGGGCTCTTCCCGAGGCTCCTCACGGCGGGGAGGCTCGTCACGGCGGGCTTCAGGCCGGCGGCTTTGCTCGCCGCGCTGGTTGCCGCGCCCTCCGCGCTGGCCGCGGTCTCGCTCCCGGCCTCGTTCACGTTCGTCATCGCGCTGGCGAGGTCGCTCGTCGCTCCGCGATTCGCTGCTGGAATTGGGCGGCTGCTCCTTTTCTGATTCTTCTTTATCGAGATCCAGCTCGTCGTCGAGGTCAGGCTCAATCACTTCGGAATGCTCTTCAAAATCGTCGTCTAGCGAAAGGCTCGCGTCGTCCTCAAAGCTCCGGGGCTGCGGGCGCTTGGGCTCGAGGGGCATGCGGGGCTTGAATTCGTCGAGCGGATTGGGAAGGCGCGGCGTCGCCTCCGTGACCGGCCTCTCGGTCAGCGGCTTTTCAGCGATCGGTTTTTCGGGAACCGGCTTGACGGCAACCGGCCTTTCGAACGCCCGCTCAGGAACAGGACGAGGCGGTGGAGCAATAGGCTTGCGAGCTGGCGGGGGAGGCTCCTCAGCTTTGGGAGCGGGAGGTGCTGGTGCTGGCGGCGGGGGAGACGGCTCTTCCGGCGCTGCGAGCCCGAGGATGGAGAGGACGCTCGACCACTGGCTCTTGGGCCGGGCAGCCGGCGGTGGCGCTTTCGCTTGCGCCTTGACACGAGGCGGCGGTGGTGGCGGAGCCGGTTTGGGAGAGGGCGGATTTGATGTCTCCGAGATGCTATCGCTTGTCGCCCCGTCGGGGGGAGCGGATGGCGTCTCGCTTGCCGGGATTCCAATCTGGTTGAGCAGTGAATTCCAGTGTGTGGACTTGGACGGATCGGGCATGGCGGGAGGGAAGAACGTGTATTCGTGTCAGACGAAAATGCGAGCCAAACCTCGAATTGTAGCGGATTGGCTCCTGGATGGGAAGTTGTGCTGGCGAAAGGGTTTCCGCCCGTTGTCCACGTCCAGCGACGCGGGCCATTCGCAGGCCTGTCGTGGGGCAGGCTTCGGCCTGCCTGGCAAGATTCCGGGGCAGGCTGGAAACCTATTCCACCCTCACCTCCGGTTCTGCCCAATCGTCACAGTTTGACACGACGCTGCCGACTGGGGCAATTCTGTTGCGGCTCGCTGGCCGCGCGTACCGATAGAAGCGGGAGTGGGGCGCTGCGCCCTGTCAGGGAAGAATGCTTGCTCTCTTTACGGGCGTGTGCGCATGATGCGAAAGAGCCGCCGTCAGTTTCTCGCGAGTGCCGCCGGTACGCTGGCGGCTGGTCTGCTGTGGCCAAATCTAAGGTCCGCGCGCGCCGACCTGGCGGCCAAAGTGGCGGCATTCAACTGGCCGTCGCGGACAATCCAGCTCGCCGCCGATCCGGATCAGAGCACTCCGCCCGTCGTCACCGCGGTGCGGGTGCATCGAAATGGCGAGTGGCTGGCGACTGCCGGCGACGACCATATTGTGCGAGTCTTCAGCCTGGCGGACGGGAAGCAAATCCAGCGCCTGACGAAGCATACCGACTGGGTCCGGACCGTGGACTTTTCGCCCAGCGGCAAGCAACTCGCGTCGGCTGGGAACGACCGGTTCATTCACCTCTGGGAAGCAGAGACCGGCAAATGGGAAGCGGCCCTGGATGGACACGAGCAGGCGATTGTTCAAGTGCGGTACAGTCACGGCGGCAAGCTGCTGGCGACCACGGGCTTTCAGAAGCACGTCCATCTCTACGACATCGAGAGCCGCAAGCTCCTGCATGAACTGGCCGCGCCCTGTTCGGACATGCGGGCGGCGGCTTTTGCTCCCGATGACGAACAATTCGCCGTTGGCGGACGGTGTGGGACCATTCGTATTTACGACGCCGCCAGCGGCCAAAAGGTGCGTGACGTCGCCGCACATAAGCAGCGTATCCGGGCGATTGCGTTCTCGCAGGATGGCCGCTACCTGGCTTCCGCCGGCGAAGATCGCACGATCCACGTCACGCCGCTCGAAGCCGAGACCAAACCCTATGCCCTCGACATCCGCCCGGTGAAGTTCATGTCGCTCGTGTTCTACGGGCCGCATCACTTGGCCGTCAGCGGCAGCGACAACGTCGTCCGTCTGTGGGACGTGATGGAGCGGCAGGAGCTGGGAGTGCTCATGGGGCACACCGGCACGGTCGCCGCGCTCGACTGCCTGGGAAAAATGCTGGTCTCCGCCGGCTATGACACCACGGTCCGAGTTTGGACCGTTACGGATCACATCGCGAGAAGGGGCGAGCCCGCGAAGCGCGTGGGGGCGCGAACGGAACCGGGGATTCGGAAGAAGTGAACTGAGTGCAGAGTGCAGAGTGCAGAGTGCAGAGTGCAGAGTGATCCATAGAAAGAACTGATTTCGTTCTTCACTCTGCACTTTACACTTTACACTCTGCACTCCCAAGGAGGTGCCTCGTGGGATTGTGGAGCCTGCTGTTTGGATCGCCGAAACGGGTGGACTCGGCGCATGCGCCGGTCCCCGCGCCGAAAAGGGCTCGCCGCCGCCGCAAGACGGCCAAGACGGTCGAGAGCGGCGTCTCCCGCCAATGCCGCTTCGAGCGAATGGAAGAGCGGCAGATGCTGGACGCCGACCCCCTCAAGCTGGGCGTGGTCTATATCGAAGAAGACGGCGGCTCCGATCTGCATGGCGACACGTTTGAGGTGCAGTTCCAAGGGGGAGCGCCGGGAACGGAGCTGACTCGTGTAGTCATTGACGGCGATCACGGACCCCAGGGATGGAGCGTCGGGGACATGGTCTTCGACACGTCCTTCGGCGGGCTCGGGGCCGATCGATCTTTTGCTTTTCAACTGGTCTCCATCTCCGGCGGCGGCAGCGTGACGGCCAGCGTCGTGGACGGCACAAGCAAATTGGTCCTCAACTTCTCGGGGTTCCATGCCGGCGACAAGGTGCGGTTTTCCATCGACGTCGATGAAATCCAGCAGTTCGATCCCTCGGTGACGGACATGGACGAGATCAACTCCGGCGTGGACCCGATCGCGTCGGGCGTGGAGTTTCAGGATTCGCTGTTGACGGGGACATTCAAGGAATCGCATCACTATGACGTGAGCGGCACGGTCAAGTTCAAGAACTTTTATGACCCGCTTTTCGCCGGCACCAACCTGTTGATCTCCTCCGGCAACGCCAGCGGCTTGCCCAACGATGATTACCAGGGAAAGCGCGACCGCAGCACCGGCGCGCTCCTGCCGCTGCAACAGCAGCCGCTGCCGATCAGCATCTCGGGCTACGTTTATCAGGAACACAACCTCGATCTGCACCGCGATCCCGCCGAGCCGCCGATAGCCGGCGTCTCGCTGGCGCTCTGGAAGAAGCAAGGCGCCGACTTCGTCTTCACGGGCAAGACCACGACGACGGACTCGCAGGGTTTCTACAAATTCGGCACGGAGCTCAATCTCACACCCGGTACTTATCAGGTGCGGGAGACGCAGCCCAGCGGGTACTTCAGCGTGGGAGCCATTCCGGGAACCGTCTCCGGCACCGCCACCGGCAGCATCGTCAGCGGCAATCCGGACGTGCTGACCGAGATCAATATCCCGCTGGGGAACCAGCACGGAATTCACTTTGACTTTGCCGAGTACCTGCCCTCCTCGATCCGCGGCCATGTGCATCTGACGGACAAGTACGGCAATTGCGATGGCGATACCACCACCATCACACCGCTGGCTGGCGTGCAACTGATCCTCAAGAACGCGGCGGGCACGACCATCGCCACGACCCAGACCAACGCGGACGGAGAGTACGAGTTCACCAACCTGCTGCCGGGGACGTACTCGGTGGTGGAGATTACTCCCGCGGGGCTGATTGATGGTGACGAGCACATCGGCACGATCAACGGAGTCCATGTCGGTGTCGCCACCGACGACAACTTGGGGAGCATCCTGCTGACGGGCGGGCAGAACGGCATCAACTACGACTTCTGCGAGCATCGCCCCGCGGAGCTTTCCGGCTTTGTCTATCACGACGCCGACAATGACGGCATCTATGATGCCAACGAAACGCCCATTCCCGGCACGACGGTCATTCTGCTTGACGCCAGCGGCACGCAGATCGGCCAGCAAACAACGAACCAGAACGGCTTCTACAAGTTCAGCCAGCTTTCGGCGGGAAAGTACACCGTCGTGGAAGTCCAGCCGGCGGGATGGCTAGATGGCAAAGACGCGGCTGGCAAGATTGGCGGCCTCACGGTCGGCCAGGCGGACAACCCCGGCGATAAGATCCGCAACGTCGATCTGCTCTGGGGGGACGTCGGGGTGCACTATGACTTCGGCGAACTCAAGCCCGCGAGCATTGCCGGCCGCGTGTTCGTCGACCCGAACGAGGATTGCCTTTTCAATGAGAACGACCGGCCGCTGTCCGGAGTGACCGTGCAACTCTTGAACGCGCAGGGAACGGTCATCCAGACCACGCAGACTGATGCCGACGGCCGCTATAAATTCGACAACCTGCTGCCGGGGACGTATGCCGTTCGCGAGCTGCAACCGCAAGGCTACTTGCAAGGGGGCACGGTTCCGGGCTCCGGCGGGGGTAATGCTAGCGTGCAGGACCTGATCACCGCCATCGACATCCCATCGGGGGCTCAGCTCATCGAGTATGACTTTTGCGAGATCGAGCCGGTGAGCATTGCCGGGCGGGTGTTCGTGGACCTCAACAACAACTGCATCCTTGACGGCGTGGAGCAGCCGCTTTCGGGCGTGAGAATTGAATTGCTGGATGGCAATGGAATCGTCGTCGAGACGGCGTTCACCAACGCCGAGGGCCGTTACAAGTTCGACAAGCTGCCGCCAAACAACTACACCGTGCGTGAGTTTCAGCCGAGCGGCTACTTCCAGGGTGGGCAGGTTGCCGGCTCGCACGGCGGTGACGACACGACACAAGACCGCATTCAGGACGTGAACCTGATCAGTGGCGACGCTGCCGTCAGTTATGACTTCTGCGAGACGCCGGCGGGGAGCATTAGCGGCTATGTGTTCCGTGACGGCGCGCCGATTTTTTCGCCCGACGGTACGGTGCCGGCCAATCTCTATGACCTCCGCGACGGTCTGCTCACCCCGGACGATCAGCGGCTAGGCGGCGTGCTGTTGGAGCTGCGGTTCAGCGATACCGCGGAGCCGGTGACGGCGGCCGACGTACTGCCGGGAAACTATGCTCCTGGCCCCCTTCGTGTTCGGACGGACGCCAACGGTTTCTATGAGTTCCGCGGCTTGCCGCGAGGTAACTACAGCATTGTGGAAGTCGTGCAGCCTGCGGGTTATCTCGACAGTCGCGATACCCCGGGCTCGACAAGCGGCATGGCACTCAACTTGAACACTGCCCTCATCCCGGGCGTGATTGATCCGTTCCTGCTGGCCGGCGTGTCCCTTCGCAACGATGCGATTTTACAGGTGTCATTGGCTGCCGGGCAACATTCGGTCTTCAACAACTTCAGCGAAGTGCAGTTGACGACGTTCGTCATCCCGCCCCCTCCGCCTCAGCCTCCGACTCCTCCGCCGCCGGAACCGCTGCTGTTCCTCCCGCCCCCTCCGCCACTGCCGCCGCTGCTCATCATCCCACCGGTTCCGCCGCCGGAGTATATCGGCGGAGCAGGGGGCGTTTACTCATGGCACCTCTCCGTCATCGACGCCGGGTTGCCTCGCGTTTCCAGCCGCAGCACGAAGATCGACGGCCTGGCCTGGCGGCCGGTACTGTTCGTGGACGGCACGCAGTGGCGGAGCGACCGTCTGGCCGGTGGCACGTGGACGATCGACACGCTTTCACCCGGCATCGATCGGCCGATTGCCTTCGGAATCAAGGGAGCCATTCCCGTCACCGGCGACTGGAACGGCGACGGCACCACGGAAATCGGCATCTTCTACAAGGGAGAATGGCTGCTCGACCTGAATGGAAACGGCAAGTGGGACGCCGATGATCTCTGGGCCAAGCTTGGTGATGACACCGACCTGCCGGTGGTGGGCGACTGGGACGGGGACGGCAAAGACGACATCGGCATCTTTGGCCCCGAGTGGGCGGGGGACCCGCGGCATCACGAGTTTGAGCCGGGCTTGCCCGATCCGCACAACCTCTTGAAGAAGCGGCCGAAGAACGTGCCGCCGAAACCCGAGCAGGCCACGGAAGGAGACCGCCTCCTCAAATTGACCGCCAGCGGCCGGGAGCGGGCCGACCTGATCGACCACGTCTTCTACTTTGGCGCGGAAAGCGACATCCCGATTGCCGGCGACTGGAACGGCGACGGCATCAGCAGCATTGGCATCTTCCGGGACGGCCAGTGGCACTTCGACATGGACGGCGACGGTCGCTGGTCGAAGGGAGACCAGGTCGCCGAGTTCGGCCAGGATGGCGATCTTCCCGTTGTCGGCGATTTCAACGGCGACGGCGTCGATGAGATCGGCATCTACCGCGCCGGAAAATGGATCATCGATACCAACGGCAATCAGCGGATTGATCCCGCCGACAAGGTGGTCGAACTTGGCACCGCCAGCGACCTGCCGGTAGTCGGCGACTTCGACGGCGACGGCAGCGATGAGCCGGCCCTGTACCGCGAGGAAAAGTAGTCCGCTCACTCCGTGAGCGGACATGCCGGCTGGCGAGCGGCCTGCGTAAGCTGGCCGGTAACCTGGCATTGGCAAAAGGGTCGCGCAAAGTTGCGAACTCAC
Source organism: Pirellulaceae bacterium (assembly GCA_051004015.1). Lineage (GTDB taxonomy): Bacteria > Planctomycetota > Planctomycetia > Pirellulales > Pirellulaceae > SXOA01. The sequence continues at coordinate 51,188 of JBPCKT010000123.1, read as the reverse complement.
CGGCCAGCTTACGCTGGCCGCTCGCCGGTTCGCCACCCCTTCTTAGCTATCCACTTCCGTCGCCGCTGCCGGTTCCGCGGCGATGGCGGTATGCAGACCACTGGCGAGGATCTTCTCGCGGATCTCGGCGGTGACCTTTGGGTTTTCGAGCAGGTAGGCGCGGGCCTTTTCCTTCCCTTGGCCCAGGTAGACTTCGCCGTATTTGAACCACGAGCCGCTGCGGGCGAGAATTTTCTCGTTGATCCCCAGGTCAATGATGTCCCCTTCGTAGCTGATGCCGCAGGTGTGCATCATGTCGAATTCCGCGACGCGGAAGGGAGGAGCGACCTTGTTCTTGACCACCTTCACCCGCACCCGCTGGCCGACCACGAGTTCCCCTTCCTTGAGCTGGCTGATGCGGCGGATATCGATGCGGCACGAACTGTAGAACTTGAGGGCCCGTCCCCCCGGCGTCGTTTCCGGACTGCCGTAGGAAACGCCAATCTTGTCGCGGATCTGGTTGATGAAGATCACGCAGGTTTTGCTCTTGGAGATAGCGCCCGTCAGCTTGCGCATCGACTGGCTCATCAGGCGAGCCTGCAGGCCGACGTGGGTATCGCCGATCTCTCCGTCGAGCTCATGCTTGGGAACGAGGGCGGCCACGGAGTCGATGACAATCACATCGACGGCGTTCGACTTGATCAGCATTTCGGTAATCTGCATCGCCTCTTCGCCGTTGTTGGGCTGGCTAACGAGCAGCGTTTCGAGTTGCACGCCAAGCTTTTTGGCCCAACTAGGGTCAAAGGCATGTTCCGCATCAATGAAGGCGGCCACGCCGTCGAGCTTTTGCGCCTGGGCGATCACGTGCAGGGCGAGGGTCGTCTTGCCGCTCGATTCCGGGCCAAAGATCTCGATAATCCGGCCGCGGGGAATGCCTTGTCCCCCCAAAGCCACGTCGAGCGACAGGCTGCCGGTGGGAATGCCCTCAATCTTCATGTTCACGTTTCCGCCGAGCGGCATGATCGAGCCTTCGCCGAACTGCTTTTCGATCTGCTGAAAGGCCATCTTGAGGTTCGGATTCTGGTCCATCAGGGCATCCATTTTGGAGCCGGTCTCCGCCTTGCTCGCTTTTTCTTTCTTGGCCATACGTCCATTCACCTTTTCGGGTTTCTCTGCAGTCGCCACCATGGAATGCTCCTTTATGGGAAAGTTTGCCCGGCAATGCAAGCCGCGGCATGTACAAGGGCTACTATGCCATCAACTGAACAGTAGTGTACAGGAGCTATAATCGGCAGTCAAGAGGTGATTTCCAAAAAAAAATTCTGCCAGCGTGCTCACACCCAGGGTGGTGCAAAAGTCCTCGTCGTGAACGTTGCAAGTCATTATGGACAAAGGAGTTGCAATTCTGACGTTGCCGACTTTTGCACCACCCCCCTCCTTGGAAGAGGGGGTTTTGGGGCGAAAGAAATTTTGACATTTTCTCATTCCGCCAGCGAAGCATGGCCCATCGGCTCGTGCGTCGGCCCTTGCCGGCCGAGGGAACTGGCGAAGGTGACCACTTCTTCGACGACGGTCAAGTCGCCATCGAAGGTCGCATTCTCCTGGATGAGACGAGCCAATTCCTCGCGGGCAGGATCGGACTCTTTCCTGAGCCGGCCGAGGGTCAGGTGCGGGTGGAACTTGCGGTGCTCTTTGCCGAAGCCCATCTCTTTCTGCAGCGCGTCCTCAATCGCGGCATGGAGCTCCGTCAATTCCTCCTGCCCCTGATCAATCCCCAGCCAGATCGTCCGCGGCTCACTGACTCGCGGAAATGCCCCCAGGCCGCGGAATACAATCTCGAACGGCTCAATCCCCGCTGCTGCCTCCGCCACCACGCGGCAGATATCGGGAGTTTCCACATCCGTCACATTCCCCAGAAACTTGAGCGTCAGATGCATCTGGGCACGATCCACCCACCCAACCTCCGCCCCGCTCGTCTTCAGCAGTTTGATCGCCCCCTGCGCCCGCGCAATGACGGTGCCGGAAAGCTCGACGGCGATAAAGGTCCGGATGGAACGCATCGGGATATAACGAAGAAGTCATCCGAACTCGTCTCGGTGGTTCGCATTCCCCGGGGAACATCGGAGTGTTTCCGGGGAAACGGTCCGGCATTCCCTGGGGAACGGCATGAGGCACTCCGAGGAAAGGATGGCGGTATTATAGCGAATGCAGGGGGCTTTTTCCGGACAATCACGGGTATTCCCTGGGGAATCGCCGATCCTTTCCCGGGAAATGATCATCCTTTCCCCGGAAAGATGCTTGGCAAGTCGGACGCGGGCCGCAATACTGTCAGCTTGGCATGGTTGTCTGTCTTTGGCTGGCTGCAGGAGTGCATGATGCTTACACGAAACGGCTTTCATCCCGATTTCGCTTGGAAAAATGACCTGCAGTTAACCAAACTCACGCCCGCCTACGGCACTCCGAGCGGTGCGCTCTTTCAGATTGATGCGATTGAACTGCTCCGTGCGCTGCCGAGCAACAGCGTGAATCTGGTGATGACTTCGCCTCCATTCGCGCTCACCCGACAAAAAGAATACGGGAATGAGCCGGTAGAGCGCTACCTGGAATGGTTCATGCCGTTCTGCGCGGAAATCAAGCGAGTTTTGAAGGCCGACGGCAGCTTCGTGCTCGACATAGGCGGTGCTTGGATTCCAGGCGCTCCAGTACGGAGCGTTTACCATTTTGAGCTAGCCGTAAAACTCGCCAAGGATTTCCACCTTGCCCAAGAATTCTATTGGTACAATCCCGCACGGCTTCCCACGCCCGCGGAATGGGTGACTGTGCGACGACTGCGAGTGAAGGACTCCGTCAATATGATATGGTGGTTCGGCAAGACGGAATGGCCGAAAGCAGATAATCGTAAAATTTTGATTCCTTATAGCGAAAGTATGAAGGAGTTGATTAAAAACGGATACAAATCTATGAAGCGGCCATCCGGCCACGACATATCCCCAAAGTTCCAAAAAGATAACGGCGGCGCGATACCTTCGAACATGATTCAGATCGCAAATACAGAATCGAATAGTGCCTATCTGCGGGCCTGCAAAGAGCGCGGTCTCAGACCTCACCCGGCTCGTTATCCAGAACAACTTGTTAAGTTCTTCGTCGATTTCATGACAGATAAAGATGATCTGATCGTCGACCCGTTTGCGGGTAGCAACGTGACAGGCGCGGTTTGCCAGCAGAACGGTCGCCGCTGGTTAGGATCGGAAATCGAATCGCGCTACGTGGATAGTTCCATGATCCGGTTTGAAAGCGGCCCGCTCTTTGATACGATCAAACCTAAACGAACGGCGAAAAAGAGAGAGCAGTCTGTAACAAAGGGGTAGCAGGTGCCAGCGATACGATTCGCGCGACTAGCTGACAAGTTCGCGGCAACTCTAGAGACCTTCAGCGGAACCGTCATTCGCGAGCAATCGCGGGACGTAGTTCGCCCGGCAAGAATGCGAGTTATAACAGGGGCGGGATCAACGGATTGCATTGTATTTCTTTGGTCGGTCACGCCGGGCGGTGGTCCAGGAGGCGAGCGACCGGCTAATGAACGACGAATTCAGATTACGAAAATCACGGGTATCCCTCTTGAGCCTGGACGCCGGACGTTGCTAGGTGGATGGAGTGAAGAGGCAGGCGTATGGGTATTTTGGGATGCGCGCCGGCATACGCGATTTTCAAGCAAATCTCCAAGCCTACAAGTCACCCTAGAAACATTGGAGGAAGCGCATCAAGCAGGGATTGCAAGCTATATTCGGCCGACAGCGCAAGGGCCGGAGGTAGTTGTTGCTGTCGCTCCCGATTCACTTCTCTGGTACGTCCAAAATGGCGCGCCGCTTCACAATGCGGAAAAAGACGCGACGGGTGTTTCAACTTTGGTTGATGCAACGCCGGAAGAGGAACGGCAGTTCCTTGATGAAACCGAAAACGAAATCCAGGCTGCCCGCCGATATGATCTTGTCGAAACCATGCGTGCTTACCGAGACGCGAAATTTCGTCCGGCCGTCTTGCGCGCCTATCGCTACCGTTGCGCAGTTTGTCAATGTGCTTTGAAATTGGTCGACGCGGCCCACATCATCCCCGTTGCCTATCCGCACTCTTCGGATGAAGTCATCAATGGCCTGGCGCTCTGCCGCTTGCATCATGGAGCCTACGATAATGGCTTGCTTGGCGTTCAGTCGAATTATCGAATCGTCATCAACCCTGACCAAGCGCGCCACCTAGCCGACCTTAAGCTAGATATGGGGATTAAGGATTTTCGGTCGCACTTGCCCGAAAAAATCACGCTACCCTCTTCCATAGAAGTGCGGCCCAATCCAGAGAAATTAATCGTTGGGTTACGGGCACGGCGCTGGCCCGCTTCGTTGGTCGCTTAAGTGTACGGTTAAAAACTCAGCATCTTCTTATACCTCTCCATCCGCAAATCCAGCTCTCCTCGATCGATGCCCTTCAGCCGGTCGAGGCTGAAATCTTCCACGTTGAAGCTGGCGATGACGATGCCGTAGGCCATGGCTTCTTTCAGGGACTGGCTATCAAATTCATTCTTGGCGGCCAGGTAGCCCATCATGCCGCCGGCAAAGCTGTCGCCGGCTCCGGTGGGGTCGACGAGGCGGGCGGTGGGGTAGGCAGGGAGGACGTACATCTCGTGGTCGGCGAAGAACATCGCCCCGTGCTCCCCCTTCTTGATGACCACGAATTTCGGCCCGAGCTGGCGGACCTTGTGGCCGGCGGCAACCAGGTTTTCATCCCCCGTCAGCAGCTTGGCCTCGCTGTCGTTGAGGACCAGACCGTCGAGCTTGCCGAAGAGTTTCATCAGGTCGCCGTGCTGCTCGCGAATCCAGAGGTCCATCGTGTCGGCGACGACGAGCTTGGGGCCGATCATCTGCTCCAATGTTCTTAGCTGCGTGACCGGCGAGGCGTTGGCCAGGAACAGGTAATCGCTGCGGCGGAAATCGTCGGAGAGCGTCGGCTTGAAATCGCCGAAGACATTGAGCTGGACCTCCAGCGTGTCCCGGTCGTTCATGTTGGAATGGTATTTTCCCTTCCAGTAGAACGTCTTGCCCCCCTTCACGACGTGCAGGCCGCTGGTGTCAATCTTTCGGCCGTTCAATAAAGCCGTGTGCTCGCCAGGCCAGTCTTCGCCGACGACCCCCACCAGCCTCACCGGGCCAAAGAAGCTGGCGGCATAGGAAAAGTGGACGGCCGAGCCGCCGAGGACGCGGTCCCGCGTGGCGGCAGGGGTCTGGATGCTATCAAGCGCGACGGAACCGACGACCAGCAGGGACATGCGGGAGCCTTTCTTGGACGGAGGAGCAAAGTTGCAGTATCGGCCAAGCGCTGCGCCCTGCAAAGTGGCGGTGGCTCCTGCCTGTCGGACCGTTACAACTCCAAGTGCTCTAGGGCATCCCTTCGCGACCCAATTTTGTCGAAGTCCGTTCAGTTAACAATCGGCCATTAGTCTGCGGGAAGGGCTGGAGAGACGCACTCGGCGATGAGTCGAGCACTAGTTTCGTTCCAAGCTGATTCCGCGAGAAGTTGCGAATGGCTATCTTGCGGCGTAGAATTGGTGAATGAGAGTCTGTGGCGGCCGCATTACCGCGCCCGAGGCAGGCGAGTCGAAGGGGCGGTGATCTTTGACGTGCAGTTTCCATGGGCGGCACATTACGCGGAGCGTCAAGTCGCTGTGAGTTGGGCTAAGACACTTGAACGAGTATTGCGAGGCACATCGGATGCGAACATCCGTTTTGACGAGCTGCGTCGAGCGCTCAAGCGCTTGGGATTCGAGGAGCGCATCCGTGGCGACCACCATATTTTCGTGCGCGACGGAGTGGAGGAAATTATCAACCTTCAGCCGCTGGGCTCGTTGGCCAAGGCCTATCAAGTCAAACAAGTTCGCAACGTGATCGTCCGGTACAAGTTGGCGGAGGAACAAGATGGCGAATAAGCTTCGTTACGAGGTGATCATCTATTGGAGTGAGCCAGACCAGGCATTCATCGCGGAAGTTCCTGAGTTGCCGGGCTGTGCTGCCGATGGTCCGAGTTACCAGAAAGCGCTCGCAGCGGTGCAAGTGGTCGTCAACGAGTGGATCGAAACTGCGAAGGAGCTCGGTCGGCCGATCCCCAAGCCGCGCGGGCGGTTGCTCTACGCCTGACGGCTTCCAGCCCCTTGCTGCCTGGTATCGGAGCTTCCAGCATGACTACTCAGCTCAAGCCGCTCAGTGAAGTGAACCATCAGGCAATCCGTTTGCTTTCCGAGCAAATCGGGGTCGTCGACACATTCCGGTTCGTTAACCAGTTCACCACGGGTCACGGTAACTACACCCAGGAGCGTGACGCGCTATTTGGCCACCTGACGCTGGCGGAGATCGTTTTTCAGCCATTGAACAGAAGCGTTCCAACCACTAGCTTGAATGCATGGTTGGCCGTTCTTGACTGCCTCCCAATTCGTGACTGCATGAGCAGCCAAATCATAGGTCAAACTACCGCGGCCTGCCCGCTGCCACGCCCACCAGGTCGTACTCTTGCGACGCCACAATCTGCGTCGGCACGATCTGCCCGCTCTTGAGCTTGAAGCGGTCGCCGGTGACGAAGACCAGGCCGTCCACATCCGGGGCGTCGGCCCGGGAGCGGCCGACGTAGACGTTGTTCTCTCCTTCAACAGGCTGGTCGAGGATGACGTCCATGGTCTTGCTGATCTGAGCTTCGTTCCAGGCGAAAGATATCTCCTGCTGGACTTGCATCAGCTCGTCGCGGCGGGATTCCTTCACGACCTCCGGCAGATGGTCGTCGAGGTTGACTGCCGGCGTGCCCGGTTCATAAGAATAGGTGAAAACGCCCATCCGCTCGAACTTCTGCTCTCGGACAAAGTCAGCCATTTCCTGGAACTGCTCGTCGGTCTCGCCGGGGAAGCCGGTGATGAAGGTGGTGCGCATCGTCAGATTCGGAATCCTCGAGCGGAGCTTGCCGACGAGGTTCTCCGTTTCGCTGCGGGTCACGCGGCGGGCCATCCGGCGGAGCATCGTGTCGTTGATGTGTTGCAGGGGCATGTCGATATAGGGCACGATCCGCTTGCTCGCGGCAATCACGTCCGCCAGCTCGTCCGTGATGTACATCGGATAGAAATACATCAGCCGCAGCCAGTCGATGCCGCGAACCTCTTCCAGCTTGCGGAGCAACTCCGTCAGCCGCGGCGCGCCGTAGAGGTCCAGGCCGTAGTAGGTGGTGTCCTGGGCGACGATGATGATTTCCCGTGCGCCGTCGGCGACGAGCTGCTCGGCTTCGTGGACGATGGCCTCGATCGGCTTGCTGGCGTGTTTGCCGCGCATCTTGGGAATCGCACAGAACGTGCAGAGCCGGTCGCAGCCTTCGGAGATTTTGAGATAGGCGAAATGCCGCGGCGTGATGCGGAGGCGATCGGTATCGGGCAGGGCGCGAATCGGCGCGGGCTGAAAGACGGTCCGCTGCTCTTCCAGGTTCCCCACCAGTCTGTCGGCGACCCTCGTAATCTCCTCGCGCCCGAAAACGCCGACGAGATAGTCGATGCTGGGACGGTCAATCAGCAGATCTTCCTTCTGCCGCTCCGCCAGGCAGCCGGAGACAATGACCCCCTTGGTCCCGCCCGCTTTTTTCAGGGCCAGCATTTCGTCGATGGCCGAAAAGGACTCCGCGCGTGCCCGCTCAATAAAGCCGCAGGTGTTGACCACGACGAAGTCGGCCCCGTCCGGCTCGCTGACCAGCGTGTAGCCGTCAATCTTCAGCAGACCGAGCATCCGCTCGCTATCGACGAGGTTTTTTGGGCAACCCAGGCTGACGAAGGCGTACGTCCCTTTCGAGTCGGTCTTGTTCGGTTGTTCCAGGTACGTACGAGGCAAAGCGGGGCTCCAAGGCAGGGCGGAAGGGAATCTTTCAGTTTACGGGAGTATGTCGAACCTGGGGAGGGGCAAAACGGGGAATTCCCCTTGGCGAATTTCAAATGACGAATGGAAGAGCCCAGTTCATTCGCCATTCGTCACTCGAATTTCGTCATTTTGCCTCCGGCAGCTTCGTCTCCCGCACCCGCCAGAAGGAGACGTTGCACAGCTCGCCCGCCTTCCACTGCGGATAGAGCTGGGAGTCGGCTGCCAGCTCGCAGATGAGGTGGTGGCCGCCGTAATCGAGGCGCTCAATGCGCACCAGTTTGAGCCAGACTTCCTCGGCGACATGTCCCAAGGCGAGATCCACTCGCACCTGCGCGAATTGGCCGGCGGGAAGCTTGGACACGGCCGCGGCAAACTCGCGCTGGGCCTTCCTGCCAACAAGCGGATTGTCGACCGATTCCATTTCGTTCCCCAGCATCAGCCAGACCTGCGTTCCGCCGGCGAGCCACTCCTTCCAGGAACGCTCGGGCGTCAGCGAGTCGGCGCGGAGCAGACTTCCCGGCGTGAGCGTCGTACTCGTATAGGGATCATCGAGGGCCAGGGCCAGCAAGTTTTCGCCGCAGAGTTTTTGAACCAGGCTCTTTGCCAGACGGTCCTCACGCGGGCCGGTGAGGGCGGCGGGGGAATCCCACAGCTCCATTGCCAGCCAGGCGGTGTGCATCTTCAAGTTGCTGGCGATCGGCTGGCTGCTCGCGCCGGAGAGATAGCGGCTGGCGCCGTATCGGCTCCAGTCCTCCGACGGGAGCTGATACGGGGCAGCGCTGGACGTCAGATAGAGAGTGCCGCCCGCATGAGTTACCGCCAGCGTTTGTCCCGGCCGAGGAGAGTCGGGGAGCAGCTTGACCTGAAAATCCCCTTCGCTGGGGAGCAGCTTCCGCAGCTTTTCCTCGTCCAGCGGAACGTCGCTTCGCAGGAAGAGGACGAGGGAGGTCCGGGGGCTGCCGCTGGGGAGCTCCAGCGGCGATTCGCGGCGCAACGGGGCAAACCGCGGGTCCGTGAGCAGCGGCAGCATTTCCGGATCCAATTCAATGGCATGAATCCGATACCGCTCGCGCTTTAGCATCTCCTTGACGTCCTTGGTGTCCCCTTGAGCCAGCCGCACCAGCAGCAGGGGAAACTCCTCCTGAGACTCCCGCTGAAACTGCTCCGCGAAGCCGTAGGCCGCGGTGGTCTTCCCCTGGCGGAGGAGCGACCGCACGAGCATTACTTGGGCCGACTTCTGTTCGTGGGGTGGCACATCCGCCCACAGCGCGGCGTCCCAGCGCGGCACTAAGAACTCAATCTGGCCGTAGTCGCGGAAATGCCAGGCCAGCTTCATTTCATGCAATAATACTTGTCCACTTGCGGTCTCGCGGAAATACGGCATGGCCAACAACTTGCGGAGTTTGTCCCAGGCTCCCGTCTCCGCAAACCGCGAGGCCAGGCGCGACAGCACGTCCGCATAGGGGGGGTTCTGGAGGATCGCCTGTTCCCAGCGGTCGTACCTGAAGTAGGCGTCGACTTGCAGCTCCATCAGCCGGCGAACCATCGGGTCATCCAGATTGTTCAGTGCGCGCTCCCGCAGGATCGACTGCATCGTCTCTTCCAACTCGTCCCCGCCGCGCACTCGCGGCATCGCCTGCAAAGCCTGCGGGTAGTTGCCCCGTTCGATGTCCAGCGCGATCGTGTAATAGGTGAGCTCCGGATCCTGCGGATTAGATTTACGATGGATGCGGAGCAGCTCTTCGAGCACGCTGGGTTTTTTCTGCTGGATGCTTGCCGCGGCCAGCGTCTGGAAAGTGCCATCCAGACTCTCGTAGTCCCGGTAAGCGTCCAGAATCCTTCCCTGGTCGGCCAGAACTTCCAGCCGGGCGGATTGCAGCTGTTCCTTCTGGGTTTCGTCTTTGGCCTGCGACTCGCCGGCGGCAAAGGCTTGTTCCGCCGCCGCCAGATCCCCCTGCTGCCGGGCCAAATGGCCGGTGCAATAGTAGAGCTGCGGATCCCGCGGGGCGCGGCGGCGATGTGCCTCCAGGAGCGGGGGAAGATCCTTAGTTCCGACCACCGACTCTTCCTCGCCGACTCCGCCCGTGAGATAGGCGAAAATCTCCACGGAATCGGGCGATTCCTCGTAAGCCTGCACTAGTTTGCCGGCGGAATGCATGGCAGAAACGTATTCCTGCCAGTGCTGCTTCTTTTTATCGGCGTCAGCTTCGGCGGCATGGGCCCGGCGGAACGCGGCGGCCGCCAGGTCAAAATCCTCGTTGTGCTGGTGCATCCGGGCGACAAAGGCGTGCGTGGCCGGAGAGCCGCTGTACTTCTTCTCCAGCAGGCTCTTGATCGCCTGGGTTGTCTCTTCGTCTTCCAAAATCAAGAAGCTGGTGGCGATGGCCAGCGCCGTTTCGGGCGGATCCTTGCTACCGGCAATGAGACTGGCGATTTGCCCCTTTTGTCCCACGGGCAACAGGCGGACCAGGTTCTGCAGCGCCACCATATCGGACGGATCAAACTCCAGCAGCCGCTTCAACTCGGTGATGGCCTCCGCTTTCCTTTCCAGTTGAGCCAGCGCCAAAGCCTTGGCCCGCGCGACGTCCGGCGCAAAGCCGCACACGCGCTCGTAATCGGCGGCAGCCGCGAGGGCTTTTTCCCCATCTCCCAGAGCCTGGTAGCAGAGCGCGCGGAGGACGTAGACCCCCGGCACTTCATCCGGTGTACTGACTGTCCGCAAGCTATCGATGGCGATCTGGTACTGGCGGTATTGATAGTAGCGATAGGCCACGCCCCACTGATTCTCGCGGCGCACATATTCGGGAATCGATTGCTGCTCAGACGCCTGCAAAACTTGGAGCGCCCCGCGGATGTCCCCCCGGTTGTAGCAATCGTCCGCTTTCTCCAGGTCCCCGACAAATTCGTCGTACATCGTTGCATAATAGTCCTGGCCGGTCCGCTGGCTTCCCGCCCATTGACCGGCTGCGGACTTCCCTTGCTGGATGACTTCCCAGTCGACCACGGACCAGACCCGCTCCTTCTGCTGGAGCCAGATGCGGCACGGCTCGGAATGCCCGTCCGAATTCTTGAAAATGACGTCGGCCATTGCCGCGCCCTCCTTCCCCTGCCGCTGCAAGCCCAGGAGGCGAAAGGCGGTAACATTCTCCGGCATTTGCAAGCTCTTGTTGAGCAGCTCCAACAGCGCCTTGCGGCCGGCGCCGTCGAGCCGGGGCATATCCGGGTGATCCTGCATCCGCTGCAAGAAGGCATCCACATCCACCAGTCGGGCCAGGCCTCCCTCGTCGCCATCTTTCGCCGCGGTGACATACCTCGCCAGGAGCTTTTCCACCTGCGGCACGTCGGCGCTCTGCGGAGCAACGACGGGCACTTTGAACACCGCGCGATACTCCGCCTGCTTATCGCCGGTCGATTGCCCGTGGTCGCTCCCCCGCCCGCCGGCAAACGTCCCTTGCCGGTCCAGCGTCTGGGCCAGCTTGACCAGTCCCCAAATCCCGATCATCACCGCCAGGAGGCACGAACCCACCAGGATGGTCCCCATAATGAACGGCACCCACGACTTCCGCGGCCGGGCGTCGGGGAGCAGGACAGCTTCTAAAGGGGGGGAATTGCGTGGTGACATGGGAACTGCCTGTTAGAGAGTTGCTCCTCTCGCGGAAAGCAGCTTGCATTATGCGGGGTGGCAAGGGCGTCAACAACTGCCACTCTTCTGCTGCCGTCCTCATTCCAGCAACTCCGCGAGCATTTTCTCCGTCCTGGTCAGAAATGCCCGCGTCACCTTGTAGTGCTCCGTGTCTTCGTAGGCGATAGGGACGATTCCTTCGGTCGTGAAGTGATAAATGATGGCATTCGGATAGGCCATGATGATCGGCGAATGCGTGGCGATAATGAGCTGCGAGCCGGCTTTAACCAGGTCATGCAGGCCGACCAGAAACGTCAACTGCCGCTGCGGAGAAAGCGCCGCCTCCGGTTCGTCAAACAGGTACAGGCCGTTTCCGCCGAGCCGCGTGGTGAGGAGCGTGAGAAACGCCTCGCCGTGGGACTGCTGATGGAGCGGGACATCGCCGTAGCCGACGTGGCCCATGTCATCCACATAGCTGCTCAGGTTATAAAAGCTCTCGGCCCGCAGGAAGAAGCTGTCGCTGCGGGCCAGCGTCCGCCCCGGCCGGGCGAGTTGCAATTTGCGGGCGAGATCGTCGCTGTGGGTATCCCGCGTCTTGAACATCGCATGCCGCGAGCCCCCCTCGGCATTGAACCCCTCCGCCACCGCCATCGCCTCCAATAGCGTCGATTTGCCGGTCCCGTTCTCGCCGACGAAGAACGTCACATTCTTGTGCAGGTCCAGCGTCTGAAGGTTCTTGATGGCCGGAATGGAATACGGGTAAACGTCAAACGACGGCACGAACTGGCGGTTGAGCGAAACGCTTTTGATGAACGGATCGTCGGTCGGGGCGCGCATGCTTTTAGGATACCTCAGTCTGGTGTAACGTGATAACTGTACCCTCCCTTCCACTGGAGCCTCGCCATGTCCGCTCTTCCCCGCCGCGAATTCCTGCAATCTTCTGCCGCAACTCTCGCCGCTGCCGGGGCGTTCGGTGTGATGAGTGAGCAGGCCATCGCCCAGTCCAAGGCCGCCAGCGACAAGCTCACCGCCGTCGTCATGGGGGTGAATGGCCGGGGCGGGGCGCTCTGCAATGTCCTTCTGGGGCAGCAGAACGTGGAGATTGCCTACATTGCTGACGTGGATGCGAATGCTCTCGACCGGGCCGCCAAGTCGGTGGCTGCCAAGCAAGGAAAATCGCCGCAAGGGGGCGCGGATTTCCGCAAGGCCCTCGACGACAAGTCAGTGGACATCCTGGTCTGTGCCGCGCCCAACCATTGGCACGCCCCGGCCACCATCCTCGGCTGCTCGGCGGGGAAGCACGTCTATGTGGAGAAGCCGTGCAGCCACAATCCGCAGGAAGGGGAATGGGCGGTGGAGGCGGCTAGGAAGAACAAGCGGGTGGTGCAAATGGGCTCGCAGCGGCGGAGCTACCCGACCATCCGCGAAGGGATCGCCAAGCTGCACGCCGGCGAGCTAGGCAAAGTCCTTTACGCCCGCACCTGGTACGCCAACCGCCGCCCCGAAATCGGTCACGGCAAGCCAGCCACTATCCCGAGCTGGCTCAACTGGGAATTGTGGCAGGGCCCCGCCCCGGAGAAGCCGTACCTGGACAACGTCGTGCATTACAAATGGCACTGGAAGTGGCACTGGGGGAACGGCGAGCTCGGCAACAACGGCATCCACGCCCTGGACGTAGCCCGCTGGGGGCTCGGCGTCGATTACGCCACGCGGGTCAGCTCCGGCGGCGGCAAATACCGCTGGGAGGACGACCAGGAGACGCTCGACACGCACATGGCGGTCTTCGACTTCGGCGATAGTGTCTCTGGCGGCAAAGAATCGGGCGGCAAGACCATCCTCTGGGAAGGGCTGAGCTGGTCCGACTACGGCCCCGGCGGCTCCACCTTCGGCGTCAGCTTCCACGGCGAGAAGGGATCGATGGTGATGGGGGACAACGGCTACACGATCTACGACGACAAGAACAAGGAAATCGCCAAGGATCCCGGCAAAGGAGACGGCATGGCCGCCCACGTCGCCAATTTCCTGTCCTGCATCCGCGGCGGCCAAGACGAACGGCCCAACGCCGACATCGAAGACGGGCACAAAAGCACCCTCCTCTGCCACCTCGGCAACATCGCCGCGCGAACGAGCAGCGTCCTCCTCTGCGATCCCAAAATGGGGCATATCCTCGGTAACGAAAAAGCCGCTACGATGTGGAAGAGGGAGTATCGGCCGGGGTGGGAGCCGAAGGTGTAACCTAATTCCGAAAGGAATGACAACATGGGATCGTTTTCTATAATTGCCGTCCTCGGCGCGGGGTTAGTCGTTGTTATTGTCGGAAGCTTCGTCGGCACGAGGCTGGGTAAAATGCCGGGTTACGGCTGGCGGCTCGCGATAACCTTGGCCGTAATTTGGACTGGTTTAATCGCACTATTTACGAACGGGCCGCCGCGCCTCAGTCTTGACTTAGTCGGTGGCATTGACTTGGTATACGAGCTAGCACCGGAGGCCGAAAACAATTTGCCACGAACCGTCAACTCTGCCCAAGTTGTACAGATTCTGCGAAAGCGGTTAAAGGGAATGGATGTTGAGATCCGTCCCTTAGGAGATCGTAACATCAACGTCCTCGTTCCGGGCGATTTGGCAACGGAGAACGATGACGAGCAGAAGTTGGTCGGGCGAATTAAGGAGATAGTTGAGCACGCTGGATCGCTAGAATTCCGGATTCTGGCCAACGAATATGACCACTCTCGGTTGATCGAACGGTCCCAACAAGAGTTGGACAACGAACTGACGAATAGTGCCGGTCAGCGACTGGCGTGGTGGTTGCCCATGAACTCCAAGGAAACTCTAGAAAATGCCAACGAATCGGAACTCGTGCGCCGAATCAGCACTCGTGGAGAGGAGCAGATACTTGTAGTCGCCGACGAGTTCAATGTAACGGGCGAACTTTTGCAGGCAGCAAATCCTGGGTTAGATGATGCGCTCAAGCCATGTATAGATTTTTCCCTCACGTCGGAGGGCGCAAAACGCTTCGGAAGCCTTACCGGCCACAACCTTCCAACGGCCGGAATCACCCGAAGACTCGGCGTCATTCTCAACGGTAAAATCTACTCGGCTCCCTTGCTCCAATCGGCAATTTCCGATCGTGGTCGGATCACCGGCCAGTTCACGCAGCAAGAGGTCTCCAAGCTAGCCAACGTCTTAAATGCAGGGAGTATACCTGGTCGTCTAGAACTACGTCAGGAGACGTTATCCTATCCCTTGAATTCTTCTCACACTATTCGCGCTGGTGCAGTGATGGCGGTTGTTATTGCTGGCGTACTACTTCTTCTGCAGTTGTTCGTAGTGCTATACTATCGGCTCGTGGGATTGGGGGCGGTTGCGGTGTGGTATGCGAGCCTAATGCTGATTGAAGCTACACTCCTATTCCTGCATGTTCGTCAAATATCCTCGCAGGGTATACTCACTCTGGGACTCTGCCAATTCTCGGTTGCCATGGCAATCTTGCTCATCTGCACGCTCATTCGCGGTGAGCGTATGCGCGATGCAACTGTATTAACAGCCATTCGTGGTGGCGTTGTCGCGGCAACTCTGCCGCTTGGACTAATTCATGGCGCGCTAGTGGCGACCGGAATGACAGTCTACGTCTTGCTGGGCGACGATTTTCGGCTGGTAGGTTTAGTGATGATCTTGGCAGGAGTCTATGGCTTTTTCACTTGCATATTCTGTTTCCATTCACTTATGGGAATCGTCGAGCGACTGTTGTGCAATGCCGGACCGACGACGACGCGCCTTCTCTTTCCGGGAGGTATTCCTTCGCAGGAAATGCTGGCAGCACCATCGGCATCCGGAATGAGAGAAGAGGAACCCGTGAAGTGAAGACCTCATCCAAGCATCAAGTACTTATATTCGGGATTTTCTTGGCTTGCGCATTCCGCTCGCTCGGGATTGCCGATGAGCCCGCGCCGAAGCTGCTCACTCATCCCGGCCTCTTCGAGGCGCTCACCGAGCCGCCGTGCTCGTATTGCAGCACCCAGCATCGCAAGAAGCTGGTGAAGGATGAGGACCTGGTGCTGGCGTGGATTCGCGGCGCGCACAACGGCGGGGCGATTCCCGTGCGGCACTTTCTCGCCGGGCCGCGGGTGATTAACGATACGTATGGCCTGTTCTTCTACGACCCCGACGGTGGGTACATCGCCGCCTACAAGAAGGACTACGGCTACAAGTTCCACGGCTGGCGCGGAGGCGTGATGGTGGTGCAGGGACGGGACGGCACGCTCTGGTCCGCGCTAACCGGAGCGGCGTTTGACGGGCCCCAAAAGGGAAAGAAGCTGGAGCGGATCCCGAGCCTGACGACGAGCTGGGAAACCTGGCGGATGCTGCATCCGGAATCGACCGTGTATGACCTGTACGACGGCACGAAGTACGTCGTCACGGAACTTCCCAAAGAGATGGACAAGGAGGCTCTCGCCTCCATCGGCAAGGTCGATTCGCGGCTGGAGAAAATGGCCCCGGTCCTGGGCATTGAAGTCGGGAACTCGCGCAAGGCCTATGCAATCGACGAGAAAGTAGAGCGGGCCTGCTTCACCGACGAAGTCGAAGGCAAGCCGCTGGCGGTCTTCTGGTATGGCCCCACGAAAACAGCAGTCGCCTTTGAGTCGACACTTGATGGCCAGAAGCTGACCTTTTATGCCGACAAAATCTCCCCCGAGACCTGCCCCTTCAAGGACAAGGAAACCGGCACCCGCTGGACCCTCGCCGGCCGCGGCGTGGACGGCCCGCTGCGCGGCAAGGAGCTGACCTGGGTGCCAGGCATCCAGTGCAAATGGTTCGCGTGGAGCGGGGAGTATCCGAAGACGGAGGTGTTTGGGAAGTAGGAGGAAGTGCAGATTGGAGATTGCAGATTGCAGATTTGAGACTGGTGAAGCAGTACTTAGTACTCAGTACTGAGTACCCTGCCTGCCCGGCGGCCAGAGAGTATAATTAACGAAGAATTCAATAACCCCCGTTTGCCTCCCGCCCGATACTCCCATGGCCCGCCCATTTACCAAGTCCGTCATAACTGCCGCCAGCGCCTTGGTGGCGCTTCTGTTCCTCACCAACCTTTCCGCCACCCCTCCCAAGCCGATTCCCGTGCCGAATGCGGACGCGACTACGGAAAAAGAGATGAAGCCGTATGCGGAGCTGCTCGAACATACGGACGAGAAGATTGAGATGCTGCCGATTCCCGGCGGCAAGTTCACGATGGGGAGCCCGGCTGGCGAGAAAGAGCGGAAGGAGGACGAGGGGCCGCAGCACGAGGTGGCGGTGGGGCCGTTCTGGATGGCGAAGTGCGAGATTCCGTGGGACGTGTATGAGGTCTGGTCCGCGGACCTGGACATCGTCCGCCGCAAGCTGGCCAGCGAGGCGGAGACCGAGCGAGACAGGGCGTCGAGCATCTTTCAAATCAGCCAGCCGACCAAGCCGTACACGGACATGACCTTCGGCATGGGGAAGCGGGGCTATCCGGCCATCTGCATGACGCAGCACTCGTGCCGCACGTTCTGCAAATGGCTGTCGATGAAGGCGGGCCGCTACTATCGCCTGCCGACGGAAGCGGAGTGGGAGTACGCCTGCCGGGCCGGCACCAAGACCGCGTACTCCTTCGGCGACGACCCGGAGAAGATCGGGGAGTATGCCTGGTTCTACGACAACAGCAACGAGAAGTATCAGAAGATCGGCAAGAAGAAACCGAACCCCTGGGGGCTGCACGACATGCACGGCAACGTGGCGGAGTGGGTGCTGGACCAGCACACGGCCGACTTCTACGGCAAGGACGCGGGGAAAGTGGCCAAGGACCCGCTGGCCATTCCGCTCAAGGAGTACGAGCGCGTCGTCCGCGGCGGCTCTTGGGACGGAGACCCCGCCCTGCTGCGAAGCGCGGCCCGCGTCGCGTCCATCGAAGACTGGAAGCAGCAAGATCCGCAAATCCCGCAGAGCATCTGGTATCTCACCGACGCTCTCAACGTCGGCTTTCGGATTGTGCGGCCGCTCAAGGAGCCGTCCGAGGAGGAGAAGGCCGCCAAGTGGGACAAGTCCGAGCCGCCGCAGATCGATGTTGATAAGGACACGAACAAGTAGGACGTCGCGAAGCTAGTCCTTTGTCGCCTCAACGATCCCTGCCTCTGCCGCCCGGCAAATCCGGTCGAGCTCTTCCGCCGTAATCGCCAACGGCGGCAGGATGACGACGACATTCCCCAGCGGCCGGAGCCAGACTCCCTGCGCGAGCGCGTGCCGGCAAGCGCGGATGCCCCGCTGCTCGCTCCAGGGATAGGGCTCCTTCGTCGCCTTATCCCGCACCAGCTCAATCCCCGCCATCAGTCCCCGCTGCCGCACGTCGCCCACCTGCGGATGCTTGGAAATGCGTGCCAGGTGCTCCGCCAGGCGCTGCACGTTCGGCTGCATGGCGGAAAGCGTCTGCTCTTCGATGAAGACGTCCAGCGTGGCCAGTGCCACTGCCGCCCCCAGCGGATTGCCGCCGTAGGTATGGCCGTGGAAGAAGGTCTTTGACTCCTCGTATTTGCCGAGGAAGGCCCGCCAGATTTCATCCGTGGCCATCGTCGCCGCCAGCGGCAAGTAACCGCCGGTGAGCCCCTTTGCCAGGCAGAGCAAATCGGGCACGACCTGCTCCTGCTCGCAGGCGAACATCGTCCCCGTGCGCCCCATGCCGACCGCAACTTCATCCGCGATGAGCAGCACGCCATGCCGGCGAGTGATCTCGCGCACGCCGGCGAGAAACCCCGGCGGATGCATCAGCATCCCCGCTGCTGCCTGCACGAGCGGTTCGATGACGACCGCGGCGAGCTCGTCGCCATGTGCCTTCATCGCGTTTTCTACCAGTCGCAAGTAATGCTGGGCGGCAGTTTCGCGCGTGACCCCTGCGGAGAGTCGATAGGTGTCCGGTGCCGGGAGTCGGATGACCTCGAACAGCAGCGGGCGGAACATCTCGTGGAAGCGGGCCACGCCTCCGACGCTTACGCTCCCCAGCGTGTCTCCGTGGTAAGCGTTCTCGAAGGCCAGGTACTTTGTCTTCCGCGGCTGGGGATGCTCGCACTGCTGCCAATACTGAAAGGCCATCTTGAGCGCGACTTCCACGGCGCTGGCCCCGCTGTCTGAAAAGAAGACGTGCGGCAAGCCGGGCACCAGCTCCGCCAGGCGGCGGGCCAGCTTCACCGTTGTGGGATGCGACATCCCCAGCAGCGTGACGTGCGCCACTTCTTCAAGCTGCCGCCGAATGGCCGCATCCAGCCGCGGGTGGCGGTGGCCGTGGATGTTGCACCACAGGCTGGAGACGCCATCGAGGTACTGGCGGCCCTGCATATCCACCAGCGTGCAGCCGTGAGCCTCGCGGATGAGAAAGGGGACGTGCTCCGCCATCTGCGTGAAGGCGTGCCAGACGTGCTCGCGGTCCCAAGCTTCAAGCATCGCCAGCGACGGCTCTACCATTGCACGCTCACCCGTTCACCGATACCAATTCCCAACATCGTCTTGGCGCTGTCTCCCACAATGGTCAGCTCCAAGAAGCCGCTTTCCCCCAGCAGGGCGAGGAATGAGAAATCTGGTTCCTGGTGGCCGGCGGTGAACAAGCCCACTGTCTCGTGCTCGTCGCAGCGGATGGTGACAGACGCATCGCGGGGGGCACTAGCCAGCGCGGTACAGGGAATGTCCGTTACGAGGTTCCCGTTTTCGCTCACGGAAACAACCGTCCCTTCGATTTTTTGGGGCACGCCGCCGACTCCCAACTGGGCCAAGTGCGAACTTTACGAGCGCAACTCGTCGTCGACCGCGACGGTGTCATCCATTTGCTGGGCGATCGAGACGGCTTCGCGGACCGCCCGTTCGATCCAGCCCTGCTCCTGCCCCTCGCCAATCTGGCCGGAAACAATGTACGCGGCATAGATCCGCGAAGCGGCTGCCACCAGGGCTTGCTCGCTGGCTTGCAACGTCAAGATTGTCTTTTCCACGGCGGCACCTCGTTAATCTGGAGACCGGTTCCGGCGGATTATCGCCTCCCCTTGCGCGGCAGAAAAGCGGTCAACGCCGGCTTGCGATCCTCTTCCTTGCCGGCCTTCAGCAGCGTCTCGGCCTTCTCCGGCCCGATCAGTCCCTTCACCCCATCCTGAAATTGCTGGCCGCTGATCAGTCGCATCGCCTTGAAGGCCCGGATCTCCACCAGATGAGCCAGCGGCTCCGATTCCTGCGAGCCGGAGATGACCGTGACGCGCCGCAGGGCATGCTCCGGCTGGAGAGCGGGCATTTCGCTGACGACAAAGGACTTGTCGATGACTCCCATCGCCCGTTCGACTTCCACGTCCAGGGGATCCTTGTCCTTGGGCTTCTCGCGCTGCTTGGTAACGGTGAGCGCGTTGAGACCGGTGGAAGTGAAGACCACTTCGCCGGGTTTCTGCACCGCATAAAGCCTGAGCGTCGTGGTATTGTTCACGATCTCGGTCCTCGGTGACTGGGAGACCTTGACCTCAAAGATGAAGAGCAGATCCAAATTTTGATCCTTGGCCCGTTTTTCGAGCGTGTCCCTGCCCCCGGTTCCCAATACGACCAAGCCCGGCACGATCCCCTTGGGATCTCGTGCGCTACCTC
Source organism: Pirellulaceae bacterium (assembly GCA_051004015.1). GTDB lineage: Bacteria > Planctomycetota > Planctomycetia > Pirellulales > Pirellulaceae > SXOA01. Next base: position 31,040 of record JBPCKT010000123.1, on the reverse strand, counting down.
CGCCACCCGCGCCGGGCATTCCCGGCATCCCGGGCATTTCACCCGCGCCCCCCGCGCCTGGCATTCCCGGCATCCCTGGCATTCCCAGCATCCCGCCGGCTCCACCGCCGCCGCCCTCGCCCCCGGCATTGCCCGGCCCTTGAAAATCCTTGAGCACGTCGCCGAATTTGCCATCCAGGATCCTGGATTCCAGAGATTCCAACAGCTTGGTGCCAAACTCACCCGTGTAATAATCGACCAGACCGCGGCCATCTCCTGAAGGGCCGCTGCCCCCCGCGCCCCCCGCGCCTGGCATTCCCGGCATCCCACCCGCACCCCCGGCACCTGGCATTCCCGGCATCCCGGGCATTCCGCCAGCGCCACCCGCTCCCGCTCCGCCGCGGCGTCCGCGACGGCCTTCACCACCACCCGGCATGCCTGGCATGCCACCCGCACCACCCATTCCACCACCGCCTCCGGGCAATTCCTTGACTCGACCAATCGGCTGCGGATCGCCATTGAAAGTCGAGGGAGCGGCGTAGTTAATGCCGATCCCGATCCGTACGGCCAAGACCGGGTGCTTCAGCCCCGCCGACCATTTAATTTTGGCCTTGAGATCGTCCCCCTCCTTTTCATTGCAAATGTAGTGAGCACAAAGATAATCAAACCCATCTTTGTCATTGCCTTCTCGGAAGCACTTCGTGGCAAAGTCCAGCAGAGTCACAGGTTCCGGCGCAGCGGCCCCGCCAGGCATTCCCACGCCGCCCGCCCCGCCCGCGCCACCGGGCATTCCTGGCATTCCTGGCGTACCGCTCAATCCCGGCCCCCCTGCTCCGCCAGGCATGCCGGGCACCCCCGGCATTCCGGGCACGGACGCGCCCGCTGCTCCGGCCGCCCCTGGCGGTCCGCCAGCGAGGTTTCCTTCGGGACCCATGGGGCCGCCAACACCACTGGGTATCCCGGCCATTCCTGGCATTCCTGCGCCACCAGGCATTCCTGCCATCCCAGGAATTCCTGCGCCGCCAGGCATTCCTGCGCCGCCAGGCATTCCTGCCATCCCTGGCATTCCTGCGCCACCAGGCATTCCTGCGCCGTTAGCTCCCGGTTCAGAAGTCGACGGTGCGGCGGCCGCTGGCGTGGATGGGGGAGCAGACGACGCAGCGGGACCGGCAGGCGGCGGAGCAGAAGCGGTGCTCGCGCTTCCGCCACCACAGCCTGCGATTCCCACTAAGACCACCCCGACAACGGCAGATAAAAAGTCGCGACGCATGCTCCACCTCCAGGCTCAGACAGCCAGCCCCAACTTAGATTTTCGTGAACTAATGAGAACACTTCGCCAAGAAGAAACTCAGCCCAAATTATGCCACTTCCACGGGCCGGTGTCGATAATCAAACTTTCAAAAAGGCACATTTCTTGCCGTGAGGCGATTTTGTCGGTCCCCGCCAGGATTAAGACGCCATTCCAGGGCGTTTCGCCGTCTCCCGGACGAAAATAGGTTGCCGAGATCAACGCCTCGACCGTAGGCAATGAGCTGGCGTGTTTGACGACAGCCACAGCCGGACGAGACCTGAGGCAACTCTGGGAGCTGTTGAGGTAACTCAGTTCCGGCCGTTCTTCTTTGTATCAAGCCCGCTCTTGATCTGGCTGAATACTTCGTCAGGGCTCCCCAGGGCGTTGACACTGTGGAGCAGCCCATGCTTCTCGTAATAGCCGAGCAGGGGCGAGGTCTGCCGGTGGTAAACGTCCATCCGCTGGGCGATAACGGCTTGATTGTCGTCGGCCCGATGCTCGGCAGCCGCCCGTTTGTGCATGCGTTTGATGAGCTCTTTTTCGTCCCCCTTCAGTTCAATGACGGCGTCGAGCGGGGTGCCGCGGGCCAGGAGGGCCGCGTCCAGGGCGCGGGCCTGCTCCAGCGTCCGCGGAAAGCCGTCAAACAGACAGCCTCCGGCAAATTCCGGCTCGCGGAGCCGCTCCAGCACCATCCCCATCACCACGTCGTCGGGGACCAGGCTGCCACCGTCCATGTACTGCGCCGCCAGCCGGCCCAGGTCCGAATTCTGGTCCTTGGCTGCCCGCAGCATCTCTCCCGTGGAGAAATGCGGAATTCGCAAGTGCGCCAGCAGCCGCTTGGACTGGGTGCCTTTACCCGCGCCGGGAGGCCCAATGAACACGAGAAACATGACTGGCGAAGTGTACGGTGGGGCAGGGTAGCAACAGAGAAAAGCTAATGCTCCAGCAGACCACGATAATCGCGCATGACGAGGTGGCTGTCAATCTTCTGGATCAAATCGAAGGCCACGCTGACGGCAATGAGCAGGCCGGTGCCGCCGTAAAAGCTGGCGACGTTGGGGTCCACCTGCAGCAGGCTGGACACGATGGTGGGTACGATGGCCACGACCGACAGGAACGCGGCCCCCACGTACGTAATCCGCATCATCACCTTCTCCAGGTAGTCCGCCGTGCGCTTGCCGGGACGATAGCCGGGAATGAAGGTGCCAAAATCCTTGAGATTTTCCGCCATTTCTTTGGGATTGAAGGTAATCGCCGTCCAGAAATAGGCGAAGAAGAAAATCAGAGCCACGTAAGTGACGTTGTAAACAAATGAATCCCCGCGCTGAAATGTATCCTGAAGATTGCGAAAGATGCCCGCCCACCACATGCTCTGATTGGCATCGAACTGAGCCGCAATCGCCCCAAATAGCATCGCGGGCAGAAGCAGAAGGCTGCTGGCGAAGATGATCGGCATCACGCCCGACTGATTGAGCTTGAGGGGCAGATACTGCCGGCTGCCGCCGTAGACCCGCCGGCCGCGGACGTGCTTGGCGCTCTGCGTGGGAATCTGCCGCTGGCCCAGCGTGATGAACACGACGCAGGCCACCACGGCGATGAACAGGAAAATCAGCACAATCAGCGTCTCCACGCCCGGCTCCTGAAAGCCGGTGAGCGTCTTCTTCATCTTGGTGACCAGGAACGTGGTCATGGCATTAGGCATTTGTGCCAGGATGCCCGCCATGATCAAGATGCTGATGCCATTGCCGATTCCGAACTCATCGATCTGCTCGCCGATCCACATCACGAACATGGTGCCGCAGGTCATCATGATGATGGACGTGATGTACCACGCCCAGTGCAGTTGCTTGACGCCGCCAACGATCGTGCAGAACTCGGAATTGAGTATTGAGGGATCCTCCGCGATTCGGGCAGAGAGGAAGACCGCCCCTTGAAAAATGCACATCAGGAGCGTGAGGTAGCGCGTGTATTCGTTGATTTTCTTGCGGCCCGTTTCTCCCTCTTTCCGCAATTCTTCCAGCGGCTTCCAGACGCTGCTGAGGAGCTGCAGGATGATCGAGGCCGAGATGTAGGGCATGATCCCCAAGCCGAAGATGGTGATGTTCCGCATGTCCGCGGCGCTGAAAACGGAAACCTTTTCCATGAAGTTGAACAGGTCGCTGCGACTGGCGGTCCCCATTTTGGCCTCGATCGCTGCCTGGTCGATGACCGGGAGCTGGATCTGATAGCCGATGCGGAACACCGCCAGCAGCAGCAGCGTGAAGAGGATCTTCATCCGCAGCTCGGGGATCGTGAAAATCGCTCGGAATTTTTCCCACATGGCGAGTTACCCGTCCAATCGGAGTGGAGCCGTCCTGAAATCCTGGCTGGGCTTCAAATTATCAAAAACAGCGGAAATAGGCCATGCGAATCAGGAAGATCTGTTCGTAGGAGGGGTGACTGAAAGCACCATTGCCCAGGCCGGTAATTAGTTGTTCGCCCCTGGGAATGGCAGGAAGATGTTTGGCAGAAAGAGTAAGACTCACTGCCTCTATCCTTTCTTCATTTTCCTGCCAGCCATTTTCCTGCCATCCCTCTTTACTCGGCTGCCGCCTTCCTGGCCGCTTTCGCTGCTTCTTTCTTCGCTGCCACGGTCGTTTTACCGGGAAGTACGGTGGCGCTTCCCCCCGCTTTTTCAATCTTTTCCCGGGCCGAGCCGCTGAACCGGTCGGCGGAGACGACCAGCTTCTTGGTCAGCTCGCCGTTTCCCAGAACTTTGAGCTCGTCGTAGCGGCCGCGGAGGAGCTTTTTTTCCTTGAGGCTCTCGGGCGTAACCTCCGACCCCGCTTCGAAGTTCGCCTCCAAGTCCCCCACATTCACTTCCGCAATGGTCAAGGCAAAAATGTTCGTAAAGCCCCGCTTGGGAATCCGACGGACCAGCGGGCTGCCGGTCCCCTGGAAAATGGGGAGGGCCTTGTAGCCGGAGCGGGCCTTTTGACCCTTGTGGCCGCGACCGGAGGTCTTTCCCTTGCCCGAGCCGATGCCCCGGCCCAGGCGCTGCGGGCGCTTATGTTTTTCAACGTCCTGATTGATCTCGTGCAAGCTCATGTCAGCGATACTCCCCGCAGCCGTTCCACATCCTGGGGAGTGCGGAGTTGGCTGAGCGCTTTGATAGCCGCCTTGACGACGGTCACTTGATTTCTGGTTCCCAGGCACTTGGTGATGATGTCGGTGATGCCCGCGGCCTGGCAAACCGCGCGGACGGCGGAGCCCGCGATTACCCCGGTGCCGGCATCCGCCGGCATCAGAAAGACCTTGGCGGCGCCAAACGTGGCCGTGATGGAATGGGGGATGGTCCCGTGGACTAGCGGCACGGTGATGAGGTTGCGAACCGCCTGCTTGGTCGCCTTCTCCACGGCGGGGGGCACTTCATTCGCCTTCCCGTAGCCGCAGCCGACCTTGCCCTTGCCGTCGCCGGAAACCACCATCGCCGCGAAGCTGAACCGGCGGCCACCCTTGACCACGGCGGCACACCGCTTCACTTGCACGGTGAAATCTATGCCGCCCGATTTTGATTCTGAAGACATTCTTGATCTTTCTGCGATTAAAAGGAAAGCCCGGCCGCCCGCGCCGCATCCGCCAGGGCCGCCACCCGCCCGTGATACCGCGAGCCGCCCCGGTCAAAGCAGACCGACTTCACGCCGGCAGCCATCGCCCGCTCCGCCACAACCTTGCCGATCAACTGGGCGGCCGCCTTGTTGCCGCCATACTTCACCTGGGCCCGCAAGTCCTTGTCCAGCGTGCTCGCAGAGACAATCGTCTTGCCGAGCATGTCATCGATCACCTGGCAGGCCACATTCTTGTGACTGCGGCTGACCGTCAGGCGGGGACGCTCGGCATTGCCACGGATCGTCTTGCGGACACGGTAGGTCCGCCGCTGGCGGCGTCTACCCAGTAATTTGTTCTTATTCACGTCTAATTCCTTGGAGTCTGTGTGCGGCTGCCGAAAATAGGCGGCCGCCAGTCCTCGATATTGAATTGGTTACTTGGTCGCGGCCTTGCCGGGCTTGAGCTTGATGTGCTCGCCGGCATAGCGGACCCCTTTGCCCTTGTACGGTTCCGGCTTGCGGAGCGAGCGAATCTCGGCCGCGAACTGGCCGACCATCTGCTTGTCGCAGCCCTGAATGGTGATGTGCGTCTGGTCCGGCACCGTCACGGTCAGCCCCTCGGGAATCGGCCGCTGCAGCTCATTCGCGTACCCCACCCGCAGTTGCAGGGTCTTACCCTTGAGAGCGGCCAGGTAGCCGACGCCGACAATCTCCAGCTTCTTTTCGTAGCCCTGCTTCACGCCGGTGATCATGTTACTGATGAGAGCGCGGGTCAGGCCGTGCAGAGCGCGGGCCTCGCGCTCGTCGTTGTGGCGGTTGACCTGCACGACCTTCGTGGCGGCGTCCACTTTCACTTCCACATGCTCGCGGTGCTCCCAGGAAAGCTTTCCCTTGGGACCTTCCACATGGACGGTGCGGCCGCTGACGCTGACCTTGACGCCATCCAGGACGGGAATTGGTTTTCTGCCGATACGTGACATGGCCTGAATCTCACTACTTCGAACTTAGTACAACTCGCACAGGACTTCGCCCCCCAGCTTTTTCTGCCGGGCTTCGCGATCGCTGACAACGCCGCCGGATGTGCTGATGATGCAAATCCCCATGCCATTCAAAATCGGGCGGAGCTCGGTCGCCTTGCGGTAGATCCGCTTGCCGGCCGTGCTGATCCGCTTGATGTGCTGAATCACGTGCTCCCCGTTGGGACCGTACTTGAGCTCCAGGCGGAGCGCCTTCTGGGCCCCTTCGCCAATCTCGGACCAGTCCCAGATATAGCCTTCGCGCTTCAGCACGTCGGCCAGGCCGCGCTTCACTTTCGATACGGGCACATCGACATGCTGGCGCTCGACGCGCACGGCATTCCGGATCCGGGTCAACATGTCGGCGATGGGGTCAGTCATCATATTCTTCAAATCCCCTAAACCTGCTTGCCATCTCTACCTTGTTTCCGGTCTACCAATCAGCCGCGTCCTTACCAACTCGCCTTACGGACCCCGGGGATTGCTCCCTGGTCGGCCAGCTTCTTAAAGCAAATGCGGCAAATGCCGAACTTGCGGTACACGGCGCGGGGCCGGCCGCACAGTTTGCAGCGGCGGCGGAGACGCGTCGTGAACTTGGGCGTCAGCTTCGATTTGGCGATCTTGGATTTACTGGCCACTGTGGTTCTGCCTTCTCAAACGTAATTCGTTGCTGTTTACTTGCCCTTGCCGCTGGCTTCTTCCACTGCCTGGAATGGCATGCCGAGCAGCGTCAGCAGCTCGCGCGATTCGTCGTTGTTGGAATTGGAAATCACAATCGCGATGTTCATCCCTTGCACGCGGGTGAACTTATCCGGGTTGAGCTCCGGGAACACCAACTGTTCCGAAAGTCCCATGCTGTAGTTGCCGTTCCCGTCGAACGCCATGCGGTTGATGCCGCGGAAGTCGCGGACACGAGGCAAGGCGATCGAAATCAGCCGATCCAAAAACTCATACATCCGCTGCTTGCGGAGCGTCACCATGCAACCGATGGGCATATTTTCCCGCAGCCGAAACGCCGAAACGGCCTGGCGGGAGAGAGTCTGCACCGGCTTCTGGCCGGCAATCTGGCCCATCGCGTCGACGGCGGCTTCCAGGTATTTCTTCTCCTGGGTTGCCTCGCCGACGCCCATATTGATCACGATCTTTTGCAGGCGCGGCAGGGAGTTGCGGTTTTTGCGGCCCAGCTTCTCGGCCAGGACCGGCACGATTTCCTTTTCGTATTTGACCTGCAAGCGCGGCGGAGGCGCGGGGACGGAAGGTTTCTCTTCCTTCTCCTTCTTTCCTTTGCCTTTGGGCTCTTTCTCCCCCTTGGCCGGCTTTTCCCCCTTGGGAGCCTTCTCGCCCTTTTCGGGCTTCTCCCCCTTGGGCGCTTTCTCGGCCTTGGGAGCCTTAGCAGCTTTCTCAGCCTTGGGCGCAGCGTCCGCTGCGTCCTCGGTCTCTTTTTCGGGTTTTGGTTCTTTCGCCATGATCGCCACAACTTGTCTACGGGTGGCACGCCCACGGCTTTGCGTGAGCGTGTTTACTTCTATTACTTCTCTTTAGTCTTGGAAGGGGAAAGCTGCCCCAATGCCGCGTCGCACTTGCGGCAAAAACGTTCCTTGGAACCGTCACCGATGACGCGGCTCCCCGTTCGCGTGGCCTTGTTGCAGCGCGAGCAGAACAGCAGCACGTTGGAAATCTGAATCGGCATTTCCTTGTTCAGCCGGCCCCCCTGCGGGTTCTTTTGGCTGCGGCGGACGTGCTTATAGACACGGTTCATCCCTTCCACGACGACCTTGCCCGCTTCGCGGTCGATCACCAGGATCTTGCCGCGCAGGCCCCGATCGTCGCCGGAAATCACTTGCACAATGTCATTAGTCTTTAGATGCATTACACCACCTCGCTCGCCAGGCTCACGATCTTCATGAATTTGCTGTCCCGCAGCTCCCGGGCCACCGCCCCGAAGATGCGCGTGCCGCGGGGATTGTTCTCCGCGTCAATAATCACCACGGCATTGCTGTCGAACTTGATGTAGCTGCCGTCTTTGCGTCGGGTGGGGCTCTTGGTGCGAACCACCACCGCCCTCACCACCGCTTTCTTCTTGATCTCGCTGCCGGGAATCACGCTCTTGACGCTGCAAATGATGACGTCCCCAATGCCCGCGGTGCGGCGGCTTGAGCCCCCCAGCACCTTGATGCACATTACTTCTTTCGCGCCGGTGTTGTCGGCCACCGCCATCCGGCTTTCTTGTTGAATCATGGCTGCTGCTCGCTTCTAGGGATGTAGTTCTGGTGCGGCTGCGGTCGAAAAAGGGACGGGGAGGAAAAACTAGGCAGTAGCGATGTCCTTAATCGGCTGCTGTTTCGCCTGCGCGACGACCCGCTTCACCACCCACCGCTTCAGCTTGGAGATTGGGCGGGACTCCTCGATCTCCACCGTGTCTCCCATCTTGGACGTGTTCTCCGCGTCGTGAGCGTAGCAAATCGTGCGGCGGCGCATCGTCTTGCCGTAAACCGGGTGCCGGATCATCCGCGGGATTTCCACCCGCCGGGTTTGATCGGCCTTGTCCCGCGTCACCACGCCAATTTCAACTCGCTTCGCCATAACTGCACTCTCGGTTTGTCTACTACTGGGCTTTACTGCGCTGCGTCTGCAGCGTCTTGATCCGGGCAATCGTCCGCCGATGCATGCGTCGCACCGTCGGCGCCTTCGTCGGCTCCGTCTGGGCCTTGATCCGCAGGCGGAACAGGGTCTGCTCCGTTTCCTTGAGCGTCAGCTGGAGCTGCTCGTCGCTCATGTCTTTGATTTCTGAAAACTTCATGGCTCGTACTCTTAGTCGTGCTCTTACTCGTACTCTCTTACGCCGGCCGCCGCCGGACCATCCGCACTCGCACCGGCATCTTGTGAGCCAGGCGGGCAAAGCACAGCTTCGCCTGCGGCTCCGTTACGCCGGCCAACTCGAACAGGACCGTTCCCTCCCTCACCACCGCAACCCAGTGGTCCGGCTCCCCCTTGCCTTTACCCATGCGGGTTTCCAGCGGGCGGGAAGTCACCGACTTGTGCGGGAATATCCGGATATACAAACGCCCTTCGCCGCGGACATATTGCTGCGCGGCAATACGCCCCGACTCAATGGTCGTCGCTTTGATCCACCCACCCTGCATCGCTTGCAGCCCGAATTCGCCAAAGACCACGCGGTTGCCCCGCTGGGCCTTACCTTTTATACGTCCTCTTTGGCTTTTTCGGTGCTTCACTCGTTTGGGCATCAGAGCCATGATCGTCGTCTCCCTCGTACATACCGTGATTGACCCACACCTGAATCCCGATGTTCCCCTGCGGGGTCGCGGCCTCGGTAAAACCGTAGTCGATTCTTGCCCGCAGGGTGGAGAGCGGCAGGGAACCCGCGGTCGCCTTTTCGCACCGCGCCATTTCCGAACCACCCAGCCGGCCTGCCAACTGAATCTTGATCCCCTTGGCTCCCGCGTCCATCGTCGTTTCGATGGCCCGCTTGAGCGTCCGCCGGAAGCTCGACCGCTTGGCGAGCTGCTGGGCGATTTCCTCGGCCACCAACTGAGCCATGATTTCCGGACGGGCAATTTCCTCGATCTTCAAATTCACGCGGCGGCCGGTCAGGTTCTGCAGCTCCTCCTGGAGCAGCTCCACCTCCTGCCCCTTCTTGCCGATGATCAGCCCCGGCCGAGCGACATACAGCACCACCTTCACCTCGTCGCGGGTCCGCTCAATTTCAATCCGGTCAATCCCCGCGCTCTTGTAGGGCTTGGTCGGATGGTTCTTGATGAAGTTCCGGATCCTGAAATCTTCCACCAGCAGGATCCCAAACTCCTGCTTGTTCGCGTACCAGCGGCTCTTCCAGTCCCGCATGATTCCCACGCGGAAGCCGATCGGATTGACTTTTTGACCCATAACTCACTCGTTTGGTTTGCTTGGTCTCGCGGCTCTTACAGCTCGCTGATATCTTCCAATTGAACCGAAATGTGGGAAGTCCGCCGCAGGACCATAAAGGCCTGGCCGCGAGACATCGGACGGACCCGCTTGAACATCGGCCCGCCGTCCACCCGCACGTCGCTGATGACGAGTTGCTCGGCCTTGATCGACTTTCCCGGGTTCTGATCGGGATCCTGGGCATTCCCGATGGCGCTTTGCAGCACCTTTTCGAGCATCCGGGCGCCTCGCTCCGGCTGATAACGGAGGATGTCGAGGGCCTCGTCGGCGAACTTGCCTCGAATCAAATCGGCCACCAGGCGGACCTTGCGGGCGCTGATGCGGGCATGTTTGTGAATTGCTTTGAATGCCATGACTGTCTCCTCGCCGCCGCTTATTTAGCGGCAACTGCTTCCTTCTTGGCCTTGCCCCCGTGACCGCGGAAGGTCCGTGTGGGAGCGAACTCACCCAGCTTGTGGCCGACCATATCTTCCGTCACGAACACCTTCATGTGCAGCTTGCCGTTGTGAACCATGAATGTCAGTCCGACAAACTCCGGCACGATCGTGCAGGAGCGCGCCCAGGTCGTGACCGGCTCCTTGGAGCCGGACTGGAGGCGCGCCTGCACCTTCTTGAAGACTTTGAAGTCTACATACGGACCTTTTTTTGTGGACCTGCTCATGCGTTATTCGCTAATACAAAGGAACCTGGTTAGTTTTTACTTCAGCTTGAGCTGTCCATAGCGGCGCGACTTGCGGCGGCGGACAATCGCCGAGTTGGACGGCTTGCCATGCGTCCGCGTCCGGCCACCCTTGGCGGGCACGCCCGTGGGGCTGACCGGGTGGCGGCCACCCTTGGTGCGGCCTTCACCACCGCCGTGCGGATGGTCAACCGGGTTCATCGCAGTGCCTCGGACCGTCGGCCGGATGCCGAGCCAACGATTGCGGCCGGCTTTGCCGATTACCACGTTCATGTCGTCCGAATTGCCGACCTGGCCAATGGTGGCCCGGCAGGCAATGGGAATGCGGCGAATCTCGCCGCTCGGCAAGCTGATCTGCGCCCAGTCCGATTCCCGGGCCATCAAAGTCGCGCCGGTCCCCGCACTGCGGCAGAGGCGGGCCCCGCGGCCGGGAAGCATCTCGATATTATGGATCTGCACACCGACCGGCATCCGCCCCAGCGGCAGGCAATTGCCGACCGTCGGGGGAGCATCGGGGCCATTTTCAACCTGTTGCCCCACTTTCAGGCCGTCGGGAGCGATGATATAGCGTTTCTCGCCGTCCACGTAGAACAACAAGGCCACGCGGGCGTTGCGGTTCGGGTCGTACTGGATGGAATTGACCTTGGCCGGCACGCCGTCTTTATCGCGTATAAAGTCGATGATCCGGTACTGCTGCTTGTGGCCGCCGCCGCGGTGGCGGACCGTGATCCGCCCCTGGTTATTGCGGCCACCCTTTTTCTTCACGCGGCGGAGCAGCGACTTCTCCGGCTTCGCGCCGCGGGTCAGCTCCTTGAAATCGCTGACGCTGGCGCCGCGGCGGCCGGGCGTGGTCGGATTGTATTGGCGAATTCCCATGTTGTATTTTCCGTTTGTAGTAGCTGGCTTTAGCCGGCTAACTGAACCCGCTGAAGCGGGTTACTACGAACTAGAAGAAGTCAATCCGGTGTTCCGCGTTGAGCGTCACAACGGCCTTCTTCCAGCCCTTCGTCATCCCTTTTTTGAACTTGTGGCGGCGATGCTTCCCTTTGCGGTTCTGCGTGCAGACTTTTTCGACCTTCACGTTAAACAAGTCTTCCACCGCCCGGCGGACGTCTGCCTTCGTCGCCTGGGTGTTGATCTCAAACGCATATTGATTGTTCCGCGTGCTGCGATGCATTCCCTTTTCCGTTACCAGCGGGCGCAGGATGACCTGGTAGGATTCCAGCACCCGGCCGGCGGGCGCTGGTGTTTCGGCATTCTCGGCGTTGTGATTCATGGCCTTCTCCTACTTCTTCTCCGCGGCAGCCGCGATGGCATCCAGGGCCGCCTTGGTGACGAGCATCTTCCGCGGGGTCAACACCGACAGGGCATTGAGCTCCGCAACGGGAGAGACCGTAACCCGGTCAATGTTCCGGGCGCTCTTGTAAACGTTCTGATCCAAAGCCGCCGTGGTGACGAGCGTGGAAGTGCCTGTCAGCTTAAGAGCCTTGAGGATGGTGGCCATCTCTTTGGTCTTGGGACCCGCAAACGAGAGCTCGTCGATGATGACGATGTCCTCGCTGGCAATCCGCTTGGCAATCGCCATTCGGGTGGCTCGCTGGATGGCCTTCTTCGGCAGGCGATAGGAGTAGTCGCGGTTGCTGAGGGCGAAGATATGTCCGCCCCCTCGCCGCAAGCCGCTCCTCCGGGAACCGGCGCGGGCGTTGCCCGTCCCCTTCTGGCGGTACATCTTCTTCGTGGTGCCGGCCACTTCGCCGCGACCCTTGGTCTTGTGGGTTCCCTGCCGCGCGCTGGCCTGGTACATGACCACCACATCATGCAAGAGCTGCTGGCTGATCCGGGGGGCGATCTTGCTGGGGTCGATCTCGTACTTCCCCACTTCGACGCCGGACTTGTTGAAAATCGGTAGGCTTGCCATGGTTTTTGCTTTCGTAGGATGGGACTCCAGTCCCGTCCGAGTCGTAAAGGACGGGACTGGAGTCCCATCCTACGAATCTACCCCACCTTGTTCGTCTCCTGGACAATGACATAGCCACCGTTAGGCCCTGGGACCGACCCGTTGATGAGCAGAAGATTATTCTCTTTGTCCACGCCTACCAAGCGGCAATTCCGCATGGTGATGCGGGCGTTGCCGTATTGCCCTGGCATCTTCTTCCCCTTTTTCATGCGTCCGCCACCGCGGTTCGCGGCCAGAGCGCCGGTGCCGCCCATGTGACGATGCACCTTCTTTACGCCGTGCGTGGCCCGCTGGCCGGCGAAGTTGTGCCGCTTCATGGCTCCGCTGAAGCCGCGACCCTTGGAGGTGCCGATGACGTCAACGGCTTTGACTTCAGCCAGGGCTTCGACCGTCAATTCCTGCCCGACCTTCATTTCGCCAGCCGCCCCGCGGAGCTCGCGGATGAAACGCTGGGGTTCAGAACCGGCCTTGGCTTCGGCCGTTACGCCAGCTGCTTCGCGGCGTTTGCCCCGTTTGCTGGAGAGAGCAGCAACATGACCACGTTCACTACGACTGGCACGGCTGCGATTGCGCTGATCCGGGGCACGCTTTTTGTCCTTGGAGCCGATCTTATCCCCGAAGCCCAATTGCACCGCTTCGTAGCCGTCGCGCTCCTTGGTGCGAACCTGGAGCACGCGACAAGGGCCGGCCTCGACGACCGTGACGGGGATGGCGTTGCCAGCCTCGTCATAAATCTGCGTCATCCCGACCTTGCGGCCGAGTATTCCCTTAGTCATCGTGATTTCCCCGTGATCAGTTGCCTGGCGGGAATGCAGGAGAATCTCCTGTTTTGCCCGCTCAGCTTCCAGTCAATAGGTTTCTCGTGTGGAGTTTTGTGCCAAAAAACGTACTACCTGGTCGAGGCCTTGATCTTGATGTCCACCCCAGCCGGCAGGCTGAGCTTGTTGAGGGCCTCGATCGTCTTGGCCGTGGCCTGGACTATATCGATTAATCTTTTATGAGTTCTTATTTCAAACTGTTGACGAGCTTTCTTATCAATCGTTGGGCCCGACAACACCGTGTACCGCTCGATCCGCGTGGGCAGCGGAATCGGCCCATGCACCTCGCTATGCGTCCGCTTGGCCGTATCGACAATTTCCAGGGCGCTCTGATCGAGGATGGCATGGTCGTATGCCTCCATCCGAATCCGAATCACCTCTTTGGATGCTGCCACTATGCTGACCCCCTACGCTTATTCCAAACCGGAACTGCCCGCCATTTTAACGAGCAAACCCCGGCCAATTTCGACAAAATCCCGCACTAGCCAAAAGGCTTTTTCAAGTGGGAAGCCTACGAGTCTAGGCAATGCTGCGGAAGTGGTCAATGGCCGGAAAGAGTCGGGCGCGCGAAAATCCTTAGCATGCTCGAACCGATGCGGCGATGAATTCCAACTCTGGTGGTAGCAGTTCGTCTCGCACTGCCGTTCGCTCGCAGGGGGAGAAAGTTTCCCTCACGCCTAAAGCCCCTCAAGTCTTGTCTCCGCATCTCCAAACCGCTCCTGCTGCCCCCCCATCTTGTCCATCAGCGACAAGTACAGGCTGCAAAGCTTGCGGCTGTCGTCCCCCTTCTCTTTGAAGTCGAGGACGCGGCCCGTTTCGAGCTGGCCGTTGAGGCCGCCAACGAGTAGCAGCGGCACTTTGGAACTGTCGTGCTGGCTGCCGGACCACATGCTGTTGATGAACATCAGGCAGGAGTGGTCGAGGACGGTATGCTCCCCTTCGGGCATGGCGGCCAGGCGTTCGGCGAGGTGGGCGAGCTGGCTGACGTAGAACCGCGAAACCCGCTCGTAGGCGTCGGAATTGTCATCGTGGCTTGTGTTGTGGTGGGCGGTCCGCACATCCAGGAACGGATAGAACAGCCCCGAGATGTCGCGGCAGAGGAGGAGCGTAGCGACCCGCGTTTTGTTGGTCTGGAACGCGAGGGCGATGATTTCCGTCATCAGGCGCATGTGCTCGCGGATGTCCTCGGGGAGGCCGTTGTCCGGCCGGGGCATTGCGGCTGCGGGGCGATCCTTGCCGGCGGCGTTCTCCTCGGCCTTGTCCTTGAGGGCCCGCGTCCGCTCGATCTGCTTTTCCACTTCCCGCACGCTGGCCAGGTATTCGTCCAGCTTCGCCTGGTCGTTGCGGCTCACCTGGCGGCTGAGGTGGGCGGCGTGGTCCCGCACGCGGTCCAGAATGCTCTGCATCCGCCGGCTGCCGTGGTTATCGAACAGGCTGTCGAAGGCGAGCGACGGATAGACCTCCATCGGCACCGGCGAATCGGCGTCTTGCCAGGAAATGTGCGAGCTGTAGGCCATCGAAAAATTCGTCTCGTGATAGCCGGTGATCGGCTGCTCGCATCCCAGCACCAGGCTCGGCTGCGGGGTTTCTTCTCCAAGTTTCGCCGCCAGCACCTGGTCCATACTGATGCCGCCGCGGAGGACCGCCCCCTTTTGCAGGCTGGCTCCCGAGAGAATGTTCCCCGTCTGCCCTGGATGAATGCCAACGTGCGTGGCGTTCTTGTTGAACAGGCCACTGATGACGTTGAGCTTTTGCTTGAACGGCGCAAGAGGCTCCAGCGTCTTGCTCAATTCCATCTCTTCGCCCGCCCCCTTGGCCCACCAGTTGTTCGGGCTGATGCCGTTCCCCATGAAGAGGGCGGCGAAGCGGGTGGGGAAGGGACTCTTCGCGTCCGCTGAGCCGCTGGCGCTTTCGCGCCCTGGCTCCGCACCCCAGACGGAAATGGATTCCAGCCAGGGAAGGGCCATGGCAACGCCGACCCCTTGGAGGACGGTGCGACGAGAGAGGCGGGATTTGTAAATCATGGTCTTTCTAATTCTTTGCGTCTTTGCGACTTCGCGTGAGGCCCATGTTTTTTCTACTCTTCTCTGCCTCGCTTATTGAGGAACTGTCGGCTGGTCACAATCATTTCCACCAACCCCTCGAACCGATAACCATCCGCCGCCAGCTTCTCCTTCATATTCTCGACTAGCTCCTTGTCCGAAAGCAAGAGAGTTCGGCCCAGAGCATAGGACAATAGCTTGCGGCAGAGGTTGTCGATGAACTCGTTTTGCCGTTGCTCCCGCAAGTAATCGCGGACTCCGGTGAGTCCATCTCCTTCGCTGCCACCGGGGAAGATGGTTTTCGTTTCAACCGCGTGGCCGCTGAGGTCCTTCTCCCGCCGCTCGCCGATGGGGCCGTAGCCTTCAAACACGAGACCGAGCGAATCGAACTTCGCGTGGCAGGAGGCACAGCTCTTGTTCTCGCGATGTTTCGCCAAGAGCTGGGCGAGCGTTAGCTCGCCAAGTTGTGCTTCATCCTTGGGAAGCTCCGGCACGGTGGGGGGAGGAGGCGGAATCCGCTCCCCCAAGAGTCGCCGCACAACCCAGTAGCCCCGCTTGACCGGGCTGGTCCGCAGGCCGGGGGAATTCTTGGTCAGGAATACAGACATAGGGAGTAATCCGCCGCGACCGTACTTGGCGGCATCGTCCACTCGAACCCAGTTATTAGAATCGCCAGCAGGAACCGGCATTCCGTAGTGCTTCGCCAGCACCGGGTTCACAAAGGTATGGTCGGCACTCAGAAATTCGAGGACCGAGCGATTCTCTTGCACGACATCGAGGAAGAATCGCACCGGCTCCTCGAACATCGCCTGGCGCAGATCATTATCGAAAGAGGCAAACCGCTCCCGGTCGACGCTGTTGTGCTCCTCGAAGCGGCGGAAGTCGAGCCAGTTGCCGCCGAACTCCACCGCCAGGCCCCGGACCTTCGTGTCCCTCAGCATCCGTCGCGACTGGGCCAGCAGCACATCTTGCTGATGCAAATCTCCCGCGGCGGCGTGAGCGAGCAACTCGTCATCTGGCATAGACGACCACAGGAAATAACTCAGGCGGCTGGCGAGGGCGTGATCGGCTAAAGGCTGAATCCCCTTCCCTTCCGGCGCGAGGTCCGCCCGGTAGCAGAAGTGCGGAGACATCAGGATGCCAGCAATGGAATCCCGCATCGCCTCCTCGTGGCTGAGGCCTTCTTTCTCGCGG
Organism: Pirellulaceae bacterium; assembly: GCA_051004015.1. Lineage (GTDB taxonomy): Bacteria > Planctomycetota > Planctomycetia > Pirellulales > Pirellulaceae > SXOA01. The sequence goes on along the minus strand of JBPCKT010000123.1, from coordinate 14,535 downwards.
AGCGAGTGATAGAACGCGAGCAGATCCTGCCGCTCCTCCATTGTTAGCGGCCGGCGATAAGCCCTTTGGGCGAACTTCTGCAATGCCTCCAAATGACTCGGCTCCGCGGCCAGGCGTGCGGATTCCACCCAGCGGATTTCGGCGTTGATGCTCGTGAAATAGGTCTCGATGGCGGCAATCGCCTTCTCGCCGACGTTGATATCCTTGGCCTTTTTCAAATATTCCTCGCGGAGCCGCTGGACTTTGGCCTCGGCCCCCGCATCTTTGTCTTCCGAGCGGGCAAAATCGAACGGCGCTTCCCGCATGTACCGCGGCGGCTCCGCCCGCTCGAAGAAAATGAAGTCCTTGTACTGCCGTTGCGGTGTGCCGGTGACGAAATGGAGTTCCTGCCAGAGGCCGTCTAATTCCTTGCGCCCCGCATCATCGAGAATCAACTCATAGAGCGGCCCATCGTCCCGAAAATAGCCCTGCATGAGATGAAAGCCCGCCGTCAGGAGTCGCCTTGAGGGAGCAGAGTCAGGCTCAAAGTACGGGGGCCGGTCGGCGATGTAGAAAGCATCGGGAAACACCTGGCAGAAGCGTTCCAGGGATTTCCGCAACTTTTCATCTGCCGCATCATCCTTCCCCGGCACGAATCTCATCCGCTGCGCGGCGACCTCGCGGTTCTTCCAAAGGACCAAGGGCTGGCTGCCGGGGGAAATTCCATTGACTTGCAACTTGTCGATTTTTCGGGAAAGCACCTTGCGCCGTTTGACTACCTGATCTCGCAGTTTCTCGCAGTCGCGCCGGGCGTCCTCTTGTTTCCGCACATCGGTGGAGAGCTTGCGCCACGCCTCTTGCAGCTCGCCCAGTGGTCCAGCATCGACAGCGTCTTCATGCAGTGCCGACCTCACCGCTTGCAAGTACTTGGGGGAAATCTCGGCCTCTTTCGCAACGTCCTCGAGCGTCGCTGGCGCTTTCGCGCCTGCCGCACGATGCTCATACCGCCACGCCGCGAATAAATAATCCGCGATGTCCGTCTTCTGCCGCTTGTAAAAATCCACAATCCGCTGCACGCAGTACTTGTCCCGATCGGTATCCGTCACCGCCACATGCGGCGCGAAGGCGAAGCCCTGGGGCTTCAGAACCAGATGGTCCGCGACGTTCCGCGCCGCGGCCAGATATTTCTTGACTAGCGCCGGCGACATGCTGAGAGACTCGCCACTATTGTCAAAGCCCGCTTCGTTGGCCGGATCGACGGGAAACTCCTTCGTCGGCCGGATGTCCACGCCAGTCAAATCGCGGATGCTGTAGTCGAACTCCGCATTGGAGAGCCGGCGGGCCAGCACCTTCCCCGGATCGCCGGCATTCTGCCGGGCCTCGTCATCACGCATGGCCTCAATCCACTCGACAAGGGCGCGACGCTCGGCCTCCTTCGGAATTCGGGGGGCATCCTCCGGCGGCATCTCTTTCGCTTTGAGCCGCTGGAGGACCAATTCCCAGATTTGCTGGTTCTTCGCCACCGCAGCCAACGAATCGTACCCCGCCAAATTGAGCTTCCCTTCCTGCTTCTCTCTGCCGTGGCAGTCCAGACAAAAAGTCTTCAGGAACGGCTGGACCTCCGCGGCAAAGCGGCGATCAAGCTCCGCAGCAGCAGGCTCAGCGCAAAAAACTGCTCCACCAGTCAGAGCGAATCCGCTGGCCAGCGCGAAGGGAACCAGGAGAAGTCGAATCAGTTGCTTCATGGATTACCCACGTCAATGATACCTGGCGCGAGACGCCTCCTTGAACCCGCACAAACCTAATTCGCCCTAAGCGCTCTGGCGTATCAACGTCCGCTTATGCGATAATGGGAATCGATGGCGACTGGCATTGGGCGTTTCCCATTCCCCAGTCGAATTTCGGATTTCGCCCCTAAGGACTTTCCCATGACCAGCCACACCCCCTTCTGTGACGGCCTCGTTCGCCGCGACTTCCTCCGCCTGGGCGTGGCGGGGATGTTTGGCTCGTCGCTGTCGCTCGCATCGCTGATGCGAGCCGACGCCGCGCCGGGGGCGCGGGGGGTGAAGGATAGCGGCGTGTCGGTGATCTACCTCTTTTTGAAGGGGGGGCTCTCGACCATCGACACCTTCGACATGAAGCCCAATGCCCCGGCGGAGTTCCGAGGCGACTTTCATCCGATTGGGACGAACGTGCCGGGGCTGGAAATTGGCGACGCCCTGCCAAAACTCTCGCAGCAGATGGACAAGATTGCCCTGCTTCGCGGCTTTGGGCATAAGAACAGCGACCACGGGCCGGCGGACCATTACATGCTCACCGGCTATTTTCCCACGGCCGGCTTCAATCCCACGCTCACGCCCAACAACCAGCGGCCGTCCTTCGGCTCCATCATCGCCAAGAAGCTGGGTGCCCAGGGGAAGGACCGGGCCGCCAGCTCGATTCCGCCGTATGTCTGCCTGCCGCAGCTCTCCAACAGCGGCGGGGCGGCTTATCTGGGGGCGACGTGCGCGCCGCTCTCCATCGATGCCGATCCAGCAGCCCCGGATTTTGCCGTGCCGGATATGGTTCCGCCGGTCAGCCTCTCCGCCAGCCGTCTGAACAACCGCCGCGAATTGCTTCGGCACGTGGATCAGTTGCAAAAATCCGCCGAGTTGGACGCGAACAGCCGGGCCAAGACCGTCGATGTCTTCCGCCAGAAGGCTTTTGAGCTCATGACCTCGCCGCAGGCCAAAGCCGCCTTCAACTTGCAAGCCGAGCCCGACAAATTGCGGGATGAATACGGCCGCGGCACGCTCGGCCAGTCCTGCCTGATGGCCCGCCGCCTGATCGAGGCCGGCGTCCGCTGCGTGACCGTGGAGCACAGCAACTGGGACACGCACGACAACAATTTTTCCGTCCTCCGCCGCGATCTGCTGCCGCAGTTCGATCCGGCGCTGGCGACGCTGTTCCGCGATCTGGCCGACCGCGGGCTGCTCGGAAAAACGCTTGTCATCGTCACCGGCGAATTCGGCCGCACTCCGCGGATCAACAAGAACGCCGGCCGCGATCACTGGGGCCCGTCATTCACCGTCGCCCTCGGCGGCGGCGGCGTGAAAGGGGGCCGCGTCATCGGCGCGAGCGACGACCGGGCCGAGCGCCCCACCGACAAGCCCCACGGCCCCGAAGACCTGGCCGCCACGATGTGCCACCTGACCGGCATCGACCCCAAGGAAGAATTCCTCACCCCCGAAGGCCGGCCGGTGAAGATTGTGAATGATGGGAAAGTGATTTGGGAGGCGCTGTAACGCCACTGGAAGCGTTGCCACGCTTGAATTGTCGTCTGCCGGGTCGCTAGAATTGGAGAGAGGTGCAGCAATGCCGACTTATGAAACCCTGCTTGTCGACGCAACCAGCTTGCCGATTGCGGACCGGATTCTGCTCATGGATGCGATTTGGGACACACTCCCCGCGGATTCCTTGCCGCCCCTGAGTGACGAGTGGGCCGCGGAGATTCAGAGACGCTCTGCCGAGTTCGATTGTGGTGCGGCCGTGACAACGCCGTGGGACCAGATCAAGGTCGAGGCGCTGCGCCGCTTGGGTCCGACGGTGCCCGATGCTTCCCATTGACCTTCTTCCCGGCGCACGCCGCGATTTCGACGAGTCGTTCGACTGGTACGCCGAAAGAAGTGCGCTGACTGCCAGGCGATTTGCTGACGCCGTGGAAGCGGCACTGGAAAAGGTTGCCGCTGCCCCCACTCAATTCACCAGCGCCGACGGGGTGCATCGAGAGTGCCCGGTCAAGAAGTTTCCGTTTCGCATCGTCTATCGACTCGTCGACAATCGCGTGCTGGTGGTTGCAATTGCGCATGCGAAACGACGGCCCGGCTATTGGCGCAATCGAACTTGAGACGTGACGCTGGCCCAGAATGGGCGTCCGCGGATTGCGCCGATGTCCACAGATTGAATTCAGGCAAAGGCTCCCTCATCTGCGTGAATCTGTGAAATCTGCGGACTCACCACACTCCACAGCCGGCGGCGGATGGGTGATTCAGTTTGACATTCCGTCATCGCGGCATTAGTTTGGCTCGCGGAAGCGAGAGGTAATGACTTGGTCGACGCCTTGGAGATACCCGCAAGTGAGCATGGTTACATGTTACGCTCGACTAAGCGGCACGCAGCTTCAGCAGATGGACTCATCCCCTACCACCCTGGCACGGATCCATCAGAATGTTCCTCCAGGCGCCGAGGTGATCGATTTGGATAAAGCCAGCGGCGTGCTTGCCTGGTTGCTTTCGCCCTGCAAACGTGCCGAACAAATTCAATTTGCCTCGATTATCAACGAAGAGCTTGGCGAGGAATTAGCTCCGGCGTATTCCCTTCAACCTGTTCCGCCATTGGATGATTTTGCGATTTGCATTGAGGGCCGTGGTCCAAAGAAGATCAAGTTTCTTGATGTCGGCTGTGGTCCAGCATGCGAGTTCGAACCGGCTGAAGTTAGGCGATTTTCTGACCTTCTTGCGACAATCGATGAAAGCGTGCTGCGTCGTGAACTGAACTTCGAATTGATGGATACGATGCACCTGCCAGTCGAATATTGGCAAGAAGAGGGCGAAGAGACCTTCACGCGATACATTGTGCCTCAATTCGAGAAACTACGGCGGTTCTATGAGGCAGCCGCGAATGCAAACCAGTCGGTGTTGGTCTGGTACAGTTGAGTTTCGAGCCGCCTAACCAAGAACTGCACCCCCACGCTCACTCAAACTCATACCCCACATAAAACGTCACCCGCCCGTCCGCGTGCTCCTTGATGTTGGTGACGTGCACCGCCAGGCCGCCGCCGAGTTGGGAGCGGCTGGAGGTAGGGCAAGCTCAGCCTGCCTGATCTTGGTGCGGCAGGCTCAGCCTGCCCAAGGCCAGACAAGGCCCTCCGCGTCCCTGCCAGTAAAGCAGGCTGGCCAGGGAAAAGCAAGAATTGGGTTTGACTTCGCATTTGCTTTTGCGTTTGATAGAAGTAGTTTTGTGGTAACGCCTTACAAGTTCAGCCCACGCCGGGGGCGAAGCTCCCCTTCGGTCCCGGCAACCCTTGGCACCGCACTTGCAATCTGCCCTTTACAAGCGGCACTCTGCCCGTTTGAACTAACCGACTAAAGCCGGTTACTACGAACTTGCTCTCATGAAACTCGACACCCCCACCCTGCTGATCACCGACGACGACCGGGACTTCCGCGAAACGCTGCGGGATGTCTTCGAGCCGCGGGGGTTCCGCACGTACCTGGCGGGGGACGGCGAAGAGGCCCTGCAAATCATTCGCGGGGAGCAGATTCACATTGTCATCCTCGATATGCACATGCCGCGGCTGAGCGGGCTGGACACGATCCGCCGCCTCCGCGAGACGCAGGTTACCGCGCTCCTGCCGTGCATCCTGATCTCAGCCGCCCTGGACGACGTCATCCGCGAAGAAGCCCTCAAGCAGCGGACCTTCAGCATCCTGGCGAAGCCCCTCCGCCTGCGGGAGGTGACCAGCGTGGTGCATGACGCCCTGCGGCAAACCTACGACTGGCCGTCGTAAGCTCTTCCCCTTCTTATTATTCTGCCCACCATTATTCTGCCAAACTGCTTTGGGAGTTGGCAAAGAGACGGCAGAATAATGTTGGGCAGAATAATAGGAGGTCTTTTGATGAGCGTCCGTGTTTCGTCCTTGCTGTTGCTGCTGATTTTAAGTCGCCTGGCGATAGGGCAGAGTCCGCCCCTTGATGGCCGCGAGGGTCGGAACCTGTTGCTAGAGAACTTTCGTCCGCAGCCGGCGCTGAAAGTGCCGGAACATCGGCTGGCGAAGGCGAAGTTCCCGGTCGTGGACGTCCACACCCATTTCCGCATCAAGCTCAAAGGAGGCGAGAAAGAGCTGGATGCGTTCGTCAAGACGATGGACGAAAACAACATCGCTCTGTGCGTCAGCCTCGACGGCCAGCTCGGGGAGAAGCTGGACGAGCACGCCAGGTTCCTGTGGACAAAATATCCCGACCGCTTTGCCATCTTCGCCAATCTCGACTGGCAGGGTGCCGGCAAAGCGGACGAACCCGCCAGTTGGGACTGCCAGCGGCCGGACTTCGCCCGCCGTATGGCCCGCGAACTGGCGACTGCGAAGGAGCGCGGCGCGAGCGGCCTGAAAATCTTCAAACAGTTCGGCCTGGAATACAAAGATCCCGATGGCTCGTTAATCAAAATCGACGACCCTCGCTGGGATGACATCTGGCGGGCCTGCGGCGAGTTGGGCCTGCCGGTGCTGATCCACGTCGCCGACCCAGCCGCTTTCTTCCAGCCCATTGACGAGAAAAACGAGCGCTGGGAAGAGCTCCACCGGCATCCCGAGTGGAGCTTCCACGGCCCGCAGTTCCCCAAGCAAGAGGAGGTCTTCGCCGCCTTTCTGCGGGTCGTCAAGCGGCACCCCCAGACCACCTTCATCACCGCCCACGTCGCCAACAACCCGGAGGATCTGGCAACCGTATCCCAGTGGCTCGACGACCACCCCAACCTCTACATGGAAATCGCCAGCCGCATCGGCGAGCTCGGCCGCCAGCCGGTCTCCGCTCGCAAGTTCCTGCTGAAGTACCAGGACCGGATCCTCTTCGGCACCGACGGCCCCTGGCCCGAGCAGCGCCTGCGGCTGTACTGGCGGTTCCTGGAAACCGAGGACGAGTATTTTCCCTACAGCGAAAAGGAGTTCCCGCCGCAGGGATTTTGGAACATCTTCGGCGTGCAACTGCCGGACGAGGTGCTGAAGAAGGTGTATCTGGAGAACGCGATGCGGATTGTTCCGGGGGTAAAGGAGAAGGTAGAGCAATACCAAGCCAAGCGGGAATAATCTTCGCCCCGGCAGCGAATGGGAGTTCATGCCTGCGCTGCCCAAAAAACTCCCCCGGAGCCTTCAGTTCTCGTTGCGCTTTCTGCTCTACGTAACAACGCTGATTGCTTTGTTCTACGCCCTCCGCCGCAGCTACCTGATGACCGCATTTGACTTGGATGATGCGGTGGCGCGGGCGCGGAATGTTCCTGCCGTTCTTGCGCTCGTCGCCGCACTGCTGTCGGCCCTGTTTTCCCCAAGCTGCTCTGAAAGCAGGTGGTCCCCGGCATTTCGCGGTGTGATTTTGGGAGCGTCCGTTGGCTCCCTATCGTGCCTAGCCCTGATTATTGAATTTGGCGAATCGTTGCGGCAGATGGACTATTGGAACTGGTGGCGAGACTGGCCGCGAGTTGCGCCGCATCTTTCCGTAGCCACGCTGCAGGGGGGAGCCATCGGGGCCTTCGTACTGCAACTCGGCTGGGTGCTTCGTTTCGTGCTCTCGAGGCGGAAAGCGATGACTCCCAGGCGGTCGCGAAGGGCTCTATAATGCAGCCTTTTGCCGGTTGGGACCATGCTCTCATCAGAATCACTCGCGGGTCATGCCGCCCTGGAGCAGGCCCTTGCAGACCTTCAGTCCGGTAAGGATGCCTGGGCCAAGTCATCGCCCGAGCAAAAGGCCGCTGTTACTCGCGAGCTGCTCGAAATTCTGCCGCAAATCGCCAAAGCTTGGGTTGGGTCCACGGCAGCGGCGAATGGGTTGACGCTGGGGACGCCGGCGGAGGGTGAAGAGTGGCTGACGGGGCCGTATATCACGGCTCGCAACCTTCGCCTGCTCCGGCGTTCGCTGCTAGAGATTGCCCGCTACGGCGCACCGCGCTTGCCGGGCAACTCGCGGGTGAATGCAGCGGGGAGGGTGGTCGCACCGGTGTTTCCCACCGACCTCTTCGACTGGCTCCTCTTTCCGTTCTACTCCGCCGAAGTCTGGATGCAGCCGGATCGTCTCACCCCCTCTCGCGAAGCGAGAGGAGACGTTGGAGGGAAGATTTGCCTGGTGCTGGAGGCGGGAAATGTCTCCAGCATTCCACCGACGGATGCTTTCCATCGCCTGTTTGTAGAAAACCAGGTGGTGCTGCTGAAGATGAACCCGGTGAACGATTACCTGGGACCGATCTTCGAACGGCTGCTGGCGCCGCTCATCCGGCGGAACGTACTTCGCATCGTCTACGGCGGCGCAGCGGAGGGGGAGTTTCTCTGCCATCACCCAGCGGTCGATGAAATCCACATCACCGGCTCCGACAAAATACACGACGCCATCGTCTTCGGCAGCGGAGCGGAAGGAGCGGCGCGAAAAGCCAAGAACGAGCCGCTGCTCATCAAGCCGATGACGAGCGAGCTGGGGAACGTGAGCGGAGTCATTGTCGTTCCCGGGCAGTGGACGCAGGGAGATTTGCGGCGGCAGGCGGTGAATCTGGCGTCGATGCTGGTCAACAACGCGGGCTTCAACTGCAACGCCACGCGGGTCATCGTCACCTGGAAGGATTGGCCGCAGCGCGACGCACTGCTGCGCGAAGTCCGTAGCGTCCTCTCGGCTATTCCGACTCGGAAGGCCTATTACCCCGGTGCGGCGGAGCGTCATGCCAAATTCCTCGCCGCCCATCCCGAGGCCGAGCAGTTCGGCCTGCAAAATAATGAGACCGGCGATTGCCTGCCGTGGACGTTGATTTCCGGCCTCGACCCGAATCGGGCGGAAGACATCTGCTTCACCACCGAAGCATTCTGTTCCTTGATGGGCGAAGCGCCGCTATCCGCACCGTCCCCCGCAGCGTTCGTCGATGCGGCGACGGCCTTCGTGAACGACGTATTGTGGGGAACGCTTAATGCTTCGATACTCGTCTCCCCCGACTCCCAGCCGGACAAGAAAGTCGGGCGGGCGGTCAAGCAGGCGATGGCCAACCTCCGTGTCGGCACAGTCGGCATCAACCACTGGGTCGGCGTCAGCTATGCCCTCGGTTGCACCAGTTGGGGAGCTTACCCCGGCAGCGAAAGCAGCAACATCCAATCGGGCCGCGGCGTCGTCCACAATGCCTATCTGCTCGAGAATGTCGAGAAATCGGTCCTCCGCGGCCGTTTCCGCCCGCTTCCCAAGCCGGTCTGGTGGGCTAGCACCGCCAGTCCCACCGCGTCGGCCCCCGCCTCGTCGCGTTCGAGTGCCGCCCGAGCTGGCTCAAGCTGCCGAAGATATTCTGGTGGGCGCTGACGGGGTAGCAAGGATGAGTGAGGAGTCGCTTGTGTGAGAAATGCGGATACCGAGCACCTGGCGAAGTTCCTCGCGCGTCACGGCTTTGAATCCGGGTCGAAGCCAGGGGGGGGCTGGCCTACATTCGCCACGGCGAACAGATACCCGCACTGGCACTTATAGACCGCTACCGTGCTGTCGTCCCGGCCAGCGGGAGAATTCAGTGAGCCGGGTAAGCTGGAAACGAGCTTGGGGTTTGATTGTCCGCAGCTTGGACAAGAGGTAGGCGGTGACTGTTGTGACATCGGCGGGAATTGGGGGTTGGTGTGGACTTATCGCCCTTTTTTGGATTCTGCGGAAGGGGTGATTTCATCACCCAGGACCGAAAAACCCCCGATTGCTGGCCTCCAGCCGTGTCCTCCGTGTTTTCCGTGTCCCATCACCTCTCTTCACTTCCATATTTACCTCGATATTTTCCTTGACACCCCCTTCCGTCCACCTGATTTGACCTTTCCGCCGTCCCACTTTCCGGTATTATTAGGGATTGCGATTGTTGCCCCGCCCCGCGCCGATTGGCCTGGCTGGTCTTTCCCTGAAAGGCTCCCTCCCTCCTTTCCGTGAACCCCGGCTGCAAAAAAGCCCATTCTGTGCCAGCGGGGTATCGTAATTGCATCATGGTTTTCGGCCGCGCCCCAAGGGTGTCGTATTGGCCGATAGCCCTGAGAATCTTTACGCTAACGTAAATTTCCCTTCCCTTCCTCAGAGTATTCAGGAGCTTGATTTCTGCCTTCTGTCCTGCGGCCCTGCATTTGCAGCCGCTGGGGCAACCCGGCTTAATTCCAAGGTGACGTATGGACCTCACAAAAGTTCGCAACTTCGGCATTTCCGCCCACATCGACTCCGGCAAGACCACGCTCAGCGAGCGGATTCTGTTTTATTCCGGCCGGATCTACAAAATGGGGGAGGTCAAAGGGAGCGGCGACGGGGCGGTGATGGACCATATGGAGCTCGAAAAGGAGCGGGGCATCACCATCACCAGTGCCGCCACGCACCTGGAGTGGGACGGGCACACGATGAACCTCATCGATACCCCCGGCCACGTGGACTTCACGATTGAGGTCGAGCGCTCGCTCCGCGTTCTGGACGGGGCGATTCTCGTGCTCTGCGCGGTCGGCGGCGTGCAGTCGCAGTCGATGACCGTGGACCGGCAGATGAAGCGGTACAAGATCCCCCGTCTGGCGTTTATCAACAAGATGGACCGGACCGGAGCCCGCCCGTTCTCCATCGTGGACGATGTCAAGGCGAAGCTGGGCGTCGATGCCTGCCTGATGCAGTACCCGATGGGCGCCGGCGAAACCTTCGTGGGCATGATCGACCTGATCAAACTCAAGGCTTATTATTTTGACGGCCCCAAGGGGGAGGACGTGCGCGAAGAGCCGGTCCCCGCCGAATACGACGCCGAGGTGAAGAAGTACCGGCATCACATGCTCGAAACGCTGGCGATGTACAGCGACGAATTGATGGAGCTGCTGCTGCAAGAGCAGGAGCCGGGCGAAGAGCTGATTCACAAGGTGGCCACCGCTGCCGTGCAGCAGCAGGGGTTCACGCCGGTGTTTGTGGGCTCGGCTTACAAGAACAAGGGCGTTCAACTGTTGCTGGACGCCATCGTCCGCTATTTGCCCAATCCGCTGCAGCGGGAGCTCAAGGCCAAGAACTGGTCCAAGCCGGACGAGATGGTTCCGCTCGAATCGGACCCGAAAAAGCCGTTCGTGGGCATGGCATTCAAGCTGGTCGAGGACCAACACGGCCAGCTTACGTTCATGCGGGTCTATCAGGGCAAAGTGAGCAAGGGGGACATGGTCTATAACCAGCGGACCAGCCGCAAGGAGCGCTTCAGTCGCATCGTGAAGATGCACGCCGACAAGCGGGAAGAAGTGGACTCCGCCGAAGCCGGCGACATCGTGGCGATCATGGGAATCGACTGCGCCAGCGGCGACACCTTCGCCGCCGACACCAAGTATTGCACGCTGGAAAGCATGTTCGTGCCGGCACCGGTCATCAAGGTGGCCGTCAATCCGCTCAACCGCGGCGACGCCGACAAAATGAGCAAGGCCTTGCAACGATTCCGCAAGGAAGACCCCACGTTTAACGTCTTCAACGATGAGGAAACAAGCGAAACCATCATCGCTGGCATGGGCGAATTGCACTTGGAGATCTACGTCGAGCGGATCCGCCGCGAATACAAAGTGGAACTCGAGGTCGGTGCTCCCAAGGTAAGCTACCGCGAAGCTCCCACCCGCAAGGCCGAGTGGAACTACAAGCACAAGAAGCAGACCGGCGGCAGCGGGCAATATGCCCACATTGTCGGCTACTTCGAGCCGCTGCCGGAGGGCTCGGAGGAGACCTTTATTTTCGAGGACGAAGTCAAGGGCGGACGCATCCCCAAGAACTTCATTCCGTCGGTCGAGAAGGGCTTCAAAACGGTCGTTGGCAAGGGTCCGCTGGCGGAGTATCCCGTCGTCGGCCTGAAAGCGGTGCTGGAAGACGGCTCGTACCACGATGTCGACTCCTCCGACCGGGCTTTCCAAACCTGCGCTGAAGGCTGCTTCCGCGAGCACTTCAAGGACACCAAGCCGGCGATCCTGGAGCCGATCATGAAGGTCGAGATCGAGTGCCCGGAGAACTTCCAAGGGGCCATCACCGGCGACATCAACAGCCGCCGCGGCCTGATCGTCCACAGCGAGATGCGGGACAACATCGCCAACATCATCTGCGAAATTCCCCTGGCCGAAACCTTCGGCTACTCGACCGACATCCGGAGCATGTCGCAGGGGCAAGGGACGTTCACCATGGAGCTCTCCTGCTACCGCAAGGTCCCCGGCAACGTGCAGGAAGAGATCATTGCCGACAAGAAGAAGCAGCAGCTCGTGGGCGCGAGGTAGGTGGGGTAGGCTTCCAGCCTGCCCAGCATTCATCGCGCCCGCTACAAGACCTCAGCTTTGCTGGGGTCTTTCCATTGGCGCATCGAAGGACGGGATTGCGCGGTTCTGGCCTACAAGCGGGCCAAAATGCTCGCCCGGCAACCTTCCCCGAGGGACTCGTTTCGTGCTTCCGAGCCCCTTGCCGAAGGTGTGCCGAAAGCCTTATACTGAGTCGCTTTACCCGAACTTTGGGTGTTGTCATGAAAGTGCGTACCAGCGTCAAGAAGATCTGCGAAAACTGCAAAATCGTGCGCCGCAAGGGCCGGGTCTACGTCGTTTGCACCAACGCCCGCCACAAGCAGCGGCAGGGCTAACTTGCTGTAGCTAGTGGAGTTGCGTCCTGGATTCTGGGGTGGCCTCGCACGCTCGATTGGCCTTGGTTCGATTGGTCTTGGAGAGAAAACATGCCTCGTTTGCTCGGTGTCGATATTCCCAACGACAAGGCCACGGCCTTCGCGCTGCGTTACTTGTACGGCGTGGGGGACAAAGTGGCCCTGGAGCTGTGCCATAAGGCCGGCATCGATCCGCGGAAACATGCCCGGGACCTGGCCGAAGAAGAACTTTCCCGACTGGCCGTGCTGCTGGAGCGGGACTACACCGTGGAAGGCCCCCTCCGCCGCCAGGTGCAACAGAACATCAACCGCCTGCGGGACATCAAGTGCTACCGCGGCATGAGGCACCGGCTGGGACTCCCCGTCCGTGGCCAGCGCACCCGCACCAACGCCCGCACCCGCAAGGGCCCCAAGAAGACGGTGGCCGGCAAGAAGAAGGTTCGCAAGTAGTGGCCAAGCCGAAGCCGGGCGGCCGCCGCCCCCGCAAGCGCGAGCGCAAGAACGTCACCTATGGGGTGGCGCACATCAAGAGCTCGTTCAACAACACGATCGTGGCCATCGCCGATCAGGATGGCAACGTGCTCGCCTGGGCATCAGCCGGCAACGTCGGGTTCAAGGGCTCGCGCAAGTCGACGCCGTTCGCCGCTCAGATGGCGGCCGAGCAGTGCGCCCGACGGGCCATGGAACACGGTGTGCGCAAGGTCGACGTCGTGGTGAAGGGTCCTGGATCGGGACGAGAGACCGCCATCCGGTCGCTGCAGAACACCGGCATCGAGGTCACCGGAATCAAAGACGTCACCCCCGTCCCCCACAACGGCTGCCGCCCTCCCAAGCGGCGCCGGGTCTGATCAGGAGCAACCGAGCATGGCTCGTTACACCGGACCCGTCTGCCGGCTCTGCCGGCGCGAACGGATGAAGCTGTATCTGAAGGGCGCCAAGTGCGACTCGATGAAGTGCCCGATCGAGCGCCGCCCGTACCCGCCCGGCGATCACGGTCGCGCCCGGATGCGGCAGGGGTCGGAGTACCTCATTCAGCTGCGTGAGAAGCAGAAGTGCCGCCGTATCTACGGCCTGATGGAGAAGCAGTTCCGCAACCTGTACGTCGAGGCGAACCGCCAGACCGGCGTCACCGGCGAGAACCTGCTGCGGATGCTCGAACAGCGCCTCGACAACGTCGTGTTCCGCGCCGGCTGGGGCGCCAGTCGCGCCCAGTCCCGGCAGTTCGTGCGCCACGGCCACGTCAAGTTCAACGGCCGCCGCGTCACGATCCCGAGCTACCAGGCCCGCAAGGGTGACGTGGTCGAGCTGGGCGACAAGGCCCGCTCGTTCATCGTCGTACGCCACAACCTCGACACGCTTGATCGTCAGAGCCCTCCGTGGCTCGAGTCCGGGGACTCCGGCTTCCAGGTCACGGTGCGAGACATGCCGCTACGGGAGCACATCGACGTGCCCGTGCGCGAGCAGCTCATCGTCGAGCTCTACTCCAAGTAACCCGCGTCACCCCTGTAGGAAGGTAATTTCATGCTGGTCATTCAGCGACCGACGGTTGAGCCGGCCGGCGAAGAAGAAGCCAATCGGCAGCGCTTCGCCATCAGCCCGCTCGAGCCCGGCTTCGGCCACACGCTCGGCAACTCGCTGCGCCGCACCCTGCTCTCGTCCATCCCGTGCGCCGCAGTCACCCAGGTGCGCTTCGACGACGCGTTGCACGAGTTCGACACGATCGCCGGGGTGACCGAGGACGTCACCGACATCATCCTGCACCTGAAGGACCTCGTGCTCACCTGTGAGTCCGACGAGCCGGTCACGTTGCGGATCGATGCCCGTGGCCCGGCAGAGGTCCATGCGACGGACATCCAGACCACGTCGGACATCGAGATCCTCAACAAGGACCTCATGATCGCCACGCTGAACGCCAAGGGCCGGCTCGCCATCGACATCACGGTCGAGCGCGGCCGCGGCTACGTGTCGGCCGACCGTGAGCGCGCCGGCAACACCATCGGTGTGATCCCGGTCGACTCCATCTTCTCGCCGGTTCGTCGAGTGACCTTCCTCGTGGAGCCGACCCGCGTGGAGATGGACACCAACTACGACGCGTTGATCCTCGACATCGAGACGGACGGGTCGATCACCCCCCGCGAGGCGCTCGCATCTGCGGGTGACACGCTGCGCTCGCTGGTGGGCCTGGTG
>JBPCKT010000122.1:0-18350 GCA_051004015.1 Pirellulaceae bacterium | reverse complement strand
AAACGGAGCATGGTGGCGATACTGTGACACTCGCAGACGAAAGAGCGAGCAACAGGGAATACAAACTGCCTCCTAAACCACCGCGTCACTTCTCGACTCTACTCGTAAGGGAAGAAAATGTGCCGCTAAGAGGCTGGGTTATTGTGTAATTGTGTTTGAAAAATAGGTTATCAAATCGGTGATACATCCCCCGGAATGGGGTGGGCTTGGGTGTATCATGAAAGTCGCTGATACCGGCCCAGTTGTGGGCGGCAATGGGGCGGAAGTGGAAGGGGGGCAAGGGGTTGCAAGCGGGCGGGTGATACAGGATGTATCAAAACACGAGGGCGAAAACCTGTATAATGGCCGACTTATCAGCCGGTTATCGCGCCGCAACTCGCCCAGCCAACCAGCGCGGGCGCAAGGGCGTGAATCCCTCGCTGGCGCGTCGGGCTAGTGAGGCACGATTCCCGTCGCGGCGGCCGAGGATTACACTGGGCAGCATGTCCTTTGATGACCGACTCCGGCAGGCGATTGAGCGCGGGCAGAAGCGCGGGGAGGCTCGTGCGCATGAGGCCCAGAAACGGGCCATGACCGAGGAGGAGTGCAAGCGGCTCCACTCGCAATTGCGGCTGCGGCTCTCCGAGCAGATCGAGGCCTGCATCAAGCGGCTGCCGAACGTGTTTCCGGGCTTTCAGTACGAGACGATTTATGGAGACAAGGGTTGGGGCGGGGCGTGCTTACGTGATGACCTGCGGATTGTTGGCGGCCAGCGGAGCAGCAACTACAGCCGGCTGGAGATGACGGTGCGGCCGTATTCGCCGCCCTTGCACGTGCTGGAGTTGGCGGCGAAGGGAACGATCCGGAACAAGGAGGCGTTCAATCGCAACTACTACGAGAAGCTGGAAGAGGTCGACGAGGCCAAGTTCCACGACTTGATTGACGCCTGGGTGCTGGAGTACGCGGAAATGTTCGCGGCGGGGAAGTAGGATGGGACTCCAGTCCCGTCCGTTTTACCGCTTGCGAAGAGAAGAACGGACGGGACGGGAGTCCCATCCTACGGGCTGTCAAGCTTTGGAGAGTTCCGCCCCTCGCCAGGTCAAATCCGTCGTGGGTTCGACGTCGATTGCGTGCCAGCCTCCTTCTTCGCACTCGGCTTTCCAGAGGTCGCCGACTTCGGCATCCTCTAGCAGGCTGCGGACGAGGCAATACAGCGGTTCGGGAACGACGAGGGCAATGATGCCGGCGCGGTTCTTTTTCAGTAGGCGTTCCAGGGCGGCTTTGACGCGGTCGAAGGCGACGCCGAGGGGCTCCCCATCGGGAGGGCAGACGGTTTCCGGGTGTTCTTGCAGTTGGCGGTAGACCTTGGGCTGGCTGGTGCGGACTTCATCCACAAGTTTGCCGTGCCACAGGCCGTGGTCGAGGTTTTGGAGTTCGCTGAGCTTCTTGACGCGAAGATTGTGGTCGCCGGCGAGGATGGCGGCGGTTTGCTCGGCACAGCGGCAAGGGGAGGAATAGACCTGGTCGATTTTGGTCTCGCGGAGCTCCTGCACAATGCGGGTGACTTGCAGGCTGCCGGCTTCGCTGAGGGGGATGTCGAGGGTGCCTTTAATCCGGCCTTGCTCATCGAAGTCGGTGGAGCCGGGGCGGACGAGGAGGATGCGTACCATAGGGGAGAGGATGTCCTGACTGGCCCGCCGGCTCCTTGCCTGGCGGGTGGCGACTAAACGGGTTGTGGGGTTGCCAGGCGGGTCAATTCCGTGACCGCCTGCTGATAATCGGGTTTGCCAAAGATTGCCGAGCCGACGACGAACAGTTGGGCCCCGGCCGCACTGGCCTGGGTGATGGTGGCCGGGCCGATGCCGCCGTCAATTTCCAGCAGCACGTCGGCGTCGACCATTTGGCGGACTTGCCGCAATTTGTCGAGCGCGACTGGATTGAACGATTGCCCGCCAAAGCCGGCCTCCACGCTCATGACCAGCACGAGGTCGCAGAGGTCCAGGCAGCCTTCCAGGCGGGAGATGGGGGTGGGGGGGTTGAGGGCGATGCCGGCGCCACAGCCCAAGGAGCGGATTTGCTCCAGGACCGGGCGGGGGTCTTCGACTGCCTCGATATGAATGGTGAGGCTATCCGCCCCGGCTTCGCGGAACTGCCGCACGTAGTTCTGCGGCCGCTGAATCATCAGGTGAACGTCGAGCGGAAGGTCCGTCAGCCGGCGAATGGCCGCAACGATGGGCATACCATAGGAGAGGTTGGCGACAAACGAGCCATCCATCACATCCAGGTGCAGGCCCGGCACGCCCGCGTCCTCCAACTGCCGCACTTCCCGCTCCAAATTGCCGAAATCGCAAAGGAGGAGCGAAGGGAGCACAGCCGGCACGGAGTGCCGGAGGCGATCAAGAGTGGAGAGTCGTATCATAAAGGGGACAAGCAAACCGGCAGGGGAATTCAACTCCTGGAAGCTAAAGCAGATGGAGTGCCGGAGGCTTGTTCACAGAGCCGTAATCTTTGCCGCCCAGCCAAAACAGTCATTTGGGGGCGTCTTCTATTCTAGTAGTCATTTGGCGGGGCGTCATCATGTCTTCTGTTGAGGCACAATGTCGCATCGCAACATGTGCCGCAGCAACGAGTTGCGAAAAGTGCAGGCTACGGATGGCCGCGCGGAAGAATCGCCAAAAACGTTACAAGGGACGGTCCACTTGGGGTAAATCGTCCAGGCTCTCGAGCCCATAGAGATCCAGGAACCGCTCCGTTGTCCGATACGTCGGCTTGGCTCCTTTCTCTGCCGCTCGCTCGTAAGCCAGGATGTCCCGGCGGACCAGTTGGGAAATGGCGGCACCACTGGACCGCCCGCGAATGCGGTCGATCGCCGGCAGGTTGATCGGCTGGTTGTAGGCGACAATGGCCAGCACATCGATGGCCCCCTGGGTCAGGCGGACCTCCTTGATGCGGCCATAGAACCTCTCCCGGAGGGGAGCGAATTCCTCCCGCAGCTCCAGCAAGTAGCCCGCTCCGCGGGACTGAATCAAGTACGGGGCAGCCTCGGCCGTGTAGTTCTCGTTGAGCTCGCGGACCAGCTCGTCCACTTCGTCCGAGTTCACTCCCCGCATCAGACCGGCAATTTGCTGGCTGGAAAGCGGCTCGCTCTGGGGATGGCCGACGAACAGAATGGCTTCCAAGATGCTCCGAGGGGTGATTTCGCACCCTTGATCGTCGTCGCCATCGACGACTCTTCGCAGGGGAGCTTGGCCGAGCGCTGTTCCTGACACGCTTGCGGTTTCGCCCACTTCCAAATCGTCATTTGCGGGGAGACCCGAACCTGCCAGTGCTTCCGCAAAGAGGGCGTTCTCAGAAGGCGAGTCTGCCCTTTCCTCAGGATACGGGTCCGCCCCCTTCGACAGGAGGGCTGCATAGGTCTGTCCAAGCTCCTCCAGCGAGATGCCGGCATCGTCCCCTTCGTCGGGCGCGGGGTCGGTAAGGCCGAGCGACTCCGGGCTCGGGGGCTCCTGGATGGCTCGGCGGGGAGGCTCGTATTTGGGTTTGCGAGAGGCGGTCACAGGAGACAGAAGACAGGAGACAGTGGGAGGAAGTCAAGCCTAGAATGGACACATCAGGAGTGCCTTTATGGATCGACGCACCTTTCTCGCCAGTAGTTCCGCCTCCCTCTTAGCTTCCGGCTTTTGCCGAGCGGAATCGGACGAGGGAAAGACGAAGAATGTCCCGTGGCTCAAGGAAATCCAAACGCCGCCCGCGAAACTCCCCGCTGATGCGCCAAAGCTCAGCGATTTGCTGACGGATGGAAGGGGCAGAAAGATTGACTCGCTCGATGTCTGGAAGAGCAGGCGGGAAGAGTTGCGGAAATGGTGGCTGGATTTCCTCGGCCCGATGCCGGCAGAGCGGAAGGCGGCTCCGAAGTTGGAAGTGCTTAAGGAAGATCGGCCGGAAGGAGTCATCCGGCAACTAGTGCAATACGAAGTTGAGCCGGGAATCCTTACGCAGGCTTATCTGCTTAAGCCGGCCCGGCAAGACGGGAAAGCGCCGGGAGTGGCCGCCTTCCATTCCACCGTCAACGAATCCATCCTTCAGCCCGCAGGAGTGGAGGGAGTGCCGGAAAAGGCGTTCGGCCTTCAGTTCGCGCGGCAAGGAAGAGTCGTCTTCTGTCCGCGAAGTTACCTCTGGCCCGACAACACTCATATTGTGGCCAAGGAAGAGGCGGAGAAGTTTCAGAAGCGGATGCCCAACTCAAAAGGGATGACCAAGATGCTCTACGACGCATTGGTGGCCGTGGACATCCTCTCCTCACTACCGGAAGTGGACAAGGAACGAATCGGAGCAGTCGGCCATTCGCTGGGTGCGAAGGAAACGCTTTATCTGGCCGCGTTCGACGAGCGGGTAAAGGTCACCGTCTCCAGCGAAGGAGGCATCGGCACAAAATTCTCCAACTGGGACGCTCTCTGGTATCTCGGCGATGCCATTAAAGGGCCAGAGTTCACGCACGAGCACCACGAGCTGCTGGCGCTGGCCGCTCCGCGGCCGTTTCTGCTCATTGGCGGCGACAGCGCCGACGGCGACCGCGGCTGGCCGTTCATCGAGCAGACGCTTCAGGTCTATCAACTTTACGGCAATCCGCTCCGCGTCGGCCAGTACAACCACAAGAAGGGGCACGCGGTGCCGCCCGAAGCCGAGTTGCGAATTGAAGAGTGGTTTGCGACGTACCTATGAACCGTTAATGCCGGGATGAACCCACTCGCTCGTCCCGTCGGCCCAATTTTCCTGCTTCCAGATCGGGACGTCCTCTTTGATGGTGTCAATCAGCCACTTCCCCGCCTCGAACGCAGCCTGGCGGTGGGACGAACTGACCGCAATGGCGATGCTGGCTTCCCCCAACTCCAACCGCCCGAGCCGATGGACGATGGCCACATGCATCAGCGGCCATTTCTCGCGAGCCAGTGCTTCGAGTTCCGTCAGCTTCGCCTCGGCCATTTGCGGATAACATTCATAATCGAGCGACGCCGTCTGCCGCCCTTTGGTGAACTCGCGGGTGGTGCCGAGAAAAAGCACGACCGCCCCGGCGTCGTTGGACGCGACCTGGGCGAGAATTGCGGAAGGGTCGATGGGAGAGTGAGTGAGCGAAATCATCGTAAGACCTATTCTCTATCCACCACTTACCGGCGGAATCAGGGCCACTTCAGCACCGGAGGGAATGACCGTTGCATCTGCGGCATAGCTGGAGTTGACCGCGATGCGGATATGCGGGAGGACATCGGCGAGAGCGGGGAATTGCTCGGCCAATGTGCGGCGAAGGTCGGAGACTGTGGCGGAATCAGAGAGGGTGATTTCCACTTCATCGCGGCCGAGGCGCTGGCGGGCGATGGCGAAGAGTTTGATGCGGAGGGTCATCAGATTCTTTTTTTGGGCAGGCTGGAAGCCAACCCCACCTACGTGATTGTCAGTTCCTCGCTCCGGGCGGTGAGGAGCTTTTCGACTTCGGGCATCAGGCCATAGGCCAGCGCGAGCATTTTGAGCGGGTGGATGGTGGGCTTGGTGGTCCCTTGCTCCATCTGCATTTTACAGGTGCTGCACTCGGTCGTCCCCAGGTCGATGGAAGTGTCGCGCAGGGCGGAGATGAGTCCCCATCCGGCGCGGAGACTGGCGCGGTAGTTGTCGCGCCGCAGGCCGTAGGTGCCCGCCATGCCGCTGCAGCCGCGTTCAATCCGCTTTACGGAAAGCCCGGGGATGAGCTTCAGCAGCCGCTCGCCGGGGATCCCCACGTCGAGCGCCCGCAAGTGGCACGGCAGATGGTAACCGAGCGTGAGATTGATCGGGCGGAAATCCAGTTCCAACTTGCCAATCTCGTGCATCCGCCAGAGGTAGGTGCAGGCTTCGCTGGTGTGGTCGGCGACCAGACGAGCGTCTTCGTCGTCGAGCAGGTTCTTGTATTCGTGAGTCAGACAAAGGGCGGCAGATGGCTCGGTAGCGACAATTTCGTATCCCAGGCGGACGGCGTCGGCCAGGAGCGTGACGTTTTTCTTGGCGATGAAACGGGCACGCTCAACATCCCCAAGAGCAATTTTTGCCATCGCACTCCCAAGCTGCTGGGGGTGGACATACACGGCGATGCCGTGGTGCTGCATGATGGCGACGAAGGCCTCGGCGAGCTGCACGTCGTACCAGTTGGCATACAGGTCAACGAAGTACAGCACCTTGCCGCCGGTCCGACGTGTGGGGCGGGTGAGGCGGCGGCGGTCTGCCCGGCGCAGGAAGCTCGACGACGCCACCCGCGGCAACTTGCGCCCCTGGGCAATGCCGGTCATCTTCTCCATCAGCCACCGCATGGTCCGATTGTGCAGGGCCCAATTGGAAAGTGGTCCAAAGAAGCCCGCCCAGCGGGAGAGCCAATCGAGCCGCGACAGGAACCAGTCGGCGGTATCCAGCCCGTTGCTGGTGACGTACTGAGCTTTTGCCTCAATCATCATCTTGGGGATGTCCACACCGGCGGGACATTCCAGGCGGCACTGATGGCAGTTGACGCACAGGTCCGCCACCGACTTCACCAGGTCGGTCGTCAACTCCCCCGCTCCCAGCTCGCCACTGATGATGCCCCGCATCAGGTTCGCCTTGGCGCGAGGCGAGGCCTCTTCCGAAGGAGCGTGGCGAAAAATGGGGCACATGCGGGCCTCGGGGGACTGCGTCCGGCACCGCCCGCATCCGTTGCAGTGGTTGGCGGTAGACGAAAGCGTTCCCTCCCAAATCAGATGAAGCTCCAGTGGCTTTTCCGTGGGCTTCACTTCCGGTGTTTCCGGCGCTTCCTTCTCGTCCGTCGGTGTTTCCACGGGCGGTTTCGCGTCAAGCAATCCATCCTCTCGATACGGACGCATATTCTTCGTCAGCGGTTGTGGTAAATCCGCCACCACTTTGCCCGGGTTGAGCAAGTTCTGCGGGTCGAAGATTCGTTTGACCTCGCGGAACACGTCGTACAGCGGGCCGAATTGCCTCCGCACATACCAGGTGCGACTCAGGCCGCAGCCGTGCTCGCCACTGATCGTGCCACCGAGAGAGAGAACCTTGTCGTACAGCTCGGTCGCCAGGTCCTGCATCTTGCGAATGTGGTCCGGCCGCGAGAGGTCCAGGAACGGGCGAACGTGCATCTGCCCGTGGCCGGCGTGGGCGAAGAAGGAGGCCGTCACCTGGTGGTTCTTCAGTACATTCTGCAGATGCACAAGGAACTCCGGCAACGTGTCCGGCGGCACCGCAATGTCTTCCACAAACGGCGTGGGACGCTCGTTTCCTTGAACGCGATAGAGGGTCGGCGAAACCCGCCGCGCCAGCCGGCGGAATAGGTCGTACTCTTCCGGAGCCAGGGCCAAGTGAAAGCCAAACGCGAGGCGGCGGCGGCGTTGCCAGCGGAGGGCGACCTGTTGGAGGCTTTCGATGACTTCCCGCGATTCGTTGGCCTGCTGTTCCACCATCAGCATCGCTTCGGCGTCGCGGGGGATTGCGTGGGCGTAACGAGGGTCCACGTCGCGGGCGAGCGTGAGAATGCGGCGGTCCATCAGGTCGCAAGCGGCCAGCTTGAGCTCGGCGGCTTCCATGGCGGCCTGTGCGGCGGCTTCCAGGCGGTCAAAGAACATCAGGACCAAACCGCGACTCTTGGGGATGGGCTCGGTGCGGAGTGTGGCCTGAGTGATGAGGGCCAGCGTCCCCTCGCTGCCAACCAGCAGGCGGGCGAGGTCGAGCTGGCCGTCCTTGAGCACGTCGGTGAGGTGAAAGCCGGCACGGTGAACCCAGGCCCGCGGCTGGTTGGCTTTGATGACGGCATCTTCCCGCAGGATGAGGTCGGCCAGGCGGCGGACGATTTCGCGTCGGCGGGGATTGGGGTCGATATCCGGATTGTCCGTGACGGGATGGCGGGCGGCTTCGAATGTGTCGCCGTCGGCCAGCGCCACCTGCATATTGACGACGTGGCGACGGGCGGAGCCGTAGCGAAGCCAGTTGCTGCCGCTGTTATCCAGGGCCAGCACGCTTCCCATCGTGGTGACGCCACCGGTCGCGGGATCGGGCCCGAACTGTCGTCCGAACGCGGACAGATACCGGTTAAGCTGCCCGAGTACGACCCCCGGCTGTACCGTAACCGTGTCGTCCCCCACGTTCACAATTCGCCGCATCGCCTGCGAGAAATCGAGGACCAGCCCCGGTCCCAGCGATTCGCCAGCCAGCCCCGTGCCCGCTCCCCGGGCATGGATGGAATGGCCATTCTCGGCACAATAGCGGATAGCCGCCTTCACATCCGCGACACCCCGCGGCCGGGCCACCCCCAGCGGCGGCACCTGGTAGATGCTGCCGTCGGTGGAATACATCTGCACGAAGGGGTCTTCGCAGTGGACCTCTCCCGACAAGAGCCCTCGCAAGTCCGCCTGGATCCGTTCGCGCTGTTGATCCATGAGGAGAGAGGGTGAGAAATCTGGCCTGCTGGGAAGACATAAGAATACTTCCCTGCGCCCGCTCAAGGTAGGCGCGGTAGAATGGCCGTATGCCCTCCCGCAAACTCACCCGCCGTTCGCTTCTCGCCCAGGCCGCCGCCCTGGCGGGGGCTTCATTCTTCACCGGCTGCGGTTCACCAGGGGGCGAAACGGGCAGTCTCGATGCCGTATGGGGCCAGCCGGGGACAACGCCCGGCAAACTGCAAAAGCCGCGGGCCATCACCATCGACAAGCACGACAACCTGTACATCGTCGATATCACACCGCGAATCTCGGTGTTTACACCCGATGGCGAGTACCTCCGCGGCTGGCAGACCCCCAAGTTCGCCAACGGCAAGCCCTCAGGGCTCTCGTTCAGCCTCGACGGCAATTTGCTGGTTGCGGACACGCATTACGCCCGGATCCTCTGCTACACGCCAGAAGGCAAACTGCTGGAAAACCGCACCATTGGCGGCAAAGCGGGGGAGAAGCCCGGCGAGTTCAGTTGCGTGACGGACTGCTTGGAGGATTCCACGGGCAACTATTATGTCTCCGAGTACGGCGAATGGGACCGGATTCAGAAATTCACCCCGCAGCGCAAGTACGTCTCGCAGTGGGGCGGCCACGGCAGCGAACCCGGCAAGTTCCTCCGCCCGCAGAAAATGGCCATTGATGACCAGGATCAAATCTGGGTTACGGATGCCTGCAATCACCGGGTTCAGGTTTTCGACGTCCGGGGCAGCGAGCCCAAATCGGTCAGAATTTGGGGGGAAGAAGGGCACGCCCCCGGCCAATTGCGATATCCCTATGACATCCTGCTCGACGGCAAAGGGCACGTCTACCTGTGCGAATTCGGCAACCACCGGGTGCAAAAATTCACGCTGGCAGGCGACTTAATAGGTTGGTGGGGCAAAAACGGCCGCCGTGACGGCGAGCTCGACCAGCCCTGGGGCATCACACGGGATTCCGAGGGGCGGATGTACGTGCTCGACTCGTATAACCACCGGGTGCAGCGGTTCTGGCTGTGACAGTAGGAAGTAGCACGACCGACGGATACAATCGGAATGTGAATTAAACGGGAGAGGATAGCCACGAAAAACACAAAGAGTCACAAAAAGAATTGAATGGATTTGAATTCTTGTGTCTTTTGGCGTTTTTTGCGGCCAGCCCCCGCAGTTTGGTAAGTCAGGAGCTAGCCGATGTTTGGATTGCATATCGGTTTCGATAAGCCGCAGTGGCTCCTGGCGCTGATTCTGCTGCCGATCTTATGGGCGGTGTCCTTCCGCAGCCTGGCGGGGCTGGGGCCGTATCGCCGCCTGTTTGCGCTCGGCTTTCGTACGCTAGTGCTGGTGCTGATGGTGCTGGCCCTGGCGGAAGTGCAGCTCAAACGGATCAGCGACCGCGTGACGGTGATGTATCTGCTCGACCAGTCGGAGAGCATCCCCAAGATCACCCGCGAGGCAATGCTTAAATATGTGATGCAGGACGTGGCCAAACATCGCCGCAAGGGGGATCTGCAGAACGCCTCCGAGGACAAAGCGGGCGTGATCATCTTCGGTCGCGAGGCGACCATTGAGTTCCCGCCGTTCTCGGACGACATCCGCGCCGTCGGCAGCGGGCAGCTCGATACGCTTTTCCAGATGCGGACCGATGCGACCAACATCGCCGCCGCCCTCAAACTGGCCCAAGCTTCGTTCCCCGAAGACACCGCCAAGCGGATTGTCATTGTCACTGACGGGCAAGAAAACCTCGGCGACGCCAAGACCATCGCCAGCACGCTCGTGGAAAACGGCATCGGCATTGACGTTGTCCCCATCCGCCTGAACGCCACCGCGGAAGTCGCCGTCGAAAAAATCGCCCTCCCCGCGGACATTCGCCGCGGCCAGGAATTCCAGACTCGCGTCGTGCTCGAAAACTTCACGCCCGCGGTTCGGGACAAAGACGGCAAGCTCATCGGCGGCACCGTCAAGGGTAAGCTGAAAGTCACGCGGGCCGTCGGCGGGCAACTCGAGCTCCTTTCCGAGACCGAGGAGACGCTACTGCCGGGCAAGAACGCCGTGGTGCTCGAGGGGCGCATCGACACTCCTTCGGGATATGTCTACCGGGCCGATTTCGTACCTGACGACGCCGGCCAGGATCTGATGCTGCAAAACAACTCGGCCACCGCGTTCACGCACGTGCGGGGAAAGGCCCGCGTGCTCTTGATCGTGGATTCCGACACGCCGACCGAGTTCGACAAACTGGCCCTCAGTCTCGGCGAGAAGGATATCGAAGTCGTGAAGATGCAGAGCAATCAGCTCTTTTCAAGCTTGGCCGAGTTGCAAGCCTACGACTGCGTGGTCCTGGCGAACGTGCCCCGAGCCAACGGCGTGCTCTCCACGAATGTGGAAGATACGGCCAGCTTCACCGACGATCAGATTCAGATGCTGGTCCGCAATACCGAGCAGTTCGGAGCCGGTCTCTTGATGATTGGCGGCCCCAACAGCTTCGGGGCGGGGGGCTGGAGCAATACCGAACTGGAAAAGGCGATGCCGGTCGATTTCCAGATTAAGAACGCCAAGGTGCGGGCCGTCGGCGCCTTGGCGATGATGATGCACGCCAGCGAAATCGCCCAGGGGAACTACTGGCAAAAGGTCATCGGCATCGAAGCCCTCAAAGTGCTTGGCCCGATGGACTACTGTGGCGTCGCCCACTGGGACAACTTCAGCAGCAAGGAAGACTGGCTGTGGCGGGACAGTAAGGGGGCTGGCCTGGTGCAGGTGGGGAAGAGCCAGAAATCGATGATGGCCAAGCTCGACCGGATGCAGCCCGGCGACATGCCCGACTTCGAGCCCGCCATGCTCATGACCTACAAGGAGTTGGCCAGGTGCCCGGCCTCGGTCAAGCACGCCATTATCATCAGCGACGGCGATCCCTCCCCCCCTGGCGCGTCGGTAGGCATGTTCAAGAAGGCCAAAATCAAGGTCAGCACGGTCGCCGTTGGCGCTCACGGCACGATTGAAGACACCCGTCTTCGCGGAATCGCGGAGCAGACTGGCGGCAAGTTCTACCGGGCCACCAATCCCAAGGCGCTCCCCCGCATCTTTCAAATTGAGGCTCGCCGCGTCGCCCGGCCGCTCGTCAAGGAAGACCAGAACGGCATTCCCGTCGGCATCGTCGACCGCCGGCACGAAATGGTCGGCGGTATTGAAGGGGATCCGCCCCCGATTAAGGGATTTGTGCTGACGCAGGTGAAGGAAAACCCGCTGGTGGAGGTCGTGATGCGGGCAGGCGCGATGAAGGACGCCGGCCCCGAGAACACCACCATTCTGGCCCGCTGGATTTACGGCGCGGGCAAGACCGCCGTCATCACCACCGATGCAGGCCAGCGCTGGGCGACCCCCTGGCAGGACGGCTGGGAAAGCTTCGACAAGCTCTACACGCAGGTCATCCGCGACGTGATGCGGCCGGTGAACGAACAGGCCGATTATTCGATTGCCACTGACGTGAAGGATGGCAAGGTGCGCGTCGTGGTGACGGCGCTAAAGAAGGACGGCGAGTTTTTGAATTTCCTCGACATGAGCGCCGTCGGGACCGGGCCGAAGATGGAAAACATCTCCATGCAGATGCGGCAGGAAGCCCCCGGCCGCTACGTGGGGGAAATGCCCGCCACCGAAGCCGGCAGCTACCTGCTGGCCATCAATCCGGGCAAAGGCCCCGATGGAAAACAGCAGCCGCCGCTGCTCACCGGCGTCAACGTGCCGTACTCGGCCGAATTCCGCGAGCGGGAAACGAACGACCTCCTCATCACCACACTGGCCGCCCTGAAGCCCAAGGGCGGCGAAGTGGGAGTCAAGATGCCCGATTTTGTGCCCAGTCAAACATCCATTGACAAACTGATTGCCGCAGTCGATACCTTCCGCCGCACCCTTCCCAAAGCGATGAGCAGCACGGACATCTGGCCGCTGATTCTGCTGCTGGCCGCCGGCATCTTCCTGGTGGATGTGGCCATCCGCCGCATCACCATCCACTTCTACTGGGTCATGCCCGCCGTAGCATACGCTTGGGGACGCGTCATGCAGCGCCCGCTCGAGCCCGTCCGCACCGAGGCCATGGAGCGGCTGCGGAGCAAGAAGGCAGCCGTCACCTCGCAACTGGACGAGCGCCGTGCTTCCGCCCGATTTGAGCCCCAGGTCGATGCCGACGCCGGCGGTCCCCAGCGGGAACTCGGCGATGTCCTCCAGGACGCCACCGGCGGTAGCAGCAGCGCTACACACCAACAGCCGCTGCAACCGCCACCCTCTTCCGCAGCCAGCGGACCGGAGCAAGACACCTATACCGAGCGGCTGATGGCGGCCAAGAAGAAGGCTCGCAAGGATATGGGCGGATAGGCACAAAACGCTAAGATGACGGTATGGAAGCCGCACTTTCGCCTAAGGCTAGGAATGCCCACCAGTCGCTCACTGCCGCCCAGTTCGCGGCAGTGGCGCATGTCGATGGCCCGCTGCTGATTCTCGCCGGGCCGGGGAGCGGCAAGACGCGGGTGGTCACACACCGCATCGCCCATCTTCTGGCAGAAGGGATTTCCGCCCGGCAAATCCTCGCTCTCACCTTCACCAACAAAGCCGCCGCGGAGATGCGGAGCCGCGTGGAAAAACTGGCTCCCCGCCAGCCGGTTTGGTTGGGGACGTTCCACGGCTTTTGTGCCCGGCTGCTCAGGCTGAATGCGGCTCTCGTCGGTCTGTCCGAAAACTACTCCATCTACGACATGGACGACAGCCACAAGCTGTTGATGGCGGCAATTGAGGACGAGAGAGTGGACATGAGCCATGTCTCGCCCGATGCCATCGGCCACGCCATCAGTTGGGCCAAGAACAACCTCATCACCCCCGACCGCTACACCGGCAGCAAGGGGCGGCAGCTCGGCGGAATCGTGGAGCGGGTCTATCCCGCCTACCAGCGCCGGCTGCTCCGCGCCAACGCCGTCGATTTCGACGACCTGCTGATGCACGTTGCCTCGCTGCTTAGGGAAAATCCCGAAGTGCGGGCCAAGCTCGACGAGCGGTATCGTTACATCCTCGTTGATGAATATCAGGACACCAACCTGGCCCAATACGCCATCGTGCGGGCCCTCTCCATCGACCACCCCAACCTGGCCGTCACCGGCGACCCCGATCAATCCATCTACGGCTGGCGGGGAGCCAACCTCAGCAACATCCTGGAGTTCGAGAAGGATTTTCCCAGCGTCAAGGTGGTGCGGCTGGAGCAGAATTACCGCAGCACCAAGGCCATCCTCCGCGTCGCCGACCAGCTCATTTGCCACAACGTCCGCCGTAAAAAAAAGCAGCTCTTCACCGACAACGCGGAAGGCGAGGCGGTCCGCCTCCACTGCTATCCCACCCAGCGGGACGAAGCGGATCACATCGCCGCCCAGATCGCCACCGCGGTCCACTCCGGCCAGCGCCGCCCGCGGGATTTCGCCGTCTTTTACCGCATCAACGCCCTCTCGCGGCAGATTGAGCACGCCCTGCGCGAGCATGTGATTCCCTACCAGATTGTCAACGGCCTGGAATTCTTCCAGCGGAAGGAAATCAAGGACGTGCTGGCCTACCTGCACCTCCTCAACAACCCCCGCAGCGACGTCGCCCTGCTCCGCATCATCAACACCCCCACTCGCGGCATCGGCAAATCGACCGTCGTCAAGTTGCAGGACCACTCCCGCAAACAAAGCCTGCCCCTGCTCGATGCGGCCCGCGAAGCCGGCTTGGTGGAAGGTCTCAACAAGAAGTCCGCCGTGGCCGTGGCCAAGTTCGTCGCCATGTTCGACCGGCTGGGGGAAGTGGCGACCGCGCATGTCGAGGCAATCGTCGGCCGCGTGCTCAGCGAAAGCGACTATCACGAAGTGCTCAAGAACTCCGAAGCCGAGGAAGACCAGGAACGGCTCGCCAACCTGCAAGAACTGCTCACCGCCGCCCGCGAATTCGACATGCGGAATCCTGGCCAGGATCACTTGGAGCAATTCCTGGAAGAGACCTCGCTGGTATCCGACACCGACGCTTGGGAATCGGAAAGCGACAAAGTCACGCTGATGACCATGCACGCCGCCAAGGGGTTGGAATTCCCAGTCGTGTTCATCATCGCCTGCGAGCAGGGCCTGTTGCCGCACGAGCGGAGCCGCAACGACGAGGAGAAAGTGGAAGAAGAGCGACGGCTGCTGTTCGTCGGCATCACGCGAGCGGAAGAGGAATTGCAGCTCAGCTACGCCGACTACCGGATGTTCCGCGGCCAGGCCGCGCCGACCATCCCCAGCCCGTTCCTGATGGAGCTTCCCCGCGACGAGATGCAACTTTCCAGCAGCATTACCAGCCGCCCTCGGGTGAAAGACTGGGAAGAATCGCAGCTACCCCGCGAGGAAGCCGAACTTTCGCACGACGAAGGGGACGTCAGCTTCGACGTCGATGATTTCTCGCAAGTCGAGCCCGAAGAGTCGAAAAAGAAGAAAGGCCCGTTGCTCGTCTCCGGCGTCACCACGGCCGCCAGCCTGCTCGCCGAGCAGGAAAACGGCGTCCGCCGCGTTCCCCCGAGCATGTTCAAGCACGGCATGACGGTGGAGCACTCTGTATATGGCGTGGGCACCATCATCTCTCTCTCGGGCGAAGGCCCCAAACGCCGCGCCACCGTCCGCTTCTCCGCCGCCACCGGCGAAAAAACCTTCGTGCTCCTGCACGCCAACCTGCAGCCGGTGGAGTAAAGTACTCCTCACGCTCCGCGTGAGGAAATCATCTCGCGGAGCGAGATGAGTACTATTCTTGGAGCAGGTGGATCTCCGGAATCAAATCCGGCTCGATGTCAATCTTGGGAAACTCCTCGGTGCTCTCCATCACGGGCTTCAGACACGTTTCAAACTCGCGGAACAGCTTCTCCAGGTCGAGCCCCTGGTGCTGTGGGCGGTATTCTTGCAAGTAGCCGACGCTGGTGAGGTACAGTTTTTTGGCCCCACGAGTGTTGCCGTTGCCGAAGTGGTGCAGGCAGACGGCGACCTGGATGAGCCCTTGATAGAACTTCCGGGACGGGCCGCGGTAATCGGCCCAGAGCTCTTCCCACACTTCGTGTGCCTCGAAGAAGTCACAGACGTTGAAGTGCTCGATTCCCTCCAGATACCGTGGGTCGTAGGCTTCTTCAGGCATGGAAATACTCACCTTGTAGTTTCAAAGCTCGTGTACTCACCGGTCGCTGGGCTCGTCACGATCTGGGTGTGCCGTATGTTCCCCGCCATCGAATCCGCAATCGCCGCCAGGAACCGTTCGACTTCCCCGCGCTCTCCTTCAGTCACCAGATGCACACGACCGTCAGGCAGGTTACGCACGCACCCCGTCACGGCAAAGTCGCGGGAGATGCCGCATGCATTCCACCGAAAGCCCACGCCTTGCACCTGGCCGGAGTAATGGACTTCGCAGCGAATGGGACGTGATTCGGACACGTCTCTATTGTAGCGATAGTAGCCGGCACACTCCGTGCGCCGGCCCGTGTCCGTGGATCACCGCGCTCACGGAGTGAGCGGACTACTTCCCCAAGAAATAATAAAGGCGGGTTCAGCAAGCGCCGCTGAACCCGCCCAACACGGGGGGTGAGAAAGCCTTAGTAATGGTCACAGGCTGCCTTAACAACAAGTGACAACTTAAGACTACATCCACGGGGCCTCATGTCAATTTCCAAACTTGAGAGAAACCGCAAGGATGAGGAAAAGGCTGCCGAGGACTTCAGACTTTGCGACGGGTAGCGGTTGTAGGGCTACGCCACGTCTTCCATCACTGCCGGCAACTCTTCTTCCTCGCCCGGAGTCACCAACAGCGCGCCATGATGATGGCGGACCGTGGTTCCCTGGCCGTACACCGGCCCGACGTGGCGCGCGGGCATGCGGACGTGGACAACGACGCGGTCCTCGAGATATTCCTTGGAGAGCACCTCCCCATGAGCCGCCAGGTACGCCAGCAGCCGGCCATTGGCGACGCTCGTCTCCACGTCCAAATCCAGGAACGAGCGGCTGAGGGCTTCGCTCACCGCGTCGCGCAGGTGGTCCAGGCCCTCGCCCGTCTTGGCGCTGATGCTGACCGCGTTGGGATAGCGGTTAGTGATCTTGGCCAGCTCCGCGGCATCGGAGAGCCGGTCCGCCTTGTTGAGCACGAGCAGCGTCTGCTTCTCCTCGATGCCCAGCTCCCGCAGCACGTTGTAAACGGCGCTGATCTGGTCCAGGACGTCGGGATTGGCGGCGTCCGCAATGTGGAGCAGCAAGTCCGCCTGGCGGGCCTCTTCCAGCGTCGCTTTGAAACTGGCGATCAGCCCGTGCGGCAGATCGCGGATGAAGCCGACCGTATCGCTGAGCAGCACCGGACCCCAGCTCGGCAACTGCCATCGCCGGGTGCGGGTATCGAGCGTGGCGAACAGCTTATCCTGGGCCAGCACACCGGCTTTCGTCAGCGTGTTCATCAACGTGCTCTTGCCGGCATTGGTATAGCCGACGAGGGAGACCGTCAGCCGGTCCCGCCGCGAAGCGACCAGCCGCTCCTTGCGCTTCTCGATGGTTTTCATTTCCACCTTCAGCTCGTGAATCCGCTTCTCGACGATCCGGCGGTCCTCTTCGAGCTGCTTTTCACCCGGCCCGCGCATGCCGATGCCGGCCTTGATGCGGGACAGGTGCGACCACATTTGCTTCAGCCGCGGCAGCGAGTATTCGAGCTGGGCGAGCTCGACGGCGAGGCGCGATTCATACGTTTGGGCGCTCGTGGCGAAGATGTCGAGAATCAGTTCCGTCCGGTCGAGTACCTTGACCTCGACGGCCTTCTCCAGATTGCGGGTCTGGCCGGGGTGCAGGTCATTATCAAAGATGACCACGTCGGCCTCATGATGGGCGACGAGGTTCTTGAGCTCCTCGACCTTTCCCTTGCCAAGATAAGTGGCCACATCCGGCTTTTCCCGCCGCTGAGTCAGGCCGCTGGCAATTCGCGTCCCTGCCGTCTTGGCCAGGCCGGTGATCTCGTCGAGCGGATCCTCGCCTTCATATTGTCCGGGAAGAATAACGCGAACGAGAATCGCCTTCTCTTTCGCAACGCCTGTGGAGCGCTCAAGTTCATGCACGGGGATGATGGTCCTCGAGGGGTTAATAGTAGTCATCTCGCTCCGCGAGATGATTCCTCACGCGGAGCGTGAGGAGTACTTTTCTTGCCACTAAGACAACTATACCTTACCGCTGGCGGGAATACCGCATTTTGCGCGCCACTGGTCCGCCAGGCGACGTTGGATTTGCACGTCGGCCTCCCGCTGGGCGGCCAGGACTCTCCGCTGGTCGTCCGTCAGGGAGCGGATGAACGCCTGCTCGCGAAGCGGGTTGCCGGTGCCCGGTTTTTCCGCCGCAATTACGTCGGCCCAGTAAAACAGGCGGTCGCCGGCATCGTACCGGGCAAACACGCGGCAGTCGAACCAGGCCAGGCAGTCCGGCAAAATCGGGCAGCCCGCGGGGCTTTCCACTGTAGCCAACCCCGCCAGCTTGTCTCGCTGACGGCCGCTGTCTCTGGAAAAGTTCCAGGCCAGTTCGACCTGTGAATCCGCCAAAAGATGCGCGACAAACGCCTGCCCCTCTTGGACAAGCTCCGCCGTGAAATGGTTCGGGGCGAGCCCCGCCAGAATCACCGGCCGCTCGCGGTCGATGGAGGCCTGCGCGACCCACGTCGCCGTCAAACCTCCCCGCCTTCCCCCCGCCGCCGCCGTCACAATCCAGACCTCGCGGTCCACAAGGCGGAGGAGAGAATCGATTTCGGAGGGGGTTTGCATCTGATAGTAGCCGGCACACTTCGTGTGCCGGCATGTTCGCTCACGGAATGAGCGGACTACTTTCCTTCGCCTTCTCAAACCCCACTTTTAGCCGCTCTTCACCTC
>JBPCKT010000121.1:0-28285 GCA_051004015.1 Pirellulaceae bacterium | reverse complement strand
GGCGGGAACTTGTGCGGGTTTGCGCCTCGGCCGCGCGGCCGTTCGCACACCTAGCTTGGCGGCGGCGATCCCAGCGCGGTTACACCTTATTCGGCACCACAAACGGCGCGCGGTACGGCCGAGAGAGGAGTACATTGGCCTCTTCGAAGTGGTTGCCCGTGAACTTCTCCGTTGCCGGGTCAAAGGTGAGGGTGGGGCCGAGGGTGTAGGTCTGTTGGTCGAGTGGGAGCCCGACGGCGCTGTTATTTGCCGCGAGTTTCTCGAACGCTTCCTTCACCTGCTCGTTCTTGCCGATGCTGCCGCTGAGCTTGTCGTAGGTAATCTTCTCGCCCAGGCGGTAGGAAATATTCGCGAGGTGGCAGAGGGCCGCGCTGTAGTGGGCGACCTCGGCATTCGCATTATTGTCCTCGGCTTTGCGGCTGCGGACGGCGGCGATGAACGCGCCGAAGGCACCGCCGGGGGTAACTCTGCGGGCTTCGCCGCCGCTCACTTTTTCTCCCTCGCCCGTGCCGCCCTTATAGAACTTGCCCCCTTTAATCAGTCCCTCCGTGGTGTAGTACTCGTTCTCCACCTGGTTCGGGAATCCCTTGGCCAGTTTCTCATTGGCGACCAGGCCGCGAGTTTCGAAGACCAGGAGCACGTCGCCGAACTCCATCACGGAGAGCTCCATGTTGGGGGTTTGTCCTTGGTCTGGCCCGTCAGGCAGGAAGCGGCCGCCAAGCGTCCAAACCTTCGTCGGCAGCGTGCCATCCTTGATGGCCCAGCGGGCCACGTCCATCTCATGCACTCCCTGGTTGCCGATATCCCCGTTGCCAAAGTCCCAGAACCAGTGCCAGTTGTAATGCACCAGGTTGCGGTGGAAGTCTTGCATCGGGGCGGGGCCGACCCAGATGTTCCAGTCCAGCGAGGGTGGCGGCGTCTCTACCGTTTTGAAGCCAATGCTCCAGCGGGGCTTGCAACAGTATCCCTTGCTCACCAGGAGCTTCCCGTACTTGCCGCTTTGCAGCGCGGCGATTTCATCGGCCCGGGACTGGCTGCTCCGCTGCTGCGTACCGTGCTGCACCACGCGGCCATACTTGGCAGCCGCCTCCACGCACTTGCGTCCCTCGAAGACGTTGTGGCTGATCGGCTTTTCGACATAGACGTCTTTCCCGGCCTGGCAGGCCCAGATGGTGAGCAGCGAATGCCAGTGGTTGCACGTGGCGACGGTAACGACGTCGAGGCTCTTGTCGTCGAGAATCTTGCGGAGATCCTGCACGGGAGTTGGCCGGTTGCCTCCCTTCCCTTCTACCATTTTGATCCGTGACTCCCAGATGGACTGATCAGGATCAACTAGGTTGGTAATGCGAACCTTCTGCTCCCCTCCGAGCTCGCTAATGTGGGAAACGCCTCGACCGTTAATTCCGGCCACGGCGACATTGATCGTATCATTGGCTCCAATCACCCGCCCCGAGGCCTTCGTCCCGGAAATGGTGAACAGCGGAAAGACAGCACTGGCGGCAGCGGCTTGCAATACGCGGCGGCGGGAGAGGCGAGTCATGGCAGGCTCCAAGGGAGAGGTGGACTGGCTCCGCAGATTACACCACAGGAACCGGCGAAAGTCCAGCGCCGGGAATCGGCAGGATTTTTGAGCGACAGCAAAATGCACGCAGATTGGGACGCCTGTAGTTCCCCGTACCACCAGCGGCTATAGTAAGTTCCCGCTGACTAATCTCGCGTCCTGGCGTACGGAATCTTCCTTGATGCTTGTGGGTAACGGCCTTCGATCTCTGGCACAAATCCTCTTGCTGGCCGCTGGGCTTGCGGGGGCGCTCGCCATTTCGCGTGCCGCCAACGCCCAGCCGAAGGCCCGCGTGACCTTATCCCCCAGTGGGGCGGCGGCCTATTTGCCCGAGCGCTGGGGAACCGTCCAGTTGCAATTCGCAAACATGGACGATCAGCCCGCGGAGTTGCTGGCGGTCACGTTCATGGACAATGACCGCTCCTTGCAATTTGGCCGCAAGGCCTGGGTGCCCGCGCGGTCCCGCCTGACACTGGACCACCCAATCCGCTTTCCTCCGGCCGAAGAAGGGGCCAAGGGCTTCGATATTCACACCTTGCTTCTCGACCCTCACCAAAAAAACGATGCCCTCCTTCGTGGCGGCCTGGGAGAGTTGCAACTCTCAGGGAGGTTGCGTTTGGGAGAGGAGCCGGCAACCGTCATCCTGAATTATCGGCCCGAGGTAATCCCGGATGAGTTCACCCGCGACTTCCCTTATGAATTGGTGGTGGCGTGCAAGTCGTCGGAACTGCTCGGCCGCTCGATGGCTCAAATGAACGATGCAATCCTGCCGGCGACGCCGGAAGCGTACGACAGCATCGATCAGATCATTGTGGCGGATAATCGCCTGACCCATGATGGACCAGCCGTGACCGCCATCCGCCGCTGGCTGTTTGGCGGGGGCCATCTGTGGGTCATGCTGGACCGTGTGGAGCCGCAATTGCTGGAATTGCTCTTGGGTGAAGAGTTTCCCTGCCAGATCGTCGACCGCGTCGAGCTCACAACCGTACGAATTCAGCCGACCAGCCGTAGGGGCGGCGGGGATGTTTCCCAGCGGGAGTACGACCAGCCAATCGGCATGGTCCGTGTGCTCACCTCCCATGTCGAAGTCGCCTGCACCGTTGACGGCTGGCCGGCGGCATTCTGGAAGCCGTACGGCAAAGGGAAACTGCTGGTCACCACTCTGGCTCCTGACGGCTGGATGCGCCAGGGAATCACCGCGGAGGAAGCCGGACCGATAACCCGGCCTCAGGCAAGTCCTGGTGGCGGAACAGATTCTGGAAGACCAGGATTTGGAAGGCCAGGTTCCGGCAGACCCTCTTCAGGTAGACCGGGGCCTGCTGCGGGGAGCCTCAACATTCCCGCGTTGCAAGGGGCATTTGGTGGAACTTACCTGGCCGTTTTTCAAACGCGGGACGAAATTCAGCAGCCTTTACCGCCAGGCAGAGATACCAGTAACACTGCACCCCAAGTCGCACCTGCACCACCTCCAGCGGACGCACAAGAAGCAGCCTTGATTGACGAGGCCAAGAGCCGCACCTTTTTCGTCGTCTCGCCGATGAAGGAAATCGCCTCGGAGTTTTTCAGCCCACGAGAATCGCCGACTCTCGACACCCGGGTCTTCGAGCCGCATGTGACCGAATATGTGGGGAACTCGGTCCCTTCACGGTTGCTGATCACCGGCCTGTTGGCCGGTTTTGGGGCCCTGCTAGTGGGCCTGGGAGCCGTGTTGTGGCGCGCCGGTTGTCTGGAGTGGTTGGGCGCGGCCGGACCGGCGCTGGCGATTGGCGTGAGCGCCATCTTGATGTTCGTGGGACTTGCGCAAAGGCGATCGATTCCCCCCATCGTCGCCAGCGTGCATTTTGTCGAACCGCTTCCGGGGACCGATGACCTTCGCATCTCGGGCGTGACGGACATTTACGCCCCCGCTGCCGCCACAACCGCCATTGCCTCTCAGAGCGGCGGATGGATCATGCCCGACCGGGAAGAACACGAAGGACAAACTGCCCGCATGGTCTGGACCGACATGGAAGCCTGGGAGTGGCAGAACCTGCCGCCGAAATATGGCCAGCGGCTGGGCCGGTTTTCCACAGCGATGGCGACGGCATCGACCAAGCGGATCGAAGCCCGCGTCACTTTTGGAAAGGACGGGTTGACCGGTCACATGAATACACAGGGAGTCTCTCATCCGGCCGACGCTGTCCTGGCCACGCAGAACGGCCGCATTGGCGTCGAACTCAGCGCTGACGGCAGTTTTCAAGCGCTGGCTAGCCAGGTCTTCAGCGACGAGCAGTATATTGCCGCCGAGCTGCTGACGGACGAGCAAAATCGCCGCAGCCGCACTTTGGCGGCGGTGCTCACCCCCGCCAGCGGCCCCCGCTTCCCCAGCGAGCCAAAACTGATGGTCTGGGCAGACCCGCTCGACCTCCGCTTCCGGTTTGACAAAGGTCATCGCCAATCGGGAGCGGCTCTCATTGCGGTCCCTCTCGTTATGGAGCGGCCACCGGTGGGGACGGAAGTGGCTGTTCCTGCCCCGTTTCTTTCCTACCGCACGGCCGTTGGACCTGACGGCTCGGTCGCATCGGGACTGTATGATCATCGCAACTACGAGTGGCAGGAGCGCTCCCTCCCTTCCTCGGCATGGCTCCGTTTTCAAGTCCCCGCCGTTCTGTTGCCCCTCGAACCCCTGCGGGCAATGTTGACCGTGCAAGTCACCGGTCCCGTCGGTAAATTGGAAATTGCCGGCGTCCGCGGCCAGCAGACAGTATCTATAAAGACCTGGATGGACCCCGTTGGAACCCTGTCGGTCGAGATTGACGACCCCGCTCTGCTGCAAGTGACCAGCGGCGGACTGCTGCTCAAGGTCTCCGGTGGCGACCCTGCCCGCCCGGAGCTCACGCTATCCAGCGGCAAGACCAGTTACTGGCGGATTGAGTCGCTCCGACTGGAATTGCACGGCAAGACCGCCGCTGCCTCAGCCTACCAGCCCTGAAAGAGGAATCGCGATGGGTGCGGAGAATCCCGTGGTCGTCATTGAACAGCTCACCAAGCGGTACGGCTCGTTCACCGCGCTCAGCGACCTGTCCTTGACGATTCAGGCCGGCCAAATCCTGGGGATGATTGGCCCCAACGGCGCCGGCAAAACGACTTGCATCAAAATCCTCGTCGGCTTGGCCCGTCCCACCGCAGGAACGGCCAGCATTGGCGGAGCCGACTGCGTGCGCGACTCCCGCCGCATCAAGCACCTGGTCGGCTACATGCCGGACCGGTTTGGCTCCTACGACAACATGCGGGTGCATGAGTATCTGGATTTCTTTGGGGCAACTTTCGGCATCTCACGGCCCCTCCGCAAGCAGCGGATTGAAGAAGTGATGGAGACCACCGGCACCACATACATGCGGGACAAGTTCGTGGAGACGCTCAGCCACGGCATGCAACAGCGAGTCGGGATCGCCCGGACGCTGCTGCACAACCCCCAGGTGCTGATTCTGGATGAACCGGCCAACGGGCTCGATCCGCAGGCCCGTATTGAAATGCGAGATCTCTTGATTCGCCTGGCCCGTGGAGGCAAAACGTTGATCGTCACCAGCCACATCCTGCCCGAGCTCTCGCGGATCTGCGACCAGGTCGCCATCCTCACCCACGGCAAATTGCGGGCCCTCGGCACCGTGGACCAGATCAGCCGCATGATCAGCAGGGAAAGGACGATGGAGGCACAGTTGGTCTCGGGCGACCAACTTGCCAGGGGAGCGGAAATCGCTCTGGCCCATCTCGAACCAACGGCCGAAGTGGTGCAGGTCCCCGCGGAAGTGGTACTCCGCTTTCGCACCGCCCAGCCCGAAGCGCAGCTCGCGGACCTGCTCGCGGCAATGATTCAAGGAGGGGTCAAGGTCACCCAATTCCGCGAGGTGCAGACCGACCTGGAAGAAGCGTTCATGTCCTTCGCCAAAGAGGATGACCCGAGATCACCCCTTGCCCGCCAATCGAAGTCCGCCGACACCGTCGTGATGCACGGGAGCCAAGGATGAGTACCGCGCTGATCCGCCGGGAACTGGTCACTCTCCTGCGGCAAAAGAGGATGTTCTGGATGCAATGTGTGCTGGCCATCGGCTTCGCACTGCTCGTGATTATCCGCTGGCCCACGGAGCCCCGCATCTCTCTTTCCGGCAGCCGTGCGCAAGAGATTTTTCGCCTGCTCTCCTACGGGCTCATGGCCACGCTGCTCCTCTTGTTGCCTGTGTTTCCGGCGACGAGCATCGTCCGCGAACGAACCTCCGGTACGCTGGCCTTGCTCTTGAATACTCCCCTGGGCCCCTGGCGGATTTTTTGGGGCAAGCTCGTGGCGGTTCTCGCCGTGGCCGGACTGATTCTCGCGCTCAGCTTGCCGGCCGCAGCCGCCTGTTTTGCGATGAGCGGAGCCTCCTGGGATCTCGCCAACGTCTATCTCGTGCTGGCGCTGGCAGCTCTGCAGTACTCGGCATTGGGACTGCTCATCAGCACTTACGCAATTTCCACGGACGGTGCGGTCCGCTGGACCTACGGCTGCGTGCTCCTTTCCAGCGTGTTGGTGCTGGGCCCGCAGCAATTCCTGCATGGCATGGGGGGCTATCAGGCCGCAATCGCCAACTGGCTGCGGTGTGCTTCGCCGTTTGCCGCTTTGATGTCGCTGCTCGGCGCGGGGGATCTGGCCGGCGGCGGCGTGGTGGATAGGACCAGCG
The DNA here is from genome assembly GCA_051004015.1 of Pirellulaceae bacterium. GTDB lineage: Bacteria > Planctomycetota > Planctomycetia > Pirellulales > Pirellulaceae > SXOA01. Next base: position 22,027 of record JBPCKT010000121.1, on the reverse strand, counting down.
TCGCTTTTCGTTTCATGACCATCTCGCTCGTCCTGACCTTGGTTTATTCGCTGTGGGCCATCAGCCGGCTGAACCATTCGATTTTTGACCGTTCGCGCGATGCCGGCAAAATCAGCGACGAGCAAAGCCTCTGGGTCCGCCTGCTGCGGCGACTGATGTTTCTGGTCGATCCGCAGCGCCGCTCGCGGCCCATCGGGCCGCTCACCAACCCGGTAATGGTCAAGGAATTCCGCTGCCGGCGATTCGGCCGCCTCCACTGGCTGCTGCGCCTGGTGGCGCTATGCGCACTGTTGTCCCTGGGGCTCACGTATGCCACGGTGACCGGCACCGTGAATTGGGGAGTGGAGACCATTGGCGGCATCATGGTGCTGATGCAAGTCGCCCTGCTGGTCCTCTTCACCCCAGCGCTGGCGGCCGGCCTGATCAGCACCGAACGCGAAAGCGGCGGCTGGCCGCTGTTGCAAATGACCCCCATGTCGCCGCTTCGCATTGTGTGGGGCAAGCTCCTTTCCGTCATTCTCACGCTGCTTCTCATTCTCTGCGCCACGCTGCCGGGTTATCTGGTAATGATTTACATCGAGCCCGGCATGCGGTTTCAGGTACGGAGAGTCGTCGTCTGCCTGCTGGCGACGGCTGGCTTTTCGATGCTGCTTTCCGCTGCCATCGGCAGCCTGTTCCGGCGGACCGCCACGTCCACCGCAGCCGCCTATGCGGCGCTGCTCTTGGTCTGCGGGGCTCCGCTCCTGGTCTGGCTGGGCCGAGACGCCCCCTTTGGGCATGACACCGTCGAACGGGCCTTGCTCATCAATCCGGTTGCCGCCGCCTTCTCGGTAATTCGGCTGACGGGCTTTCGCGATTACAACCTGTTACCAGGCAACTGGTGGTTCCTCGGCATCACGTCGGCAGTCTGCCTGGTGGTGCTGCTCGTACAAACGCATCGAATTTCCCGTCCGCAATAGCTCCTCGACAATGCCCATGTCCCCACTCTGGCTCATTCTGGTTTGCACCCTGGGGGATGCGCCCGCCAGGCCCGCTCCCATCGCGCCGGACTTTGCCATGGAGAGCGATCCGATCTTGCCGGAACTGAAGACCGTCAAAGCCTACTCGACGAAATTCCTTCCGCTCTGGATCCAGGCGGCTGGACGTCCCGAGGCAGATTATCAGCGCTTGGCCGCGGCATCGGTGGCGCATGCCCATATCGAGGGAATCCCGAAAATGATCGAGGCCAAACCGGCTTTGGTGCGGATCGTCTCGACGCAGGAGTCGCATCCGTCAGCTCGGTTTGCGGCGGCCCGCGCGCTCATCGTGCTGGAAGCCAGGGATTCCGCCCCGCAGCTCTTGCAGGCCGCCCGGGAACATGGATCGGACATTCGGCAATTGATCGAGCCCGCCCTGGCCGCCTGGAAATATGAGCCGGCGTATGCAGGCTGGAGAGCCCGGCTGACGAGCGCGGAGGTAACGCATCGCGACTTGATGCTCGCCCTCCGCTGCCTGGGAGATACCCGTGACCAGACGGCTCTGTCCCAACTCCTGGTCATCATGCACGCGGCGCAGCGGCTGGATGCAGAGCGGTTGGCGGCGGCGCGGGCCGTGGGACAAATCAAAGACGCCGGCTCTGAAGACGACGCTCAAAAACTCGTCCGCCCTGGGGCGACCGTGATGGACAGGCTCTGCGCCGCTGCGCTGCTCGAGCGGCATGCCAGCCAACCGGCTCGTGCATTGCTGCTGGTGCTCGCTGTGGATCCGCAGCCGAGCGTGGCGACCGCAGCTCTGTCACGGCTCAATGCGATTGACTCTGAGCTCGTGTTGCCGCTGGCGGAAAAAGCGATGCAGAACCCCGATTCGGGTGTCCGCCGCGAAGGGGCCATCGCCTTGGCGGCCCATCCCACCGCGGAACGCATCAAGACGTTGGGCAAGCTGCTGGATGATCCTCATCCCGGAGTGCGGGCCATGGTTCGGGAGGATTTCCGTCAATTGGCCGCTGATCCTCGCTGGGACGATCTCGTCCACCAATCCGCCTTGGAAGTGCTCACCGCTGAAAGTTGGCGAGGGCAGGAACAGGCGGCCTTGCTCTTGGCCGCGCTCGACCACAAGCCGGCCGCTCCTCGCCTGGTCAACTTGCTCGATTCCCCGCGGGGGGAAGTCATGATTGCCTCCGCCTGGGCTCTGAAGAAGGTCGCCGTCCCGGAGACGCTGCCTGCGATGTTGCACAAGGCAAGCTACCTCACCGACGTTCGCCTTCGGCAGAATACGAGCTTTCGCCCGCTCGACACGCAGGCGGCACACTTGTTCGAGGCTTTGGGTCAGATGAACTACCTTCCGGCGGAGCCGCTGATGAAACGCTACATCGCCAAGAACTATACGATGGGAGAGTTCTCCCGCAGCGCTGCGATTTGGGGTCTGGGGAAACTCCATGTCGACAAGCCAGATGAGGCTATGGCGTCCGCCATTGCGGAGCGAGTGACGGAGCCGGGCAGCGCCTTGCCTCCCGAGATGCCCCGCGTCCGCCTGGCGGGGGCGATCACTCTGGGCCGGATGAAGGCTAAATCCCAGGCGGGGCGACTCCGTGCATATGCCGGGGATATTGGGGGCGGCCATACTTATCCAGCCCTTCAATGGTCGCTGCGGGAAATCACGGGCGAGGAACTGCCGGCCCTCACGCCGGCTCTGGAATCCCGGGGAGGCTGGTTCCTGGCACCGCTGGATTCGTCGGAAATCCTCGTTCCGAAATGAACCCGACAGGCGGGATCGATGGTAGCCTGCCAGCGCGAATCGCCGTAACGAAGGCGATCTCTTCCGCCATCTTCCTCTGTTGCCGCGGGGAGAAAAGCCGACTAATATCAAGAATGGCTGATGCGTCCCACTTCGAGACTGCTCGCGCCTCAGCTCCCGCCGGTTATTTCTCCCACCCGTAAAAATGTGAGGCCTCTTGTGCTCGGTTGGCTTGCAATCACCGTGCGCTGCCGGGTGGCATGTTTTTTCGCGGGGACACTCTTGCTCGCGCCGCTGCTGAAAGCCGACCAGCCGGTGATCGACTTCCGCAATGATATCGAGCCGATTCTTTCCCGCCACGGCTGCAATGCCGGCGGTTGTCATGGGAAGGCGAGCGGGCAGAATGGGTTCAAGCTCTCGCTGTTCGGCTTCGATGCGAATTACGACCACGATGAGATTGTGAAGCACGCCCGCGGGAGACGAGTGAGCGTTTCAGCGCCGGAGCAGAGTCTCTTGCTGCTGAAGGCGACGGGCAAGGTTCCGCACGGGGGCGGACGGCGGCTCGAACCGGAGAGCGAGGCGTACAAAACGCTGCATTCCTGGATTGCCGGCGGCACACCGGGAACATCGCCTAATGCTGCCAAGATTGTCAGCCTGGTGATTGAGCCCAAGCTGCTTGTCATGCAGCGCGGGCAGACGCAGCCGCTGAAACTGGTGGCCGCAATGTCTGATGGCAAGACGCGGGACGTAACCGCGGAGGCATCGTTCTCCAGCAATCTCGACGTCGTCGCTTCGGTCAGTGAAGCGGGTCTCGTTCTGGCCGGCCAGCAAAGCGGCGAAGCAGCCATCATGGCCCGCTACCAGGGACAGGTAGCCGTGTTCAGCGCTATCATTCCGCATGGCCAGCCGCTGACGGAGATTCCTGATTTTCAGCCGAATAACTACATCGACAAGCTCGCTGCGGAGAAGTGGAAGAAGCTAGGTCTGCTGCCGTCACACCTGTGCGACGACGCCACGTTCCTCCGCCGCGTCACGATCGACCTTTGCGGCCGCTTGCCGACGAGTGAGGAGGCGAGGACATTCCTGGCAGATGCTTCCGGCGATAAGCGGACCAAGGCCATCGACCGGCTGCTCGATTCACCCGACTATCCGGCGTTCTTCGCGCTCCGCTGGGGCTCGATTCTTCGCAACAGCAACCTCGCCGGGGCGGATAAGGCGGCGTACGCCTTCCACAACTGGATCAAGGACAACATCGCCCGCAACCGTCCCTACGACGAATTCGTCCGCGGCGTCATTGCCGCGGCAGGCGAATGGCAGGATGCCCCGGCCATCAACTGGTACTGGCAATCGCGGGACGATCAGCTTCATCAGGTCACGGCGGACACCGCCCAGGTTTTCCTCGGCACGCGGCTGCAATGTGCCCGCTGCCACCACCATCCGTATGAGAAATGGAGCCAGGACGATTACTACGGCCTGGCCGGCTTCTTCACGCGCCTCGGTCGCAAGAGCTTTGGCGAGCCCCCGCCGTACTATGCCAGCGGCACGGTGACGACCGGCGAACGGAACCCGCTGACGGGGCAGGTGCCGGAGCCCAAGTATCTCGGCGGCGAAGTAGCCAAGTTCACGCCGGAAGAAGACCCGCGGCACGCTCTCGTGGACTGGATGGCCAAGCCGGAGAACCCGCTCTTCGCCAAGGCCCTCGTCAACCGGATGTGGGGGCATTTCCTCGGCCGCGGCCTGGTGCAAGAAGTGGACGACCTGCGGGAAACCAACCCGCCGTCGAACCCGGAATTGCTCGATGCTCTCGCCAAGGATTTTCTAGACCACAAGTTCGACGTCAAGCACATCATCCGCACCATCGTCAATAGCAAGGTCTATCAACTTTCATCCGAGCCCAGCGACGCAAACAAAAACGACCGGCAGAACTTCGCCCGCTTCTATGCCCGCCGCATGATCGCCGAGGTGCTGCTCGATTCGCTCGACCAGGCAACCGGCAGCAAGACCCGCTTCGGCAACGTCGCCAGCACGGCTCGCGCCATCGACCTGCCGCACGAGAATTTTGGCTCCTACTTCCTCGACACCTTCGACCGCCCCCGTCGAGTCACAAGCTGCGAATGCGAACGGAGCAGCGGCGGGACGCTGGCTCAGGTGCTTCTGCTGGCCAACTCCGACGAAATCGAAAACAAGATCGCCAGCGGCGAGGGGAAAATCGCGAAGCTGCTCAAGGACAACAAGAGCGACAAGGAGATTGTGGAGGAATTGTATCTAGGCGCTCTGTCGCGTTTCCCCACGGCGGAGGAACAGACGACACTGCTGAAGTTCCTTGAGCCGTCTGCCGCTAAGCCGCAGGACCGGCACCAAGCGATTGAAGACGTGCTCTGGACAGTGTTGAATGCCAAGGAGTTTATGTTTACGCATTAAGAGGTAGCTTAAGACAACACCCTCTTAATCTTAATCCTACTCTTAATCTTAATCGTCTTCCGGTTCGACGCCGGCAGAGGCCGAGGAGTAAGATTAAGAGTAAGAGTAAGAGTAAGAGTAAGAGTAAGAGTAAGAGTAAGAGTAAGAGTAAGAGTAAGAACGGAAGCAAACCGAGCTTGCGGATGACCACTGTTTTCTCAGGCCCGACGTACGAACAGCTTCTATCCGGGAGCACGGGGTGGGCTATGGATGAAGGTTCTCTTTTCTTCGAAGGCAAGGGTCGAGTTCACCAAGCGCTGCGAAAAATCGTGAAGCGGCTGGACGCCCTCCAAATCCCCTATGCGGTGGTTGGCGGAATGGCACTGGTTCATCACGGCTATCGAAGATTCACCGACGATGTCGATATCCTGGTGACCCGCGAAGACCTGGATAAGCTCCATCGGGAAGTCGAGGGGCTGGGCTATCTGCCGCCGTTCTCGGGAAGCAAGCATCTTCGCGATACGGAACTTAGCGTCAAAATCGAGTTTCTGACAACCGGCGAGTTTCCCGGCGATGGCAAGCCGAAGCCCGTCGCGTTTCCGGACCCAAGTTTGGTGGCGGAAGAGGATGCCGGCATCCGGTACATCAACCTCCCCACAGTACTGTCCCTCAAGCTCGCCTCCGGCATGACTAATTCCGGGCGGCTCAAAGACCTCGCGGACGTTCAAGAACTCATCAAGCTCAAGAAACTGCCTCGGGACTTCAGCAATGACTTGCCGGAGTACGTCAGACCAAAATTTCTGGAAATCTGGGACAACACATCCTCTGGAGAGGAAACCTAACCATGCTCACCATCCTCGGCTCATCCCACAAATCCTGCGACGGCGTCTCCCGCCGCTCCTTCCTCCAAGTCGGCGCACTCGCCGCCGGCGGCTTGACACTGGCGGATGCGCTGCGACTAAACGCCAACACCCAAGCCGCCCAATCCGCCGTTGCCAACAAGAAGAAAGCCGTCATCCAAATCTGGCTGGCCGGCGGCCCCAGCCATATCGATATGTACGACCTCAAGCCGGACGCTCCGGCGGAATTCCGCGGTGAGTTCCGCCCGATCGCCACGAACGTGAAGGGAATCGATATCGGCGAGCATCTGCCGCTGCAAGCGAAGGTGATGGATAAGATGGCCATCGTCCGCTCGGCGTATCACACCAACGCCGGCCACGGCATGGGCTCGCAGTGGATGCTCACCGGCTATCAGCCGACGATTGAAGTCAGCGACAACATCTACCCGTCGTGCGGCAGCGTGGTGGCCCGCATGAAAGGGCCGAACGAGCCGGGGCTGCCGGCGTACGTCAATCTTCCCAGGCCGCTCGGGCTCGGAAAGGCGGCCTATCTCGGGGCGTCGTTCAACCCGTTCTCGCCGGACGACGATCCCAACCGCGACGGCTTTCAGGTCCGCAACATGAAGCTGCCAGGCCGCGTCACGCTGGAACGCCTCAGCCGGCGGACGAACTTGCAGGCCCAGATCGACAAAATCCGCCGCGACGTGGACATCAAAGGAGACATCGAAGGTCTCGACAAGCACTACCGCGACGCGATGGAGATGGTGACGAGCGACAAGGCCCAGAAGGCGTTCGACATCGCCAAGGAAGACCCCAAGGTCCGCGACAACTACGGCCGCCACGACCTCGGCCAAAGTTGCCTGCTGGCCCGCCGCCTCGTGGAAGCGGGCGTCAGCTACGTCACCATCCAGGCCGGCGGCGGCTGGGACACGCACGGCGACAACTTCAAGCAGCTCAAGGACAACCTGCTGCCGAAATACGACCGGGCGGTGGCGGCCCTCGTGCAAGACCTCTACGACCGGGGCCTGGCTAATGACGTGCTGGTAATGGCCTTCGGCGAATTCGGCCGCACCCCGCGGATCAACAGCGGCGCGGGGCGCGACCACTGGCCGGGAGCGATGAGCATCCTCTTCGCCGGCGGCGGCCTCCGCATGGGCCAAACCATCGGCACCACGGACCCGCGGGCCGAAGCCCCCGCCACCAAACCCTACACCCCCGGCTGCGTCCTGGGCACCATGTACCACACCCTCGGCATCAACTACAAACACGCCTTCCACGACCAGGCCAACAGACCACTGCAGATTCTCGCCGAAGGGAAGCCGATTGAAGAGCTGATTTGATTTCCCTTCCCGGTGGACGAGGGAGGGGGTGAGGGATTCGTGTGCATCGGGGTCGGGAGTCATTGGCGCGCGAAGATACACCACACCGTCTCGCGCTGCCGCCAATGACTCCCGTCCCCCTGAGGTGGAATGGGGAGATCGTCTTCAATTGTCATACGCGCCGGCCCCGGGCCTTGGGGACTCGGGCCGTGATCGATAGGCAACGTCAGGGGGATGGGAGTCATTGGCGAAACCGCTCCTGCCAGGTGGACAGCTTTCTCTCGCCAAAGACTCCCGACCCCGGCCCTTTCGCCGCGGAAAGGCGATTGCGAGGTGTTTACGGGCGGCCCTTCAGGCCTTCCGACTCCGATGGCGCGAGACCCAGGCCTGCGGCGGCGAAGCGCCGCCTGGGCCTGGGCTACCGTATCCGCGCCCCCGTTGGGGCTCAAGCGGGCCTGCCGGCGGGGTTTCCCTCACTGGCGCTTCGGGTTAGTATCGGTCAAGGAAAAAAATAATCTTTTGTTTAGTGAACAAATTGGCATATACGAGCATCTTAAGATTAAGGTCAACTGCGCCCCTGGAGTAGAGGGAGTGGTGGGCCGGCCCTCCTTGGCAATTGGATGGTGAGCAGAGGTTTCCCCATGCTCCGGATTTGGGCGGGTCGGCTCAAGGACTGGGCAAGGGCTGCGGCGGGGGGTTGGACCTCGAGGCTGCCATTGCCGCGGAGAAATGTGAATACTGATTTTGCTCGGTGAATAGGAATTGCGGCGAAAATGAATTACGAAACATATGTACAGATAAGGGGTTCCGTCAAAAGTGAATAATCGAAAGTGTCCTGAAAACTGTATGAGAAAAGTGAATAATTGGGGGTCCGAGGAGCGGTGGAGCGCTCGCGAATGAGGCTCGGCAGTGTGCCGGGAAAGTGGCGGGGGGACTTGCCCGAAAGTGAGGCACAGCAAATCGCGGTTGCTCGCTGGCAATTCAGGTGCGAGTGGATCGCAGTAATCGCCGTTCGCAAGTAGTTTGTAGAGAACCCATTATTGGACGAACTGTTATTGGACGTATTCTGCCATGCATAAATCCGTGTCCTTCCGTGTTTCATCCGTGGCCCACGCCTTCCGTATCTCCGTGGCCGCTCTCTGGCTGCTGGTGGGGTCCGGGGCTGCGGTGGCCGATCTCCCGTTTCCTCGCCTGGATCGGATCGCTCCTCTGGGGGCGGCAGCGGGGAGTTCCGTAGAGGTTGAGATTCAAGGGGCGGACCTGGAGGACGTGAAGTCCCTCCGCTTCGACTATCCCGGCCTTTACGCCGAACCGGTGCCGATGAAAGAGCGGACTTTCAAGGTCACGGTCGCAGCGGATGTGCCGGCGGGAACTTACGACGTTCGCGCCGTCGGCAGGTTCGGCGTTAGCAACCCTCGGCTGTTCGCGGTCTCGCGCGGCCTGGTAGATGTAGCGGAGAAGGAGCCGAACAACGACGCGGCAACGTCCCAAGTCGCGCAACTGAATTCAGCCATCAACGGCACTTCCGATGGCAACGACCAGGACTTGTTCAAGGTGCCGCTCAAGAAGGGGCAGCGCGTAACCTTCGACTGCCAGGCCCAGCGGCTGGATGTGCAGATGGATGCCAGCCTGGCGGTGCTTTCGCCGGCCGGTTCGCAGCTCGCGGCCAGCGGCGACTATCACGGCCGCGACCCTTTCATAGACTTCGTCGCCCCGCAGGACGGCGACTACCTGGTCGTGACGAGCGACCTCACCTTCCGCGGCGGCTTTCCTTATCGACTCGTGATCAGTGACCGGCCGCACGTCGAAAATGCCTTCCCCCGCGCGGTGCAGCTTGGACAGAATACGGAGCTGACGCTGCTCGGCCGCAACTTCGGCTCCGCGGGAAAGCCGTCCCCCCAGACACTCTTCGATCTGCCGCTGGAGGAAGCGAAGTTCCCGCTCGCCGCGCCGACGGACGCCAATGACCTGGGTCTCTTCCGTTTCCTCGAGCATCCCACCGCGCACAGCGTCCAGCCCAGTGCCGCCACCTGTACCGTGAACGGCTGGCAGATTCGACCGAGCCTGGCAGGCCAGGATTCCCTGAATGCCATGCCGCTGCTGCTCGTCGATTCCCCCGTATCGCTGGAACAAGAGCCCAACGACAAGCAGGACCAGCCGCAGACATTGTCGCTCCCCGCGGTCGTCAGCGGGCGGTTCGATCAAGCGCGGGATGCCGACTGGTACGAGTTCCAAGTCGCGGAGAACGGCGCGTATGGCCTGGAGGTCTATTGCGAGCGGCTCGGCGGGCAGGCCGATCCGTATGCGGTGCTGGTGGATGACCAAGGGAACCGCGTGCAGGAGTTTGACGACTTCGGCCATCGGATGGGGCCGTTTGACGGGCACCTCCGCGATCCTTCCGGCTCTCTCAATCTCACCGCGCACAAGAAGTACCGGCTGCTCGTGCAGGATCGCTACCGTCGCGGCGGCGCCCGCTATCAATACGTCCTCTCGATTCGCAAGCAGAGGCCCGATTTTTATCTGGCCGCCATCCATCCGCAGAATCCCTCGCCGGCCGGGCTCAATCTCTGGCGGGGCGGAGCCGTCTACTTGCAAGTGATCATGCACCAGCGTGACGGCTGGTCGGAAGGGATCACGATCACTGCCGAAGGACTGCCCCCGGGAGTGCATTCGATTCCCACGTCGCTCTTCTCGGAAAACCAGTGCGGCTTCGTTCTCTGGGCGGACGAGAATGCGGCCGAGTTCACAGGTCCGATCAAGCTCATTGCCACCGCCAAGCGCGGCGAAGAAACCATTCGCCGCGAGGTCCGCCCTTACACGCGCGTCTGGAACGACGGCAGTGGCGGCGGAGCAACCAGCCGGCCCACGCGCGAGCTGACGCTTGCCATCCGAGAGAAGGCGCCTTTTGCCCTCCGCTTCGCCGCCGAGCAACTGCAAATCGAAGCCGGTAAGAAGGTCCAGTTGAAGCTCGCCCTCAGTCGCCTGAATCCCGACTTCAAAGAGAAGCTCACCCTGCTGCCGCTGCCGCTCCCGGGCAACATCAAAATCACCGCGCCGGAGATTCCCGCCGGCGCCAGCGAAGCCGCCATCGACATCGAAATCCAGCCCGGAATTCGACCCGGCAACTACACGCTTTCGCTCGTCGGCCAGGGACAGGTTCCCTACGCCAAAGACGCGGCGGCCAAGGAAAAACCGAACCTGCTGGTCTCTCTTCCCAGCCAGCCGCTCACTATTACCGTCCTGCCGCCGGCGGCCAAATAGGGCGGTTTCTGGCCGCGGAACAAATCGCCAGAATTTGCTTTCCTTTCGCGGATACTGGAGTTACATTAGCGGACAAAACGGGGGCGCATCGTCGCCGCTCCTCCTCCCACATTTTGCCTCAAGGAGACACATCCATGCACTCGGCCTTTTGGAAAAAGCTCGTTCTCGCCACGCTGGCCTCCACGCTCGTGGTCACTGCCATCTCTCTCACCTCCATTGGGCAGGATGCCAAGAAGGCGGATAACAAAGCCAAGGCGGGTGCCAAGAACAAGGCCAAGGGCCGCCTGCCGGCATACTACAAGGAAGTCGTGACCGATGAACAGCGCGACCAGATCTACGCCATTCAGGCGAAGTACGAAAAACAACTCGCCGATTTGCAAGGCCAGCTCGACGCGGCGAAGGCGAAGCAGAATGACGAGATCGAAGCTCTCCTGTCCGCCGAGCAAAAGGAGAAGCTCGCCACGGTTCGGGCCGAAGCGGATGCCAAGAAGAAATCCGGCAAGAAGGGTGACGGCGACAAAGCCACCAAGCCAGCCGAGGCGGCCAAGACGACGACCGAAAGCGAAAAGAAGACGAAGTAGATGCTCGCTTACTTGATCGTAAACTCAATCGTTCCCGTGCCGAGTTTCCGCCCCTTGTAGCTGCTGGCGGAACTCGGCGCTTTGGCGAGCTTACTTTCCTTTTCGCCGCGGCGCACAGCAGGCTCTTGATGGGCGGCTGAGCCCTTCTTGTCTTCGATGGTCAGCTCCAAGCGGTAGTTGCCGGTGGAAATAGTGTCGGGAAGATAAATCAGATACCTCAGAAAGTAGTCCCGCCGGTAGTTGCGGCAGACCTGCTTGTCCAGCAGCAGCTCCCGCTCATCCACCAGGTTTCCGCCGCTGTCGAAGATCTGGTAGGAACCTTGCAGCTCCGTTTCGTACGAATCGTCGGCGATGCGGAGGGCGGCGAAGTTCTCCACTTCCGCGTACAGGATGACTTGCTGCTTCGGCTTGAACTGGCTCCGCGAGAACTCCGTGTACCTGCCGTAGCTGTCCACATTGTCACAGAAGGCCAGGTTCCGCACGTCCAGCTTGCTGGCGGCAGCGAGCTCGGCGGCGGCATCGCGGATTTCCCTTACGATCTTGGCATTGCGAAGCGTCGGCCGGCGGGCCTCGTCGGCGTTCATCCAAGTCGCGAGGCCCATCAACAGGTGGGCGAAGGCCTCCCGCTCCGGGCCATCGAGCGCTTCAATCTGCCGCACCGCCTCCTCCGGCTGCTCCCCCGCCAGTTGCACCAGGCGCAGCTCCTTCTCCAAACGGGTAAGCTCTTCGTCATCTTCCGTCGAGCTGCGGCGGCGATTGACTTCCGCTTGGAGCGCTGTCAGGAACTCGCTCCGCTGCTTCATCAGCGCGGATAATCTTTCCGCGCCAGTAGGTTCTTGTTTCTTGTCGACCGCGGCTGCCGGAGGACTGACGGGAGTTCCCTCGGCCCCTGTGACAGTGAGCGGTCGCTCATGTGTGGGATGAGCAAGGACTGTATCAGCAGCCGCGTGAGCGCTGGCAACCAGTGCGTTGACCAAAGGCGCATGGGCAGCAGGCGTATTGGTGACTAACAAGGGCTGCGGAGGGGCTTCCACAACTTTGGCCGGCAACTGCGAAATCGGCGCTGCTTCCACCGCGGCCGGATTCGCCGCCGCTGGCTGTTCTGGCGTGACGGTCGTGTTGACGTTGGACGCCGCAGTGTTCGCCGTGATGGCCGGAGCCTGAGCCGCGGGGTCTGTTGTCGCACTCGCAGTGGACGCCGGTACCGCGGGCTGCTCCTTTGCCCCGGCCTTGGGAATCTTGTCGAGCGTGGCCTTGGCCTGGCTCTCCCAACCGGGATAGGGCCGCGTCACAATCCCCAGGTCATCCTCATCCCCCATCGGCAGCTTTCCCTCCAGCAGGTTCATGGCGGTGCATCCCGCCAGGGGAAAGAGCATTGCCGTTGCGAGCAGCGCCAGCCAGCAGCGACCCGACGGGCAGGTGCTGTTTTGTTCGCATCGAATGAGGGCGTCTGTTTCCACAGCTTTGGCACCTTCGGGACTACCGGCTTCGGGGGGGCGGATGGTAGTGGAATCCCCGCGGCGGGACAAGGCGAGAGCGGCTGCTAGCTCGCGCTGCTTTACGGCACAACCGCCACCGCTTCAATCTCAATCAGCCAGTCCTCGCCCACCAGCGCGCTCACGCCCACCAGCGTGCTGCTGGGGGGATGCTCCGCCCAGACATAGCGGCCGCGGACCTCGCGAATGATGGCGACATGCTCCGCCCGCAGGCCCACCACATACAAATTGGTTTTCACGACATGCCGGTAGGTCGCGCCCGCAGCCTCTAGCGCCAACTGGATGTTCTCAAAAGCCTGTTCCGTCTGCCGCTTCAAATCCCCCTTCCCAACGACCTCCCCCTTGGCGTTGATGCCGACCTGCCCCGAGACGTAAATGGTCTTCCCGCCGCTCGCGCTGACGACATGGGTCCAGCCGAAGGTGGGGCAGAGGGCGGGCGGATTGAGGAATTCGGCGGACATGGCAGTGCTCCCGGGCGTTGAATATGGGAATTCCAGACTTCTCAGGAAACGCAAGTCTCGGACTATCGTCTTAGAATAGGATAGGCCGTGATTGGTTTCCTTGTCATTGGAAGGGCTGTGATCATGCGAAGAACCATGTTGTGGACCTGCGGCGTCCTGGCGTTTCTGGCATTCCTGTCCGCGGAACGGGCCTGGGGCCTGGGCACGGAAACCATCGGCAACGAGCCGCTGCACGAGGCGAACTACACCGAGTGGAAAGGAATCATGCCGGTCATCAATGACAAGACCCGCGTCTACAGCAACTGGGTGAATGGAAACGAACGCTTTTTCTATAAGAGCACGACCAAGGAGCTCAATGCCGCGCTGGTGGAGTTCGCCAGAATCGAAGTCGAGGGGCTGCCCGCCGGCAAAAGCACGGTGCATGAAGTGCTCCTGCGGCCCGGTCCCGGCATCACCCAGACCTTCGACCGCAAGGAAATTCCCTTTCACTGGGAACTACACATTCACGGCGGCATCTCCAAGCACCTGCTGACGCTCGACAAGGGGGACGAAGTCTGGAACAGGGATCCCCGCCTGACGATTTACGTCGGGGGCGACTTCGACCTGGCGAAATTGGAAATTCCCAAAGGGGTCACGCTCCTCGACATCCCCACCCTGAGCAAGCGGGTCGCGGCCGGTATCGCCGCCAGCAAGGACAAGACCGTCCGCGGCTGGGGCTGCGGCCAGTTGACTTCGCTGGACCATTTTAGCGCCGACAATATGCAGGCGGTCGCCAAGATGCTGGATGACGAAGACAGTTGGGTTCGTCTCAACGCCGCGGGCTCGCTGCCGCTGTTTGGCAAGAAGGCCGCGCCTCACCTGCCGGCTCTACGGGAATGCCTTGTTTCCGAAGATCGAGGGCTGAAGACCCGCGCCCAGGCGGCGATCGTCGAAATCGAGCAGGCGGAGGACAAAACCAAAGAGGAGAAGGAGTCTACCGCCGGCCAGAAGGCGATTGCTCAGTTCCTGGAAGCGCGAAAGGATTCGCCGAAATGAGGATCGCATTGCAGTCTCCTTTCTGTTTCTACTCACCCAGCCGCTAGAAACGGCGGTCGGGAGTCTTTGGCGTCGATGGACTATCCCCTGGCATTCGCTACCGACCCCAAAGACTCTAGGGCCACCTCACTGCTCCTCATCCAGCCGCCAACGGTGCCAGGAAGTCGCGGCGCTGCGGGACTCCGCCGCTGCTCGCGCTCGGCGCCGCAGCCCGGCGACGCGAGAGGGGCTGGCATGCAACTCTACTCCGTTTTGCTGACGAGGCTACCGACACAAACCTGAAGCGCCGGCGAAGGAAACCGCGGGAGGCGAGGGATTGGCATTAACGCGACCCCTCACGAACGAGGCCGTTTCCTTCGCTTGCACCTCAGGCTTGTGTGAGAAATGCGGGCTCGAGAATCCACAACGCTACTTCAGCCACAACTCAAAGAATAGCGCCCCCTTGATAGGGTTCTTGCGGTAGGCGGCAATCTTTTCGAAGCCAAGGGACTCGTAGAGGTCGATGGCTTCTTTCATGTGGGGGGTGGTGTCGAGGACGATCCGCTGGTAACCGCGGCCGCGGGCGGATTCGAGGATGGCTTGGGCGAGCTGACGGCCGATCCCTTTCTTACGGGCTTCCGGCTTAACGAAGAGGCGTTTCATCTCGCCCGTTTTGGCGTCCACTTTGCGCAGCGAGGCACAGCCGTAGGGGATTTCCTTGTCATCGACCGCCAGGAAGAGGGAGCCCGTGGGAGGGCCATATTCGCCGGGGAGTTTCTTCACCTCCTCGTCGAACTTCTGGAATTTGAGGTCGAAGGGAAGGGAGGCGGCGTACTCCTGGAAGAGCTTCCGGATTTCTTCGATTTGAATCTGGCTGGCGGCTGGGACGATTCGCATAGGTGTGGACTACTTCAAGCGCTCTTCCATTAGCCCGGCTATCTCCCGAGAGGCCTCATCAGGGCGACTCTTTAGGGCGGCAATCACGCGCTGCCGCCGGGCAAGGGGATGATTCTGGTTGAGCTTCCACTTTCCTTCAAGCCGCCGGACGGGAATTTGGAAGGCCACAATTTGGTCCACCAGCCGCGTGAGGAACTCCGCCGGCTGCGAAATGGTCCAGGGGACAGGCAAGTTCCGCTCATAAATACTGACGGTTTGCTGGAGAATATCCAGCTTTTGGGTTGCATCCGGCACCAATTCCAGCCGTCCGTAGGCGTGGACCGCGACGTAGTTCCAGGTCGGGACGACTTTCTCATCTTCGTACCAGGTGGGGGAAATGTAGGCATGAGGTCCCGCAAAAATCGCTAGCACTTCTTTCCCCGCCGCTTGCTCCCACTGGGGATTGGCCTTGGCCATGTGACCGACCAGAGTTCCAAATTCGGCTGTTGCTCCTCCATCGCGCTTCAGCAGGAGAGGCAGATGCGAGGCGGTGAGCTCGCCGTCGTGCTGGGAAACCAAAGTGGCAAAGCTGTAGGCTTCGATAGCGGCGTGGAGCTTGGCAAGGTCGGTTTCGGCGAAGTGGGAAGGGGTGTACATGGAAGTTCAAAAGGGACGAGGAAGGCGTTTGAACAGAAGGGAACGAAGCGGGAAAGAGCTAGTTCGTGGCCGACCTGCCTTTTCCCTTAGTTTCCTTCGTTCCCTTCTGTTCATCCACTTCTGTCCAGAAACTGCGACGCGGCCAAAGACATTTGCCGGCGACAATGGTTCGCGGCGATGGCAACTGGCAGCGATTCTACCCGCGCACTATGCTCTAGCGCTGCTCGCCATTTTTACGAACCAAATCGCTCGAGGATTTCATCATGCCAACCATGCCAATTGCATTTTCACGTCTGCTGGGGCTCGCCGTAATGACCGCACTCGTTTTAGCCGCCGGGACCGCGGCTGCGGAGTTGAAGAAAGGGGACCGCGTGGTCTTCCTGGGAGATTCCATCACGCAGGCCGGGGCGGGACCGGGGGGTTATGTGACGCTGGTCCGCGAGGCGCTCGATAAGGAACATAAGGACTTGGGAGTGGAGGTCATCGGGGCCGGCATCAGTGGCAACAAGGTGCCCGACCTGGAGAAACGGCTGGAGCGGGACGTGCTGAGCAAGAAGCCAACGCTGGTGGTCATCTATATTGGCATCAATGACGTCTGGCATTCCACGAGCGGCAAAGGGACGCCCAAGGACCTCTATGAGCAGGGACTGTCCAACCTAATTCAAAGCATTCAGAAAGCGGGAGGCCGGGTTATCCTTTGCACGGCCACGGTCATCGGCGAGAAGACCGACGGCAGCAACCCGCTCGATAAGCTGCTTGACGAGTACTGCGACATCAGCCGCGGCGTGGCCGCCAAGGAGAAAGTACAGCTTCTCGACCTGCGGAAGGCGTTTCTCGCCCATCTCAAGGAACATAACAAGCCCAACATGGACAAGGGAATTCTGACCGGCGATACCGTACACCTCAATGCGGAAGGGAACAAATTCTTGGCCAAGCAAATGCTCACGGCTCTTACCGCTGCCGCAGAAAGAGTGACCGAAAAATCCGCTGCCAAACCGGGCAAGCTGCTGCGGCACTGCGTGCTGGTGAAGTTCAAAGGGGACTTGACGGCGGAGCAAGTCAAGGAGTCGGAAGCTGCGTTCCGCGGCCTGAAGAGCAAGATCGACGTGATCAAGGATTTCGAGTGGGGGACGGACGTGAGCGTGGAAGGCAAGGCCGATGGCTTCACCCATTGCTTCCTGGTCAGCTTCGCGGACGAGAAAGGGAGTAAAACCTATCTGCCGCATGCCGCTCACAAGGAATTCGTCACCCTCGTCGGCCCGCGGATTGAGAAGGTTCTGGTGGTGGACTACTGGACGAAGGATTAGCCGGTCTGCGTTTCCCCGGAACAATGCGCCGCGGACCGGTCTACCGGGAAATGTTGGAAAGCCGTAGTCCATTTGCCCGGCCAACCTTGCCATGAGGGCGGCTGCTATCACCGGGGCGAGCCAAGACTACTGGCTTTTGGGCGAACTTGCGGCAGCAGCTCATCCGATGAAACTCAGTAGCATTTGACGGCCGCCGCGAATTTGCTATAAGCCGCGGCAATTCTTGCCCAGGAGCGTTGATATGCGTGCTTGCTTGATTGGCGTGGTGGCTCTGATGCTAGCGGCGGTGCCGTCGGCTTGTTGGGCGCAGAGTTTTTCGTTCGGCTTCGGGTCGGGTGGCCACCATCATGGTCACCATCACCACTGTCGCGACAGTTGGTATGGGTTTGACTTCTACCAGCCGATCTACCGCTATCCGCCGCCGGTGGTGTATGCGCCGCCCCCTGTGACCTATGTCTATCCGGCTCCGGCGGTGCAGGTGGTTCAACCCGCATTTACCCAGGCGCAGCCCCCGCGCCCGGAACCCTCCTCGTTGGCTTCGTCGCCAGCGTCTTCCGGCTCCGCCGTCCGGCTCAACTCCTTGCCGGCACAGCAGCAGCGGTCGAGCGTGGTGCTGAGAAACCCTGCGGCGAATGCCGGTCCGGTCGTGTTCCGCGTGCAAGACCAGGTGGACGCGGAGCTGGCCGCGGGGAGCACGCGGACTTGGAGCGACCGGACGAGCCTGAGCGTGGAGTTCGACCGAGGAGGCGATTTTGGAACCACCAGGAAAATCCTGCGGCCCGGAGCGTATGAATTCGTCGTGACCGAGGAAGGTTGGGATCTCGTGGCCACGGTAACGCCCGTGGTCAGCGGTCGTTCGGCATCGCTGCAAAAGAACACAGTGCCGGGACGGAAATAGCAGCGATTAAGGCACGGCAGTTGCGACTCTCCCAGAAAGAGACCTTAGTCCTTTCCAGGAGAATCGTTATGTCCAAGACTGCCATACTCTTAGCGGGCCTGCTCGCCTTCGCCAGCGCCCCCGCGTTCGCCCAGGTGGTGGTTAGTTCGCGACCCGTCGTGACTTATTACGCACCGACTTACTCCACACCGACTTACTCCACACCGACTTACTCCACACCGGCGGCGACGCTTCCGGCACCTGTGGTGACGTACTATTCGCCGGGCTACTCAACCTATTCCTCCAGCCGTGTGGTTTACGACGCACCAATCACCGTCAGCCGCCCCGTGACCACGTACTATGCTCCCGTCGCCGAGGCCGTGCCGGTAACCAGCTACTACGCTCCGACGTACGCCGTTCAGCCGACGACGACCTATTACACGCCGGTGACCACGTATTACAGTTCCCCGGTAACGACCTATTACGGCGGCACGGTTGCCACGCCCGTTTACGGCTCGCCGGTTGTAGCGGGACGGAGCGCCTATGGGACTCTGCGGGCCTACGTTCCCGGCCAGCCGGTGAGGAACACGCTGCGATTTGCTCTGCCATAGTAGTCCGCTCACTCCGTGAGCGCCGTATTTCTCAAATGCCGGCCGGCACACGGAGTGTGCCGGCTACTATTTCAGAATCAGTCCGCTATAGCCAACCACGCGGCTCGTGTCGCCAGAAACATCCGCGCTGGTTGCATAGGCGACTCGCTCAAGCGCGAAAACGCGACCAAGCTGCCGCAGTGTCTCCAGCACGATGACAGCGGGCAGCAGGCCGCACATGCTGATGTGGTTGTCTCGCACCACCGAATACAAAGTTGCCGGGTCGAGCGTCTCGAAAGCTTGAATCGCCATTTCATCCAGCCGGCGATTTTCGGCATCGCTGGCAAAGTGATTCATGTCGCTGGAAATGACGAGCAGCGGCGGCTCAGCCATGTTGCGGATGACGTTTGCCAGGCCCGTGGCGAATTCGCGGCAGCGGGCCAGGTCGCCGCTGCCGATTGCAATGCCGACGACGCGGGAGTTCGGTGCGAGACGAGCAAGGAACGGCAACTCGACTTCGATGGCGTGCTCTTGAGCATGGGCGGCGGCATCGAGGACCAGGCCGGGAATGGCTTGCGTCAATTCACGGGCAAGTTGCGGATCACTCGATATCTGAGCGCCTGGGATCTGCCAGGTTTCATGAGGACTAGCGGCCCAGTCCACGCCGAGCGCGGTGTGCTTGGGACCGATGACAATGACTGTCTTAGGAATCACCACACGCCGTAGCACGTCAGCCGCGATCCGCCCTGAATAGATCAGCCCGGCGTGGGGAACCATGACTGCTGGGACGCGCTGTTTTTCCACGGGTTCGCCCGCGAGGCACCGGTCGACGAGCGCCCGCAGTTCGTCCGCATCGGCCGGATAGAACCTGCCAGCCTGCGCCGCGGGACGAACGTTCGCCCCGGCGCTCGGTTTGGGAAGATGCGTGACCGTGAACTTCTCCAGCGTGGAAATCGCGGCCAGGCTGAACACGCTGGCTGTTTCGCGACCGGAAACTTGCGCCAGGGTTGCCGCGCGATCGAGCAAATCTTGCGGCGACAGGTTTCGATCGTACACCGCGGCGGTCTTGTTTTTCTCGATGACCACGACGGCGCGATGGGTGGAATCGATGCCGCGCAGGTCGGGGTCCGCGAGGGTGCCATGCATGGCGATGTCGTTGAGGACCGCCAGATGGAGCTTCAGCGAGAGCAGAATGCTCGCCACGCCGCTTTGCTGGCGCAGGGCCTGCGCCAGGTTTTCGGTCAGGTTAAACAGCGTCGATTGCAGCGGCACTCTTTCCTTGAGCGAGATGCGGCTGGATTGCAGCAACTGATGTCCCTGTTCGTCCTGAACGCTGAGGATCACGCCGCTGACGTTCCCATCGGAGACGCCAAAGGCGAAGTAGCTGGGAGTTGCGCCGGTGAGCAGCGACACGAGATTGGAGCGGCAAAAGGAAGTGAGGGCGGAGAGGTCGCTGACGGAAACCGGGGAAGCGGCCGGTTCGCCTGCCGCCCGGTCGGACGAGCCTTTGATGACGTGCCCTTCAAAGGTGGAGAGCTTCGTGTCGTCCTCGCGCCAGGCGGTGGGCGGAAGTTCGGCCTTGATACAGGTATGCTGCAGGAAAGATTCCGCGTCCAAGTTGTGATCGGTGGCCACACCGGGGAGCAGCAGGCCGCGGTAGGTGCCCCGTTCGATGATGAGGCCGTGCTTGCCGACTTCCACCGCGGCGATGCGAGCTTCACCTGTCGCCGCCACCTGCTGCGGGTTGTTCAGCAGCCAGACTTCCAAATCGAGATACGGCAGCTCGGTTGGGGAAATCGGCGGAAAGCGGTGGTCGTCCCCCGCGGTGCGGACCGCGGCATGCGCCACAGCATGAGACAGCAGCACGGCCTGTCCGATAAAGCCGCAGCAACTCCGGAGCTTGCCGGCCCGCTTGGCGCTGACGAAGGCTCCCATGACGCGAAGCGCGGCGACGTCTCCAAATGCATCGGCCGCCGGAGCTGCTCGGCCGGTGACGGCAGCATGGAGATGTTCGGCGGCGACAGCCAGAATCCGCTCTTCCTGCTGCGGGGTCAACTCCAAGCCGGCCGCAGGAGTCGGCTCTTTCAGCTTCGGCGGCGCGGGGGTGATTTGCATGAGATTTTTGCTCTCTTCCCGCCCCTGATACTCCGCAATCCGCACCGGCTGGCGTTTGCTCCCCCAGGTGCCGGGCCGTTCGTCAAAATGCCCGGCGATTTGGGTGCCACAAGCGGCACACTGGCTCCCCTTCAGATTGTACCCGTTGATCGTGTAACCCGTCCGCTCAATCACTCCCTTTCCGCAGCCGGGGCAGTAAGTGGTCTGGTGCTCGGGGGCGTGGATGTTGCCGGCGTAGATGTAGTGCAGGCCGGCCTTCTTGGCGATTTCATAGGCCGTAAACAGCGTGGCAGGGGGCGTGCGCTCGCGGTCCATCAGGCGGAAGTCGGGATGAAACGCCGTGAAATGCACTGGCACGTCCGGCCCGACGCGCTCCAGAATCCAGTCGCACATCCGCTTCAGCTCGTCGGGTGAGTCGTTGGCCTGCGGGATGATGAGGTTGGTGATTTCGAACCAGGTATTCGACTCCTGTTTCAGCCAATGGAGCGTATCCAGCACCGGCTGGAGGTGGGAGAGCGTGAGCTTCTGATAGAACTCCTCGGTGAAGCCTTTGAGGTCCACATTCGCTGCGTCCATCACTTCGTAGAACGGCCCACGGGCGGCGGGAGTGATGTAGCCGGCGGTGACGGCCACGGTCTTCACGCCGGCGTCGCGGCAGGCCCGGGCCGTGTCCATCGCGTACTCGGCCCAGATGACCGGGTCGTTGTAAGTGAACGCCACGCTGCGGCAGTCGAGCTCGCGGGCGGCGGTGGCGATGGCCTCGGGGGAGGCGGACTCCGAGAGCAGCTCCACTTCCCGCGATTTGCTGATCGACCAGTTCTGGCAAAACTTGCACCCCAGGTTGCAGCCGGCCGTGCCGAAGGAGAGGACGCTCGTGCCGGGATAGAAATGGTTCAGCGGCTTCTTCTCCATCGGGTCGATGCAGAACCCTGTGCTGCGGCCGTAGGTGGAAAGCACCATTTCGCCGTCCCGGTTCTCTCGCACAAAGCAGAACCCCTTATCCCCCGGCCGCAGCGTGCAATCCCTCGGGCACAGGTCGCAATGAATCCGCCCCGGCTCTCCCTCCACCTCATGCCACCACCCGCCCAGCAGCGAGCCGCCCTGGAGGCGAGGAGTTTCGGGGGGTAGGAGGACGGTGCGGGACATGGAACTCGGCGGCGGTTGCGATGGAAGTGTTAGGGAAAACTTGGAATTTGTTGGACCGAGGTTCATTCTAAGGCATAACGACCCGCGGGTCGCGGTTTTCTTCGTGCTCGTTGATAAGTGACCTTGCACCCCCTGATGAGGTGGATTTATTCACAATTCTCGCGCTGTTTTTCATGCACTTACGGTGATTCACGTCATCCGAACTTCTTTTATGAAAACAGTTTCTATCTCCATCTGTCGCCGTAAGTCTTATCCCGTCTTATTCACCGCTCGCATGATGGTAGCTTGAACAGGTATCGGGTTGGTTGGTGGGGGTGTAGTCGCACGGTGGGGGCGGAGGGCCCCCTTTCCCCCAGAGCCGAGTTGTTGGTGGCGT
>JBPCKT010000120.1:0-56719 GCA_051004015.1 Pirellulaceae bacterium | reverse complement strand
GGCGGTTTTTTTTTTTGTTTTTCGGTGGGTGCCCCTCCGCAGTTCTTCTCCCCCTCGCCATTCACCTCGCGGAGCGAGATGAGTACTTTCACGCCTTTCGGATAAAATTCGCCGCGTAGCTCCGGATTTGATGCCCGTTCAGCACATGCATCATCCGCAGTTGCTGAATCACACCGTCGCCGAATTGTCCCAGCGGAATGTGGATGAGCTTCTTGCCGAAATGCTTGGCCAACTTGCGAAAGCCGGCCCCGGGCGGCAGCGGGCTGACGAGCGCGACGTGCGGGCAGAGGCTGTGCAGGCAGCCCGCCGCCACCAGCCGCTCTTCCAGCGTCTCGGTGAAGTCCAGTTCGCGGTCCCGCCAGATGTCGGGAATGTGGACGGGCGGAAACAGGAACATCGCTCCGCCGTAGGTGGAAAGAGCGATGCCGGGGCCTACCAGCTCCTTGGCGAAATCCGTGGCGAAGAACGCCAGCGTCGATTCCTCCTCATGCTCCGCGTACCACGTCGTCCGCCACGGGTAGTCCCGCGGGTCCGCCGGCGTGTCGAACAGCATCACCACGCAGTCCAGCTTGCCGCGGCTGGGGGGCATGACCTTCACGTAGATCTCGCCGTCGTACCAGTGGCGGAGCGTATCGCGGATATCGATGCCGTCCATGATGCTCGTCGTGAATTTCTCGGTGCGGGCCAGGTCCGACCCCAAGACGGCCCGCGCCCGGTCGAAGACGTGGGCCCGAAAATCCTCGATCTTCTCGTCCTCCGGCGGCCAACTGCACTGCGAGTACGGGTTCCACCGCATCTCCCACTGCTCCCGCTCCTTCCGCTCCGGCCGCCGCTGCAACTCCAGCGACCGCCACACCATCGGCGGTCCCGGCAGGCGGCTGACGAGACCGACGATCTCACCAACAGGCAGCCGGGCCTGCTCGATGCCCAGCTTGATCAAGGGGTCGGGAAGGGTTTTCGCGGCGAAAACTCTTCCCGACCCCGTCAAGCCTACCCGGTACTCGCGAGCAGTCTCCGCGACGTGCAGGGCAAACTGGTCGCCGCAAACCTGCTTGGCGGCGATGACCAGCGTGTACAGGTCGGGCGTGAAGCGATTTTCCAGCAGCGACAAATTGCGGATGTACTTCAGGCACTGCCGCAACAGATGCGGGGTGATCTTGCGGGCCCGCTTCTTCATTTCCGCCAGGTAGCCTTGGCGGGCGGAAAGCAGCAGTTCCTTCACGCCGTCGACCGAGAGATTCTCGTCATCCTCCAACTCCGCTCGGGCCTGTTCGTACAAGCTGGTGATGAACGGCAGCTCGCCAAGCAGGAACAGCAGCGTCTGCTCTTCCGGCTGATAGCAAATGGTTTCCTCGACTTCCTCGTCGCGAAGTCTGACTGGGGTCTGCTCTTGATACGCTTCACGAATCCACGGCCAATCCAGCACCGAGCAGATGCACAGGATGGACTTGTGCTTTTTCTCGAGCTGCCGCAGCCGGCGGGCCATGTGGACGATGCGGGCCTCGTGCTGCTTGCCGCTCGGTCGGGGAATCGCCGGCAAGAGCGCCGCGGCAAATTGGTCAATGGATACTCTTTTCAGCGCATACGCATCCGGCAGCACCGCTGCCGCCGGCTCATACTCGCGGGTTTCCAAATCGATGAACGCCCGGGCGATGTGCTCCGACGCGGCCGCCCTTAGGGCGGCAATCACCCCCTGGCACGGGTCAATCGGCACATAGCTCAGCCGCCGCTCCTGCTCATCATCTTCATCCTCGTCAACATCCTTTTCCGGATTCCACTCCGTCTTGAACCGATCCTCCTCCGCCTGCGTCACCAGGCTCGGCGACGGGAGAAACTCAATCGCCTTCTCCACATCCTGCTGAAACGACGGCGGCAGCGGCACCGCCACGCAATCAAACTTCTCCTCCAGCATCACCCGCCGCACCGCCAGCGCAAACTCCCCGCTGCCGTGAATGATCGGCAGCAGCGTGATGCGCGGCGTGAGTTGAAGGATGGGGGACATGGAGTGGCTTTCAATTGACTGGCGATCTGGGTTAATTCTACCAGCTTTCGCCTTTTCTCTTGGTACTCAGTACTAAGTACTAAGTACTCAGTACACCGTAATCACCTTCCGCTTATCCCGCACCGGCTCGCGTTTGCTCGGGATGCTGCGGTCGGAGTAAATCATGTAGGGATAGCCGCGCTGCATCCACATCTTGGGGCTGATGGTCTTGGGATCGGGGATGCCGGTCACCTGGTGCAGTTCCAGCGGAGGGATGCCGTGGATCATGCAGTGATAGTCGAGGGCCTCCTGGCGGGCCGCGTCGTCCCACCGCGGCCGCTTCTCCTCGGGGATCTCCATCCCCGCCAATACGCTCGAATCCAGGTGTCCCATGTTGCAGAGGGGGAGACCGTCGTTCGGTTTTGCGTTTACGGGCGGGGTCGGGTGAGCCGCGCCCAGCATGGGTGAATCAACTTCGGGTTGAGGCGGCGTTTTATTCAGGTTTTCAAGCTCGCGCGAAGGGGCTGCGCCTGTATCCAGCGGCTGGTCGCAAAGGGCGGGCCGTGTGGGAGTTGCGACGGCGTCCAGGGACGGAACTTTATTCACAACGGGGTCATTTTCCCCCGGTTTTAATTCATGCGAACAGCCGGGGTCGGGAGTCTTTGGCGCGAGTGGTTCCGCCAAGGGAAGGACACAGCCGCCAAAGACTCCCGTCCCCCTGGGCTGCACATCTTGATCGGCGCCGGTCTGTTTTTCGGCGCGGAGCCCGTCCTCCCGTTGCTCGGCACGGGTTTGCGATTGCGGCGCGAGGGGGTCGGGAGTCTTTGGCTGCGGAGTCGATGAGGATGGGGAGTCGCTCGTGCCAAAGACTCCCGACCCCGAACTCAGCTCCGCCACTTTCCGCTGCAGTTCCACGATGATCGCGTCGCGGCGATCCACTATTCGGTTCCAGCGGTCCCGCTCCTCGGGGTCCATGAACTCGGCCATCGAGATGCTGCCGTTGCCGGGGCCGAGGTAACCCGACGCCATCACGGCCAGCTCGTGCGAGACCTTGCCGGCATAGCTCAGCAGGGCCACCTGGCAGCGCTGCGGCTTGTTGCATTTCTCCGTGCGGGTCTCGTCGGTCACGGTCTGCTCGTCCCCCTTGGTGCGGGTGACTTTTCGCGTCACGACTTTCTCCACGGGGACCGGCCGCTTCGAGCGGCGATAATCGCGGAGGGCCCGCCGCTGCAGATGCTCCAGCAGCGTCTCGTGCCGATGCAGGGCCAGGCGGAGCTTCTCCGTCGCCACAAACTCCCCCCGGTCCTCCGGCAGCGTCGTGGCCACCCACTTCTCCATCCGGCCAATCCCCCGATGCACCGTCGGCTGCGAACACCCCAGCTTCTGGGCAATCCGCTCCTGCGTCAGCCCCGCCACCCGCAACTTGTAAGCCCGCTGATCCCGCCGGCAAGGCGTCTTGGCAAACTGCGGCCGGACCTCCGCCTGGCACGTGTTCTTGGGCGTTTTCCCGCCGTTTTTTGCATTCGTGGACATGGTATTGCTCCTTGGGAAAAGGGATTGGGAATGTGGAAAGCGGAAAGCGGAAGAGGGGATTTGAGACAATCTGCAAACTCGTCCTTCCGCTATCGGCTTTCCGCTTTCCGCGTTCCCCCGCGAACATATCCAATTGTTCACAACTACAGTTGTCACCGTCAATGCCTCCGCAATAGATTTTCACAAATTATGTAACTCTCAGCCGCACAAGGAGTTAGTCACGACATTTGCCAGCTTGCCCACCGGCCAGCGGCCTCGCTATGCTGCGGCATCCTTCTTTTTCCAGGAGTTTGCATGACGCAGCCCCAGCCGGCCGAACCCCACGCTGATTCCCCGGCGCCCCAGGCCAGCCCCGGCAAGGCCCTGCTTCCCCGCGTGCTTGGCCCGTTTGACGCCGTGATGATCGTCGTCGGCGGCATCATCGGCTCGGGGATTTTTCTCAAGGTTTCGGCGATCGATCAGGAGGTTCCCAGCTTCGCCCTGATCATGGCGATTTGGATTGTCGGCGGCATCGTCACGCTGTGCGGGGCGCTGGCCCTGGCGGAGCTCGCCGCCATGCTGCCGCAAGCGGGCGGCCCCTATGTCTATCTCCGCGAGGCCTATGGCCGGCCGGCGGCGTTTCTGTGGGGCTGGGCGGAGTTTTCCATCATCCGCACCGGCTCACTCGGCAGCCTGGCTTGCGGCACGGTGATCTACTTCAACGCCTTTCTCGTCTCGCTCAAGCAGCAAGGATACGCGCCCGAGTGGCTGGCCGAGCGCCTGAGTGATGACCTGAAGCATCCCGGCATGTCGCACTTTTCACAGGCGCTACTGGCCATCGCCGCGGTGCTGCTGCTTTCGTGGGTCAACATCGTGGGGACGAAGTCCAGCGCGTGGGTGCAAAACCTGACGACGATTATCAAGGTCAGCTTTCTGGGGCTGATCATCATCGGCCCCTGGCTCGCGGCCAGCTCCTCCCGCATCACGCCCGCTCCCATGACCTGGCCGAGCGATCCCAATTTCAATTTCTTCAAGGGAGTGGGTCTGGCGATGCTCGCCGTGTTCTGGCCCTACGACGGCTGGATCAACATCGGCCCGATTGCGGAGGAGGTGAAGAAGCCCCAAAGGAATGTTCCGCTCGCGCTGGGCATCGGCGTGCTGATCGTCTCGCTGATCTACATCAGCGCCAACCTCAGCTATCACTCCGTGCTCTCCATTCCCGAGGTCCAGAAGACCGATGCCGTGGCCCGGGACGTTTTCCAGACGCTCGCCGCGCGGGAACCGGATAGCTGGATCAGTTGGAAGTGGCTGGCGATCCTCGCGCCGCTGGGGGTGATGGTTTCCACGTTCGGGGCGCTGAACTCGAACCTGCTGGCCGGGCCGCGGATTTATTTTTCCATGGCCCGCGACGGATTGTTTCCCAAGGCTCTGGGCAGTGTGCATCCGCGGTTCCAGACTCCCGCCAACGCGATTCTGGCCCAGACACTCTGGTCCGTGTTTCAGATCGTGGTGGTCTTCTGCATCGCCACGTCGCCGAAGGACGCCTTTGGCACCCTCACCGACTTCGTCGTTTTGGGGGGCACCATTTTCTATGCGCTCACCGTCGCCGCCGTGTATGTCCTCCGCAAAAAAATGCCGGAAGCCGAGCGGCCGTACCGCACGTGGGGCTACCCCGTTACCCCTGCACTCTATCTGGCTGCCGCGGCCGGAGTGGCCTACGGGTCACTCAGTAGCGACAACGGACAGTACCAGGTCATCGCGGTAGTCTCCCTGCTCGCGGTGGGTATGCTCATCTATGCCTTTTTCCGGGCGCAAGAGTTCGCGGCAGTCGACCGGCCGCTGAAACGGAAGTCCAAGCGGAAGAAGAAGTAAGGCAGCATAATTGCAGTAGAAATGTGACAAAAAAATGGAAGACAAAAAAATGCAGAAAGCCAAGGCGGAGGTTGCCTGACGAAAGTAACTGCATTCATTTTTCTGTCTCCCATTTTTTTGTCACACGTTCCCAACTTACCATTCTGCTGCCTGCATTCTGGCGCTCCCGAGCTGTTTTTTCCAGGTTTCCTCTTGCCATCCCCCTTGCGTCCCCGATAATTTTGATGTATCAAAATAATAGTTTCGACCACTAAAAACCCTCGCCGCTCACGCGGATTTCCTTCCATGTTCCGAATTTCTTCGCTGGTTCTCGCCTCGCTCGCCGCGATTCTTCTGCTCCCCCTCGCCGGTTGTTCGCCGCCCGCCAATGGCTCGGCGGAGAAGGACGAGCATTCTAAAGCCGCCACGACAGTGCATAAGTTTGCCGGGCAACATCCAATCCAGATTGTCTGCACGACGGGGATGGTTGCAGATTTGGCCCGCAACGTGGGGGGTAAGCATGTCGAGGTCAAAGCCCTGATGGGGGCGGGGGTGGACCCGCATCTCTACAAAGCCTCGCCCGGCGATTTGAGCCTGATGAGCAATGCCGACATGGTCCTGTATTCAGGTCTGCACCTGGAAGGGAAGATGACCGAAGTATTCGAAAACCTGGCCCGCGAGAAGCCGGCCGTCCCCGTGGCGGAGAGGGGCATTCCGCACGACCAGATTCTGGAAGTGGAAGGCGGTGCGCACGACCCGCACGTTTGGTTCGACGTTTCGCTCTGGAGCCAGGCCGCGGCGGCAGTTCGCGATGCGCTGATTTCCTTCGACCAGGCCCATGCTGACGACTACAAAGCCAACGCTGCCGCTTACCAGGCCCGGCTGGCGAAGCTGCATGAGGAAGCCAAGACGACGATCGCCACGATTCCCAAGGAGCAGCGGGTGATGGTCACCGCCCACGACGCCTTCCGCTACTTTGGCCGGGCTTACGACATCGAGGTCCGCGGCATTCAGGGGATCAGCACCGAAAGCGAAGCGGGGGTCAAGCAAATCAACGATCTCGTCAAATTTCTGTCCGAACGAAAAATCAAAGCGGTCTTTGTGGAAACCAGTGTTTCCGACCAGAATATCCGTTCCCTCCTCGAAGGGTCCTCCGCCAGCGGCCACAAAGTCGTCATCGGCGGTGAACTGTTCTCCGACGCAATGGGCAACGACGGCACGCCCGAGGGAACGTATGAGGGGATGGTGAGGCACAATGTGGAGACGATCGTGAAGGCGCTGAAGTAGGCGAGAAATGACGAATTCCGAATGACGAATGGCGAATTGGGAGAGGTCCTGCACAGTTCTTTCATTCGTCATTCGCCATTCGAATTTCGTCATTCAGATTGAACTATGCCCCCGATTTTGGATATCCACGACGTCACCGTCGCCTACCAGCGCAAGCCGGTGCTGTGGGATGTGGACCTCATCATGGAGAAGCCGCAATTGGCGGCGATTGTGGGCCCCAATGGAGCGGGCAAGAGCACGCTGATCAAAGCGGTACTGGGTCTCTTGCCCATGGCCAGCGGCTCCGTGAAGGTGCTGGGGGAGCCGGTCGCCACGCAGCGGAAGAAGATCGGCTACGTTCCGCAGCGGGAGAGCGTGGACTGGGATTTTCCCGTCAGCGTGCTCGACGTGGTACTCATGGGGACTTACGGCCGGCTGGGCTGGTTCCGGCGGCCGGGGCATGGGGAGCGGGAATGGGCTCGGCAGTGCCTGGATAAAGTGGGGCTCGCGCAGTTCGAGCGTCGACAGATCGGCCAGCTCTCCGGCGGCCAGCAGCAGCGGGTGTTTCTGGCCCGGGCCCTCGCCCAGAAGGCCGAAATCTACTTCATGGACGAGCCGATGGCCGGCGTGGATGCCGCCACCGAGCGAATTATCTTCGAGCTGCTCCGGGAGTTGCGGCAGCAAGGGAAAACGATCATCGCCGTGCATCACGATCTCCGTACGGTGCCGCAATATTTTGACTGGGTCGCCCTGCTCAACATGCGGCTGGTGGCCAGCGGGCCGGTGGAGACCACGTTCACACCCGAGAATCTCCGCAAGACTTACGGCGGCCGCCTGGCGATTCTGGACGCCGCGGGGGAAGCGATGAAGGCGGGGAGCGCGGCCCCATGATCGAGCAGCTCCTGGCGTATAACACCATCGTGGTGCTGCTCGGGGTGAGCATCCTGGGAGCCGGGGCGGGCATGGTCGGGAGCTTCGCGGTGCTGCGGAAGCGGGCGCTGACCGGTGATGCCGTCGCGCATGCCGCGCTGCCGGGGGTCTGCGTGGCGTTTCTCATCCTCGGCCAGCGGAATTTGACCTTCATGCTCCTGGGGGCCCTCGCCAGCGGCGTGCTGGGCATTGTCATCATCGCCGCCCTCTGCCGCTGGACCCGCGTGCGAGAAGACGCCGCCATTGGCATCGTCCTGTCCGTCTTTCCCGGCCTGGGCTTCGCCCTCAGCCGCATGATTCAGAACATGACGACCAGCGGCAGCAAGGCGGGACTGGAATCGTTCATCCTCGGCAAGACCGCGGGCATGACCCGGCCGGACGTCTATCTCATCCTGGCGGCCTCGCTATTCTGCCTGGCGGTGGTCCTCATTCTCTACAAGGAATTCAAGGTCGTCGCCTTCGACACCGGCTTCGCCCGCTCGCTCGGCTGGCCGATCTACTGGCTGGATTTGCTTTTGATGTCGCTGATTGCCGTGGCGGTCGTCATCGGCCTGCCGGCGGTCGGCATCATCATGATGGCGGCTCTCCTGATTCTGCCGGGAGCGGCGGCACGGTTCTGGACGGACAGCTTGGGGTGGCTGCTCTCCATCGCCGGCGCGTTTGGCCTGCTGACCGGCCTCATCGGCACCGTTTTTAGCGCGCTGTTCTCGGTGTTTCCCGCCGGGCCGATTATCGTGCTCAGCGGCTCCGCGATCTTTCTGGTCTCGATGCTCTTTGGCACTCGCCGCGGCGCGATTGTCCGGCTGCTGGAGCATCGCCGCTTTCAGCGTGATTACGGGCAGCGGCAGTTGCTGCTGGCCACCTACGACGTGGCCTCTCGGACCGGGCAAGCGCGGGTCAGTACGGCCGACCTTCTCGCCCGCAAATCCTGGTCGCCGCGACAGGTCGATGGCCTCATTTCCAATGCCGCCGGCAGCGGACTCGTCGAGCGACTAGAGCCGGATGAATTCCGCTTCACCCCCGCCGGCCTCACCCGCGCGGTGGAAGTGACTCGCGGGCAGCGTTTGTGGGAAGAGCTGCTGACTGAATACCCGGAGCTCGCCAGCTCCGTGGCCAATCTCGCCAGCGAAAGCGTGGACCAATACGTTGAGCCAGCCATCGTCGCTGGCCTCACCGCCCGTCTCAAGAAACAAAGCCGGTGGCCCGAGCTGCCGTCGGAAACCGCGGAGGCCGCGGTATGAGCGCTTCTACGCTGAGCCCGACAAAACAAGCCCAGCCGACCGCATCGCGGACGAAGAGCGTCAGCTCGACCAGCGGCCTCTCCCCCGACTGGCTCCTTCCCGCCGTTTACTTCCTGGTCCTGCTCCTCATCGCCGTCATCTGGTTCCGCTTTTTGGAATTCAGCCCCAAGGATACCCCCAAAACGCTCGGCATCATCGGCATCGGCATCCTCTGCAGCGGCTGTTGCTCGCTGCTGGGGTGCTATCTGGTGCTGCGGCGGATGAGCCTGATCGGAGACGCCATCAGCCACGCGGTGCTTCCCGGCATCGCCATCGCGTTCTACTTCACTGGCCAGCCGTACGGCATCGGCATCATGCTGGGGGCGATGGCGCTGGGAATGCTGACCAGCTTCCTCACGCAGTCGCTACATTCGCTGGGCAAAGTGAGCGAGGACGCCAGCATGGGAGTGGTTTTCACCTCGCTGTTTGCCCTCGGTGTCATTCTGATTCAGCTTTGGGGTCCGCGGGCCCATCTCGACGCCGACTGCGTTTTGTACGGCGACATCCTCTACACCTGGGACCGCCGCGTGCTGCTATTTGGACAATATGTACCGCGGGCCTTGCTCGCGATCGTCCCCGCCGCTGTGCTCACGGTCGGCTTCATCGCGCTCCTGTGGAAGGAGCTGAAAATCGTCTCCTTCGATCCGGCCCTGGCGGCGGCGATGGGAATCAAGGTCTGGTTGGTGCACTACTTGCTGATGGGAATGGTGGCGGGAGTGACCGTGGCTTCGTTTGAATCGGTCGGCTCGATTCTGGTCGTGGCGATGCTCATCGTCCCTGCCGCCACAGCCAGCCTGCTGACCGATCGCCTGCGGGAGATGCTCGTCTGGTCGCTGGTCATTGCCACGCACAGCGCCATCTTCGGCTATCTCTCGGCCACGGCTCTGAACACCAGCGTGGCCGGCATGATGGCGGTGGTCGCCGGCGTGCAATTCGGCGGTGCGGTCCTGCTTGCCCCCCGACACGGCCTCCTCAGCCGGTGGCTTCGCAACCTGGGCCTTTCCATTCGCATCGCCAGCGAAGACACCATCGGTCAGCTCTACCGGGCGGAAGAAGCGGCTGCTCTGCCGGTGGATTCCAAACTCGCCACCACTCGCGAGGCGATTCTGCCCAAGGGCCTCATCGGCTGGCTATCGGCTTTGTCGCTGCGGCGCAAAGGACTCGTTTCCACCAGCTCCAGCGGCAGCACTCAGCTCACCGGCCAAGGACGCACAGCCGCCCGCAACATCGTCCGAGCGCACCGCCTGTGGGAATCCTTCCTGGAAGCCAACTTCGACCTGCCGCCGGACCATCTCCACGAACCAGCCGAGCGGATGGAGCACTTCCTCGACCCCGACCTCCAGCAGCAGCTCGACCAGCAACTCGCCGGCCGCCAGATCGACCCGCACGGCAAAGTCATCCCGCAGGGGGACGGGGTTCCCTAGCGGAAGAGCGGACCGCTATCAGGTCTGCCGGCTATTCGATCCGCTAGGGTTGATTCACCAGTGCGGTGGCGAACACGATGATCGAGATAATCGATCCGATCGTCGAAAGCCCCCCCAGCACAATCCCGATCCAGGCGTGAACAGAGCCCTTGATCACCGGGTTCTGGGCTCTCTTTTGCAAGCCGATGATCCCCAGCACGACCGGCGCGATGCCCAGCGGAATGGGGAAAATGCAGCACAGCAGCGTGAAGATTCCCGCGTAATAGGCGGAAAGCGCGTAGGGGTTCTTATACGGAATCACGCCGCCGGTCGCGTCCCCCTGCCCATAGGGCGACTGCGGATACTGAGAACCGGGATAGTTCGAGGGGGACTGATAGGGGTTGGACATGGAGTAGCAGTATAATCCCGGCTCCTCGGAAAAAGACCCGGCCAACGAAATATTCTCCATGACGGCTGATCCCTGGAACGACAAGAAGGCCCCGTTTTCGACCCCGCCTCCATTCCCTTGGCTGCATCTATTTCTTGCGCTGGGAATGATTTCCCTGTTTGCCCTCTCGAATGCGTCCATTCTCAAGCTCATGGATGTGTTCGATCCCGACGATTGGGGCGCGTTCTGGGTATACCTGACGGCCGGCGGGATGTGCGCTCAACTGAGCCTGCTGGCCATTTGGGGCGCCATCGGGCTGGGCAAAACCTGGGCTCGCCAATTGAGCGTGGTGGGTGTCGGCAGCATCTGGATAGCATCCTGGTGTGCCGGCCCGGCATTTTTGGAGAACGGGCTTTTGGGCGAAATCTCTGCACGCGAAGCGGCGCCGACATTCTGCTTGCCTCTCCTCTTGCTATCCATGCAGATGCCGCTGTGGGTCCATCGGGTCTTGGGCCGCTGGCGGCTCGCCAGCGAAAACGCGTCGATTGCGAGCCGGCCCCCGCAGATGTCTATCGCCGGAATTTTGGGCGCAATGACCCTGGTGGGAATTTCTCTGGCTTTGGTCCGACTTGGGCTACAGGTTTCGGAAATGAATGCCCCTGGTGCCTGGTGGATTGGGGTGGTCATTACCTGCGCATCATTCAGTGCAGCCAGCTTGATCATTCGCGTACCGGTCTGCTTCCTCGTGCTTCGCCTGCGCTCCTGGGTGGCGGGAATTGTGCTGTCAATTCTCTACTTGTCGAGCGTCGCCATGCTCGCTTGGATCGGGGCCTTTTCCATCATGGGCAATTTCGGCGGTGGACCCTTTCAGACATACATAGCTCTGCCTACAACTTTCTGCGGCTTCGCCGGCGGATTGCTCCTGCCACTGATGCTCTTGCGTCTCGCCAACTACCGGCTGCGGTGGGGACGGGAATAGCCGAAAGAGAGTAAAGACTACTTCCCGCGGTTCTTACGCTTCATTCTCGCGAACAGCTTCTGCACGGGAAGTTCAAATCCCGGCAGAACTTTGCCACCGTCCAGAGTCCCATCCTCCGGAATGGTCTTGGATCGGCTCGGCCCGGTGTAGACGGTGACAGACCTGCCAACAGGATCGACAAACCAGACCAGCCGCACGCCGGCGCGGAAGTATTCGCGCAATTTGCGGGCCATTTCCAGCGGCGTATTTCCTTTGCTGAGAACTTCCACGGCTAGATCAGGGACAATCTCCGGTGCTCCCTCATCGGGGATTTCGCCTCCCTCGAAACGTTCCCAGAATGCGAACGCCACGTCGGGGACGCGCACCAGGTTTTCGGGCAGGCGAATCATGCCGTCGGGACCGGTCACGACCCCCAGGTCGTCTTCTTTTACAAATGCCTCGAGGGCAAACGCCAGGATGAGGGCAATCCGCGATTCCTGATATCCCATGACCTTCTCCACCAGCACTCCGTCCACCAATTCGCAGATCCGGTTCTCGCGCCGCTCGATCTCCAGCACGTCCGCGACAGTGGCCAGACCCGGCGGCGGCTGCATGCGAATCCGCTCTAAGGGCACATTTCCCAACCGATCATGGAGCTCGGCAAAAGTCAGGGAAGGTGGAACCGCCGCCGTGGACATAATGTTCTCCGCTCCGTCATCATAATAGTCGATAACCTGCTCCTACATTCTACCATACGCCGGATACGCATCTCGGACGAGCAATCATCAACCCGGCTATAATGTATTCACCGTTGAAACTCGGTCCCCTGACTCCTGACTCCTACGCTCCCCCCATGTCCCGCATCGTCCTAGCCATGTCCGGCGGCGTTGATAGCAGTGCGGCGGCGTATCTGCTGCGGGAGGAGGGGCACGAGGTGATTGGGGTCTTTATGCGGCACGGGGAAGAGGCGCAGGAGGCATGTCGGATCGATTCGCCGGGGCTGACGCTCCCCATTTTCAATCCGCGGGCGGATCACAAGCAGGGATGCTGCAGCGCGAGCGACGCGGAGGACGCCCGCCGCGTGGCGGACAAGCTCGATATTCCGTTCTACGCCCTGAACTTGCAGGCGGAATTCAAGCAAATCATTGACTACTTTGTCGATGAATACACCCGCGGGCGGACACCGAACCCCTGCGTGCAGTGCAACAACTGGCTGAAGTTCGGCAAGCTGTTCGACTACGCCGACAGCGTCGGAGCCGAGTTCGTCGCCACGGGACATTACGCGCGGCTCATTCCTGCCCAGGAACTAAACGCCCCCCCTGCCCTGCTCCGCGGCATCGACGATGGCAAGGACCAGTCCTACGTGCTGTTCGGCATCAAGAAGCATCTCCTGCCGCGGATGCTGCTCCCCGTCGGCGGCTTTCTCAAACCGCAGATTCGCGAGTTGGCGGCGAAGGTCGGCCTCCGCGTGGCGGACAAGAAAGACAGCCAGGAAATCTGCTTCGTCACCTCCGGCAAGCACGACGAGTTCGTGCGGCAGCGGCAGAAGGGAAAAAGCACCGCGGGAGAAATTGTCACCACGGATGGCCGCGTCGTCGGCACGCATCCGGGCATCGAACGATTCACCATCGGCCAGAGGAAGGGAATGAAAGTGGCCATGGGAGAGCCCTACTTCGTCGTCCGCATTGAGCCCGCCAGCCGCCGCGTCGTGATCGGCCGGCAGGAGGATCTGGCACGCAGCGAGCTCACCGCGGAACAGTGCAACTGGCTCGTCGATCCACCGGGCGGCCCTTTTCGCTGCCTGGCCAAAATCCGCTACAACAGCTCTCCTGCCCCAGCGACCGCGGAAATCCTCCCCGCGAACCGCCTCCGCGTCCTCTTCGACGAGCCGCGGCACGGCGTCGCCCCCGGCCAGGCGGTCGTCTGCTACGACGGCGAGCGGGTTCTCGGCGGCGGGTGGATTGAGTAGTTCCTTCCCCGGCAGCGGCGGAGTAAGATAACGCCACTTCCCCTTGGGAAGAGGACCATCGCCCAATCCGTGCCCAGGATACCGCACCATGCTCCATCAACTCCCCATTCTGCTGGCCCAGCCTGGACCCAACCCCGATCCCGGTATCGGCTGGTTGCTCTTCGGAGGGGCCGTGGTCGTCATTGGCGGCATTTTTCTCCTGGTCCTGCTCATCGCCTTTGCCGCCTACGGCAAGACCTGGTTCCAGGCCTACATGTCCAGCGCCGACGTGAGCATGATCAGCCTGATTGGGATGGGCTTCCGGCAGGTGAATTCCAATGTGATCGTGCGGGCCAAAATCATGGCCGGGCAAGCGGGGCTCGACATCAACCGCAAGAGCGGCATCAGCACGCAGCGTCTGGAGGCCCATTACCTGGCGGGGGGCAACGTCATGAACGTGATGAACGCCATCATCGCCGCCCACCGCGCCGGCATCCCTCTCGATTTCGACCAGGCCGCCGCCATCGACCTCGCCGGCCGCGACGTGCTGGATGCGGTGCGGACCAGCGTCAATCCCAAGGTGATCGACTGCCCCGACCCGCGGCGGAGCACCTCGGACACAATCAGCGCCATCGCCAAGGACGGGATTGAGCTGCGCGTGAAAGCCCGCGTCACCGTGCGGACCAACCTGGCCCGGCTGATTGGCGGAGCGACCGAGGACACCATCATCGCCCGCGTCGGCGAAGGGATGATCACCTCCATCGGCTCGGCGGCTTCGCACAAGGAAGTGCTGGCCAACCCCAACCGCATTTCCCGCGCGGTGCTCGACCGCGGCCTGGATAACCAGACGGCCTTCGAGATCGTCTCCATCGACATCGCCCACGTTGTCGTCGGCGAGAACCTCGGCGCCCGCCTGCAAGCCGACGCCGCCGAAGCCGACACCCGCGTGGCCCGGGCCCTGGCCGAGCAGCGGCGGGCCGAAGCCGTCGCCACGGAGCACGAGAACCGGGCCAAAGTTGCCGAGAACCGGGCCAAGCTGGTGGAAGCGGAGGCCTCGGTTCCCAAAGCCCTGGCCGACGCATTCCGCAAAGGCAACCTCTCCACCGCGTCGTAGCACTGCCTCAAGAGCTTAGCCGCCGCGTCCACGCGGCGATGCATTTCAGGAGCCAATCATGCTTGCCGCTCTCGTCATTTCATTGCTAGCCGTCGGCGAACCTTCTGCGGAACAGACCGCGCTCCTCAAGACCTTCCGCGAGGAGTTCATCGCCGTCACGCCGGGGGAGGGGAAATTCCCCAAGTCCTTCAAAATGGGTGAAGGGGAAAAAGTCCGCGAAGTCACTCTGGGCCGAAAGTTCCAGATCGCCAAATACGAAGTCCCGCAGAACCTGTGGGAGGCCGTGCTGGGGAGCAACCCCAGCAAGTGGAAGGGGAAACGGAACTCTGTCGAGATGCTTTCGCTGGCGGAAGCCAACGCCTTCTGCAAGAAGGCCACCGAGCTGATGCGCGCGGCAAAGTTGATTGAATCCGGCGAAGAGATTCGGCTGCCGACGGAAGAGGAATGGGAATATACGGCGCGAGGCGGGACAACGACGAAGTACTCCTTTGGCGACGATGCGATAGATATCAACGACTACGCCTGGCATACCGGAAACGCTTCCGGGAATGACCCGCCGGTGGGAGCGAAGAAGCCGAACGGCTGGGGGCTGTACGACGTTCACGGCTATCTGTGGGAATGGACGATTGCTGAGGGCGCGGGAGAAGGTCAGAGCGTGCTTCGCGGCGGCAGTTGGAAAGACACTACCGACAAGCTCACCAGCAGCTATCGCCGCGTGGAGAAGGCCGACTTGCAGGACGATGCCGTCGGCCTGCGATGCGTGCTTTGTGCAGTAGCAGAAGAGAAACCCGCGGAGCCGATCGTTCCCGCGGGGAGCAAGCTGGAGCTGCTCTGGGCGGAAGGGGAATTCACGGAAGGGCCGGCCCTGGCGCCCGACGGCTCGATTTTCTTCTCCGACATCGGCAACGCCATTTATCGCTATGATCCCAAGAGCGGTAAGACCGAAGTCTTCCGCAAGCCGAGCGGGCGGTCCAACGGCCTGATGTTCAATCCAAAGGGAGAGCTGATCGCCGCCGAGGGAGCGAACACCGGCGGCAACCGGCGGATCTCCATCACCAGCGGCATCCAGGGTGGCAAGGAAGGGGAGGTGAAAACGCTCTCCGCCGGGTTGGAAGGGAAGAAATTCAACAGCCCCAACGACCTGGCCATCGATAGCGAAGGAAACGTCTATTTCAGCGACCCGCGCTACGTCGGTAAAGAGCCCCGCGAGCTCGATTTCGAAGCGGTGTTCTTCGTGAAGCCCGATGGGACCACGACCGTCGCCACCCGAGATTTGCAAAAGCCCAACGGCATCCTTGTCTCTCCGGACGGCAAGCACATTTACGTTTCCGACAACAACGGCGAAGGAAACCGGCAACTGCTCTCGTTCGACATCGAGCTGCCGGGCAAGTTGACGAATAAGAAGGTCCTGCACGATTTCGTCACCGGCCGCGGCATCGACGGGATGACGCTGGACACCGCCGGCAACATCTACGCCACCGCCGGCACCGGGGATAAGGCGGGCATTTACGTCTTCAGCTCCAGCGGCAAGCAGCTCGCCATGATCCCCACGCCCGGCGACCCCACCAACTGCGTCTTCGGCGGGGGCGACGACTCGGGCACGCTCTACATCACCTCCGCCGCCGCCCGCGGCGCGGAAATCGGCCCCAAGTACGGCTTGTTCCGGATCAAGCTGAAAGCCAAAGGTTTTCACGTGGTGAAGCTGAAGTAGTTTCGCCGATGGAAAACCAGTCCCTCTATCAGCGAGTCCTGGGCGAACGCTACCAGCAGCTTCATCCGCTGCTTCGGGAATTTCATGGGCGGTCAGAAGTTCGCGCCGAGGGGACCTTCCGCATCATCCGCCCGCCGCAACTCTTCAAGCGGCTCCTGGGGTCGCTGCTCGGCATGCCGGCTGCCGCGGAGAATGTGCCGACGATTCTGACTGTGGCAACGATCAAGAATGCCGAGAAATGGGTCCGCTCGTTCGGCAAGTTTCGGATGGCCACCTGGCAATGGTCCTGGCAACATTTGCTGCTGGAGCGATCCGGCCCTGTGACCTTCGGCATTCACCTGGAAATCGTCGATGGCGGGATGCACTTCGTTTGCAAGAGAGTCTGGTTGCTGGGAATTCCTCTGCCGCTATGGATCGCCCCCAGTGTCCTGGCGGTGGTGACTCCGCTTCAGCATGGCTGGCACGCGAAGGTGCAGCTCATGTTTCCGCTGATTGGAGAGATGCTGAGGTATGAAGGAGAGATTTATCCGCAACTCAAGAATCCCCCACGGCAATTGGGCGCCTTGCGTGGGAGTGTTCTCTCGATTTCCCCCGATTTTGACGCCCCCATTGATGACTTTCAGGATTATCGGAATTAGCCGTCACTTGGCAACCGTCCCATCGTCCCTGTACTCCTTTCGCAAATCCTCCAGCCCCTTCTTCAATTCCGCCACCACTTGCTGGCTACTCTCCTCCGCATAGATGCTCTTCATCTCCTGCGGGTCTTTCTCCAGGTCAAACAGCTCCCACTCGTCGATCGTGTAGAAGTGGATCAGCTTGTAGCGCTCGGTGCGGATGCCGTAATGGGGGTGGACGTGGTGCGGCTGCGGGAATTCGTAGTAATGGTAATAGACGCTCTTCCGCCAGTCCGCCGGCGTTTGGCCGGTGAGCAGCGGGACCAGACTCTTTCCCTGCATGTCCGCGGGGATTTTGGCCCCAGCGATCTCCAGGAAGGTCTCGGCGAAGTCGAGGTTCATGGTCATGTCGCTCTTCACGCTCCCCGGCTTGATCTTGCCGGGCCAGCGGACGAGCAGCGGCGTGCGGAAGGACTCCTCGTACATCCATCGCTTGTCGAACCAGCCGTGCTCGCCCAGATACCAGCCCTGGTCGGAGGTGTAGACGACGACCGTGTTCTCGGCCAGGCCGGACTTATCGAGGTAGTCGAGCACGCGGCCGACGTTGTCGTCCACGGCGTCGATGCAGCGGAGATAGTCCTTCACGTACCGCTGATATTTCCACTTGATGAACCCTTCCTTCGTGAAGCGGGCCCGCTTCAGAAATTCATTCTCCTCCTCGT
This sequence comes from Pirellulaceae bacterium, assembly GCA_051004015.1. Taxonomy (GTDB): domain Bacteria; phylum Planctomycetota; class Planctomycetia; order Pirellulales; family Pirellulaceae; genus SXOA01. The sequence continues at coordinate 39,041 of JBPCKT010000120.1, read as the reverse complement.
AAGCCTTCGTGAATGCCGCGAGCTGCTCGGGGTTCAGCCCTTTCGGCGGCGTGAGCTTCAGGTCGTCGTCGGTCAGGTCGCTGGCGATCGACATCTTCTGCTTGGATGCCGGGGAAGCCCGGCCGGAGTAGTCGTCAAACAGCGTCGGCGGCTCGGGGATTTCCGCGTCCTTGTAATGGTCCAGGTATTTCGCCCCCGGCTGCCAGTTGCGATGCGGGGCCTTGTGCTGGTACATCAGGAAGAACGGCTTCTCCTGGTCGCGCCCTTTTTCCAGCCAGTCGAGCGTGAGGTCGGTGATGATCTCGGTGGTGTAGCCGGTGTGCTTCACGATCCCCTTGGGGGTCTTCATCGCCGGGTTGTAGTACGGCCCCTGCCCTTGCAGGATGTGCCAGTGGTCAAAACCGGTCGGGTCGCTCCCCAGGTGCCACTTGCCGATCACAGCCGTTTGATAGCCGGCGGCTTGCAAGAGCTTAGGCACCGTCTGCTGCCGGCCGTCAAAAACCTTCTCGTTCACGGTGTAGCCGTTGAGATGGCTGTACTTTCCGGTCAGGATCACCGCCCGAGCCGGCCCGCAAATCGAGTTCGTTACAAAGCACCGGTCCAGCCGCATCCCCTCCTTCGCCAGCCGGTCAATGTTCGGCGTCTTGTTGACCTTGCTCCCATAAGCGCTGATCGCCTGGTAGCCGTGGTCGTCCGACATGATGAACAGGATGTTCGGGCGGGAGTCTTTGGCGACGGCGGGGCCGGGAAGAAGGAGAGAAAGAGAGATGGAGAGAAGGAGTGAGGAGAGCAGCCGAGAGTACTGAGTACTCAGTACTGAGTACTTGGTACTGCGTACAACATCGCTACACTCGACTGCAACGTTCACGTTCACTCCCTACGGCGCCGGCTTGATCAACTCAAAGTCCCCCATGTTCTTCCCCAGATAAATCTGGTCGAACAAGGCAAACTCCCCATCCACCGCCGACAGGGCGATGCCGTTGAGCGTGAACTCGCCGAAATCGGCGAACAGGTCGCGTGTCACGACCACGAAGCCTTCGGGGAGCTTGTCGCCGACGGCCAGTGAGCCGCCGTAGACTTCCGCCGGGCCGCTGTGGTAGCGGAACTTGGCCCCTTCCTTGCCGCTGCCGCCGGGTCCGAAGGTTCCGTCATGATTAAGCTGCAGGCAGATGGCCGCGCCCCCCTTCTTCTTCCAGGCGAAGCGGATGTACCGGAATTCGCCTGCAGCGGGATTCTCACGGACCTTGACCTGCAGTCCCGGCAGGTTCGGATTGAACTTCTGGTCCGGCGTGACTTTGACGGATGCTTTGCCCGACACCTTATCCGCCGGCTCGATGGTCGCCTGCCCGCCACCTTCCGTCAGCAGGGCCACGAACTTCTCGTCATCCTCAAAAATCTCCTTCGGCGGCTCGGCCGGGGGCTTCTCGCCGGGGACGACGTTGACGACGACGGCTACTTCGTTGCTGCGAATCGAGTCCGGCTTGGCGGGATCAATCAGACCGAGCAGTTTTGCGTCCTTGAGCTCCATCGGCTTCGCGCCATAGGGGAACGTGACGACCAATTCGAAATCGGTCTTGTCGCCGGCGACGACCACCTTGGGAGCCGGATATTCCTTGGGCAAGTTCCCCAGCGTCACCGTCACCGGCTGACTGAATCCGCCGAGGCGGTTGAGCTTGCCGACGAACTTGCCGGTCTCTCCCACCCCGGCTTTGCCATCGACCTTCGGGGCGCTTGTCAATTCCAACGTGAAAGGAACGGAAGTCGGCAGCGTGCGAGCGGGCGCGGCGACGCGGGCGATGACCGCTTGATTGTCCGGGCCGAGCAGCTCCGCGACGAGAGCCACATCCCACGGATGCTGGGGCAAATCGCCGGGGACGAGAATATTGACGACTCCTTCGGCCTTGTCGGCGGCAAACAGGGGCATGCCTTCCAGGCGAAGGGAACGATCCACGTCATCCACGGTGGCCACTTTGAACTGTTTTCCCCGGCGGCGCTTATCGGGCGGCGGCTGTTCCGCCTTCTTCTGCGGCATCGGCTGAGTGGAGACGAGCTTCAGACGGATGTTGCCGGCGACTCCCGCGGCCCGCGTGAATTGCACATTGGCGGCCAGTTTGCTGCCGATGGGAAGCTTGTCCTCGCTGGTCCCCGCCCAAACGATGCCAAACGGCGAGGGCTCCGCGACCGACAGACCAACTTCATCCAAAAACTGCGGCTGGTACTTCCCCCCCGCCACGTCTTCCGTCCGGGCCACGCGAACGAGGGGCGCCGGAATGTCCATGGCCTTGCCGACAATCCGCACTACTCCAGCCGCCTTGAAATTCGCCGGAGCGGTGAGAGACAGAATCGCGATGGCGGCTCCCGCGGGAACCTTCGTCCCTTCCACCTTCACTTCCGACGGCAAACCGCTGACGGCCAGTTCAATCACGCCACCATAGTTGCGGCGTTCGATTTCCACCGGGATGATTTGCGTCGCTCCGGCCGGAATGTTGAGGCTGGCGGCATCGACGGAGAGGTCAAAATCAGGCCGGCCCAGGTCCACGACTTCAATCCGGTAAACAAAGTCGGCTCCACCCTTTTTCTGCATGTCCGCCAAGGCCAGTTGCAACTTCATCACGCCGGCCGGGACGACGAAGTCCAGCCCCGGGTCGCTGGAATTGGGCTGGTCGTCATTGGTGGCAAGCTGAGCCCCTTGCTCGTTGCGAATCGAAAGGACGCCATCCAGCGGCGTCCCCAAGCGATGACTGGTGACGGTGAAACGGAGGTTCTGTCCCGGAGTCACGTCCAGCAGATACTTGTCCTCTTCCCCCGGCACGGAAATCGCGCCGCTGACGCCGACCGGGCTGGCCCCCAGCGCCTGCAATTGCCCGGCGGCGGGCGGCGTTTCCACGTGCTCGGGATGATCGCTCACCATGACACGGGGAGCAGCACCGGTGAACTGGTCCGCCGCGGGAAGCGAGGCTCCGCGTTCGCCAGGATAAGCGGCGGCGGTGGCATCCAGCTCCGCGGTCGCGGTCAGATTGGTCCCGACGAACTTGAGCGGCGACTTGGAGGCGGGGGAAACCGCGAGCGGAAAGGAGATGTCCGCGTATTGCAGCGCACCAACTTTCAGGCGGAAAAAGGCGGGCATTCCCGCGCGATAGAGTTGATCGTGAACTTCCAGGGCGTACGTCCCGTCCGCGGGCAGCGCCAGCACGCAGCGGGCGTCGCCGCCAATGGACGTTTTGGGCGCGCTCCAAGCGAGCTGCGTCCCCCGCTCGTTGTACAGGCGGACCACCGGCTTGAGGTTGCTCCCCAGGCGCTGGGCCTCGCAATCGATGACGATATTGGTCCCCTTGGTTCCGGTGAACGTCGTTTTGAGCACCTGCGGACCCGCCAGGCTGCCGTGCATGGCAACGGGAAGGAAAGCGATTTGCGGCGCGAACGCGACCTGAGGCAGCTTGTCGACACCAACCGCCAGCGGGCTGGAAATGCCCTTGCCACTGGCCAGACGCAGGAGATAGATACCGGGCGCTGCGCTGGCATCCAGAATTACATCGAATTCCACGTGATTGGCAGTCGCGCCGGGCTTGGCCATTTGCGAGGCAATCTTCACCGGCAGAATCAATTGCGGATCGGGCAGCAAATCCGCGCCGTCGATGACGATGGTCGTGGGTTGGCCAATGGTCAGGCCACGGACGGAAACGCTGGTGATGGTGGGTGCGGCGAGCAGCGGCGCGGCGGCCAGACAAATAGCAAAACAGCAGAGTCGGCTCAAGGCGAGCGCGTGAGTCACAGGGCGACTCCTTTCCAGCGGAGAGGTGGGCGAATTACAGGCGGGGAGATAGTTGCTCCTCACGCTCCGCGTGAAGAGTCATCTCACGGAGCGAGATGAGTACTACTCTTGGATCGCGTCCATTACTTGAACGGGTCGTCTTCGGCCGGAGCCTTCTCCCCGGGCTTGGCGGGGGGCGCCGCCGGCTTGGCTGGCGGGTCATCCCCAAAGGGGTCGTCCGCCGCCGGCTTGGCAGGCGGCGGTACGGCAGACGGATCGGCGGGGGCCTTTCCAGGGGCAGCGGGCTTGGCGGGGGCATCGCCGAACGGATCGGGGGCATTCGGATCCCCCTTGGGAATCGGCGTCTCTTCTTCAGCCGCCGGCTTGGCCTTCACTTCACCGGGAAGTGCCTTGGAAAAAGCCCGGCGGAAGCTGCCGAGGATGGTTCCCGTGCCACCGCCAGCGGGTGCTTCACCCACAGCGGCGGCCGGCTTGACTTCTCCGGCAGGAGCTTCCGCAGGGGGAGCTTCGCCAGCAGGAGCGGCCGGTTTTGCAGGAGCATCACCGAACGGATCGTCAGCGGCCGGCTTGGCCGGAGGGACCGCTTCCGCGGGAGCCGCGGGCTTCGCGGCAGGAGCAGCCGGCTTGGCGGGAGCTTCCCCGAAAGGATCGTCCGCTGCGGGCTTGGCGGGCACTACGGGAACAGCGGCATCCGCGCCGGGCACTTCCGCGGCGGGCTTGGTTCCAGCAGGGGCCTCGGGCAATGGGTCCGGCGCTTCCGCACCGAAGGGATCGGTCTTGTCCGGCACTACAGTGGCACCAGCGGCAGGAACGACAGCCGGCGGAGCGGCGCCAATGCCCGCGGCCGGCGGATTGCGAAGCACTCTGGCTTCGGCCTTGGTCCGATTTTCGTAACGAATCTTGGCCCGCTCTTCCGAAGCGTTGCGGATTGCTATGCGGGCTTTGCGCCGCGTGTCCTCAATCATCAACCGTTCGGCGCCTTGCACGCGTTCGAGAGCCTTGCTGACCTGCACGGGCTCGTCGCCGCCGAATTCAAGTTGGGCCGCCATCGCCAAATTAGCGGCGGCGTCGTCAGGCCGGTTGAGTCGAGACTCGGCCATGGCGAGGAAGTAGTAAACCCGCGGGTCCTTGGAGCCGCTGTTCACCGCATCCGAGAGATGCTTGTGAGCATCCTGGTAGTTACGCGAAAAGTAGGCGTGGACTCCACGACCGTACAAATCGTCGAGCAAATGATCCTGCGCGTGCAGTGCCGGGATGCAAACCCCCAGCGCGGCGAGCGCAAAGCAGTGGGCTAAAAAGCTCCTAGCCATGAACGACGCTCCTCAAAAAGTACGTGGTACCCAGTACGGAAATGGAACGGCACCGCAAACGCCTGGCGGATGCGGCGCTAAACTCGCAAGTTGACAGTGCTTTCATGATAATTCGGCGACCAGCGGGGGGCAACAAGTACCAAGCCCAGAGTACCTAGTACTCAGTACCCCAGTACTGAGTACTTCGTACTTTTAATGTTCTCACAGGGCCGTCCCCCGGGAAAACGCCCCTTAGTCCGGGAGCCTTTTGACCCGGATATTGCGGTACATCACGGTGCTGCCGGGGTCATGGGCCTGGAGGGCGAAGGTGCCGCTGTTGATACGCTGGGTTTTCTTGAGTTTCGAGTCCTTGTCCTTGTCGATGGCGGCGGCGTCCTCGGTGTACTCGGCGACGACCTTGCCGTCTACCTTGGTGACGACGTGGTTCCCTTCCACTGTGATGGTGTATTTGAACCAGGTGTCATCCTTGGCCGGAGCGACGAGTACCTTCTGGGCGTTGTAAACGCCGCCGGTCTTTTGCGGATCCTTGTCGGGAGCGTTGTTCACCTGGCATTCGTGTCCCTGCTCGGGCCAACCCGTGTCCTGAAACTTGGTGTGGAAAAAGACCCCGCCATTGCTCTTCGGCTTCGACAGGACTTCCATCTCCAGCACGAAATTCTTGAACGGCCTGTCGGCGCCGACATAGAAGCAATGGCTCCGATTACCGTTGGCCACGATCGCTCCGTCCGCGAGCTTGAAGCTCTCCTTGTTCTCGTTCACCTTCCAGCCGTCCATCGACTTGCCGTCGAAGATGGTCTGGAAGCCGTCGTCCTTGGCATCTTTTTTCTCTTCGGCGAAGGTGAGGGTAGCGGCAAGAGAGAACAGGAGGAGGCAGGCCAGGAAGCGTTTCATGGGAGGGGGCTCCGGGAGATGAGGAAAAATGGGGGTTCGTCCCGTCTAGTTTGACAGGGGACATGGGGCATGTAAACGAGAGGAGCCGGGCGCTAAAGTTCCGGTCCCGGCAGGCCCGGAGTGCCGGCGACCACGGCGGCGTCCGAAGTGTCACCTTGTAACGCGGACGTGATCACACGCTCCGTAATCTCGTCCAGGTGCTCTTCCAGCACGTCGGAAAACTGCCGAAACTCCGGCCACAGCGTTTCGTCCACAAAGGACTTGGGGACGCGGACCATGACCGTAGTGTAGCGCTGCCCGGAATAGCGGTAGGGAGCCAGGCCGTACCGCCGCAAGAGGGCGACAAAGAGTTTTCGCGACCAATTGTCGGTCATCTTGAAGCGAAATTCGACGGGCGGATCCGTCGTCTGTTTCTCCGCCAACAGCCGTCGGATGCGGTGCATCGCTTCCGCTGCCGCGGCCTTCTCGCCATCCACGTCGGTGCGGGAATGGAGGGCTTCAATCCGGCGGAAGGTTTCGAGAAGCTGTTCGAGGGTGGGCATGAATTCTCCTGCTTCGGCTTGACCTTCAGAAATGCCTGTTGTAAAGTCGAAATATACCTGAGAACCCACTTTGGAATTCACCCCTTCCATGATTCGCCTTTCCCTACTCTCGCTCGGGCTGCTACTTGCCCATGGCAAGCCGTAGGGGTGGTGTTTTCACGCGAAAACTAAAACTACCTGCCCCGCGGCTAAGCCGCGGGGTTTTTTTGTTGCCATGACACCAGACAACCCCACTTTGAGAGCCCTCCCTCTTAACGCGCCGGCGGCAGGCCGGCAGCTGCGACCAGTGGCAGGTCGTCTTTGGTTACGATGATTTCGGCTCTTGAAAACAGGAATACTTCTCATGTCTGAAACGACTTCTCTCTCGGCAAGCTCTCCCGCCCGCCGCATCAAAATCTTCGACACCACTCTCCGTGACGGCGAGCAGTCCCCCGGCTGCAGCATGAATCTGCAGGAAAAGCTGGAAATGGCCGCCGCCCTCGTCGAACTCGGCGTGGATATCATCGAGGCGGGTTTTCCCATCGCTTCCCCCGGCGACTTCGAATCCGTGAAGGCCATCGCCGGCTCGGTTCGCGGGGCGGTGATCTGCGGCCTGGCCCGCTGCAACGACAAAGACATCGACCGGGCCTGGGAAGCCCTCAAGCTGGCCCCGCAGTCGCGGATTCACGTCTTTCTGGCAACGAGCGCGATCCACCGGGAGTTCAAGCTCAAGATGACCCGTGAGGAAATCACCGAGCGGGCCATCGCCGGCGTCCGGCGGGCGTGCAGCTATTGCGACGATGTGGAGTTTTCGCCGGAAGACGCCGCCCGCACCGAGCGCGATTTCCTCTGCCAGGTCGTGGAAGCCGCCATCACTGCCGGGGCCACGACGGTCAACATTCCCGATACCGTCGGCTATGCCATGCCGCAGGAGTACGGCAGCGTCATCGCCATGCTGAAGAACAAAGTGCCGAACATCGACAAGGCGGTCATCAGCACGCATTGCCACAACGACCTGGGCGTGGCGGTCGCCAACAGCCTCGCCGGCGTGGAAAACGGGGCCGGGCAAATCGAATGCACCATCAACGGCATCGGCGAGCGGGCGGGAAATGCGTCGCTCGAAGAAGTCGTCATGGCGATGAAGACCCGCTTGGACCATTATCAGTGCGTCACCGGCATCAACACCCCGCGGCTCGTCCCCACCAGCCGTCTGCTGAGCAGCATCACGGGGCTGCAAGTACAGCGGAACAAGGCCATCGTCGGACGGAATGCTTTCGCCCACGAAGCGGGCATCCATCAGGACGGAATGCTCAAGGAGCGGCGGACCTACGAAATCATGTCGCCAGAGGACGTCGGCTTCAAAGCAACCGACCTGGTGCTGGGCAAACACAGCGGCCGGGCGGCCCTGGCGGACAGGAGTAAATCGCTCGGTTACAAGCTCACCGGAGAGCAACTGCAGAGCGTCTTCGATGAGTTCAAGAAGCTGGCCGACAAGAAGAAGGAAATCTACGACGGCGACATCATCGCCCTCATCGAGGCTCATCTCCACGGCCCCGAGCGCGAGGAGTGGCAGCTCATCGCCTTCGACGTCACCAGCGGCTCCGGCCATAAGCCGCGGGTGAAGCTGACGATCCGCCACGGTGACAAGGAATTCACCGAGGAGCTGAGCGACGGCGACGGTCCCATCGACTGCGCGTTCCTGGCGACGGAAAAAATCACCGGGATCAAGCTCAAGTGCGTCGATTACCAGGTCCGCTCCGCCTCTCTCGGGCACGACGCCCTGGGAGAAGTCAACCTGACCGTCGAATACGGCAACCAGACCTTCCGCGGCCGCGGCGTCAGCACCGACACCGTGGAGGCAACGGTGCATGCGATTCTGGTGGCGGTGAACCGGGTGGCGATGACGAAGGCGGGGTAAGTAAGGATGCGAGAAATGCCGGACTGGGTGGTATAATTGGGTAATCCAGAGCTGCGGAGGATTCCATGAGCATCATTCACGGTACCTATAAGGGTGGACATGTGGAGCTCGACACTCCGGTCGATTGGCCGGAGGGGGTTCGGGTGGAGGTTTTGTCCCCTTCCGGTGAGCAGGAAGACTCTTCGGCTATTGTTCCCGAACAATTCGGAATGAGTGATGCCGACTGGCCGACCACGAAGGAAGGCATTGCGGCACTGATTGCCGAATGGAACGCGATGGAACCACTAGAGCTGACGCCCGAAGATGAGAAGGAGATAGCGGCCGCACAGAAGTGGATTGACGATTATTCTCGTGCAGCCGTCGCCAAAGACATGGGATTGATCCCATGAGGAAGTATTTGTTGGATTCCGCTCCCGCGCAATCGTTCATCCACGGTTTGAGTCCAGTGAAGGAGCGAGCATCCAATTTGTCGCAAACTGGAGCAAAAATTGGAATTTGCATTCCCGTCTTCGCCGAGTTGATGGGCGGAATCGAACTCAGCGCAACACGCGAAAGGAATCGAAAGATCCTGATGAAAGCGGTCAGGAAACTCTATGTCTGGCCGTTGGATAGAGTAGCAGCTGAAGAATATGGGCGGATCTACGCATTCTTGCGCCGTTCTGGTCGTCCGATGCCCACGATGGACATTCAAATCGCCGCCATCGCCCTCACGCTCGGCAACTGCACGCTCGTCACCAAGGACAGCGATTTCGCCGCTATCCCCGGACTGACGATTGAAAACTGGTCCTGAAACCTCTACTTGCAATTTCATCGTAATTCCACTGGAACCGCACCCGTGAACCGAATCCCCTTACTCTTCCTGGCGGCCCTGCTCTCATGGAGCGCTGCTGCTCCGCAAAACGAAGTCCTCGCCGCAGACCCAGCCGTTTCCATCCTCCCCGGCGTCCCGCCCAAGAGCGTCGCGCCGCTAGACAAGATTGACGTCCTTCCACCCAGCGAGCTCCGCGGCCTGATTGAGCTTTACCAGGCGGATTTGGGGAGCGTCGAGCGAACCTATCCGGTGCGAATGTCCCTCGCCCGGCATGAACGGCTGCGGGAGTTCTATGAGCAGTGGTTGGGGCTTTTGGCGAAGACGCCTTTCGAGGAGCTGAGCCAGGATGGACAGATTGATTATCTGCTGCTCAAGAATTACCTGGAGCATGAGCTACGGGATTTGGAGATCATTGCTAAGCGGCGGGAAGAAGTCGGTCCCGTCGTCCCCTTTGCCGCGGCGATTGTGGAATTGGAAGAGTCCCGCCGGCGGATGGACGCGCTGGACTCGCCCAAGGCGGCCGAAACGCTGGCGAAGCTCAAGAAGCAGATTGATTTGTCATCAAAAATCCTCGAAGCCGCGCTCAATTCCGGCGGTGCAGCCGGCGAATCGACGAATTCCAGCAAGCCGAGCAAAGTCACCGCTTATCGCGCCGCGGCCAGCCTCGACAGCTTGCGGAATACCCTCAAGAACTGGAACACGTTCTATGCCGACTACGACCCGCTCTTCACCTGGTGGAACGCCGAGCCGTACAAGCAGGTCGACAAAGCCCTGAATGACTACGCCACGCAGCTCCGCGAAAAAGTCGTCGGCATCAAGCCGGGCGACGAAACGGCCATCGTCGGCGATCCCATCGGTCGCGAAGCACTCCTCAGCGAGCTGGCTTACGAAATGATTCCCTACACTCCGGAGGAGCTGATTTCGCTGGCCGAAAAGGAGTTCGCCTGGTGCGAGGTGGAATTCAAGAAGGCGTCGAATGATATGGGCCTCGGCGATGACTGGAAAGCGGCCCTCGAAAAAGTCAAGCACGACCACGTGCAGCCCGGCCAGCAGCCGGCGCTCATCAAGGAGCTGGCTCAGGAGGCGATCGACTTTCTGGAAGCCAAGGATCTCGTCACCATCCCGCCGCTGGCCAAGGAAACCTGGCGGATGGAAATGATGCCCCGCGAACGGCTGCTCGTGACCCCGTTCTTTACCGGCGGCGAAGTGATCACCGTCGCCTTCCCCACCAGCAGCATGTCGCACGAGCAAAAGCAGATGACGCTCCGCGGCAACAACCGCCACTTCGCCCGGGCCACGGTGCACCACGAGCTCATCCCCGGCCACCACTTGCAAGGCTTCATGGGGGACCGCTACCGCACCCATCGGCAGCTCTTCCGCACGCCGTTCATCGTTGAAGGCTGGCCCCTCTACTGGGAAATGGTGCTGTGGGACCTCGATTTTCCCAAGACGCCGGAAAACCGCATCGGCATGCTGTTCTGGCGAAGCCACCGCTGTGCCCGCATCATCTTCTCGCTCAATTTCCACCTGGGGAAAATGACGCCGCAGGAATGCGTCGATTTCCTGGTCGACCGCGTCGGCCACGAGCGGGAAAACGCCGCCGGCGAAGTGCGCCGGAGCTTCAAAGGAGACTACGGCCCCCTCTACCAGGCCGGCTACATGCTCGGCGGCCTGCAACTCCGAGCCCTGCATAAAGACCTGGTGCAAGACGGAAAGATGTCAAACCGCCAGTTCCACGACGCCGTTCTGAAAGAGAACTTCGCACCCGTCGAGCTGATCCGGGCCAGCCTGACCAAACAGCCGCTGACGAAGGAGTTCAAGTCGAGCTGGAAGTTTTACGGGGAGAAGCCGTGAGGCGGAGTCTGCACTAGCCCGACGCGTCAGCGAGGGAAAATCGCGTAGTTTCCTCGCTGGCGCGTCGGGCTGGTGTCCGTCCGCCTTGCCAAGATTAGCCCTCCCTCTTAAAAGTAATCCATGAACATTCTCGTGACCGGCGGAGCAGGTTACGTCGGCAGCCATGCCGCCCGCTGGCTGGCGCGGGCCGGCCATGATGTCTGGGTTTACGACAATCTCTCGGTGGGTCACCGCGCAGCGGCGCTTCCCGGCCGGCTGATTGTGGGGGAACTTGCGGATGAAGCGAACTTGCAGGCCGTTTTGAAGGAGCGCTCCATCGAAGCGGTAATGCACTTTGCCGCGTACGCGCTGGTGGGAGAATCCGTCCTGGAGCCGGCGAAGTATTATCGCAACAACATTGCCGCCACGCTCTCGCTCCTGGAAGCCATGCAAGCTGCGAACGTCTCGAAGCTCGTCTTTTCCAGCACCACGGCCACCTACGGCGCTCCTGAGCGAATTCCCATCACTGAGGACGAGCCGCAACTGCCGATTAACCCCTACGGCTTCAGCAAGCTGGTAGTGGAACGGGCGCTGGCGGATTATGCCCATGCTTACGGCCTCAGCTACGCCGCCTTGCGATATTTCAACGCAGCCGGCGCGAGCCCCGATGGAGACTTGGGCGAAGACCACACGCCCGAATCGCACCTGATTCCCATCGTGCTGCAAGTCGCCCTCGGCCAGCGGCCACAGATTACAATTTTCGGCGACGACTATGCAACGCCAGACGGCACCTGCATCCGCGACTATGTCCATGTCGATGACCTGGCCCAAGGCCATTTGCTCGCGCTTGAACAGCTCGCGCCGGGAAAGGGCTTGCATTTCAATCTCGGCACCGGCCGCGGCTACAGCGTGCGGCAAGTGATTGATGCCTGCCGCAAGATCACCGGCCATCCCATTCCAGAGATACTCGGTCCCCGCCGCCCCGGCGACCCCCCCGAGCTCGTTGCCGATTCGTCTCGCGCCCAAAAAGAACTCGGCTGGACGCCCCAATATCCCGAAATCGATTCCATCGTCGCCACTGCCTGGAAATGGCACCAGTCGCATCCGCGAGGGTATGGCGACGCTTGAACCTGACCTCTACTTCGTTTCCTTCGTTCCCTTTTGTTCAAAACTCTGTTACCACTCCGCGACCTGGATTCCTCGCACCTCGTAATCCGTCGCCGGGTCATGGGCCTGTAACTGAATGACCCCCGCCTTCAGTCGTTTGCCTTCGCGGGGATTCTCCTGTTCCGGCCGCTCGTCGAGGAAATCAATCGTCCGATATCCGTTAACCCAGGTGGCGATCCGCGGGCCGTCGGCGATGATGGTCATTTTGAAGGGAACAAAATCGCGGGCCACCTGACGGCGAGCGTCCACCCGGTCGTCGAGGCCGCCGGTGCAGTAGCGGAAGGGTTTTGACGGGTCGTTGTCGAGGCAGCGGTTGTGAAGCTGAACTTCGTAGCCGTTCATGAAATCGCCGGAAATGGCGCGGAAGAAGACGCCGCCGTTGGAATGGACGGCGCGGGTGCGGACGTCAATCTGCAAGATGAAATCGCCAAACTGGCGGTCCTGGTACTCGATGGCTTCTGGTCCGCCAATGGCGCGAAGCACACCATTCTCAACTTGCCAGGCGGATTCTTCCGGCGGCTTGGGCTTCCGCTGGATGTGTTTCCAACCGGTGAGGTCCTTGCCATTGAAGAGTAGCTGGGTATTCAGAGGCCGAACGAGTAGCGATTTGACCACCAGCCCATTTCCCAGCCGGATCGAATCTTTCTTGCCAGTCTCGTTTAGGTGCAACGGCTTGTCGGCGGCGACCTGATACTCCTTGCCGCCAATGGTGATGGCTCCGCCGTTGTGGAACTCGCCGATCAACTCGCAATTGCCAAAGTGGATAGGCGTGATGCCCTTATCGCCATTCCCATCAAACAAACTGAGCCAGCCTTCCGCGGCCTGCTGCTCGGTTAGCTCTTTTCCGCGTTCCGGCGGAGTCGCCGGCGTGCCGCGGCTGGAGGGGATGGCGATCATGTCCATGACGTAGCGGGCACCCTCGGTGCCGGTTCCCGCCACGGCCGCTTTGGATGCCGCGGGAGGGCGCACGGGGTCGTAGAACTTTGGACGGATCTCGTTGTGGGCTTTGCTCACTTCGTCGTCGGTGACATAGTAGGTCGCTTTCGCCAAGTGCTTGAAATCGCTCCCCGTCTTTTCCAGCAGCAGCTTGAGGCGGTCGAACGGCTGCTGCACCTGAGCGGCCGTATCGGCTTTCGGATCGGCGAACAGGTCCGAGAAAAAGATCGTTCCGCCCCCGTGAATCCGCGCCACGCGACAATAGAGTGGCGAAGCCTTGAAGCCGGTCGGTGTCAGGAACTCAATCAGCTCCGCGGCGGGTTTCTCCAGCGGCCCTCCCCAGGCCACCAGCTCAATTTCGATCGGGGCGGACGACTTCCACTCCACATAGGAGACCGGCGGCGCCTTTTGGCCGGCGAAGTGCTTGGCAATTTCCTCCTTTACCAGCCCCGCCGAGTCCATCGGCTTAACGAAGCACTTGAGCTGCACGACATCCTTGTCGCCGCGGCCATATTCCTTGAGCGTCCTGCTCAGGCTTTCTAGAGTTTTCTTCGTCGCCTCCATGAGCGTTCCGGGTTCCGCCTGTCCAGAAACATAGATTCGCTCCCCCTTGGGCATGATTGCCGATAGCGGACCCTTACGAACTTCGCCCACAGTGCTCTTGGGAATTGCAGCAACCGCATCGACGGCGACGAGCGCATCATCGGCGGGGAGCTTGGTCACGACGAAGCTCACTGCGGGTCGCTGCTCGCGGGGAAACGTCTTCACCAGTTGCTTGCGGACAGCAGCAGCGGCGTCGTTCGAGGCGACGTAGAAGTTGAGCTTCACGACGTCCGCAAATCCGGCGGACGAGTACTTCAGTTCCATCTCCAGCCGGGCGAACAGGCTTTCTACCTGTTCCTCCAAGGATTTCCGCTCGTCGGCTGCGGCGAAGATTTGCGTGGTATGCAAGAGCGGAACGTCGTCCACGAGCACGGCAGCAGAAGTCCCCGTGCGATGGTTGGACTCAACGTGGTGGATGCCTTGCGCAATCGCAGAGGCGCACCAAATCACGAGAATTACGCCAGCCTCAAGGGCTGAATGGAATCGTGCCATAAAGCCCCCGTGGCGACACGCGGCCTCCCGTGTCCGCCGCAGCTCACACGCGAGGCCGCGTGTGGCTACGTGGTGCTAACCCTTGATACCGATATTGATATACGCATGCACGTGCGGGGCTCCGCGGAAGTGCCAGACCATGCTCGGCCCCTCGACACGCCAGATATCCCACAGCTTGTCGCTGTTCAGGTCTTCCTGCTGATAGAACGCCATGTGCAGCTTTTCGATGCCGCCGGTGCTCTTGAGAATTTCCATCACCTCATCGACGTCTTCGGTACGGTACGGTGAAAGAAGGACCTTCAGCGTATCTTCGACCAGTTTTTTCTGATCGGCTGAAAGTTCGCTGACGGCCACGCCCGGGAAGTGCCCTTTCTCCCCTTGCAGCGGGACTCGCCCTTCGTTGGGGGCCTTTTCGATGAGGGCCTTGGCGGCCTGCTTGGGGTCGAGGGCCTTGAAGACCTCGTTGGCCTGTTTCGTCTGAAAGTGGAACAGGTTCTGCTTCGGGTCTTCCTCGCCGTGGCCGTAGATGATGGGGCCGCCGAAAGCCGCCTTGTCCACGCTGTTGCCGTCGGCCCGCAGGGTGAGATGGCGGCCGGTGAGCTCCCACTCGCATTTGCCGCTGCCGGGGGTGCCAAACAAGGCGATGCTGTACGCCCCCAGGCCGCCGTCGTCATACTCCGTCTGCTTCTTGATCCGCTCGAAGCCGTCGGCGCTGGTGACCTTCTTGACGATGTCGTCAATCAGGGCCTGCTGGTCCTTGGTGTAGAAGTCGCTCCCGATGATCGGCTTGGTGATGTGCCAGTTCGCGTTGATCCGCTTGCGAAGCTCGTGGTCGAAGTCAAAGCAAATGGTTTTCTTCTGCTCGTCGCTGAGCGTGCCATACAGCTTCGCGACCACACCCTCCGCGTCGCTCTTCTCGCTCGGCGCCGCATGGGCAAACCGCGAGAACAGACTCGGCCCCGCCGCGGCAGCCAAAGCCGTCGCTCCGATGGCCCGCACAAAGGTGCGGCGGTCGAGGGAAGAATCGCAGTCCGGGCAGGAAATGGTGGGGCGCTGGTTCATGGCACACTCCGTATAAGGTGGGAGGGACGACAAGCCGCCATTGTAGGACTTTACCGCCCGCAATCCAACCAGTTTGGAAAAAGATGTGACAGAAAAATGGGGGACAAAAAAATGGGATTGGGCAGCTGGCAATCGTGGTTGGCGGGCTCAAATCCGGCATCCTCTCCTTATTTTTCTGTCTCCCATTTTTTTGTCACACGTCTTCGGCATTGTGCCCGCACTCGAATTTGCTTTCTTCGCTTGCGTCCCTTATCTTCTTGCCATCCATCTTCTTGCCACCAGTTCTTTCCGCTTGGACCGTCCTATATGGCTCGCACTCTCTTCCTGGCGCTGGCTTGCTTTCTTCTCTACTCCCGGATCGTGCATGCCGAAGATGCTCCCATCAACGCTGAAATTGTTCTCGTCGGGGGCACCATTTTCGACGGCAGCGGCGCCGAAGGGGCCCTCGGCGATGTCGCTATCCAGGACAAAAAAATCGTCGCCGTCGGGAAGTTCCCCCACGGCAAAATCGTCCAAAGGATCGACTGCAGCGGACTCGTCGTCGCCCCTGGCTTCATCGACCTGCACAATCACAGCGACGGGCCGATCGTCGCGCCCACCACGCGGGGAAACGTGAACTATCTCACCCAGGGCTGCACCACCATCGTCACCGGCAACTGCGGCAGTGGGCCGATTCGCGTCAAGGAGTTTTATGACAAGGTCGATGCCGCCGGCAGTGGGACACACGTCGCCCATCTCTTGCCGCAAGGCTCGCTCCGCGAGTTCGTGATGCAGCGGATCAATCGCAAGCCGACGGACGAAGAGCTGACTAGGATGCGAGACCTGGCCGGAAAAGCCATGCAGGAGGGGGCTTGGGGGATGTCCACCGGCCTCATCTATATCCCTGGGACGTTCTGCGAGACCGAGGAGCTGATTGAAATCGCCAAGATCGTCGGCAGCCGCGGCGGCATTTACGCGAGCCACATCCGCAACGAGAGCAAGCAGCTTGTCGAATCAGTCGAGGAGGCGATGCGAATCGGCCGCGAGGGAAAAATGCCGGTCCACATCTCCCACTTCAAAGCCTCCGGCTCCGACACCTGGGGCCAGCTTCGCATTGCCGTGAACGCCATCGAAAAGTCTCGTGAGAGAGGGGAGAAAGTGACGGCCGACCAGTATCCCTACATCGCCTCCTCCACCTCGCTGGAAGCCACGCTCCTTCCCACCTGGGCCGGCGAAGGGGGCCGCAAGAAGCTCGAAGAGCGGCTGAAAGATCCGGAGACGCGGGCGAAGATCAAGGCGGCGGTGGACAAGTCCCTCTCGGTCAAGCGGCGGATTCAGATTGCCTCGTACGGTCCCCAGCCGGAGTATGTCGGCAAGAGCCTGGACGAAATCGGAGCCGCCGAAAAGCGGGACGTGACCGAATTGGTCCTCGAGATGGAAGCTCACGGCGGGGCGCGGGTCATCAATTTCGGCATGAACGAAGAAGAGGTCCGCATGGCAATGGGGCTCCCCTGGGTCGCCACCGCCTCCGACGGCGCGGCCCGCATCCCCGACCAGGACCAGCCGCACCCCCGCAACTACGGCACCTTCTCGCGGAAAATCGGCCTCTACAGCCTGCAGGAAAAAGTCCTCCCCCTCTCCCAGGCCATCCGCAGCTCCTCCGGCCTCCCCGCCGACATCCTCGGCCTGGCCGACCGCGGCTATCTCCGCCCCGGCCTCGCCGCCGACATCACCGTCTTCGACCCCAAGACATTCGTCGATACGGCGACCTACGATCACCCCGCCCGCTACTCCAACGGCATCAAATACCTCTTCGTCGCAGGGACACCGGCGATTTTTGAGGGAACGCCGACGGGGGCGCTGGCGGGGAGGGCGCTGAGGAAAAGGAACATTGGGCAGTGACGACCAGGTCGACGAAACGTCAATCCGGCCAGATCGTCTTGAATAGTTCATCCGGCGGAATGAGCAGCGTCCCTTCTTTCTTTTTCGCCCCTTCGAGCCAGACGGCGGGAAACTCGGGGAATTTTTCGACCTTGCGCCCCGCCAGTTCGAGTTGCAGCGCGAAGGCCATGTTGGCTTTGACTGGGCAGGGCTTCACGGCTGCTACCTCTCTTTCGAGCTTTCGCAGCAGTTCGGCGGGAACCTCTCCTTCGACTGCTTCGCACCAGACTTTCGTGGTGCCGCTCGGTTTCATGCCAACCGTAAGCAAGAGTCCCTTGGCGAGCGGCAGCTTAGCGGTGGCCAGGCAATCCAGCGTGGCCTTTTTGACGTCAAGGATGAACTCGGAGATCACCTTGGGATCTTTCCCCAGGCGAGTTTCCAATTCCGGAATTGGAACAAGCAAACGGATGGCGTTGACTTCCGCTGCCGGAGGAGCGGGGGGAAGCGTCAGGCTTGCGAGCACTGGCTCGCCGATCTTCCAGGCTTTCTCCCACTGGTCTTTCGGCGATCCAAAGGTGATTACATAGAGCGTGTCCGTTTCCTTATTGGCCAGCGTCATCAGCCGGACGTGAAACACAACCCCCTTGGCGGCTCCGGGGATTTCCTTTTCTACGTCGCAGACAAGTCGGTCGAAGCCGTCCGCCGTGTCGACTTTCGGATCGCCAAACGTCTTGGCCCCCTTTCTGTAACTGTCCACATAAAATGCGGAATACATGAAAGGATCGGCCTTGGCCTTCGCCTTCACGTCGCGGATGACGTTCACCGTCAGCCCGGTAAGAAAGCTCCCCTGGGTGGCGTCTTCTTGAGTGACCCGGCAAACCACGGAATCTTTGGTGGAATTTTTGGAAAAGAACCAACCCATGGGGAGCAAGACCGAACCTCCCATTCCCTCCAATTCCTGCCACTGGAATCCCGAGGGAGCCTTGGGACGCTCCGCTTTTTTCGCCGGCTCCTCAGCCGCGATAACAACGCTCGCGCCACAGAACAACACCAGCCAGACCGAGAGATACTGTCTCATAAATCGCCTGCAAAAAGCGAGAGAATTTTGCGGAGCCGGGTCAGCACATTGTGAGCATCCTAGTCCTGCTCCGCACTGAACTCAACCCGCTTGTAAATCTCCGCCAGCGGCAGTTCCGTTTCGATTTCCGAGAGTGGCAAGACTGCCGCGAGCCCTTCATAATCCTCGCGCACAAAGCCTTGCTCGCCGCGGCGATAGACGACAACGGCGGCTGTTTCTTGCTCGACGAGGGCGTAGACCTGGAGCGAGGGAATCGTCTGATAGGCGTCTCGCTTTTCTCCTTCGTCGATTCGCCGGGTGGCCTGGGAGAGGACCTCGAAGATGACTGCCGGCTCATCCTGGAACGAGTCGTCCTGCGGGTTGGGGCGGCAAATTACGGAAGCATCGGGGTAATAGAAGCGGTGATGTGTCGGCAGGCGGACCCGAATCTTGGTGTCGGAGTTGAACGGCTGGCACGGCTTGTCTTTCAGGCGAGCACCCAAGGCGACAATCAGGTTCGTCGCGATGATGTTGTGCGCGTTCCGAGCGCCCGCCATCGCGTACGCGAGGCCTCCCAGGTACTCGTGCTTGACCTGAGAGCG
The DNA here is from genome assembly GCA_051004015.1 of Pirellulaceae bacterium. Taxonomy (GTDB): domain Bacteria; phylum Planctomycetota; class Planctomycetia; order Pirellulales; family Pirellulaceae; genus SXOA01. Next base: position 20,206 of record JBPCKT010000120.1, on the reverse strand, counting down.
CAACTCCCCCGCGAGATAGTCTTCGACCGAAATCAGTTCCCGCTTTTTGACGGCGCTCATGGAACCAGTATACTGCCGCTTCCTGGGGGCCGTCAAAACGACAGGCGCGGGGGGACCGTGTCAAGTGTTTTCCTCGGAAACTATTTGTCACAAAATTGTCCAGAGTTGTTGACTGTGGCACCAGGCCATCCCTAGGATGCGAATGTAGGCCGACCCTCCGGGGCGGCTGGGAGTGGACTCCGCGGCTGGCGAGGGGCGTTTGGCGGGAAAGGAACTTTGCACCAGTGCGATACTCACTCCTGGCCGTCTTGGAAAGACGGCCTACACTGACGGCCTGCCTTGATGAATCAACTTTAGCGTGAATGAATCAACTTACGGCGAGTGAATCATACGTAAGTGATGAATAGTATATGTTTTAGAAAAATGTGAATTGACGTAAGTCCCGATTACAAAACACATGAATACGTGAATAACTACGCTCTTTCAGGGGGGTGGCGCCGTGGCCACTGCCGCGGCGATTGCGCCCGTTGACTCAGGACTAATTGCCATGAACATCAGCCCCGCTCGACCTTCGGCCCTGGCGATTCTCCTCCCCTGCCTGCTGGCACTCCCCTGCCCTGCCGCGGAGCCGCCAGGCGTGGACGAAGCGGCGATTCTGGCGGGTCTGAAGGATTTTTACGCCCAAACGGCCAGGCCCGACGGCTCCTTTCAGCCGGGGGTGGATCCGGAGTATTTGGGCATGTCGGACAGCGCCTATAGCGACCTGGCGGCAGTGACGTATGCCTGCACGATCCATAAGACGTTTGGCTGGGAGTTGCCGCATGAGGAGCAGACCATTGAGTTTTTGCTGGCGCGGCAGAGGGAGAGTGGCGAGTTTGTGAACGTGGCAGGAACAGTCGATCCGGCTTCGCCGCAGGGGAAGGTTTACAACACGACGCAGGCGCTCGTGGCATTGCACGCGCTGGGTGTGAAACCAAAACATGATCCGCTGCCGGTGTTCGAGGAAATCCTCAAGCAGGATTACAAAACGCTGCCGGCTTATAGCACCAGTTTTTTTCCGCTGGCGTATCTCTGCGCGGGGAAGCCGATTCCCGAGCAGGCGGACCGGTCCATCCGGGCGCTGATGATTCCAGATGACGAGGGGTATCTCAACGACCACGTCGCGGCGACCTTTCATGCCTCGCACTACTACAGCCTGGTTGGCGAGCCGACGCCGAAGGCCGCGCAAATCGTCACTCGCGTTCTCCGGGACCAGAACAAGAACGGCAGTTGGCTGCTCAACCTGCCGTCGCGCGACCGCCATGCGACGTTTGATGCCGTCTTCACGCTCCGCCATGAAGGGGCCGGGCGAGAGAATTGTCAGAAGGCCATCGCCAAGGCCGCCGAGTGGGCCCTTTCCTGCCGCAATGTTGACGGCGGCTTTGGACATTTCCCCGGCAGCACGTCCGACGCAGACGCTGTTTATTTTCAGGTCGGCACGCTGGTGATGGCGGGAGTTCTCAAGCCCACCGCGCCGCTGCCGAAGGACCCGCATTTGCTCTCCTGGGGACATCTGATGCCGCTGCGCGAGAAGAAGGAAAAGGATCCAATCCAAATCTCGGTCTCGGGCTGGGTCGGCGGTGTGGCTTTCGGGGCCGATGGCGACCTGTTCGCGGCTGGATTGTCCGATGGTTCCGTCAGCGTATTCAAAATGAAATCAGGGGCATCAACGGCCAAACTACAATCGCACGACGACTGCGTCACTGCCGTTGCTTTCTCGCCGTTCCAAAACCACCTGGCGACCGCAAGCCACGACGGGACGGCAATTATCTGGGACCTGCATCGCCAGGCTGTGATCCATACGCTGAAGGGACACCGCGGACCGGTGCTGTGCCTGGCCTATTTGTCGGACGAAACTTTGGCCACGGGAAGCGTCGATGGGACGATCAAATTCTGGAGCGTCATGTCTGGCAAGTGCGAACAGACACTGTCCGGCCACAAGTCCTGGGTGAACTCGTTGGCCTTGGAGCCTAGGAAAAATCGGCTCATCTCCGGCAGCTCGGACGGCACTGTGAAAATCTGGTCCACCAGCGACGGCAAACTGCTGAAAAACCTCGTCGCCACGAAAGCCGAGGTTCGCTCGGTGGCTGTCTCACCCGATGGCAAGTACCTGGCCGCGGGCCTCCGCTACGGCAGCGCCAAGCTCTGGCAAACGGACGACTGGAATGAACTCGCCACGCTGGAATCCAAAGCCGACGATGCCTGGTCCGTCGTTTTCACTGCCGACAGCAAACAACTTCTCGTCGCCGCTGGGGAATGGAACCGGCCGACGGAGATTGCCATCTGGGACGTCGTTTCGCAAAAGCGGGTTGGTTCGCTCAAGCATCCGGGGGAAGTGCTGGGGCTGGCCGTCTCGAGCGACGGCAAGTTCATTGCCGCGGGCGGAGGGGACAAGACGATTAGCATCTGGAAGAAACACTGATTCTCTGCTTTCATTTTCTTGCCAACTATTTTCTTGCCATTTCTTTTTCAATGGTGTCAAGAAAATGTTCGGCAAGAAAATGGATAGGCATCTATCGGCCAATTCAGGTAAACTATCGCTTATGCGTATTCCCCTCCCCTGCCCCGGTCCTGCCTCTCGCCGCGAGTTTTTGCGGGCGGGCGTCCTCGCGCTCGGTGGCTTGACGGCGGCTCAACTCGTGGCGGCACGAAAAGCAGCAGGGAAAGATAACTCAGCCAGGGATACGGCAGTCATCCTGTTCTGGATGTGGGGCGGGCCGAGTCAGCTTGAAACTTGGGACATGAAGCCGGATGCGCCGGTGGAGTTCCGTGGACCGTTTCGGCCCATCAGCACGAACGTCCCCGGCATCGATATCTGCGAGCTGTTTCCGCAACTGGCGAAGATTGCGGACAAGTATGCTCTGATTCGCTCGCTGCATCATGAGATGGCTTCCCACAACGACGGCTCGATTGAGGTGCTGACGGGGAAGACGCCGGCCAAGGCGGACCCGACCTCGACCGCCTTCAGCGAGCATCCCGATTTCGGCATGGTGACCAGCCGCCTGCGGGGCGTTTCCGCCGGTGGCCTGCCGCCGTACATCGGCATTCCGAATAAGCCGTTCATGACGCGGCCCAACTATTTGGGTGTCAGTCACAATGCCTTCAATTCCGGCGACCCGACGGCGGCGGGGTACAAGCCGCCGAACCTGAGCGTCGATGGCGGGCTCAACGGTTCGCGACTGGGGGACCGGCACGGGCTGCTCTCGCAGTTCGACGGCTTTCGGCGGACGCTCGACGCCTCCGGCTCCATGGAGGGGATCGACAAATTCCATCAGCAGGCTTTTCAACTCTTGAGCAGCACCCAAGTCGCGGCTGCATTCGATTTGGAGAAAGAGCCGGCGTCGCTTCGCGACCGCTACGGCCGGACGCTGTGGGGACAAAGCTGTCTGCTCGCTCGCCGTCTGGCCGAAGCCGGAGCCGGCGTCATCAGCATCGATGCCCTCGCCCCCAAAGCCGGCATGCCGCTGTATTTCAGTTGGGACGATCACGCCAACGCCCAGCCGGGCTGGGATATGGCGAAGGGAATGCGGATTCGGGCCACGGACATGGACCCGGCGCTGACCACGCTGATTGAGGATATTCAGGAGCGGGGCCTGGCCAAGAAAATCGCCGTCGTGGCCGTGGGAGAATTCGGCCGCACCCCTCGCATCAACACCGCCAACGGCTGCATCGGCCGGGACCACTGGCCGCAGGCTCAGGCGGCCCTCGTCGCCGGCGGCGGTTGGAAGACGGGACAGGTTATCGGCGCAACGACCTCCAAAGCGGAGTATCCCACCGAGCGGCCGCTGACGCCGCAAGACCTACTCGCCACCATCTACCGGCACCTCGGCATCGACCCGGATTCGTCGCTCATCGACTTCACCGGCCGACCGACGGCGATATTGAATAGCGGGAAGGCGATTGAGGAATTGCTGTAACTCGTAGGATGGGACTCCTGTCCCGACCTCATTGCAGATGGTGTAGTGGATGGGGCGGACGGGACTGGAGTCCCATCCTACGATGAGAAGGTTAGTACCGTACGGTTTCTATGCATTGGACTCTGCCCCGCAATCCGCCTTACTCTTCAGCATCCGCCCCGTATCCGCCCAAGGATTTGGCATTTCGGCCAAACGGTATCACTACCACTTTTCTCCCAACCTTGACACTTTTCTCCTAGAGAGATATCCTTTCCTCATGGCTGGCGGGCATCGCTCGTAAGTCGTGGTTGGTCACAGTATTCGAGCCATTTTCGGCGCGAGCTGCTCGTTAGGGTAGGTCGCGTTTTTTGTTGTCTGGGCGGAAGGTTTCGGAATCGCTACGGGGGGACGTACTCCCTCGCTAGCGCTTCGGGTTTGAGAGATGACGGCATGGCCGGTATCGAACTACGCGGGATTTCCAGGGTCTTTCCGGGGGGCGGCAAGGGGGTGGACGGGTTGGACCTGGCGGTTCGTGAAGGGGAGCTTTTGGTCCTGGTGGGGCCGAGCGGGTCGGGAAAGACGACCACGCTGCGGGTTGTCGCCGGGTTGGACGAGGCCACGAGCGGTTCGGTTTGGATCGACGGGCGGGAAGTGACGAAATTGCCGCCGCGGGATCGGAATGTGGCGATGGTGTTCCAGGGGCTGGGGCTCTATGAGCACTTGAGCGTGGAAGAGAATTTGGCGTTTGGTTCACGGACGCGGCGGAGTTGGATGAGCGGCATCAAGTCGCTGGTGGACTGGCCGCAGCGATTCACGCACGGAATTGTGGTGGTGAGGGAAGATGAACAAGGAATAAGGAACAAGATTGGCGAGACGGCTCACCTGCTTGGAATCCAGCACCTGCTGGCTCGCAAGCCGGGGGAGTTGTCGGGCGGGGAGCAGCAGCGGGTGGCGCTGGGGCGGGCTTTAGTTCGGCAGCCTGCGGCATTGTTGCTGGATGAGCCGCTGTCGAGCCTCGACCCGCCTTTGCGGAGCGAGCTGCGGCAACAACTGAAGGAGTTGCAGCGGCGGCTGAAGGTGACGACGGTGTATGTGACGCACGACCAGGCGGAGGCGATGTCGCTGGGGGAGCGGATTGCGGTGATCAGGGCGGGAAAGATTGAGCAGGTTGGAACGCCGGCCGAGATTTATGACCAGCCAAGAAATCGATTTGTGGCGGGGTTTTTTGGCGAGGGGATGAATTGGGAAGAGCGGAAAGCGGAAAGCGGAAAGCGGAATGTGCTAGGAGTGCGACCCGAGGATGTAGTGTTGAGGCGAGAAAACAAAAGCACGGGGACGCTCCATGGTATCGTGACCGGAGTTCAGTGGCTTGGATCGCATACCGTGGCGGAAGTGGACCTGGAGCCCCGAGACGGAGAGACAGAAAAAGTAACCTGGCTCAGCCGCGTTGCCGGCAGGGTAGATTTTCAACGCGGCGAAAACGTATTCGTCGAAATTTCACCAGGAAAGGAACATTGGTTTGATGCGGAAAGTGGCGAACGAATGAGCGTGAGCAGCAAAATCTGAACAATCTGACAACCAATTTGACCCTCGCCCCGGCCCTCTCCCAGAGGGAGAGGGAGGCAGAAAGAGCGAAACCATGAACCCCAGCGAAATGTTGCGTATCGTCGATTCCGTCCATCGGGACAAAAGCATCGACAAGGAGCTTGTCTTCCAGGCGATTGAAACCGCGCTGGTGACCGCGGCCAAGAAGCACTACGGCGAACTTTCCGACGTGCAGATTCGCATCGACCGGGAGACGGGCGTGATGTCCGGCACCCATGATGGCACCGTGCTCGATCCCGAGGAGATCAGCGGCCGCATTGGGGCCCAGACCGCCAAGCAGGTCATCATCCAGAAAATCCGCGAGGCGGAGCGGGATCAATTGCTGGGGGAGTATGGCGAGCAGGTGGGGACGCTGATTAACGGCGTGGTCACCCGGGCCGAAGGGGGAGCAACCATCGTTTCGCTGGGCACGCTGGAGGCGATCTTGCCCCGCAGCGAACAGATTCCCGGCGAATCCCATCATCCCAACGAGCGGGTGCGGGCCATCATCTTCGAGGTCAAGCCCGCCGGCAGCCGCGTGAAGGTCGTTCTCAGCCGCACCAAGCCGCAGTTCGTGCAGCGCTTGTTCGAGCAGGAGATTCCCGAGATTGCGGACGGGGTGATCATGGTGAACGCCATTGCCCGCGAGCCGGCTCATCGCAGCAAGGTGGCGGTGAGCAGCAGCGATGCCCGCGTGGACTGCGTGGGGGCCTGCGTCGGCGTCCGCGGCAATCGCATCAAGAACATCGTCGATGAATTGGCGGGGGAGCGGATTGACATCGTCCGCTGGAGCGACGACGCCGAAACGCTGATCCGCGCCGCCCTGCAACCGGCGGAAGTGGACCAGGTGCTGCTGTGCGACATGATCGGCCGGGCCATCGTGCTGGTCCGCGAGGATCAGTTGTCGCTCGCCATCGGCCGCAAGGGGCAAAATGTGCGTCTCGCCAGCAAGCTGTGCGGCTGGGACATCGAGATCATGACCAATGAGGAGCTCGAGGAACAGATCGATCGGGCAGTCACTGGTTTCTCGCAGATTGAAGGGATGACGGAAGAGACGGCCCAAAAGCTGGTGGAGCAAGGCTATCTCTCCTACGACGACCTGTCGGTCATCGAGCCCGATGCCCTGATGGAGATGGGGAGCCTGACCGAGGAGCAAGTCGATGTGATTACGAATCAGGCGGAAGCCCTTGCTTTGGAAGCCGAAAAGGCCGCCGCGGAGGAGAAATATCGCAAACGGCAGGAGGATGCCGCCGCTTCGGCGCAAGCGTCCAAAGTCGCGAAAGAAGCCGCAGCAGCCGCGGCCCAGGCAGCGGCGAACCCGCCAGCACCCCCTGCGGCGCCGCCGGAAGCACCGGCAGCGGACTCCTCGGCAGCTCCGACTGCTAATGAGGAGGCTCCGCCAACGTAGATTTGAACCAGGAGAGTTCTATGAACGCCGAAGCTCGCACCGAATTGCTGGCTGCGATTGTCGAGCTGTCCATGCATTACCCCGATTGGCGTCTTGGCCAGCTTGTGGCGAACATTTCCGGCTGGGCCGACCAAGACATATGGGACGCGGAAGATGGCCAGCTCTTGGAGGCCTGCCGAGCCAATTTGGCAGGGCTGAAAACCCAATTTTCAGGACGGCAAGGTATAATTGAGATGTCTGATGGCAAGACGACCGGACATTCCTGCTAACCTCGAACGAGCGGTCCTTATTGAGTGCGGACATCGGTGCGCAATTCCTACATGCCGACAGCCGCCTGTGGAACTTGCCCATATTGTGCCATGGTCCAAGTGCAAAGAACACAAGTTCGAGAACCTCATCGGCCTTTGTCCGACGTGTCATACCCGGTACGACAATCAACAAATCGACCGCAAGGCAATGCAGCTTTACAAGCTGAACTTGCTGCTGGTAAACAGCCGATATGGCGACCTGGAACAAAGGGTCATTCGCACTTTCATTAAGGACAGGAAGCTCGATGGATTTTGGTGGTTTAGCGACATGGAGATCATGCTTTCGTGCATAATCGAAGATGGGCTGCTGCAGGACAGCGGGCAGGCAAGGACTGTTGGCGGTCTTACTCAGCAACTGTACAAACTGACGCAAAAGGGCACCAATTACATCGCGCAGTGGCCTACGATGGAGGGATAAGAATGGGACGAAACATGGTTATTCACAATGGTGTCGAAGTGGCGGAAGGATGGCCGGAACGCATCACGCAAGCCCAACAGCAGAGGACTTTCATCATCAACGGGCGGTCGTTCAATCGCATTCCCTATGGCAATGAGAATGATGACTGGGGCGCGGACAAATTGCCCTGCCACGACTGCGGAGTCGTGAAAGGCCAAATCCACGTTCAAGGTTGTGATGTCGAACGATGTCCGCGCTGTGGAGGACAAGCCATTTCGTGTGATTGTCAATACGATGAGGGCGAGGATTCGCCTGTTGCCACAGCTCGGGCGACCGTAACCCGCTATTTTGAGCAACAATTTGAAAAGCTGGAGCAGGAGACATTCGGGCTGCTGAAGGACTTTTGGAGCAAAGAAAGAAAGCGTCTTCGTGACGCAGGAAAGAGCAGGCCAAAAAACAAAGATGCACGAAAATATCTTCTCAAACACTTTTCCGGTCACGTTAAGAATAACTCTCCTGTTCAGCATTTTTGGAATCAATTGTCAGGCGATGGCCGTCACGCGCTCTTGGAAGAAGTCTTCCCAGACTGATACGACTATTGGCGTCCACCTTCCTTCTTGCCAAACTCATCTCGAAACGCCCTAAGCGGCCGTTCGCCAAGGGACGACCGCTCCCCAATTCAACCTCAGAAACCGCTTGCGATGCAGCGCTCTTGGGCTCGCAATCCGCTATTCGGAACCCAAAGGTGCGGGCCAGCGGACCCCAACTAGCATTGCCGGCCCTTCTGCGGTAAATTAATGGGTCACTCTAGCTCTGGCCGATAGGCACAAGCGGCGTCCAGCGCAGGGTTTTCGTACTTGTCGGCACTGTGTCCTGCGATTGCGGGATGAGGCCGGCCAGGCTGGCAAATGCTTTTCCTCGTGGAGAGGCCTTCGTTGGCAAAGGAGACTTCGGTCATGAATTAATCAGTTACTAGCCAGCTCGCGCGGCGAAACAATGTCTCTGGGTGAGGCGCGCGACCAAAAAGGAGGGCCAGCGTGCCCAAGCGGATTTACTCGTTAGCGAAAGAGTTGAACATCGATGGTAAGAAGCTCGTGGAGCTCTGCACAAAGGCGGGGATTCAGGGCAAGGGTTCCGCGCTGGCTAGCCTGGAAGACGACGAAGAAGTCAAGCTGAAGGCATTTCTGGACGCCGGTGCAGCCAAGCAGGCCGCGGCTCCCGTCAGCCTGGTAAAAACCGCGGACGTTCTTTCCCGCCCCGTCAGCGGACACGTATCGCTCCCTCCGCCTCCTCCTCCGCCGCAACGGGCCTCGCCCCTGCGGGCGAAACCGGCGCACCAGCCGGTGGTTGCCCCCACAGTCGTCGCGGAGCATGCGCCCCTGGTTGATGCAGCGCCGCCGACGGTCGTTGCCAAAGCGAAAGAGACGGATCTTGACATCGAGGATACTGTCGTCTCGCCGTCCGCTCGATCCGCATCGTCCGAATCCGCCGTGGCCGTTGCCGAGCCGCCACCGAAAGTCCGGCAGACGATTACAGTAGGGAACAAACGCTCGGCGCCTTCCACAGGCGAGATGGCCCCGCAGCGCGGCGATGCGCTCAGTCCCGGCCGCGGCCGTGGCATTCGCGTGATAAACGACACGAAAGCCAAGAAAGCGGGCGACGAAAAGAAGCCAGACAGCGATGCGCCTACCAAGCCCGGACCGCGGCGAGTTTCCGGCGTCCGCTTCGCTGAGATGCCGGAGGTGAAGCAGCCGACTCCCACGGCCAAATCGGAACCCAAAGCGCAGAAGCCGGTCATCCGCCTCCCCACGGATGTCATCAAAAAGGGGAGCAGCTCGCCGCTGCATAAGATTACGGAGAATCTCAAGAAGCAGCATGAAGCCAAGCTCGACGCGGATAAGAAGAAGGGAGTGGCCGGCCCCGGCGCCTCCGCCCTCAAGCCCGGAAAGAAGAAGGGGAAGGCCGGCGAAGAAGATCTGGTCGGCATGGCGGACGTCCGCAAGACCCGCAAGACGAAAGCCAAAGGAGAAGTGCGGCCCGGAGAAGAGGAGGAAGGTGGCCGCCGCCGCTCGCGGCGAACGCTCGTCCGCAGCAAGCTGCACGGCAGCACCGCGGCTCCGCGAAAGGACAAAATCTCGATTATCCTGCCAGTGACACTGCGGTCCTTTTCGGAAGCCGCCGGTGTCGGCGCGGGACAGGTCTTGAAGGCGCTGAATGCCTTGGCGGTCATGCTCCCCGCTAACGCCATGAGCTTTCAGATCCCCAATGACATGGTCGAGTTGGTGGCGGCTGAGCTGGGTCTGGACCTCGAGTTCAAGCAGCCGGAATCCCTGGAGGAGCGAGTTCTCAGCCGCTTCCAGCAGGAGGACGCGCCCGAGAAGCTCCAGCCGCGGCCGCCGATTGTCACGTTTCTGGGACACGTCGATCACGGGAAAACGTCGCTCCTCGACAAGATCATCGGCATCAACGTGGTTTCCGGCGAAGCGGGGGGCATTACGCAGCACATCCGGGCTTACAACATTGTCACCAAGGATGGCCGTCATGTGGCCTTCGTCGATACGCCGGGCCACGAGGCGTTCACCGAAATGCGAGCCCGCGGAGCCAACGTCACGGACATTGCCGTGCTCGTCGTCGCCGCGGATGACGGCGTGATGCCGCAGACGGAAGAAGCTCTCAGCCATGCCAAGGCGGCTGAGGTGCCGATTGTCGTCGCCATGAACAAGGTGGACTTGCCTGGCTCGGATCAGCAAAAGGTCCTGCAGCAGTTGGCGACGGCCGGCCTGCTCCCCAGCGAATGGAGCGGCGACGTGGAAGTCATTCGCACCAGCGCCATGACGGGCGAAGGGCTGGACAACCTGCTCGAAACGCTGCTCGTCACCGCCGAGCTGCACGAATACAAAGCCAACCCCGACCGCGATGCGATGGGCACTTGCCTGGAGGCCGAGCAGGAATCGGGCCGCGGCGTCATCGCCAAGTTCATGGTGCAAAACGGCACCCTCAAGGATGGCGACGTGGTGGTTTGCGGCGCCGCCCATGGCCGCGTGAAGGCGATGTACGACACGCTCCGCCCGCGCGTGAAGGTGAAGTCAGCCGGGCCTTCCGTGCCGGTCAACATCACGGGGCTCGACGTGGCCCCGCAGGCCGGCGAGAAGTTCTATGTGCTGCAGGACATTACCGAAGCCCGAGACCTGGCCGCGCAGCGGGCCGGAGACACTCGGCAGGAATCCCTGTCCGGCAGCTCCACCAAGGTTTCCTTCGAGGATTTCCAGCAGCGGCTGGCCGAGGGGAAGCTGGGTACGAGCGAAGATGTCTCCACGCTCAACCTCATCATTCGGGCGGACGTTCGCGGCTCCATCGAGGCCATCCTCAACGAGCTGGGCAAGCTGGATCACCCCGAGGTAAAGATCAAGGTGCTGCAGGCCAGCGTCGGCGGGATCACGGTAGCGGATGTCACTTTGGCCCACGCCTCCGCCGCGGTCATCGTCGGCTTTAATGTCATCCCGGATGAGACGGCCCGGAACCTGGCGGAAGAGCGGCAGGTGGAAATTCGCCGCTACGACATCATTTACAAGGTCACGGACGACATCAAGGCGATTCTGGAAGGAAAGCTCAAGCCCGAGGAGCGGGTCATCGAAGTCGGCCGGGCCCTGGTCAAGCAGGTCTTCACCATCAGCCGCGTCGGCAGCGTGGCGGGTTGCCAGGTCATTCAAGGAAGCATCGAGCGCGGCTGCCGCATCCGCATCAACCGCGACAGCCGCACCATCGGCGACTACGCCATGGAATCGCTGAAACGGGAGAAGGATGATGCCAAGGAGGTCGCCCGCGGCATGGAATGCGGCATCAAGCTGGCGAACTTCAACGACATCAAGGAAGGGGACATGCTGGAGGCGTACAAGATCGAGGAAGTGGCCCGCACGCTTTAACTAATATGTCCTCCCGCCGCGTTCTCAAAGCCGCCGAAGCCATCCGCGAGGTGGTTAGCATGGCCATCCTCACCGAGGTGAGGGATCCGCGCGTCAAGAACGTCACGGTCACGATGGTGGAACTTTCGGGCGACATGAAGTCGGCCAAGATCCACGTCTCCGTCATGGGGGATGCCAAGCAAGAGAAGTTGAGCTTGCTGGGCCTGCAAAACTCCGCCGGTTTCCTGCAAAGCCGCATTGCCGACCGGATCGACACGCGCTACACGCCGCGCCTGGTGTTCGAGATTGACAAGGGAGTGAAGAACTCGCTGGAAGTCGCCCGCATTCTGGCCGAAGTGCTTCCCAAGCCGCCACCACCCCCGGTGGAAATGGAGGACGGCGAGGCCGAAGAAGAGGAAATGCTGGACGCCACGACCGTGGATGAAGAAGACGATGATAAATGAGCCACGGATGGAACACGGACTAAACACGGATAAGAAAACACCAATCTCCTTTGCTTCATTATTCTGCCCCTCATTATTCTGCCATCCTCTTCTGCCTCTTGCGTGAAATTCCGTGTTTCATCCGTGGCCTAACTTGTATTTGCCTTTCCCCCGCTAAAGCACCCTGGCATGACGAACACCAACCGCTCTGCACAACTTACCAAAGTCCACAAAGTCCTCAAGAAGCACTACAAGGCGGTGGTCCCTCCCGCGGATCGCACGGCGCTGGAGCACCTGCTCTACGCCTGTTGTCTGGAGAACGCCCGCTATGAGGCGGCGGACGAGGCCTTCGCTCGGCTGAAGGAGATGTACTTCGACTGGAATGAAATCCGGGTGACGACCGTATCCGAGCTGGCCGAGGTGATGGCCGGAATCCCCGACTCCGCCGGAGCGGGGCAGCGCATCAAGAAGGCCCTGCAATCGGTGTTCGAGGCGGGCTATTCGTTCGACATCGAAGCACTCCGCAAGCAGAACCTGGGGAAGGCCGAGAAAGACCTGGAGAAAATCCAGGGGGCCAGCCCGTTCGTGCGGGCGTACGTCGCCCAGAACGCTCTGGCCGGCCATTCAATTCCCGTGAGCGAAGGAGCCATCGAAGTCCTGTACGCGGTCGGCGTCATCAGCGAGCAGGAAGCGGACAAGAGGCAGGTCCCCGGTTTGGAGCGGGCCATTCCCAAGAACAAGGGGGTGGAATTCGGCTCGCTGCTCCAGCAGATTGCGGCTGACTTTTATGCCTCTCCGGGGTCTTCCAAGCTGCGCGGCATCCTGGCCGAAATTGACGATGGCTACAAGGAGCGGCTGTCGCAGCGGACGGCCAAGCTGGAAGAAGCGGCTGCCAAGGCGGTGGCCGACAAGCAGCGCTCGCAGTCCCGCGGCGCGAAGATGTCCGAAATGCGGCCTTCGCAGCCTTCCAAGGAGTCGCACGCCGCCGCCAAGGAAGCCAAGGAGCACGCCAAGCCGTCGAAACCCAGCAGCGAAAAGCACGCCGATAAGTCGCACCACGACGACGCCGGCAAAAAGGCGAAGGACAAGCCGTCCCCCCCCGCGCCCAAGAAGAAAGAAGAACCCCATCGGCTGGAAAAGAAGAGCCCGGCCAAGGGCTTCGTCAAGAAGAAGCCGCGCTAAGGTGGGGTAGGCTTCCAGCCTGCCCAGAACTGCGAAAAGCAGGTGGGGAAACATGACCATCAAACTCCCCTCCCCTTCCATCCTTCGTTCCCTCTGTTTCCTTCTGTTCAACATCTGCTGCTCGTTCTCTCTCGCAGCCGCGCAGCCGAAGTCAGACGCTAATTCTCCGTCCGAGCCGCTCCCCGAAAAGCTCGCTCCCTCAAAACTCCGCTCGGAAGACGACCAAGATCGTGTCACCGCGACCGCCTGGTTTGCTCAAGGCCGCGTCTTGCAGCAGCGAGAGGATTACGCCGGGGCGCTCCGCTGCTTTCAGCGGGCCTGGCGCTGGGATCCGCGGGCAGCGGCGGCGCTGCAAGAAATCGTGCCGCTCGCCTTTGAGCTCAAGAGAGAAGACGAGGCCGCCCGCTATGCGCTCCTCGCGCGCGGCAAAGCGCCGCTGGATCCCATCCTGCTTCGCCGGCTGGCGCTGCGGCTCACGGAGCAGCGCGCGTGGGCGAGGGCGGCGAGCCTCTATGAGCAGGCAGTCTCCCAGCAGCCCGGCGGTGGCGAGAAGATTGAAGATTTGGGAGGCGCGCTGGTGCAGTTCGAGTTAGGCCGCCTCTACTTCCTCTCCGGCGACTATCAGCAATCCGCAACGGCGTTCGCCAGAGTACACAAGCTACTCCTAGACCCAGCCGTCCCGCTGGGGGAGCAGGCTACCAAGACGCTGCTCGGCAAGCCCGAGGAAACCTGGCAGCTTCTGGCGGAGAGCTATCTGGCCGCTGGCCGGCATGACGAGGCGGCAGCACTCTTCGCCAGGTCCGAAGGAACTTCCCCGGATAAGCCGCTACTGGCGCTCCGCCTGGCGCGGGTGGAAGCGGCCAAAAAGAACCGCGATGCGGCGTTGCTCAGGCTCGGCGAGTATTTTGCGTCGAAATCCACCGCGGGGGGCACCGAGCCGTATGGTCTGCTTTCCAAGTTGCTGACCGAGGGAGCAAGCGACGCGAAAGCCGCCAAGGCCGAAGTCATCAAACGGCTCCGGGAACTGCTCGCCCTGGATGATAAAAACAGCACGCTCCGCTTCTACCTGGCGGAAGAGCTCCTGGAGGCAGGCGACCTGGCGGAGGCAGAGAAGTTTTATCAGCAAGCGCTGGCCGAGAGGCCCCGCAGTGAAGTCCGGCAGCGGCTCTGTGAACTTTACCGCCGGCAAGGGAGCGCCGAGAAGCTACTGGAAATCGCCGGGCCCGCGGTCAGCCGGTCGGTTTCGCTCGACTCGCTGCGCGAGCCCGCGGAAGCGATCGCCGGCGATCAGGAGTTGCTCGGCAAGATCATCAGCGCGGCCCGCCGCCGCCTTAAGGAACCCGCGGACAAAAGGCTGCCGGGAGCGATTCTCGCCGCGGGGCTGCTGGCGCTCGAGGGAAAGCAGTACGACGCGGCTGAAGAGTTTTTTACCGCGGAGGTCGCTGAGAACGCGGAGAAAAGAGGGGAGGTCTTTTTGGCGTGGGGACTAGGTCTTTTGGGAAACGACGAGCACGCCCGTGCGGCCAAGGTCTTGCAGAAAATCGCGGACGACAAGTTGCTTCCCGACCGCGCGGCCCTGGTGCAATATTTCCTGGCCGGCGCGCTGGCCATGGCCAAAGAAGATGGAGAGGCCATTAAGGCGGCGAAGCGAGCTGTGGAGATCGACCCGGCCAATCCGCTGTATGAAAGCCGGCTGGCCTGGGTTTATTATCGCGCGAGCGACTTCGCCAGTGCCCAGCGGTCCTACGAAGAGCTGCTGGTCCGGAATGGCGACAATTTCAAGAATTCCGCGATCCGGGAAGTGATTCGCGACACGCGCTTGGCGCTATCGAACGTCGCCCTCAAGCTAGGGGATTTTGACTCCGCCGTGGAAACCCTGGAGCAGGTGCTGGATGAATTTCCCGAGGATGCGGGGGCCCTGAATGACCTGGGTTACCTGTGGATAGAGCGGGGAATCCACCTGAAACGGGGCGTCTCCATGGCCGAGCGGGCGGTCGCCGCAGAGCCCGGCAATCCGTCCTTCCGCGACAGCCTGGGCTGGGGGTACTATCAACTAGGGCGGTATCCTGATGCCGCGCGCGAGCTCTCGCTTGCCGCGGAGAAGGAGTCCTCCGGCGTGATCATGGACCATCTGGGCGATGCCTATTTGAAAGCCGGCGACGGGGCCAAAGCCCGGGAAGCCTGGCAGAAAGCCGCGGCTGCGTTTGAGAAGGACGGGGACCAGGAAAAACTGGCGGCGGTGAGGAAGAAGCTGCAAGGATAACCTCGTTCCCAAGCTCCGCTTGGGAACGCAAGTCCGGAAGCTCTGCTTCCAAATGGCGGGAACGCGAAGCGGAGCTTCGAAGACATGTGTTCCCAAGCAGAGCTTGGGAACAAGTATTGGAGACTCGGAGATGAAATGGCTGGTCATTCGCATTCATCGAACATCGCGCACCGCAAGGCGGCGGTGGACGGCAAACGGGCCAAGCTTTGGAGCAAGCTGGCGCGGGGAATTATCGTCGCGGCCCGGATGGGAGGGGGCGACCCGGACAGCAACCTCAAGCTTCGCTACGCCATCGCCGACGCCAAGGCGGTCTCGATGCCCAAGGAGAATATCGAGCGGAACATCAAGAAGGGGACCGGCGAGCTGGAAAGCGAGATGCTCGACGAGACCATCTACGAAGGGTACGGTCCCGGCGGCGTGGCCGTGATGTGCGAAATCCTGACCGACAACCGCAACCGCACCGCCCCCGAAATCCGCAAGATTTTTGAAAACTACGGCGGCAAGCTCGGCGCCACCAACTGCGTCTCCTGGCTCTTCGAGCGGAAGGGGGTCTTCGTCATCGCCGCCGCCAAAGCCGGCGAGGAGCGGCTCATGGAAGTCACCCTCGACGCGGGAGCCGAGGACATCAAGAACGAAGGGGACGTGTTTCTGGTCACCTGCCCGGTCGACTCCTTCACCGCCGTCGCCGAAGCCCTGACTGCCGCCGGCATCGAGCCGGAGTCGAAGCAAATCAGCCGCATCCCCACCAATACCGTCGATGTCACCGACCCGGAGATCGCCAAGGATGTGCTCAAGCTCGTGGAATTGCTCGACGACCACGACGATGTGCAAAGTGTCTCGGCCAACTTCAGCATCACGGATGAGGTGCTGGCGGCTGCGGGGAAGTAGGGGGGGCGGTCCCAGGAAGCAGGTTCCCCAGTTCTCCCTTGGCGGTCTCTGCGCCTCCGCGTGATGCCTCTTCCGAATCCTGAAGTGGCATCACGCGGAAGCGCGAAGGACGCGGAGAGAGAGTTGAGGAAAAAAACACGTCCCAGAATCTCATTCCGGCAAGGTGACAATCTCATTGCCGCTGCGGGTGGCGAGGGAGGGCATGAGGGGGGCGGCGGAATAGTGGAAAAAGCGGACCGAACCGTCGGCGAAGAGAAAGTTTCCGCCGCCGGGGTGCAGGCTCCAGAAATGATGGCGGTCGCAAGGATTGTCCAGCCGGCCTGGTCCAAATCCCTTGTTGGGATCAAATACGGCGGAACAAGGGTCTGAGGGGGAGAAGTTAACCGAAGGAATGAGCATGGACTCATCCGGTCCCGGAAAGCTGCCTCCGTAACGCCACACCGAATACCAGCGCCCCGCCTGGCCCGACGCCGGCGGAGGTCGTTCCCCGACCAGCAGCGTCTGACTCAGGCCGTCGGTAACCTGACCGAAGTTTGGACCTGGCTTCTGTCCCAACATACCTGGCGCGGGTTGAAACGTATTGGCACCAATTTGGACCGCGCCCACCAGGGAGCCGGAGATACCCAGGTAGGAGCTGAAGGAGGCGAGGTCGCCGTCCGGCATCGTCAGCGGACTTCGCAGCCGCCGGTCGTTGGGGCAAATGTAATGTTCCATCGGTGTGACGCAACCTACATGCGGCGGATTGTGCATGGAGACCTTATCAACTCGGCACGCCTCGACCGACATGGACCAAAGTCCTTCTTGTTCAAGTTGCGGCAAGATCAACGCGCTCCACTGCAGCAAGATATTGGGATCATGCGGATCTCCCGAAGGTGCTTTGGGGGGAAGACAGCGATGTGCGTCATGATGCAGATGCAGAGCCATGCCGATTTGCCGGAGTTTGTTTTGACACTCCACCTTAGCCGCCGATTCGCGGGAGTGCTGAACAGCCGGCAAGAGCAGGCAAATGAGGATGCCGATAATCGTGATGACGATTACCAGCTCCAGCAGCGTAAAGCCGGCGTTTCGGCGGCCAAGGCAGGCCAGGCGTGAGAACGGTCGCATCAGTAGGCTCCCCATCTTTCATTACCCGGATGTTGCCGAAGCCCGCAACCGGCGGACGTACCAGATTCCTCCCGCGATTGCCAAAACCAGCAGCAGCCCATACAGAATCCAGCGTGTGATAGGCTCCGGTTCGTTGGTCGTCGCGGTTAGCGCGACAACAGGAGGACTTGGTGGGCTGCCAGGAGCCTGGCCACTTTTCCCAGCGAGAGCTGTCATACCCTTGGCAAGCGGGCGACTAATACCAAATTCTTTGGCGCTGGCATCCACCGTATATTCTCGATCCTGAATCGCATCGAGCACCTTGGAATTGGGTGGAATGGGCAGCTCAAAAATATCTGCCGGCAGCGGCTGATTGATCAGGATATCGGAGAAGGTGACGACGTCGTGCTGAGTCAATTTGTCGTTGCTCGTGAATTTCGTCTCCGCCTCCACGGGAAAATGAATTCCCGGCGCGGCTTCCACGAAACGCAAGACCTGCGACTCCCGATGAACTTTGGGGCGATCGGACGGACCTGTGAAGTCGCCGATTAGCCTGCGCGCCAGATAGTTGACCTTGGGGTCGAACCAGATTTCAAAGTTGCCTGTCGATTGGGCATCGAACTTGACGGACATTTCCAGAACAATGCATTCGCCTCCTTCGAAAGGTTGCTTCGTGACTTTCTTCACCTTGTGCGTCTGGCTTAGGATTGACTCCAACGTGAGCGGCGCGCCTTTCGTGCCGAACAACTTGAGCAGGCCGCTGCCATACGGATCGAAACGCCCGTGTGACTGCTCCGGCGTGAGAGCGCGAATTGAAAAGACGGATCGCTGTTCACTGGCGGGGCGGAGCGTGATAAACGATGTCCTATTGATATCCTGGTGCCGCACCGTATCGGTGATTTGGAACGCATCGTCGAAACGGATGCGAACCGAATCGCCGGACTGCCAATAATCCACAGGGGACGTTTCGCTCCGACTAACTGGCGAAACCGGGGTAACGACAGTCATGCGGCAGAACAGGGTCCGAATCGAATCGAGAGCCGCCTTGTTGCCGGCACGGACATCCGCCAAAAGATCCTGCGCTCTGATAGCCGCCACCCCAACGTGTGCTTGGACCGCGACCGCAACCCAGAAGAGGAGGACACGCTGACGGCTGACTCTCATGGGAAACCCTCCCCAGATCTGGACGCTGCCGAGCAAGCAATTTTTCCGATGAATCGGAAATTCTACAGGAAATAGCCAGTCAGCTGTAAGGGTTTTCAAGTATTTGGCAAAAAATGGACTGCGAGGACTTGACGGTGCCAACCGGAATGTATACAGTTGTTTAGAGCGCCATGGCGCTACGCGCGCAGTGGCGGGTTTTATGTGCTCTTTTCCAATCTGGTTGTGGTTTGCTGGGCGAAGTCGCGGGCCGATTCTTCGTTGCGAGACGGATTCTTCGTTGCGAGACGGATTGGAATCCCATCCTACGGTGGGCGCTCTTTCGGGGGGGATAGGCCCTCAGGGTGTTGAAACAGGGACTCCCCAATTCATCACGTACCCCGTTTTTTCATACCGTGGGTCGTGATGAAACGGGGGGTATTGAATTCAACAGGCAGGGATAGGGCTCAGTTTTCAGTGTTCCGTGTTCAGGTGGCCGCCTGAAGGCGGGACTCCAACGTGGCTGTTGGGCGCGGGGCTCCGACCCCGACCTTCACAGCGACTGATGGACTCTCCGGCTTGAGGTGCTGAAGGACTCGGGGCTAGGAGGTGAATAAGTGGTTACTTTTGTGGATTCACGGAGTGAATGATGGTTTCGCGTCGTGAATGGAATTATTCATGGCGGTCCAGCTTGCAACATGCTGGCAGGCAAGGGGTTGCAGAAAACGTGAATCGTCAAAAGGGAGTCCGAAAGGAGGTGTGAAAACTGAATAATCTACACCCATCCGGGGGGGATGAATCGGGGCACCACGTCTGCGAAATCAGAGAGTGGAAAGGCGAAAGCGGAGCCGCCTGAAGGCAGGACCCCACGAGGCAAGCCAGCGTCTGGAAATATCAGGGGGCTAACGCCCCCCGCTCGCCGCTGGGTTAGTCCTTCCCTAGGTGCTCGACCTGATTCCAGTACTTTTGGAAGGTCTTGTCGCTGAAGTCGGGGTCGTTGTCGCCGTCGTGGCACTGGGCGCAGCGGCGCTCGGCGAGGCCGCCGGCGAGCGGGAGCTTAAGCTGGTCGCGGAGCTTTTGGATCTCTGTCTCGTCGAGCTTCGTTTCTCCTGATTCGGCCGCTACGTGGGCGGAGCCGGGGCCGTGGCAGTTTTCGCAGCCGTTGTGGAGGAGGTGGGGAGTTTTTTCCAGGCCCAGGTACCCGGACTTGTAGGGATAAAACTTCTGCGGGTCCCAGCCGGTGACGTGGCAGGAGAGACATTCCGGGTCGTGATGGCGGGGGATCTGGGTCCGTGCGGTGACGGCTTCCTTGGGAGGTTTTTGGAGAGAGTCGGTGGCGTGGGCGTGGGGAGTCTTCTCCCAGACGGCCAGGGCCTTGGTGTGGCACTCGCCACATTTGGCGGTGCCGGCGAATTTGTGCCCGCTCCCATGCGCGAGCTCGGTGGCGCCGAGCTCGGCGAGGCCCGTTTGCTCCAGCTCCGCCTGGTATTCGGCGAGCAGCGCGATCATCGCCTTGTCGTCCTCATACTCGCTGGTGAGGGGAATCCGCTGGAAGCGAACGCGGCGATGAAGAGCATCATTCGCCGCGACACGGGGGACGACTACGAGACCTACGTCAAGCAGTTGATGGCGAAGGAGGGAATTGAAGATCCCAGCAGTGAAGAGGTGCGGCG